>JADJVI010000029.1 GCA_016710645.1 Actinomycetales bacterium | reverse complement strand
GTAGCGCGCTTCCTTGACACGGAAGAGGTCACTGGTTCAAACCCAGTATCGCCCACCAGCAGGAAACAGCCCCTGACCAGCGGAAACGCGGTCAGGGGCTTTCTTCGTCCCGGACGGTCGTGCAACCCACGTGCGATCGCCCACCGGAGAGGACACACCCCCGGCCCCGGGCCCTCGACAGGCAGGAACGGTGCCCATCGTGGACGCAATCCTAGACGCTCTCTCATCCCTGGCATTCCTCGCGGCGTTCGGCCTCTCGGTCGGATCGCTCGCCGTCCTCGCGGACGGGGGACTGTGATGCCCTGGCCCAACATGCCCGACCCGCAGACCCTCGCGGACGTGCTCAGCGACGGCACCCTGCCCCTAGCGGCCGATGACGGCTACGTGGTCACGTGGAACGGGTCCGCGACGTACAACGTGCACGCGGTCCTCGAGGACGGCCGGCTGCAAGAGGTGGACGCCTTCACCGTCTACGGCCACGAGGACAACCCTGCCGCGGCAGCGGCGGCGGCCCGGTCCTGGCTCGCGCGGGCCCTCGCGGACGCCGGCGACGACGACCGCGACGACCAGGACGACGACGACCAGGGCGGCCAGCGATGAGCGCCCGGCAAGCTCGTCCTCTGGGGATCGCCCCCGACTCCCACTACCGGCACCACCCCGGCAGGGGCGGCGGGCCCCGCTCAAGATCACCGCGGGCACCCGGCGGCACGTCAGCGGGGAAGCGCTCGAGCGGATCGGGCAGGGGTGGTCCGAGCTCGTGGCGGTCCCGGTCGGGGTCCACCCCGACGACGTGGCCACCTGCGGCACGTGCGGGCGGTCCTGGGACGCCGAACGGCGTCCCAGGACCGCCAGCCTCTGCCCCTTCTGCAACGGGGACGACCGGGCAGCAGCAGCGCACGAGTGCTACCGGCACCCCGCGCCGGCACCCGCGCCCGACGACGACGACCAGGGCCAGCCCTGCCAGACGCTCCCCTGCCGGTGCGGGCAGGCATCGTGCCCCGTCCCCGTCTGGGGCGCGGTCGTGTTCGCCCGTGCGGTCCTGCGCGACGTGCTCCCGAGCATCCCCGCCGGCCCCGAGCGTGACCGGCTCTCCGACGCGCTCGACGTGCTCGACCGGGCGGCCGACCGGTGAACGGGCCGACGACCACCAGGGGCACCACGACGGCCACCGGCGCCGGCCTGCGACCCGCCGGCAGCCCCAACAGGCACCAGCGCCACCGGGCAGCGCACGCGGCCCTCGTGGCCCTCTGGTCGGCCCTCGAAGAGATGCCGGAGGACGACGCGGCGCAATGGCTCAACGGGCCCGCCCGGGCGTTCCTGCTCGGGCTCGACGCGGCCGCGGTGCTCGACGCGCTCACCCGGGACCGGGCACGCCGGGCAGCGATGGGCGGCGGCTCGTGATCCGCGTCCACGCCACGGACCAGCTGCCCCAGGACGTGGCCGCGGTCGGCATCCCCGGTGCCTCGGAGGTGGTCGTGCTCATCTCCACGACCGCCACCCCGCAGGACATAGCAGCGGCCCTAGACGACGTGCTGGGGCGCACCCTGGGCACGTCCTGGCTCTACGTCGGCCCCGTGAGCGGAGGTGGTGCCTAGCGACCCCACCACGCGGCCTCTGTGCCGCCCGTCGTCGTCCTGGGCGCGGTGCCTCCCCTTCACCGCGTCCAGGGCGGCCACAGGTCGCAGCAGCAGCCTCCCGGCGCTCATCCCACCTGCCAGCCGGGCACCAACACGGCAGGGCCCGCGAACGGTGACCGACACGCGCAGCGCGGGGCGCGTGGCCCTGGCTCGGCTCGTGCACGGCCGGCCAGGGTTCGACGGCTCAGACCGCCAGCAGCGAAACGCCGGCGGTCCCGAGTCGTGCGCGGCGCGAACACGTGTCACGGCACTGGGGGGGTTCGCCACCACCCTGCCCCCCGTCAGGGGGTCCGCGGTCGTGCCGCAGCTGGTCCACCCGCTCGCCCCGCCACCCCACCCGCCCGACCGCCCACCGGGACCACCACGCCGACCCGCCGGAATGCCGCACGCACGCGGAACGTTCACCCCCGTTCGGCCTTGTGAGGCGCGCACGCGCGCGAGGACGACGGCACCCCGGCCACCCCACGAGGGGACGACCGGGGCGCCCGGGCAGGTCACGCGGTCAGCTCACCACCGCGCACCCCGTGCCCACCTCCACGAGTTGTCCGACCGGCACGAGCGCACGAGCTCCAGCGCGTCGGCGTAGTCCACCGACAGCCGGCGGGCCTCGGGGGACATCACCGGCACGGCGTGCAGCCGGGTTTGCACCTCGTCGGCCCACGCCTGGGCGGCGGCCCGCTCGGCCTCCCGCACCCGGTCGCGCTCGTCGGCCTCCATCTGCCGCACGTCCAGGGCGTCGGCCACCTCGAACGGGCGCCGTGGGCTCTTCCTGCTCACGAGCCCATCACGGCGGCGTATGCCTCCGGCGCGTGCCGGTTCAGCCGGTTGGCCAGGTCACCGGACAGCCGGCCCGACCGCTCGAGCGTGCCCAGCACCTCGGCGTACAGCCCGGTGCGCTCGGCCTCGGCGGCCGTGGCCTGGGCGGTCACGTAGGGCGCGGGGTCGGCGGCCACCTCGGCCAGCCGGGCGGCCACCGCGGGCAGAACGTGCGAGGTGTCCGGCTCGGTGAACAGGTGGTGCCCCCGGGCGTCCTGCTCGGGGGAGGGGCGCACCGTCTGGGCGCGCAGCCACGTCGGCGCCCACTCACCCACGGCACGCGCGGTCAGCTCGTCGGCGCCGGCCAGCACGTCGTCCAGGTCGCGGCCGGCCTCCAGCAGCATCCGCGCCCGCTCCCACGCATACGCGCGGGCGGTGAGGTCGGCGGCGGTGTCCTGCCCGCTCGCGCCGGCCGTGGCGGCCTGGGCGGCCCGCTCGGCCTTGAACGTGGCCACCTCGTGCGCGGTGCCGATCGTGGCGCGGGCCCGCTCCAGCGCGTCGGCACGCATCTGCTCCCGGCGCCGGTTGATCGCCTCGGGGTTCAGGTCGGGGTCCGTGAACGCCTCGGCCTGCCGCAGCTGGGCCACGAGGTCGCGCAGCGTGCCGGCCAGGGCGTCGGGGGTGGTCGTGGTCGTCGTGGTCGTCGTGGTCGTGCTCATGGGTTTGTCTCCTGGGGGGTTCGTCGTGCTGGGGGGGTTGAGGGGGGTGCCAGAGTCGGCGGCGGGGTAGCGTCGGCAGCCTGGGAGGGCCCCGCGCCCGGCCTGCCCGGCTCACCGGGCCACCTCCACCGGAGGGCCCGCGACGGGCCCCGCCAGGGCCTCGGATCGCACACGGATCGCACGCGCGCCGGGGTCGGGCGGTGCCGGGCGGTCGTCGTCGCAGGTCACCGCACGTTCGGGGGACGTTCGCGCTACTGGGTCCAAACCAGTGCCGGCCACCTCGGAGGGGGTCGGGGCGTCCTCCAGCGCGGCCCTCGCGCGCTCGGTGAGGTCCACGGCCAGGACGTGCCCGCAGACGGTGCCCGGCCCGCAGGACGAACAGCGCCACCGGCCGTTAGGTCGGCGCCGGACCACGATCCGCCCGGCGTCGGCCCCGAGCTCGTCGGCGTAGGTCACCTCGGCCAGCAGCTCGCGCCCGGTCCGGACCAGCACCACGGCCGCCGGGCTCGTCGTCGTCCTCGGGGTGCTCACGCTGCCCCCTGACCGGCGCGGGCCCGCGGGGTGCGGTCCCTGCCTGCCCACACCCCGAACCGCTCCCCGGTGCTCTCGGCGGCGGCGTGGCACGCGGCCAGGGCGGGGCAGCCCCGGCACGCCAGGACGGCCGCAGCGCGGGCCCGTTCGTCCTCGGAGGTCCACGCCATACCCTCGCGGCACGGGGTGATCGTCCCGGCGGCGCGCAGCTCCTCCAGGACGTGCCCGAGCCTGCCCCACTCGGGCGTCTGCGGCGTCAGTGTGGGTCCGATCGTGCTCACGCGCCGGCCTCACTCGTGGGCCCGTAGGTGGGGCGTCGCGGGCCTAGTGCACTAGGTGTGTCCTCTGCCGGGGTTGTGGTCCTCGGGGTGGCGCGTCGGGGTCGGGGTCCGGTGAATGCCAGAGGTGTGCCGGACATGAGCGGTGCCGTTTCGGTCGGGCTCGGCTCCGGTGAGCTCGACGCGGCGGCGTCCTGGGCGTGCACGGGTCGGCGCGTGGCCAGGTGCTCGCACGAGGGGCAGCCGGGCAGCGTTCGGCCGCCGGCGACGACGACGGGCGCGCCGTGCTCGGGGCATTCCTCGAGGTGCGCGGGGATCACGACGCGGCCCGCTCGCAGCTCGCGCGCTTGACGTGGCGGAAGGGTGGCCAGGTGGCCAATGGCCACCCTTGGCCAAACCTCGCCTCGCCCGCGATTAGACCTTGAGACGTATTTATGCAGGTCAGAGCGTCTAAGGATTTCGCTAGATTCTGGCGCACGACGGTGGAAGGGTGGCCATGGCCACTTTTGGCCACCCTTATTGGGGTGCTCATGACGCACCCCCAATCAGCCGGTACTCAGCGCCCGGCTGCCCGGTCCCGGCCACGTCCTGGGCCTCGACCAGCCCGGCGTCCACGAGGGCGTCCAGCGCTTGGTCGAAGTAGGGGCGGTCCCGGGACGTCAGGGCCTTGCGCAGCGCGCCGCGCGTCGTCCACCCGCTGCCCATCTTGCGCAGCACCGTCCGCCGGACACGTTGCACCGTCGCTTCCTCGCGCACCTCCTCGGCGGCCAGGGCCCGCAGACCGTCAGCCCGTCCCCGAGCTGCCTCGACGGCCGCCCGGCTGTCCCCGAGCTGCCGCACGATCCCGGCTCGCGTGGCGTCGCTCACCGCCATGAGCTGCCCGGCCAGGGCCCAGTCCTCGGCCGTCACCTCGGCCCGGCCGAAGAGCAGCCCCAGGGCGGCGGCAGCCTTGAGCCGGGCCAGCAGCGCGTGCCCGTCCAGGGCGTCCACCTCGCCACGGTTGCGGGCCAGCGCTGCCCGGTCTACGGCATCGGTCGCGGCCTCGCACACCGGCAGCACGTGCCGCCCGGGGCGGTCCCGGCGGATCGACGGCACATGCCAGGGCATCGGCGTGGGCTCGTCCGGCCTGACGTCCGGCATGCCGGGGTCCAGCACCGGCAGCCAGAGGAACCGCTGCGGGGTGCCCCCGTCCGCGTCGTCCAGCAGCACGAATGCCCGCGCCGGTTGGATACCGACGACCAGACACAGCCGGTAGGCGTGCGCGGCCAGGTCCAGCCGGCGTGTCACGTCGGCGTAAGCGAATCCCAGCGCGTCACCGTTCCACGCGTCGCGCAGCTTGGGCAGCAGCGTGCTCCCCTGCCGACCCTTCAGCGCGGCCAGGGTGTCAACCTCGGGCGCCCGGAACAGGGCCCGCGTGGTGTGTTGCTCGACCTTGCCCCGCTGGCCACCCTTGCCGGCGACGTACCGGAGGTAGGTGTGCGCGATGCCCTCACCGGAACCGACGCCGGCCACCGTCAAGGGGTTGAGCGTGTCCCCGTAGTCCAGGGCGTCACGTGCCGCGGCCTCGGCGGCACCCTTCCCGCCACCGGAGGGCCCGACCAGCCCCAGGAACAGGTTCAGGGACGCATGCCCGCCCACGGTGGGCGGCAGCACAGCCCACGGCTCGACCTGGGCGACGACGCGGGCCAGCACGCAGCCCAGCACAGCCCACGGGCTCGCGCGGCGGGCACGAGCGAACGCGCGCACGTGCCCGAGCTCGGGGCGGGCGCTCCAGAACGCCTCATGCTCGACGGCCGCGGCCGCCACCTCGGGCGCCGGGGCGGCCGCCGGCGTGCTCGTCACCGCCAGGGCAGACGCCTGCCTGGGCAGCGGCAGCGCAGCGGCCGCCGGCGTGCACGTCCTGCCACCGATCGCGGCGAACAGGTCCAGCGCGGCGGCCCGCTCGTCCCCGTTGTGCCACAGGTGGGCGAACAGCCGGCCGCGCGTGAGTTTCTGCCCGCCACCGGTGGGCAGCCCGGCCAGCTCGGAATGCACGACCAGGACGGCAGGCTGGGCGGTCAGCGTGTGCGCGCTACAGGGGTTGTCAGGGTCACCGGGACGCGTCCAGCAGTGCTCCACAGCCTGGGCGTGGCTCTTGCGGTGCCGCGTCCACCCCGCACCGGTCAGCAGCTCGTCAAAGGTCACGTGCTCGTCCAGCAGGTCGAACGCCGACCGTCCCGGCGCCAGCGTGCCCAGCACGTCGCGCACCGGGACCGCCCGGGGCGGCTCGGGCGCCGGGGGAGGGGGTGTGACGGCCGCCAGGGCGCCCGCCAGCTCCTCGAGCGTGTAGGCGGCCCCGGTGTCCTCCACGACGCGGCAGGGGCGCTCCTGGCCCCCCTTGCGGTTCGTCGTGCCCGGCATGCGCAGCACCCGGGCCAGGTCACCGACGCCGGCCCCGTACTCGTATCCCAGCCGGTCGGCAGACCGCTTGAGGGCTTGCTGCCACTGTGCCGACAGCTCGGCCGCCCGGTCCCGGTTCGTGCCGTCCAGCACGAGCGGGGCGGGGAAGAGCCAGTGCGGATACAGCCCGCCACCGGAGTGCACCCACAGCGAGGGCGCCGGCAGGCCGGACTCAGCCACGATGCGCCACGCCTCGGCCGCGTCGGGCGGCAGGGGCAGCCCCTTGCCGGGCTTGTGCCCGAGCTCCCCGAAGTCCACATCGGCCCACAGCCCGGGCAGGGCCAGCGAGTCAGCAGCGCTGCCCCGCTCGTGCGGCCCCAGCGGGCGGGCAAGGGTCGTCGTCCGCAGGTAGACCCCCTGGGCGCCGGCCGCGTCCAGCTCGGCGGCTCGTGCGGCCGCGGCGTCGATGCTGTCCACCGTGCCGCCGGTGCCGTGGAAGGTGCCGCCGGCGTCCATGTGCACCACGGACAGCAGCCCGGGCGCGTCGGCGTAGACGCGCTCAAGCCATGCCCGAACCTCGGTCGTCGTCGTGGTCGTCGTGGCGGTCATGCGCGCACCCCCTCGGCGGCGGCGTGCTCGGTGCACAGTCCACCGATCAGCACGAGGGCCACCGCGGCCCGGTAGGCCAGGGGGTGGAACAGCTCAGCGGGCCCGCAGTAGCGCCCGCACCGGTCACACGTCCTGTCCTCCCGGCTGCCCGGGATGCTCATGCGGCCCACGAGGGGCGCCACGATCATGGGCCCGGCCGCGTCGTGCGGGTCCAGTCCCAGCCGGGCGGCGCGGCGCAGCTGGGCGCCGGCGGTGCCTCTGAGCCATGCCGTGGGCTCGGTCACCACGGCCGCGGGGGTCGTCGTCGCGCTCACGCTCCCACCCCCTGGGCGGGCTCGTGCTCCAGGTGAACGCACACCGGACCGATACCGCGGCGCACCGACGCCTCAGCGGTCAGGACGTGCCCACAGCGGCGGCACGAGCCGATAGAATCGGCGGTGTCGTGATGCTTGGCGGCGGATCGATCTTGGGCGGCGTCCTCGTGGGAGCGAGGGCGTCGCTCGTCTGTCAGGTCACGCAATGCGACCACCGCCGGCCGTGGGGACGGGGCGCAGCAGGGCGTCCAGGTCGGACCGGCGGAAGCGCAGCAGCCGGGCCCCGAGCCGGTAGGCGGGCAGCTCTCCGGCGGCGATGTAGCGGCGTAGGGTCCGGTCAGTGATGCCCCCCAGGTATGCCCGGGCCTCGGCCTGGGTCACCCACGGGTCAGCAGCGGGGGAGGGCGTGGGGGTTCGTGTGGCGGTGCTCAACGATGCCTCCGGGCATGGCTAGCTCGGCCCCTGCCAGGGGACCAACTAGGCCAGCGCCAGAATCGGAGCGGGCGCCGGGTATGCTGCCCGGCTCAGGTCAGAACGTGTGATGCCCTGACCGGACAAGAATACGCATAGTGCGGCTCAGAAAGTCACGACGACACGCGGGGATCGTCAAGCAATCCGATCAGCCCGCGCAGACTGAGGCTCCCGACGCCGGCCGCGGCCAGCTGGTCGAAGAGCGGCCACGCATCCTCGGCCCGGACGGACCGCGCCAGCCCGCACCCGCACCGTAGGGCGTACTTGCGCCGGCGGCCCTCGGCCTCGAGGTCTCCGCGCAGGGTGGCGCTCGTCGCGGGCTCGTCCACGTCATCCCCGCGCAGAACGACCGTTGCGGCAGGGCGCACCCCCAGCCCTCGCGGGCTCCCCGGTGGCGCGGTCGGCGGAATCTCACCCCGGGCCAGGGCCTCGGCCCTGCGGCGCGCGTGGCGGGGCGTCGTGAGCTCCACCTCTTCCCAGTGCTCCCCGCCCATGAGGTCGCGCGCGAACGTGCGTAGGACGCTCGTGCCCCGGTGCTCGTGGTAGGCGCCCGGGTCGTCGCAGACGACCACGACGCGCGCCGGTCCGTCCCCGCTCACCGCGTCTGCCCCTCAGCCATGCGCGACAGCTCGCGCGCCAGCCGGGCGTCCCGGTCGTCGCTGGAATGCTGGTAACGCATGGCAGCCGCGGGCGTCGAGTGCCCGAGTCGCGCCATGAGCTCGGCCAGCGTGGCGCCCGTCTGGGCGGCCAGAACCGCGCCCGTGTGCCGCAGGTCGTGCCAGCGCAGATCAGGACGGCCAGCAGCCGCCCGCGCCGGGTAGAACACCCGGTAGAGGCTCGAGGGGTTGAGGTGGCTCACCCCGTCAGCGGCAGGGAACAGCAGCGCGTCCCGGCCCCGCATGGGCATGCCCGCTATGTGCTCGCGCAGCACCGGGACCAGGTGCGGGGGGACGTTGACCGTCCGCACCCCCGCGGCGCTCTTCGGGGTGCCCACGATCACCCCACCGTCCACGCGCACCACCGCGCGCCGAACGTGGATCAGCCCGCGGTCCAGGTCCACGTCCGAGCGGCGCAGCTCGGCAGCCTCCCCGAACCTCAGCGCGCACCACGCCGACACGAGCGCCAGGGCCCGATACCGCTCGGGCAGGTGCTCCACGATCGTGGCCAGCTCGGGCAGCGTGGCCGGCTTGATCTTCTTGGTACGGCTCGCCGCGCCGGCCCCGCGGATGTGGCAGGGGTTCGCGGGCAGCTCCCCGTCCTGAACAGCGGTCCCCAGGATGGTCCGCAACAGCCCGTAGGCGTGCGCCCGGGTCGTGCGCCGGGACGGGTCCAGACCGGCGTGCCACGCGCGGACGGCCGCCGGGGTGATCTTGCCCAGCTCCCTGTCCCCGAACGCCGGCAGCAGGTGCACCTCCAGGGCGCGCCGGTAGTGCGCCCGGGTCCGCGGCTTCAGCTCGCGGTCCGCCAGCCACGTGTCCGCGTACTCCCCGAACGTCACCGGGCGGTCCACCTCGGCCAGCGCGGCCCGGTCGGCCGGCGCCACCCACTGCCCCCGTTCGATCAGCCGGCGTTCCTCCAGCAGCCACGCCTCCCCGTCGATCTTCGCTTCGTAGGTGCTGGGCCCGTTGTGCCGCCGGAGGTCGGGCCCCAGGTAGGACGCCTGCCACCGGCCGGACGGCAGCTTGCGCAGGTGACCGAACGAGCGGTGTCCCTTCTTACCCGGCATGCGGCGTTCCTTCCCTCGGGGTGGTCGCATGCGACCTACATGCAATCCCCATGCTAGCGCGTGGCCGCTTGTGTCCGGTAGGGGACACGCGCTACTGTCGGCGTATCCGCAGGTGCAGGGGCGTTGCCCCAGGTGGCGGGCAGGAACGGTGAGAGCGTGTGACACACATTCAAACCCAGTATCGCCCACCAAAAAAGACGGCCCCTGAGCTGCGGAAACGCAATTCAGGGGCCGGTCGTCTGTCAGGGCCGCAGTCCCGCTCTGCCAAGCTGGGGCCCATGCCGCAACTGGTCTGGGTCGACGGTCACCTTCGCGACGGGTCGAGCCCAAGCGTGCCTGCCCTCGATCACGGCCTCGTCGTCGGCGACGGCGTCTTCGAGTCGACCAAGGTCATGGATGGCCACGCGTTCGCGCTGACCCGCCACCTCGCGCGAATGGATCGCTCGCTGGCCGGTCTCGGCCTGCCTCCCGCCGACCACGACCAGATCCGTGAGGGAGTCGGCGCCGTCCTCGCAGCCACCCCCGGTATGCCGTTGGGCAAGTTGCGCTGGTGGGTCACCGGGGGCCTGGGCCCACTGGGGTCGGATCGAGAGGCGCACGGCATACGGCTGCGGTATCACGTGGCGGCGGCGCCGATCGCCCGCCGCCCCGATTCCACCGCGGTCCATGTCGTGCCGTGGACGCGCAACGAGCGGGCCGCGACTGCCGGCCTGAAGACCACCTCGTATGCCGACAATGTCATCGCCCTGGCAGCGGCCCATCGCGCTGGCGCATCCGAGGCGTTGTTCGCCAACACCCGCGGCGAACTGGCTGAGGGGACTGGGTCGAATGTCTTCGTCGTCATCGACGGAGTGGCGCTCACTCCGCCGTTGGCCAGTGGGGCCCTCGCGGGTGTGACGCGCGGGCTGGTGGTCGAATGGGCGGCGGCCGCGGGCCTTCCGATCCGGGAAGCCGATCTGCCGATGAGCGTGCTGGCCGAAGCGGACGAGGTGTTCCTCACCAGTTCCACCCGCGACGTGCAGGCCGTGCACGCTGTCGACGACCGTCGTCTCGATCCCGGCCCGGTGACGGCAGCCATCGCGGCCGTCTTCGCGGACCGGGCCGCACAGTTGGTCGACCCGTGACGCCACGCGTCGGTGATTGGCGCGCGGCACGCCCGGGCCGCTATCCTGCCTTCGCGGTTGCCCGCCTGGATGTGTAGCTCAGTTGGTTAGAGCGTTCGCTTCACACGCGAGAGGTCAGGGGTTCGAGTCCCTTCACATCCACTCATCTCGCTCCGGTGTGCGCTGGGGCACACGCCCCGCACACCGCGCCCGACTCCCGTGACCTGACCCACCGGCATACCCTGGCTTTGCAGGCATGCCAGGTCGGTATGCCGTGGTGAGGAGTCGCTGTGAGCACGTCCAGTCCACGTCCAGTCGCCGTCTTGGGCGGCAACCGAGTGCCGTTCGCCCGGTCCGGCGGTGCCTATGCCAAGGCCACCAACGCCGACCTGCTGACGACGACGATCGACGGTCTCGTGGCGCGGTTCGGGCTGGCGGGGGAGCGAGTCGGGGAGGTCGTGGCGGGCGCCGTGCTCAAGCACGCCCGCGACTGGAACCTCGCCCGCGAGTGCGTCCTGGGCACGTCGCTGGATCCCACTACCCCGGCCTATGACCTGCAGCAGGCCTGCGGCACCGGCCTGGAGGCCGCGATCCTCGTCGCCAACAAGATTGCCCTGGGCCAGATCGACAGCGGCATCGCGGGCGGCACCGACACCGCTAGCGACGCCCCAATGGCGTTCTCCGACGATTTGCGCGGTGTCCTGATGCGCCTCAACCGGGCCAAGACCCCGATGGACCGCGCGAAGATCATTGCCAGCATCCGCCCGGGGCATCTGACGCCGTCGGTGCCGCAGAACGTCGAGCCCCGCACCGGGATGTCGATGGGCGAGCACATGGCGATCACCGCCAAGGAGTGGGGGATCACCCGCGAGGCCCAGGACGAGTTGGCCGTGGCCAGCCACCGCAACCTTGCGGCGGCCTACGACCGCGGGTTCTTCGACGACCTGGTCACCCCCTACCTGGGCCTGTCTCGTGACGGCAACCTGCGCCCGGATACCACCGTGGAGAAACTCGCTTCTCTTGCACCGGTTTTCGGCAAGGGCGAGGGCGCCACGATGACGGCCGGCAACTCGACTCCGCTCACCGACGGGGCCTCGGCCGTGCTGCTCTCGACCGCCGAATGGGCGGCCGACCACCGCATCACGCCGTTGGCTTGGTTCGTCGACGGGCAGGCTGCCGCCGTCGACTATGTCAACGGGGGCGACGGCCTGCTGACCGCGCCCATCTTTGCGGTGCCGGCCATGCTGGCGCGTCAGGGACTGACGCTCGCCGACTTCGACTTCTACGAGATCCACGAGGCCTTCGCCTCCACCGTGCTCGTCACCCTCGCGGCCTGGGAGGACGAGGCGTTCTGCCGCGACCGGCTCGGCCTGCCCGGTGCGCTCGGGTCGATCGACCGCAGCAAGCTCAACGTCAACGGCTCATCGCTGGCGGCCGGCCACCCGTTCGCAGCGACCGGTGGGCGCATCGTCGCCAGCCTGGCCAAGATGTTGCACGAGAAGGGATCCGGTCGCGGCCTCATCTCCATCTGCGCAGCCGGCGGCCAGGGCGTCGTCGCGATCCTCGAAGCCGCCTGACATGGGCATCCTCGGTTCTGACCCGTACGCCGCGCTCCTGGGCACCCCGCTCGGCAAGCGGATGGTCGACTCCCTCGGGCTGCCCAAGCCCGCGACACTGCGCCGGTATGCCGTCGACGCCCCCCTGCTGGACGGTGCTGCGCTGCTGGGCTGGCTCGACGATGATCACCCGATCGCCGACCGGATCCGCACCATCTTCGACGTCGAGGGAATCGAAGTCGGTGATCCCTTCGACACCCTGCCCGCAGCGGCGGTCATCGTCGACCTTAGCGGCATCGCCGAGCCAGGTGACCTTGAGCGGTTCCGCGCCGTTGTGGCCCCGTCCCTCAAACGGCTCAAGAGCAGCGGCCGAGTCCTGGTCATCGGGCGCCCGGAAAGCTCGGCCACCACACCCGCCCAAGCGGCCGCTCGGCGTGCCCTCGTGGGGGCGACCAAATCGGTCGCCAAGGAGATGCGGGCCGGTGGCACCGCCAATCTGCTGCTGGTCGCCGAGGGCGCGGACGACCAGATCGAAGCGGCGGTGCGGTTCCTGCTGTCTGGTCGATCGGCATACGTGTCCGGGCAGGTCATCGAGGTATCCGGCGGCAGCGCGCCGGTGGAGCGCACCGAGTGGACCCAACCGCTCGCCGGGAAGGTTGCCGTTGTCACGGGCGCGGCCCGAGGCATCGGCGCGGCCATCGCCGAGGTGCTCGCGCGGGACGGCGCGACCATCGTCGCGGTCGACGTCCCTGCCGCGGGTGAGGCGCTGGCTCGGGTGGCCAACCAACTCCGGGGCACCGCTCTGCAAGCCGATGTCACCGCGCCCGACGCGGGGGAGCGGATCGTCGATCACGCTCACCTGCGCCACGGCGGCCTGGACATCGTGGTCCACAACGCCGGGATCACCCGCGACAAGCTGCTGGCCAACACCGACGAGGCGCGCTGGGCCTCGGTGCTGGGGGTCAACCTGGAATCTATCCTGCGGATGAACGATGCGATCCTCGGCCCGCGCGGCCTGCGCGACGGTGGCCGGATGGTCCTGGTCTCCTCGATCGCAGGGATCGCGGGCAACCGGGGGCAGACCAACTACGGCGCGTCGAAGGCGGGAGTCATCGGCCTGACCACATTCCTGGGTCGAGACGCCCAGCTGCGCAGCCGCGGGATCACGGTCAACGCGGTGGCGCCGGGCTTCATCGAGACCGAGATGACCGGTGCCGTGCCCTTTGCCACGCGCGAGATCGGTCGGCGGCTCAACTCCCTGCAGCAGGGCGGGCTGCCGGTCGATGTCGCCGAGACGATCGCCTGGCTGTCCCAGGATGCCAATGCGGGGGTCTCCGGCCAGGTGGTGCGGGTCTGCGGCCAGAGCCTCATCGGCGCATGACCACTCGGCTCGTCGTCACGGGGAGTCCCGACGCCCTCTGGCTCGCCGCCCGAGCCGCGTTGCGGCGCAAGGGATCTCGGGCGACGGTGCTGCCGGACGTCTCGCTGGAGCAGCACGGGCTGCGCGTCGACGTGGATCGGTTGGCGGCCTACGCGACGGTGTGCGGCTTCCGACTCGGCGCGGCCCTGCCGGTGACCTACCCCTTCGTGCTGGCCTTCCCGTTGCATGTCGCACTGATGACCCGGGAGGACTTTCCGTTCCCGGTCCTGGGCACCGTGCACCTGGTCAACCGCACTGCGTGGACTCGCCCCGTGCTCGTCGAGGAGCCCCTCAGCCTCAGGGTGCGCGCCGAGAACCTCCGCGCCCACCGCAAGGGCCAGGTGCTCGACCTCATCACAGACCTGCACGTCGACGGGGCCCGGGTCTGGCACTCGACGAGCACCTATCTGGTTCGGGGACAGGGCGACCCGAGTGCCGCGCCGCTCGAGCCGCCACCCATTGCCGACCTCACGCCTGGTCCGGTGCGGTGGCAGATCGCCGCTGACACCGGGCGCCGCTATGCCGCCGTGAGCGGTGACCGCAACCCGATCCACCTCTCGGCTCTGACAGCGCGCCCGTTCGGCTTCCAGCACGCCATCGCCCACGGCATGTGGAGCTACGCCCGAGTCATGGCTCACACCGCTGCCGGTATGCCGTCCGCCGGCACCTCCACCGTGTGGTTCCGGGCGCCCATCCCGCTGCCCTCGACGGTGAGCCTGGCGACCGCCGACCACGGCCGACAGGTCGCTCTCCTCGGCCCTGACGGCTCGACGGTCCACCTCGTCACCCAGACCCAGGCCATGCCCTGAGTCGCGATTGACGGCAGCTCGGTCGGATCGCTCAGCCGGGGCGGCACCGGCCCGAAGGAAACCGGGGCGCGACGGCATACCCGTGGCCGATAACCTTGCTGACCGGGCGTGCGCCGCGCACCCTTCTGTGAACCGTCCTGAGGAGTACCCGTGTCAGCCAGCATCAGCGTTGTCGTCGCCGGAGACGAGCGAGCGGTCGCTGAGCAGACCACAGCGGCGGACCTGTTCGGGGGCGAACGCGACGTCGTCGTCGCCCGGATCAACGGGGAGCTCCGCGACCTGGCCCACGCGCTTGTCGACGGTGACGTCGTCGAGCCGGTGCGCATCGACGAGCCCGACGGGCTGATGGTGCTGCGCCACTCGTGCGCGCACGTCCTCGCCCAGGCGGTGCAGCAGGTCAACCCGGACGCCAAGCTCGGCATCGGCCCGCCGATCCGCGACGGCTTCTACTACGACTTCCGGGTCGACACGCCGTTCACGCCCGAGGACCTCAAGAACCTCGAAAAGGTCATGCAGCGGATCATCAACGAAGGCCAGTCCTTCGTGCGCCGCGAAGTCTCCGACGAGGAGGCCCTCGTCGAACTAGCCGCCGAACCGTTCAAGTGCGAGCTCATCGGCCTCAAGGGCGGCTCCAGCGAGGATGCCGCCGAAGGCGCGTCGGTCGAGGTCGGCGGCGCCCAGTTGACGATCTACGACAACGTCCGCCGGGACGGGACGCGCGCATGGGGTGACCTGTGCCGCGGCCCGCACATCCCGACGACCAAGTTGCTCGGCAACGCCTACAAGGTCATGCGCAGCTCGGCCGCCTACTGGCGTGGCGACCAGGCCAATGAGCAATTGCAGCGGGTCTACGGCACGGCCTGGCCCACGAAAGCCGACCTCACGGCATACCTGGATCGTCTTGCCGAAGCCGAGCGCCGCGACCACCGCAAGATCGGCGCCGAACTCGACCTGTTTTCCTTCCCGGACGAAATCGGTTCTGGCCTGCCGGTTTTCCACCCCAAGGGCGGCGTGCTCAAGCGCGAGATGGAGGACTACGTCCGGCAGCGGCACATCGAGGAAGGCTTCCTCTACGTCGGCACGCCGCACATCTCCAAGGAAGGGCTGTTCCACACCTCCGGGCACCTGCCGTACTACGCGGACACGATGTTCCCGCCGATGCAGATGGAGGGCAGCGACTACTACCTCAAGGCGATGAACTGCCCGATGCACAACCTCATCTACCGGTCGCGCGGGCGCTCCTACCGCGACCTGCCGATGCGGCTGTTCGAATTCGGGTCGGTCTACCGCTTCGAGAAGTCCGGCGTCGTCCATGGGCTCACGCGGGTGCGCGGTTTTGCCCAGGACGACTCGCACTCGTATGTCACCAAGGAGCAGGCCGGCGACGAGATCAAGCACCTGCTCAACTTCTGCCTCGGGCTGTTCCGTGACTTCGGCCTGGAGGACTTCTACCTGGAGCTGTCGACGCGCGACGACAAGAACAAGGAGAAGTTCATCGGCTCGGAAGAGCAGTGGACCGAGGCGACGCGGATCCTCGAGGAGGCCTGCCTGGAGTCAGGCCTGGACCTCGTGCCCGACCCCGGCGGCGCGGCCTTCTACGGCCCCAAGGTCTCGGTGCAGGCCAAGGACGCGATCGGGCGCACCTGGCAGCTCTCGACGATCCAGTACGACTTCAACCAGCCGGCTGGATTCGGGCTGGAGTACCAGGCGGCCGACGGCACCCGACAGCAGCCGGTGATGATCCACTCGGCGAAGTTCGGGTCGATCGAGCGGTTCATCGGGGTGCTCACCGAGCACTACGCCGGGGCCTTCCCGGTCTGGCTTTCGCCCGTGCAGGTGCTCGGGGTTCCGGTGGCCGACGAATACGTCGACTACCTGCGCTCCGTGCTCGACGGGCTGGCGGCGCGGGGCGTGCGGGTCGAACTCGACGAGAGCGACGACCGGTTCCCCAAGAAGATCCGCAATGCCAGCAAGTCCAAGGTGCCCTATGTGCTCATCGCCGGTGAGGATGACCGGGCCGCCGGGGCGGTGTCCTTCCGGATGCGCGACGGGAGCCAGCGCAACGGCATACCGGTGCAGCATGCGATCGACGAGATCGTCGAAGCCATCCGCACCAAAGCCCAGGTCTGAGCCACCCCGCCCTAGACTCCTGCGCATGAGCGAGCCCGTCACCATCGAGGATCCGAGCGAATTCGCCCGGGTCCCCGATGGTTTCGAGCGGCTGTGGACCCCTCACCGAATGGTCTACATCGAAGGTCAGCGGGCCAGCGACGAGGCGGGGGAGGGCTGCCCGTTCTGCGCCGCGCCGACCCGCACCGACGCCGAGGGGCTCATCGTCCACCGCGGCGAACTGTGCTACGTCGTCATGAACCTCTTCCCCTACAACCCCGGCCACGTCCTGGTCTGCCCCTACCGCCACGTGCCGAGGTATGTCGACCTCACCGACGACGAGACCGTCGAGTTCACCCTGCTGACCAAGCAGGTGGTTCGTACCTTGGAGGCCACGTCGGCGCCGATGGGCTTCAACATCGGGATGAACCAGGGCCAGGTCGCCGGGGCCGGTGTCGCCGCCCATCTGCACCAACACGTCGTGCCGCGCTGGGGCGGCGACTCCAACTTCCTGCCGATCATCGCCCAGACCAAGGCGCTGCCCCTGCTCATCGAGGACGTCCGCTCCCGGCTGGCAGCCGCCTGGCCGGGGAAGGCCGGCTGAGTTCGCGGCCCCCTTCCGCGGGCCCAACACCAGCCGGTATGCCGTGCCGTCGGCCATCGAGCGCCCCCGGGTGTGGCGCGGGGGCGTGTCCGGTCGGCACCGTTAGTCTGAATCCACTGCCCACTCTGCCGAGGACCTCATGCTGAACCGTCTGATGCGCGCGACCTGGACCAAGGTCATGACGCCGATCGCCAAGGCATTCCTCGCCCTCGGCATCAGCCCCGATGTCGTCACCATCGTCGGCACCCTGGGAGTCTGTTTCGGAGCGCTGGCCTTCTACCCCCGCGGTGAGTTCCTCGTCGGCACCCTCGTCATCGTCGCCTTCATCTTCAGCGACAACGTCGACGGCGTCATGGCCCGGCTGTCCGAGCGGCAGGGCGTCTGGGGCGCCTTCCTCGACTCCACCCTCGACCGAGTGGGCGACGCCGCGATCTTCGGTGGGTTGGTCCTCTATTTCGCCGGCCCGGGCGCAGACCTCATGCGCGCTGGACTGGCCCTCGCGTGTCTCATCCTCGGCATGGTGGTGTCCTACGCCAAGGCCCGCGCGGAGGGGCTCAACCTCACCTGCAACGTCGGGATTGCCGAACGAGCCGACCGGCTGTTCGCCGTGCTGCTCGCGACCGGCCTGGTCGGGCTCGGCCTGCCCGGGTGGGTGCTCACCGTCGTGCTGGCGCTGCTGGCGCTGGCCAGCGCCATCACCGTGGTGCAGCGGATGCACGTCGTCCACCGCCAGGCGGTTCGGGCGTGATCGCGCTGCCCGAGTGGGCGACCATCGCGGGCTATCGCACCGCATGGGGTGCCGTGCGGCGGATGCCGGCCGGGGCGGCATACCGGATGTTCGACCAGTTCGCCGACCTCATGGTGCGCCGCGGCGGTAGCGGACTGGAACGGCTGCGGGCCAACTACGCCCGGGTGCGGCCCGAACTGTCCGACCGCGAACTCGACGACCTGGTGCGGCAGGGCATGCGCTCTTACCTGCGCTATGCCTGCGACTCGTTCCGGCTGCCCGACCGGACTGCTGAGGAACTCGACCGCGCGGTGCGACCGATCGGCGACGGCCCGGTCCGCGAGCATCTCGCTGCGGGGCGGTCGGTGGTGGTCTTCGTGGCGCACATGGGTAACTGGGACACGGCGGGCGCCTGGTCGACTGCTCACCTGGCTCCCGTGACGACGGTCGCCGAGCGGCTCAAGCCCGAGGCAGTGTTCCAAGAGTTCTTCGCCTTCCGGGAAGCCCTCGGCATGACAATCCTGCCGCTGACCGGCGGCCCGGACCCGTTCACCGGACTGAAAGCGGCGGTGCAGCGCGGCGACTTCGTGGCCTTGGTTTCTGACCGTGACCTCACTCGGGGTGGGGTCGAGGTCGACTTCTGCGGCCGTCGGGCGCGGATGGCCAAGGGCCCGGCGGTGCTCGCCCTGCAGACCGGCGCGCCCCTGTTTGCGGCCGAGATCCATTACGAGAGAGCGCAACCCGGGCGCGGCATCAACGGCTTCGAGGTGGTCGTCGGGTTCTCCGAGCAGATTCCCGTGCCGTCCGAGGGCAAGACCGCCGACCGGGTGGTCGCCATGACCCAGGCCTGCGCGACCTTCCTGGAAGGCGCCATCCGGGAGCACACCGAGGACTGGCACATGATGCAGCGCGTCTTTGTCGAAGATCTCGACCCGGGCCGACTCGCCCGCAGTGATGTGACCACAGACCAGGCGACACCATGAGGGTCGGCATCGTCTGCCCGTACTCCTTCGACATCCCCGGCGGCGTCCAGTACCACGTCCGCGATCTGGCGGAGATCCTCATCGCCCGCGGGCACCAGATCTCGGTCCTCGCCCCCGCCGACGACGACACACCCCTGCCGCCCTATGTCGTGTCGGCCGGCCGGGCCATCCCGGTGCGTTACAACGGGTCGGTGGCTCGGCTCAACTTCGGGCCGATCACCAATGCTCGGGTCAATGGCTGGCTCGATCGGGGCCGGTTCGACCTCATCCACATCCACGAACCCATCACCCCCTCCATCGGCTCGCTGGCGCTGTGGGCGGCCGAGTGCCCGATCGTCGCGACCTTCCACACCTCCAACCTGCGCTCGCGCGCCATGCAGGTGTCCTACCCGTTCTTCCGGCCCAGCTTGGAAAAGATCCTCGGCCGGATCGCGGTCTCTGAGGACGCCCGCCGCACCGTGACGACCCACTTCGGCGGCGAGCCGGTCGTCATCCCCAACGGGGTCTACGTCGATCGCTTCGCTGACGCACCGGTCAATCCCGACTGGCAGGGCACCCCGGAGCGTCCGACAGTCGCCTTCCTTGGCCGGATGGCAGAACCCCGCAAAGGTATGCCGGTCCTCGCCGCCGCGCTCCCGACGATCCGACGCGAGTTGCCCGGCATACGGGTCCTTGTGGCCGGCCCCGGCGACCCCGACGAGGTGCGCTCCCAGGTGGGGCCCGAGGACGCGGGTGCCCTGGAGTTCCTCGGCGCGGTGAGCGATGCCGACAAGGCCAGCCTGCTGCGGTCGGTTGACGTCTACATCGCTCCCAACACGGGTGGGGAGAGTTTCGGGATCATCCTCATCGAGGCGATGGCCGCCTCGGCAGCGGTCCTGGCCAGCGACATCCCGGCCTTCGTCCGGGTGCTCGACGGTGGGAAGGCCGGCGTGACCTTCCGCAACGAGGACCCCGCCGACCTGGCGGCCCAGTTGGTGGCGCTGCTACGCGACCGCGTCACCCGCGACGAGGTTGCGGCACGTGGGCGTCGACGAGCCGACATCTTCGACTGGGGGGTCGTGGCCGACCAGATCACCATGGTCTACGAAACGGTGCTGGAAGGTGCCGCGATGGCGCGCGTGCCGGTAACCGGCCCGCAGCGGGTCATCGGGCGGTTGCGGCGAGCGGCCCGTGGTGAGCAAGGTGAGGGCGGATGACATTGGACTGGCTGTTCGCCGGAATTGCGCTGCTCGTGGCCCTCGGGTGGTACCTCAGCTACAGCGCCGCCCGGCTCGACCGGCTGCACGCTCGCGTCGAGGGCACCCTCGCCGCTCTGGACGCCCAGTTGGTGCGGCGTGCCGAGGCCACTCTGGAGCTGGTCCACTCGGGCGCCCTCGACGCTGCGAGCTCACTCATGTTGGCTAGCGCCGCATCCGAATCGCTGGCCATGTCGGAGTTCGCCGAGGCCGACATCGAGTCGCAGCTGTTCAGCCAGGACCGGGAGAGCGTCGAATCCGACCTCACCGAGGCGTTGACCCAGGTGCTTGGCGAGGAGACGTTGGCGCATCTGGATTCGCAGGGTGCTGACGATCCAGATGCGATGGACGTCCTCGCTCGGGTGCGGGCCACCTGCTTGCGGGTGCAGTTGGCCCGGCGCTTTCACAATGGCGCGGTCACCGACGTTCGGATGGTGCGTCGGAAGTGGACGGTGCGGATGTTCCGGCTGGCCGGTCACGCGGCGATGCCGCAGACGGTGGAGTTCCGCGACGCTCTGCCGAACGGGTGGGCCTAACCGGCATACCGAGGTGCTTTCCACAGCGGAAAGTTTCGTGCTAGTTTTCCGCCATGGAAAGCAACTCAGCGTCCTCACCCGATCTCTCCTCCGCTGAAGCCCGGGCGCAGTTGGCCGCTCTCGCTAGCACCGAGCACGCGATCGGGGATCGCATCGCCACTCCCAGCTGGTACCACCCGGCCCTCGCCGCGCTGATCTTCGTGTTCATCGTGGGCAATGCATCTCCGAGCTGGTCGATGCTCACCTTCCTCGTCTACTGCGCGGGCCTCGTGTGGCTGATGAACACCTATCGCCGACTCACGGGGATCTGGGTCAACGGGTGGAGCCAGCGCGGCGGCCGGGGGTATGCCTGGCTGCTGTTCGTGGTGCTCCTTGCCGCAGTGGGCGTCTCGTTTGCCGTTCGATCGGGTCAGCTCCCGGCCTGGAGCGTGTGGGCGGCAGCGGCAACGGCCGCTCTCGTGGCATGGTGGGCGGGGCGCCGCTTCGATGTCGCCTACCGCGCGAGTCTGGCCGGACAGTGACGCAACCGGCTTTCGCGCTCGATCCGCTGCTGCTGGAACCCAAACGGCTGCAGATCTGCGGGTCCCTGGGCGCCGTCGATGAACTGGAGTTCGGCACCCTCCGAGACGTTCTCGGGGTCGCTGACTCGGTGCTGTCCAAACACCTGAAGACCCTCGACGAGGCCGGCTATGTGGCTGCCCGTAAGCAAAGGGCGAGCACGGGTCGGCCTCGAACCTGGATCACGCTGACTCGCGTGGGACAGCGTGCTTTGCAGGGGCACGTCGCCGCACTGCGACGGTTGGCCGGCGATCTCGCGCCCGAGACGGCGGCGCAGGCCCCGCTCACATCGCCCCCTGACCGGCTCGGGCTGCCACACTGAACCGTGGCGTCGGCATCTCGGCGGGGCGGATAGACTCGCTCGGCCGTCCGGCCCCGACTTGTCCGGGTGAGACGACCACACGGCATACCGAGCGCGCAGCGACCACGAGCAAAGGCAGGACGACCCAGCATGTCCGAGACGACCCCCACCGTCGGCACCGCACGCGTCAAGCGGGGCATGGCCGAGATGCTCAAGGGCGGCGTCATCATGGACGTCGTCACCCCTGAGCAGGCCAAGATCGCCGAGGATGCCGGAGCGGTGGCCGTCATGGCGCTGGAGCGGGTCCCGGCCGACATCCGGGCCCAGGGTGGGGTGTCGCGGATGAGCGACCCGGACATGATCGACGGGATCATTGCCGCCGTCTCCATTCCGGTCATGGCCAAGGCTCGGATCGGGCATTTCGTCGAGGCCCAGGTGTTGCAGAGCCTTGGTGTCGACTATGTCGACGAGTCCGAGGTGCTCACGCCGGCCGACTATGCCAACCACATCGACAAGTGGGCCTTCCGGGTGCCGTTCGTCTGTGGTGCCACCAACCTCGGCGAGGCGCTGCGGCGGATCACCGAAGGTGCGGCCATGATCCGCTCCAAGGGCGAGGCGGGCACCGGTGACGTCTCCAATGCGACGACCCACATGCGCCAGATCCGCGGCCAGATCAACTGGCTGCGTTCGATGAGCCAGGACGAGCTCTATGTCGCTGCCAAGGAACTCCAGGCCCCCTATGAATTGGTGGCCGAGGTGGCCCGTGAGGGCAAGCTCCCTGTTGTGCTTTTCACCGCCGGCGGCATCGCCACCCCTGCCGACGCGGCCATGATGATGCAGCTCGGCGCCGAGGGCGTCTTTGTCGGCTCAGGGATCTTCAAGAGCGGCAACCCGGCTCAGCGGGCCGCGGCCATCGTCAAGGCGACGACCTTCTTCGACGACCCGGACGTCATCGCGTCGGTCTCCCGTGGGCTCGGCGAGGCCATGGTCGGCATCAACGTCGACGAGATCCCGCAGCCGCACCGCCTGGCCGAGCGCGGCTGGTGACCGCCGCGTCTCTCCGGGTCGGCGTGCTTGCCGTCCAGGGTGACGTCCGCGAACACCGGCTGGCTCTGGAGAGTCTGGGTGCCACGGTCGTGCCAGTCCGGCGGCCGGCGGAGTTGCACGGCATACAAGGCATCGTCATCCCCGGTGGCGAGTCGACCGTCATCGACAAGCTGTTGCGCGCGTTCGATCTGTTCGACCCCCTCCGGGCGGCGCTGCGCCGGGGCCTGCCCGCCTACGGTTCGTGCGCCGGCATGATCCTGCTGGCCGATCGCATCGTCGACGGCACGGCGGATCAGCAGACTCTCGGCGGGATCGATATCACGGTGCGGCGCAACGCTTTCGGACGGCAGGTTGATTCGTTCGAACAAGACCTGGCGTATGCCGGCTGGTCGGCTCCCGTCCGCGCAGTCTTCATCCGCGCCCCCTGGGTCGAGCAGGTGGGCCAGCAGGTCGAGGTGCTGGCCGAGGTGGCCATCGGTGGGGTGACGCACCCGGTGGCCGTCCGCCAAGGTGCCCTGCTCGCCACGTCTTTCCACCCGGAAGTGACCGGAGATCACCGGGTGCACCGGCAGTTCCTCGACATCGTCGCCGAGCGCGGCTGACCGCGCCGGGTCAGCTCGCCGGTGGCGCTCCCCACGGGGATGACCCGGGGGGACCGCTCGGGGGAGTCCACGGACCGGGGCCGGGCGGATAGGGAGCCTGACCCGTCGGGTAGCCCGGCTGTCCCGGCGGGTAGGTTGACGGACCGGTCGGGTAGCCGGGCTGTCCCGGCGGATAGGGCGATGGCCCCGCCCCATACGCCGGACCCCCAGGACCGCCAGGCCCCCACGCTGTCGGCGGCGTGCGGCTGCCGCGGGCACCGACGATCGCGGTGATGATCCCGGCCACGAACAACAGTCCCCCCAGAGCGATCGCGACGAACCACCACGCCGCGCCGCCGAAGATGCTGGTGACTCGCGGAGCAACTCGGACGTCGCCGACCTGCTTGGTCACCTCGACGCGGTAGGAGCCGGGTTCGGCCACGGTGAAGATCGCTGCCGCGGTGTAGATGGCCCCGTCCAGAGTGATCGTCTCGTTGACGGTCGATCCGGTCGCTGTGATGGCCTGGCCCGATGGGGAGGTGATGGTGACCTGTCGGGCCGACAGGGTGACACTCCGATTGGATGTCCTCGTCACGGGGCCTACCTGTTGGGTGTTCCCGGTGTACTGATACACGGCCCAGTCGCCGCTCTCCAACGGCACGGTGAACGTGGCAGGGGTGGAGTGTGGCGCCGTGGTGGATCCATCACCCAGAGCCGAGCCGAGTGAGCCTAAGACACCGGCGAACCCGGACGCGCCCAGCGCGATCCCGATACCGATCAGCCACCAGCCCACCGTGAGGGTCCGCGATCGACGCCGAGCGCGGCGAGGAGTGGAGGTCACGAGGGGCTCCCTTCGGAACGGCATACCGGGTCGGCGCCGGGCTGGTGCAGGCACCACGCTAACGGCCGTTGGGGTCGGCGGCGGTGGATGGCGCGCGACGAGGCGGCGCGTGCGGGGCAGCTAAGATCGACGAGGCCCATCGGCAGGTATTCAGAGGACGAGGTTATGAGCGGGCACTCCAAGTGGGCGACCACCAAGCACAAGAAGGCCGCGATCGATGCCAAGCGCGGCAAGTTGTTCGCCAAGCTCATCAAGAACATCGAGGTCGCAGCCCGCACCGGCGGCGGTGACCCGCTCGGCAACCCCACGCTCTGGGATGCCATCTACAAGGCTAAGAAGTCTTCGGTCCCCAATGACAACATCGACCGCGCCGTCAAGCGCGGGTCGGGCGCCGAGGCCGGTGGCGCCGACTGGCAGACGATCATGTACGAGGGCTACGCCCCCAATGGTGTTGCCCTGCTCATCGAGTGCCTCACCGACAACCGCAACCGCGCCGCTGCCGAGGTCCGCACCGCGCTGACGCGCAATGGCGGCAACCTGGCCGACCCGGGCTCGGTGTCCTACCTGTTCACCCGCAAGGGTGTCGTCATGGTCCCGAAGGTGCAGGGCGGCAAGTCCCTTACCGAAGACGACCTCCTCGAAGTCGTCCTCGACGCCGGCGCCGAGGACGTCAACGACCTGGACGAGTCGTTCGAGATCGTCTCCGAGGCATCCGACTTTGTCGGGGTGCGCAAGGCGTTGCAGGCCGCGGGGATCGACTACGACTCGGCGGAGGCGTCCTTCCTGCCCAGCCTGGAGGTACCGCTCGACCTTGACGGTGCGCGCAAGATGCTGCGGGTCGTCGAGGCGCTGGAGGACTCCGACGACGTCCAGAACGTCTGGGCCAATGGCGACATCAGCGACGAGGTGCTGGGCCAGCTCGAAGAGGAGTGACGCGCCCGGCGCGTCGCGACACGGCATACCCGGGTGGGATAGGTACGGTAGGTAACCGAACAGATGTTCGGAGCCCGTGACCTCTCGTGACCAAGACAAGGAGTATGCCGTGCGCGTCCTCGGTGTCGACCCGGGCCTGACCCGGTGTGGCATCGGCGTCGTCGACGGCGACCTCGGCCGCACCCTGCGAATGGTCGACGTCACGGTGGTGCGCACGCCCAGCAGTGAGACGACGCCGCGGCGGTTGCTCGCCTTGGAGCATGAGATCGAGGCCCTGGTGAGCCGGCATCGGCCGGACGCGATCGCGGTGGAGCGGGTCTTCGCCGATGTCAACGTCCTTTCGGTCATGGGCACAGCCCAGGCATCCGCCGTGGCCATGCTCGTGGCAGCGCGACATGGGTTGCCGGTGCACCTGCACACCCCTACCGAGGTGAAAGCTGCGGTCACCGGCAACGGGCGCGCCGACAAGGCTCAGGTCACCATGATGGTGACCCGGCTGCTCGGCCTGGCAACCGCCCCAAAACCCGCCGACGCCGCTGATGCGCTCGCCCTGGCGATCTGTCACCTCTGGCGGGGCGCCGCGACGGCGCGACTCGACGTCGCCGTGCGAGCTCAACAGGCGGGCATCGCCGCCAGGAAGGTCGGCACCCGATGATCGCCTCACTGAGCGGCGAGGTCGCCACGGTGGGCCTGGATCACGCTGTCGTCCTCGTCGGCGGCGTCGGCATCCTCGTCCACGTCACGCCCGCCACCGCGGCCGGGCTGCGTCATGGGTCGCCGGCCACGCTGGCCACCTCGCTGGTGGTGCGCGAGGATTCCCTCACTCTCTACGGCTTCCCCGACGCCGATGGTCGCACCGTCTTCGAGACCGTGCAGACCGTGAGTGGGGTCGGGCCGCGCTTGGCCTTGGCCATGCTTGCCGTCCACTCGCCCGACGCGATTCGCGCCGCGATCTCGGGAGGTGACCTCACTGCGCTGATGAAGGTGCCCGGGATTGGCAAGAAGGGCGCCGAACGCTTGGTCCTCGAACTGCGCGACAAGATGGGTATGCCGTTCAGCCAGGCCGACGCTCCGGTCACGCCGGCCGCTTCGGTCTGGGAGTCGCAGGTGCGGGACGCGCTGGTGGGGTTGGGCTGGAGCGCCAAGCAGGCGGAGGACGCGGTGACCGCGGTGTCGCCCGCGCCGGGTGAGGTGGCCGATGTCTCGGCGCTACTGCGCGCGGCCCTGCAGAAACTGGCCCGGACCTGACGATGGGCGATCCCGTGGACAACGATCACAGCCCGTGGGAGGACGGCTCCTACGAAGCCAGTCCCCGTGTCGTCGACCCCCGTGGTGAGGATCGCGAACGACAGGTCGAAGCCGCGTTGCGTCCGCGGCGCCTGGTCGATTTCCCCGGCCAGACCCGCGTGCGTGACCAGCTCAGCCTCGTGCTGGAGGCCGCTCGGCGCCGGGGGAGCCCTCCCGACCACGTGCTGCTGTCTGGCCCGCCAGGTCTGGGCAAGACCACGCTGGCGATGATCATCGCCGCCGAGCTCGACCAGCCGATCCGGGTGACCTCAGGGCCGGCGATCCAGCATGCCGGCGACCTCGCCTCGATCCTCTCCTCGCTCGCGGAGGGAGAGGTGCTCTTCCTCGACGAGATCCACCGGATGTCGCGAGCGGCCGAGGAAATGCTCTACCTGGCCATGGAGGACTTCCGCGTCGACATCGTCGTGGGAAAGGGGCCAGGAGCAACCGCGATCCCGCTGGAGCTGCCGCCCTTTACCGTCGTCGGGGCGACCACCCGATCTGGGTTGTTGCCAGCTCCATTGCGCGACCGCTTCGGCTTCACCGGACACCTCGATTTCTACGAGACGGCCGATCTCGTGACCATCTTGCGACGCTCGGCCGGGCTGCTGGGCGTCGAGGCGCACACCGCGGGGATCGCCGAGATTGCGGGCCGTTCGCGCGGCACTCCCCGCATTGCCAACCGGCTGCTGCGTCGGGTGCGTGACTGGGCTCAGATCCATGGCCAGAGCGTCGTCGATTTGCCGGCTGCCCAGGAAGCGCTGGCGCTCTTCGACGTCGACGCCCGCGGGTTAGACCGCCTCGACCGCGCCGTGCTCGACGCGCTGTGCCGTCGGTTCGGTGGAGGGCCGGTCGGGGTCAGCAACCTCGCCGTCGCCGTGGGGGAGGAGTCCGACACCGTGGAGACCGTCGCCGAGCCCTTCCTGGTTCGGGAGGGCTTGGTCGTGCGCACCTCGCGGGGCCGGGTAGCGACCCCGGCTGCCTGGGCTCACTTGGGGCTGACGCCACCGGTGGGGAGCACGGCATACCAGGCTGTTTTGCCGGGTGTCGTCCCGGGCGATTCGCCCGGGTTACCCGGGATCAACGACATCGGCCGCCTGGGCGGGTAGTCTGCTGCGCAGCGACCACGGGGGTGGACGGCGAGGCTGGTTCGCCTCGCCTGGGCGCATACGCCACAATGGGACGCTGGTCCTGGCTGTCTTGGCCGGGCCACCCATGCAGGACGACTGCATTCGCGACGAGGATTGACGACATGTCTGGAAGTGACGGCGGTTCGCTGCTGTTCTTGGCCCTGCCCTTGCTGTTTCTCGGCTACGTCTTCATGACCCAACGGCGGCGAGTCAAGACCCTCCAGGCCATGCAGGCGTCCGTCGCAGTGGGCGACCGGATCCGCACGACGGCCGGACTGTTCGGCACCGTCACCGGACTCACCGACACCGAGATGCGCCTTGAGGTGGCACCCGGGGTGGTCGTCACCTACGACCGGCGTGCGGTGGATGCGGTCGTCAGTCCTGGTGCTGGTGGCGCCGCCGCTTCAGGCACGATGCAGGACAACTAGGGGATCTCGATGAGTGCACCATCTCGCACCCGCGCGCCGCGTCGGGTGCTCTGGACCCTGTTGGTCCTGATCATCGCGTTGTTTGCCGGTATCGGCGCCACGGCGAAGTTCGGCAGCGGACAGTGGAGTCCCAAGCTCGGCCTCGACCTCGAGGGCGGCACCCAGATGGTGCTGGAACCCGTGCTGGCCGACCCGAATGCGGCGATCAGCGCGGGGCAGTTGGAGAAGGCTCGCGACATCATCGCCCAACGGGTCGACTCCAACGGCGTCGCCGAAGCCGAGATCACGACCCAGGGCGGACGCAATATCGTCATCTCGATCCCGGGTCAGCCGGACGCCAAGACCCTCGATCAGATCCGCAAGCCGTCCCAGTTGCGTTTCCGGGCCGTCCTGGTTGCCGGCAGCGGCATCCCGGAGAGTGCCGCGACCTCGACGGCGACCGCAACGACCGGCTCGCCGAGCGCGACCTCCCAAGCCCCGGTCACGTCAGCCCCGGTCTTCACCATGGACCCGGCGGCGACGGCACCTGCGACTTCCGCAGCCCCCGCGACGAGCGCCAATGCCCCGATCCCGCCGGCCCTGACCGCCGAGGACCCCACGCCCACTCCGGGTGCCACCTCCACGAGCACCTCGACGGCGACCTCCACGGCCTCGGCGACCGGCACCTCGACTGCGGCCCAGCCAGCGAATGCGTCGGACACAGCGTGGGTCACGCCCGAGTTGGTCAAGGAGTTCACCGACCTGGACTGCTCCAAGGCCGGCGCCATCAACGACTTTGTCGACGACCCCGCCAAGCCTCTGGTGACCTGTGCGACGACGAAAGCTGAGAAGTACATCCTCGGCCCGGTCGAGCTCGATGGCACCGACATTGCCGATGCCAGCTCCGGCTATCAGACCGGTCAGAACGGTCAGCCGACCAGCGTCGTTGAGGTGCGGTTGAGCTTCACCGGCGAGGGCACGACGAAGTTCGCGGCGGTCACGACCCGCCTGTTCGGCCTCAAGGCCGACCAGACCCGCAACCGGTTTGCCGTTGTCCTCGACAAGCAGGTCATCACCGCCCCGTCCACCAATGCCGTCATCAGCAACGGTCAGGCGAGCATCACCGGGTCATTCACCATTGAGTCTGCTCGTGCGCTCGCCCAGCAGCTGAAGTTCGGTGCTCTCCCGATGTCATTCAAGCTGCAAACCCAGGACGACATCAGTCCGACCCTCGGTAAGGAGCAACTCGGCCTCGGTCTGCTCGCCGGCCTCATCGGGCTGCTGCTGGTCGTGGCGTACTCCTTGGCTCAATACCGCCTGTTGGGCCTGGTGACGGTCGCTTCGCTGATCGTGGCCGCCGTGACGACCTACGGGGTGCTGACCCTGCTGGGCTGGTCGCACAACTTCCGCCTCACCATGGCGGGGGTCACCGGGGTCATCGTGGCCATTGGTGTCACGGCCGACTCATTCATTGTCTACTTCGAACGCATTCGAGACGAGGTCCGCGAAGGCCGACCGCTGGTCACGGCGGTCGACGCGGGCTGGGCGCGAGCCAAGCGCACCATTCTGGCCGCCGACGCGGTCAATCTGCTGGCCGCCGTCGTTCTCTATGTCCTCGCCGCGAGCAATGTCCGCGGGTTCGCGTTCACCCTCGGGGTCACCACCCTCATCGACCTCGCGGTCGTGTTCCTCTTCACGCACCCGGTCGTGGCGATCCTGGCGCACACGAAGTTCTTCGGCGGAGGGCATCCGTGGTCAGGGTTGGATCCGGAACGGCTCGGCGCCAAGACTCCCAAGACCCGGTATGCCGGTCGCGGCCGTTTCGTGACGCCGACGCTCACCTCCGAGGGGAAGGCCTGAGATGACCTCCATCGCACAGTGGGGCAACGACCTCTACAGCGGGAAGCGTTCGATCGACTTCATCGGCCGCCAGAAGCAGTGGTACGCCTTCTCGGCCGTGCTCATCGCTCTGGCCCTGGTCGGGTTGTTCGCCCGCGGCCTCAACTTCGGTATCGAGTTCCGGGGCGGGTCGGAATACCGTCTCACTTCGGTGAGCAACACCGCCGGCTACGAGGACCGGGCCAAGTCGGCGATTGCCGAGGCCGGCATCCCCGGGAATGTGCTTGCCACGGTCATCGGTGGGACGAGTGTGCGCGTCCAAACCGAAGCCGCCAACGAGAAGAACGAGGCCGCCAAGGCCGCCCTGGCGAAGGCCTTCGGTGTGGACGAGAAGACCGTCTCTGCCTCGCTCATCGGCCCGTCCTGGGGTGAGTCGGTGAGCCAGAAAGCGATCCAAGCCCTCATCGTCTTCCTGCTGCTCGTGGCCCTG
Organism: Actinomycetales bacterium; assembly: GCA_016710645.1. GTDB lineage: Bacteria > Actinomycetota > Actinomycetes > Actinomycetales > Dermatophilaceae > Phosphoribacter. The sequence continues at coordinate 15,188 of JADJVI010000029.1, read as the reverse complement.
GTGATGGCCATCTACTTCCGCACCTGGAAGATGGCCGTTTCCGGGTTGGTGGCCCTCATCCACGACCTCATCGTGACGATCGGCATCTACGCCCTCTTCGGGTTCGAGATCACGCCCTCGTCGATGATCGGCTTCCTCACCATCCTTGGCTACTCGCTCTACGACACGGTCGTGGTCTTCGACAAGGTCCGCGAAAACACCGCGGAGGCGCTCGGGAGCCGGCGCCAGTCGTACGCCCAGGCAGCCAACCTCGCGGTCAACCAGACCCTGGTGCGGTCGATCAACACCACCGTGGTGGCGTTGCTGCCCATCTTCGCGATCCTCGTCGTCGGCTTCACCAAGCTCGGTCCGGGCACCCTGCTCGACCTCAGCCTGGCCCTCTTCGTCGGGATCGGCGTCGGCGCCTACTCCTCGATCTTTATCGCGACCCCGTTGCTGGTCGACCTGCGCCGCAACGAGCCGGCGTTGGTCGACCTGGCCAAGCATGCGGCCCGGCTGCAGGCCAAAGAGCCGGTCTCTGCCGGGGTTCGCTCGGTCGGTTCCGCTGCACCCAGCCACTCGCTTCGTTCCGCAGGCAGCGACAGCAGCGGCGGCAGTGGTGACGCGGCGTCGGCGGCCGCCGCACGGCATACCGCTGCGGGGGCGGCGCAGGACGGCGACTCGACCCCGACCGACTCGCTGGGCCGCCCGCTGCACAAGTGGACCGCATCCGGTCCGCGCAATCAGCCCAAGCGGCCGCCGCGGTCCAAGCGGTGAGCACGGGCTCGGCCGGGCAGTCGAAGATCTCGATCCTCGTCGCCCAGAAGTTGCGTGATGTCCCCGACTTCCCCAAGCCGGGGGTTCTGTTCAAGGACTTCACGCCGCTGCTCGCCGACCCCCACGGCCTGGCTGCGGTGGTCGAGGACGTGCGCAGTCGGTATGCCGGCCGCGTCGACGTCGTCGTCGGTATCGAAGCCCGCGGCTTCATCCTCGGAGCAGCGGCTGCGCACGCTCTCGGCGTCGGGTTCGTGCCGGTGCGCAAGGCGGGGAAGCTGCCCGGGCGGACCCATCGCGCCGAGTACACCCTGGAGTACGGCACGGCGGTGCTGGAGTTGCACGTCGACGCCTTCGTCACGGGCCACCGGGTGCTCATCATGGACGACGTGCTCGCGACGGGCGGCACGGCCGCAGCCACCTGTGACCTCGTAGAGCGAGCCGGCGGTCAGGTCGTGGCCCTCGACTTCGTCCTCGAGCTTGGGTTCCTGCACGGTCGCGATGCCCTGCCGGGGCGCGAGGTTCACTCGATTCTGGTCGACTGAGCGAGGCCGACTACACTTCGGCCATGAGTGAGCAGGTGCGGGCCGATTCAGCGTCCCCTCCTGCCGCCACGTCCTCTCCGTCGTGGATGCGCTCGACCATCCGGCGCATTGCGAGCCCGAAGGCCGCGGGCAATGTCGCCCTCGACATGGTCGTCAGTCGGGTGCGCGAGCACCACTCACGGGCCGACGTCGGGGTGATCCTGCGGGCCTTCGACGTGGCCGAGGCGGCGCACCAGGGTCAGGTCCGGGTCAGCGGTGACCCCTACATCACCCACCCGCTCACTGTCGCGCAGATCCTCGCCGAGATCGGGATGACCCCCAACACCATCGCGGCAGCGTTGCTGCACGACACGGTGGAAGACACCGACTACACCCTTGACCAGCTCCGCGCCGACTTCGGCGACGAGATCGCCGAGCTCGTCGACGGGGTGACCAAGCTCGACAAGGTCACGTGGGGCGATGCCGCCAAGGCCGAGACAGTCCGCAAGATGGTCGTCGCGATGGCGCGCGACATCCGGGTGCTCGTCATCAAGCTCGCCGACCGGCTGCACAACGCCCGCACGTGGAAGTACCTCCCACGCGAGCGCGCCGTTCGCCAGGCCGAGGAAACCCTGCAGATCTACGCGCCGCTGGCTCACCGCCTCGGGATGAACACCATCAAGTGGGAGCTGGAAGACCTCGCGTTCGCCACTCTGTATCCCGAGCGCTACGACCACATCGTCGAGCTCGTCAGCGCCCACGCACCGGCTCGCGAGGAATACCTCAATTCGGTCCGGGCCGAGGTTTCCGAGGTGCTCAAGGCGGCGGGCATCAAGGCGACAGTCACCGGGCGACCCAAGCACTATTGGTCGGTCTATCAGAAGATGGTGGCGGGCCAGCGCGAGTTCGAGCAGATCTTCGACCTCATCGCGGTGCGGGTCCTCGTCGAGAACATTCGCGACTGCTACGCCGCACTCGGCACGATGCATGCCCAGTGGAACCCGGTTCCCGGCCGGTTCAAGGACTACATCGCGATGCCGAAGTTCAACATGTATCAGTCGTTGCACACGACGGTCATCGGGCCGCAGGGCAAGGCCGTCGAGATCCAGATCCGCACGCACACCATGCACCGTCGCGCCGAATACGGCGTAGCGGCCCACTGGAAATACAAGGAAGAGCGCCGCCGCGGCAAGGGCGGCGAGACCAATGTCAACGACATGGCCTGGCTGCGCCGCCTGCTGGATTGGCAGCGCGACACCGCCGACCCGGGGGAGTTCCTCGACTCCCTGCGGTTCGAGATCAGCGGGGGAGAGGTATACGTCTTCACCCCCAAGGGTTCGGTGGTAGCGCTCCCGGCAGGGTCCACCGTCGTGGACTTCGCGTATGCCGTGCACACCGAGGTCGGTCATCACACCATCGGCGGGCGGGTCAACGGCCGGCTGGTGTCGCTGGACTCGGTCCTGGAGAACGGCGTCACCGTCGAGATCATCACCTCCAAGGCCGACGGCGCCGGTCCCTCGCGCGACTGGCTGACCTTCGTCAAGAGCGCGCGGGCGCGAAACAAGATTCGGCAGTGGTTCAGCAAGAGCCGTCGCGAGGAGGCGATCGAGCAGGGTCGCGAGTCGATCGCGAAGTACCTGCGCAAGCAAGGTCACCCCCTGCACCGCCTGATGTCGGTCGAGTCGATGACCGCGTTGGCGTCCGATCTGCGGTACCACGACATCGACAGCCTGTATGCCGCAGTCGGCGAGGGACATGTCTCCGCTCAGCACGTCGTCAATCGGCTCGTGGAGTCCCTGGGCGGGGCGCAGAGCACCGAGGAAGACCTCGCCGAGGCGACCATCCCCACCGGGGGGCGGCTGCGTCCGCGCTCGGACCCCGGCGTGGTCGTCGTCGGCACCGACGACGTGTGGGTCAAGGTGGCCCGTTGCTGCACCCCGGTGCCCGGTGACGAGATCATCGGCTTCATCACCCGCGGCAAGGGTGTGTCGGTGCACAGCGCCGCCTGCACCAACGCCGACTCCTTGCGGCGCGAGCCGGAGCGGCTCATCGACGTCAGGTGGGCGCCCACCCAGAGCAGCCGTTTCCTCGTCCAGATCCAGGTCGAAGCCTTCGACCGCAACGGACTGCTCTCGGACATCACCCGGGTCATGTCCGATCAACGGGTCAATATCCTCGAGGCCGCCGTGCACACCACTCGCGACCGGGTCGCCACCTCACGCTTCGTCTTCGAATTGGCCGACCCAGCACACCTCGACTACGTCCTGCGCGGAGTCAAGGGCGTCGACGGGGTCTTCTCGGTCCGCCGCGGCAACGACCGCTCCGACGCCCGGGCCTGAGCGGGACGGCATACCAGCGATCGCGCCTCCCCGTCCGAGGACGAGGGGCGCGATCGGTATGCCGCGGTCGAAACTCAGCCGCGGGGGCCGAACTCCTGGAGGCCGGCGCGGGCCTGAGCGAGCCACTGCTGGCGGGCCTCCAGCGCGGCCGTCGCCTCACTGACCTTCTTGGCGTTGCCGGATGCCTGGGCCTTGTCTAGCGCAGTCTGTAAGTCGGCGACCGCCTTCTCGAGCTGGTCGACCAGGCTCTGAGCTCGGGCCGCGGCTTCGGGGTTGGATGCAGCCCAGCGCTTGTCCTCGGCGTCCCGAACGGCCTGCTCCACGCGGCGCAGGGCCTTCTCGGTGCGCTCCAGGTCGGCGCGAGGCACCTTGCCGGCGCGGTCCCATTTGTCCTGGATCACCCGCAGCGCCGACTTGGCGGCTTCGAGGTCCTTGACCGGCAAAATGGCGTCGGCTTCCTTGAGCAGGCCTTCCTTGACGGTGAGGTTGGCGCGGTACTCCTCGTCCTCGGCAGCCACGACAGCGTCCTTGGCCGCGAAGAAGGCATCCTGGGCCGCCTTGAAGCGGGTCCACAGTGCGTCGTCGTCAGCCCGGCTGGCGCGACCGGCCTGCCGCCACTCGTCCATGAGGCGCTTGAAAGCGCCCGCCGTCACGGCCCAATCGTGGCTGGTGGCCAGGCGCTCCGCGTCGGCGACGAGCCGTTCCTTGGCCGCGCGAGCCTGGGCCTGAGTGCTGTCCAGGTGGGCGAAGTGGCTTCGGCGAGCCTTGTCGAAGCCGTTGCGTGCGGCGCTGAAGCGCGTCCACATCGCCGCCTCGACGTCCTTGTCGAGGCGCGGGCCGCTGCGCTGCATGGTCTTCCAGACATCCAGCAATTCACGCATCCGAGCGCCGCTCGTCTTCCATTGGATGCGCGCCTCGGGCTGGCCGGCGATCTGCTCGGCCTCGGCCACGATCTCTTCTCGAGCCGTCGTCGCTGCCGCCTTAGCCTCAGCGCGAGCCGCACTCTCGGCGGCGCGGCGGGTGGCGATGCCAGCCTCGATGTCGGCGAGCCGCTGGTCCAGGGCGGCCAGGTCGCCGACCACGCGGGCCTGCGTGACCTGTTCACGCAGTTTTGCCAGCGAATCGGAGGCTTCCTTGGCTGGCACATCGGTCTGGGTGACCCGCTGGTGCAGGAGGGTGACCAGCGCCGCGACATCGTCGTACTTGCGCACGAAGTAGGCGAGAGCCTCGCCGTGGCTCACCCCCGGATAGGAGCCCACCTCCCGCTCGCCCTCGGGCGTGATGACGTAAACAACGCCATCCTCGCCGACGCGGCCGAACTCGCTGGTCGTCGGAGCGGCGTGGGTGCGGGCAAACATGGCCGGGCTGGGCACGACGGGCCGTGGCGCTGGGGCCACTGGTGTGGCCTCCGCTGCTGGTTCGTCGACGGGGGCCTCGACGGCACCCTCGACCGGGGCCTCGACGGCGGTGCCCGCCGCGGACGCTTCGAGCGCCTCGGCCGACTCGGGCTTGGCGGGTTCGTCCTGCGCTGCTGACGGCTGGTCCACCGTGGGGTCTTCCACGGGAGCCGGGGCGTCGGTCATGGGGGTCGCTTCCTCGTGCTCGGTCATCGTCTCAGCCCTTCGCTTGCACGGCCACGGACAGGATGCTGATCGGTGCCATCGGGGTCATCTGGTCTACCGGGCTGACACCCGCGGCGGCAATTCGGTTGACGATGTCCATCCCTCCGGTCACCTTGCCGAAGATCGAGTAGCCGCCACCGTCCACAGGGAGGGTGGTGTCCTTGTACGTGATGAAGAACTGGTCGGCGTTGCTGTTCGGGTCGCTGGTGCGCGCCATGGCCACCGTACCTGCCGGATACTTCCCATCCGCTGGGGCGTTCTCGATCCCGTAGTGGTAGCCGGGGCCAGGGCCCGATCCCGTGCCGGTGGGGTCACCGCACTGCAAGACCCAGATGCCCTCGGCGTCTCCGGTCACCCGATGACAGGGACTCGGTGCCCAGTAGCCCTCCTTGGCCAGCAGGATGAACGACGACACCGTGGCGGGTGCCTTGGCCCCGTCGAGTTCGATGGTGATCGGCCCGCAGTTGGTCGTGACGGTGGCAATGAACGTCTTGCCCCGAGCCGAATCGATATCCGGTGCGCTGGTCATCCTCTTGGGCGTCTCCTGGGGAGCCGGCACGGGGTTGCAGCCAGGCAACACGCTCGGAGTCGGAGTCGGAGTGGGCGTAGCGCTCGTGGAGGCAGTGGCCGAACTGGAGGCGGTTGACGCCGATGCGGACGTCTCGGGACTGGCGGTGGCATCGGCCGACTTCGGGGTCGTGAGTGCGTTGACGAGCACAACGAAGCCCAACACCACTGCGACCACGGCCAGGACCGCTGAGATGGCTTGCTTGTCCCGCACGGGTTCAACCTTCCCTGATGCGCCGCGAAGGCGCGCCGAAGTGCCAACGGTCGACCAGTCTAGGGAAGGTCGGCAGGGGCGCCGACCGCCTGGGGTCACGAGTCCATGAATTGTGCTCGGGTGGCCCGGCTAGTCTCGGGTTCGTGCTCACCATCGGGTTCCCTGCCGCGGCCTTCGACACCAACTGCTTCATCCTGGCCCGCGAGCGTGGGTCCGAGTGCGTCATTGTCGATCCGGGCATCGGGGTCCTTCCGGGCCTGGCCGAGATCTTGCGCGACCATCGGCTCAAGCCCGTGGCCGTCCTGCTCACCCATGGCCACATCGATCACGTCTACTCGGTGACTCCGGTATGCCGTGGCGAGGCGGGGACGGCATACCTGGCTCCGGTGCCGACTCCCCGGGGTGACGCCGGCCGTGAAGGTGAGTTGCCGGCATACCTGCATGGTCAGGACCGCTATCGGCTCGCCGACCCGCTTTCGGGCGTGGATGTGGGTCTGCGCTCAATGCTGGAAGCGCAGTTCGGGAGTGCAGCCACGTGGACCGAGCCAAGCGACGTGCGCGAGGTGCGCGACGGCGACTCCATCTCGCTGGCTGGGCTTGACTTCCGGGCCCACCACGCGCCCGGGCACACCGAGGGGTCGGTGATGTTCAGCCTCGCCGACGTGCCAGATCAACTGCAGGGGCGCGTCGGCTCCACGCTGGTCTCCGGTGACGTGCTCTTCGCCGGGTCGATCGGGCGCTGTGACCTGCCGGGCGGCGACGAGCGGGCGATGGATCGGTCGTTGCGGGAGGTCGTGCTGCCGATGCCGGATGACCGGCTGGTATTGCCCGGCCATGGTGACATCACCACGATCGGTCAGGAGCGGCGTTCCAACCCGTTCCTTCGCCGGCTCTGACACATCCCCCTTTTCAGGGGACACTCGCGCGTGGCCGCTCACATTGTGAAATGCATCCGCGACGAATTTCTCCCATTCTGCTGTGCCGGGGCCGCAAATGCGCTAGACAGTGCGCGGGCCTGTAGGGAACGCGGGAAATAGGGGAGAAATGGACATTTCGCAATATGTCCGGCGCGCCGTCGGCGCCGGCGCTGTAGCTGCTGTGATCGCCACCGGTTTGGCGGTGCCCACAGCGTGGGCGCAACCGGGCGGGATCGTCATCTCGGAGATTCATTATCACGCGGGGTCTGACCTGGACACCGACGACTTCCTTGAGTTGGCCAACACCTCGGGAGCGCCAATCGATGTCGGGGGCTATTCCTTCTCCGCCGGAGTGACGGCAGTGCTTCCCGCGGGCACTGTCATCCCGGCAGGCGGCTACTTCGTCCTATCGCCGAGCGCGGCGAGTTTCACGACCCTCTATGGGTTCGCCCCCGATGCCATCTACACCGGCAAGCTGAGCAACAGCGGCGAGGCCGTCACCCTCGTCGACGCCGCCGGTCAGGTGGTCGACACGGTGAGCTATCTCGACGCAGCTCCCTGGGCCGCCACCCCCGACGGCACCGGGCCGTCCCTGGAGTTGCGCGGGTTGTGGTTCGACAACACCGACCCGGCCAACTGGGGTGCCTCCACGGTCCGCGGTGGCACGCCCAAGGCGGTCAACAGCATCGACGGCACGGCTCCGCCGCCCAAGGTAATCGACCTCGCCGCCACCCCCGTCAAGCCGGCGCCCGGCGAGTCGGTGACGATCTCGGCGCGCTTGCCCATGGGATCGGTCGCCACTCTCACCTCCGCGGTGATGTTCGACGCCGCGGTGACGGTGCCCTTCCTCGACGACGCAGCCAGCCCTGGGGGCGCCGGTGACGGCGTGTATGCCGCGACCATCCCCGGGCAGGCGGCCGGCCTCCTGGTGCGTTACCGCATTGACGCCACGCTCGGCGCGACGGCCTTCTCGCTGCCGGCAGGCGATGACGCGTCGCACTACACCGGATACACGGTGGCCAATCCGGCGGTCACGAGCGCACTGCCGGTCTTCGAGTGGTTCATGGCCGACTCGGTCTACAACGACCTGCTGGCCAACCACCGCTTCGACGACGTCCAGGGTGATGCCGTCATCGTCTACAACGGGGTCGTCTACGACGGCGCCAAGATGAACATCCGCGGCCAATTCACTCGGTCCGCTGCCAAGGTGCAGTGGAAGGTCGACATGCCGCCCGGACACAACCTCGACTTCCGGCCATACCTCCCGTACACGGTCGACAGTTGGGCGATGCACTACGACGTCCCAGCCGTCATGGATCTGGCTTGGAAGGTCGTCGGCGACACTGGCGCCAAGGACGTGGCCGTCACCCCGATCCGCACCCAGCGGAATGGGCAGTTCTGGTCCGTCGGGCACTTCCTCCAGACCGAGGACGGCACCTGGCGCGGGGTCGAGGGGGTCAAGAACTGGTCGATCTACAAGGCTGACGCGGGAGGCATGCGCACCTTCCCGACGGCGGCCGACCTGCAGGCCTCGCTCGACTTGGAAAAGAAGACCCGCACCGACGAGGACTACACCGACGTCTGGACCCTGACCCAGAAGGTCCGCCAGGCCAGTTCAGCGGCCCAGAAGCAATGGTTCGAGGAGAACCTCAACGTTCCTGAGCTGATCAACTACATGGCGATCAACTCGATCATCCGGCACTGGGACTCCGATTGGCGCAACTGGTACGTCGCGCGCGACACCGAAGGCACCGGCCGGTGGGAGTTGTGGCACTGGGATCTCAACAACACGTTCGAGCCTTCCTCGGGTGACTCCTACGGCGATTACCTCACGCCGGACCGCAACAACTACTTCCTCACCGCATTGCTGAGCTATCCCGACTACCGGCAGATGTTCTTCCGGCGGTTGCGCACTCTGGCTGACAAGGAGCTGCCTCCGGGCCAGCTGGAAGCCGCATGGGACGCGATTGTCGCGCCATACAAGGACGTCGACTGGCCGCTGGACCGGGCCAAGTGGGGCACAGCGACCGAAGCGACCCGGCGTTCGCTTTTCATGGCCTCGCTCGCCGACCGCCGCGCCGTCATCGCTGACAACAGCGGTCCGGGTCTTCCGGTCCCTCCGCCGCAGTCAGCCACGCCGAACGTCGTCATCAACGAGATCATGTACGCCCCCGGAGGCGATGGTCTGGCCGAATACATCGAGGTGGCCAACCCGAGCAGCGAGTCGGTGGACCTCTCCGGCTGGACCCTGTCCGGAGTGGGGTTCACCTTCCAGGCAGGGACCGTCATCCTGCCCGGCGCTCGCCTGGTGGTCGTCGCGAACGACGCCGCCTACCGGGCCGCTCACCCCGGATCGACCAATGTCGCGGGCCAGTACTCCGGCCGCCTGGCCGACGACGGCGAGACCGTGACCCTCCTGCAGGGCACTCGGGTCGTCGACGAGGTCAGCTACGGCACCGAGGCTCCGTGGCCAGCAGTCGCCGGCACCGGCTCCTCGCTGGAGTTGCTGGACCCGGGCTTGGACAACGCCGACCCCACATCGTGGGTGGCCTCGGCTCCCGGCGGTTCCCCTGCGCTGCCCAACGGTGGCACCCCTCCGGCGGACACCACGGCGCCCACCGCGGTCACGGGACTGACTGGTTCGGCCACCTCGACCGGCGTGCTGTTGTCCTGGGGTGACGCCACCGACGACCGTGGCGTCACGGCATACGAGGTGCGCAAGGAAGGCAATCTCGTGGCGACCCTCGGGGTAGGCGTGCAGTCCTTCGCCGACCCGGCCGTGGCCCCCGGCACGACCTACACGTATGCCGTACGGGCGGTCGACCGCGCCGGCAACCCCGGCCCCGACAGCACCGCGAGCGTCCTGACCCGGCCGACTTTGGTGGCCGCGAGCGAGACGTTCACCGCGGCCAACTCGGGGACCTGGCCGGCCACCTGGACCACGTCGGTCACCGCTGGTGGCACGGTGGCGACGACTAACAACGCTGGAGTTCTGGCAGTTGTCGACACCTATGGGTCGGACTCGAAGGCCATCCTCAAGGCGAACGACGTCGCCGACTCCGAGGTGCTGCTGTCCTACGCCTGGAATGGCACCGGGCCGCAGGGCCGGTTCTCGGTTTACCTGCGAGCCGGCACCAACTGGTCCGATGGCGCACGACCGTCCAATGGCTACGGCCTCGAGTTCACCTCGACGAGCACCAGCGTCTCTATGCGCAGGATGTCCAACGCGGTCGGCACGACGTTGGCCTCGGTCGCGGGCGGACAGGCCGTCTCGACATCGAAGCAGTGGCTCCGGGCGCGTCTGGTCGGGTCGACCCTGCAGTTCCGAACCTGGCTGGACGGCACGGCCGAGCCCACCACATGGAAGGGCAGCGTCACGGACTCACTCGTGACCATCCCTGGCGATCTCTACGTGTCGCTGGTTCGCACGGCCACCGGCACCGGCACTCGGACGGTGACCATCGACGACGTCACGGTGACCTCGGGTCAGGTGCAGTCCGCACCGGACCGCACCCCGCCCGCCGCCCCGACCGGTCTCACCGCGGGGATCCCGACCGGCACGACCGTTGGCCTCACGTGGACAGCGGCGACGGACAACATCGGCGTCACGGGATACGACGTGCTGCGTGACGGTGTCGTGGTCGGCTCCTCGACGACGACCTCGTTCTCCGACTCCGGCCTGACGGCCGAGACAACCTATGGGTATGCCGTGCGCGCCAAGGACGCGGCGGGCAACCTCTCGGCCCTGAGCAGCGCGGTGTCCGTCACAACGCCGACGCCCGACACCACCCCGCCGTCGGTCCCGACCGGACTCGCGGCCAGTGGTACGACCTGGACCGGCACCACCCTCGCGTGGACTGCGGCGACCGACAACGTCGGCGTGGCCAGCTACCGGGTCCGGCGTGACGGTGTGCTGATCGGCTCGCCTACCGACACCTCGCTGCAGGTGAGCGGCCTGACCGCTGACACGACCTACAGCTTCTCCGTGAGCGCCGTCGACACCTCTGGTAATGAGTCGGCGCCCTCGGCGGCCGTGGCTGTCACTACCCCTGCCGGCGTCCCGCCGCTGTTCACGGATGGGTTTGCTGGGGTGGATGGGTCGGCGTGGGGGTCGGCGTGGTCGACGTCGGTGCGCAGTGGGTCGGTGACCCAGTCTGGTGGTGCGGGGGTGTTGGCCGAGCAGGATGTGGCTTCCTCGTATGCGCGGGCGCAGTTGACTGGTGTGGCGGCTCGGGCTGATTCGGAGGTGGTGTTCTCGTATACGGGGACTCCGGCTTCGGGTCATTACCTCAATGTGTATTTGCGTGGGTCTGGTGCGTGGTCGGGTGGGTTCAATCCAGCGAATGGGTATGGGTTGGAGATCACCAATTCGACGACGGTCTCGATGATGAAGGTGGTCAACGGGACGCAGACGAAGACGTCGATCGCGAATGGTCAGGTGTTGACGGCTGGGAAGCAGTGGGTGCGGGTGCGGGTGGTCGGGTCGACCTTCCAGTTCCGGACCTGGCTGGATGGTCAGCCCGAGCCCTCGACGTGGAAGGGCACGGTGACGGACACGGCGGTGACTGCGCCGGGTCAGCTGTATCTGTCTCTGGCTCGCTCGTCCAAGGCCGGGATGGGCGCCGGAACGGTCAAGATCGACGACCTCGTCCTCACCGACGGTGCGACGGCACCACCGGCCCCGGACACCCAAGCGCCATCAGTGCCCGGGTCGCTCACCGCGACCGGCACCACGGCCACCGGTACCACGCTCTCGTGGAGTGCCTCCAGCGACAACGTCGGAGTCACCGGCTACCGGGTCACGCGCAACGGCTCGGCACTCACCACGACGAGTGCACTCACCGTCACTGATAGCGGTTTGACCGCCTCCACGACATACACGTATGCCGTGTCTGCCCTCGATGCCGCGGGCAACGAATCAGCGGCGGCTACGGTCACCGTCACCACTCCGGCTGCCACCGCGGCCCTGTTCACGGATGGGTTTGCTGGGGTGGATGGGTCGGCGTGGGGGTCGGCGTGGTCGACGTCGGTGCGCAGTGGGTCGGTGACCCAGTCTGGTGGTGCGGGGGTGTTGGCCGAGCAGGATGTGGCTTCCTCGTATGCGCGGGCGCAGTTGACTGGTGTGGCGGCTCGGGCTGATTCGGAGGTGGTGTTCTCGTATACGGGGACTCCGGCTTCGGGTCATTACCTCAATGTGTATTTGCGTGGGTCTGGTGCGTGGTCGGGTGGGTTCAATCCAGCGAATGGGTATGGGTTGGAGATCACCAATTCGACGACGGTCTCGATGATGAAGGTGGTCAACGGGACGCAGACGAAGACGTCGATCGCGAATGGTCAGGTGTTGACGGCTGGGAAGCAGTGGGTGCGGGTGCGGGTGGTCGGGTCGACCTTCCAGTTCCGGACCTGGCTGGATGGTCAGCCCGAGCCCTCGACGTGGAAGGGCACGGTGACGGACACGGCGGTGACTGCGCCGGGTCAGCTGTATCTGTCTCTGGCTCGCTCGTCCAAGGCCGGGATGGGCGCCGGAACGGTCAAGATCGACGACCTCCAGCTGACCTCTGGTCAGTGAACTCACCGGAGGGCGTGGACCGCGGGTCCACGCCCTCCGGCGTGCGTCTGGGAGGATGCCCCGGTGAGCAATGCCAAGGTGACCCCGATCAGCGGCTTCCTGGAGTTCCTTCCCGAGGGGCGGATCGTCGAGCAGCACTTCCTCGGCGTCATCCGCCGCACCTTCGAGCTCCATGGGTTCGCCTCGATCGAGACCCGTGCCGTCGAGCCGGTGGAACGGCTGGCCGGAAAAGGGGGCGACGTCGACAAGGAGATCTACGGCGTCGTGCGCCTGAGCGCGCCCGCTGAGACCAGCGAGGCCGCCCTCGGCTTGCACTTCGACCTCACCGTGCCGTTTGCGCGCTATGTCCTCGAGAACGCCGGCAAGCTGGCCTTCCCGTTCAAGCGCTACCAGATCCAGAAGGTCTGGCGGGGCGAGCGACCTCAGGAGGGTCGCTATCGCGAGTTCACCCAATGTGACATCGACGTCGTCGACGTCGGCCACCTTGCCGCGCACTTCGAAGCGGAGATGCCGCTGGTCGTCGCCGACGCCTTCGCGCAGTTGCCGATCGGCCCCTTCGTCATCCAGGTCAACAACCGCAAGATCCCCGAAGGCTTCTACCGGGGCATCGGCTTGACCGATATCGCCGGCACGCTGCGCATCGTCGACAAGCTCGACAAGATCGGGCCGGTCAAGGTGACCGCCGCGTTGCAGGAGGCAGGAGCCACGATCGAGCAGGCGCAGCAGTGCCTGGCGTTGGCCGCCATCCGCAGCGCCGACGAGAGTTTTGTGGCGCAGGTCGAGGCGCTGGGTGTGCAGCACCCGGTGCTGCAGGAGGGGTTGGCCGAGTTGGCCGCCGTCATCCGCGCCGGCAACGCCGTGCGGCCGGGGGTGCTCGTCGCCGACCTCAAGATCGCGCGCGGCCTCGACTACTACACCGGCACGGTCTACGAGACTCAACTCGTCGGTCACGAGGAGTGGGGGTCCTTCTGCAGCGGCGGTCGCTACGACGCGCTGGCCAGCGACGGTCGCACGACGTACCCCGGCGTGGGCATCTCGATCGGATTATCCAGGCTGCTCGGTCTCCTGGTGGGCAAGGGGTTGGTCACGGCCAGTCGCAGCACACCGGCGGCAGTCCTGGTCGCCGTGACCTCGGAAGACGACCGGCCCCAGTCGATGGCTGTCGCTGCCACGTTGCGGACGCGAGGAATCCCCTGCGATGTCGCTCCGTCAGCGGCGAAGTTCGGCAAGCAGATCCGGTATGCCGAGCGGCGCGGGATTCCCTATGTGTGGTTCCCGAGTACGGAGGGCTCCGGCGACGGCGACTCCGTCAAGGACATCCGGTCAGGGGAGCAACACCCTGCTTCTCCCGAGACCTGGAATTGCCCGGCCGTGGACCTGGTGCCCCAGGTGACTGGGGTCAACCGCGGCTGAGCCGCGTCACGCTGGCGGCAGTGAGGATGGCAGCTGCAGCCCGCAATCCCGCAGTTCCAACTCGGCCAGGGCCCGGACCACCTGAGGCTCGCGTCGCCGCCAGGCACCCGCTGGGTCGTCGCTGATCCGCGCCAGCCGGTGCATGGGCTGGCGCGCCAGCGCGCGCATCGCGAAGAGGTCCACGTCGGCTTCTGCGTCGATGAATTTCCTTGCGGCAGTGGCCCGCCGGATAAAGATGAGCCGCGGTGGCACCCAGAGGACCAGGGCCAGCGCCAGTGGCAGCAAGAAGGTGACTAGTCCGACTGCGAGGGCGGCTCGGTCGACCGCGACCCCGAAGTCGGTCCCCGCCTGGGCGATCGTCTGCCCGGTGCCGGTCAGCCCCTCAAAGGGTGCCTTCAGGCGGTCGCCGATGAACGGCAGGCTGCTCAGTTGGTCTGCCGCGGACGTCATCTGGGAGGCAAAGGTGTTTCCCGCGTCCCGGACTGTGTCGGTGGGACCGCGCAGCGCTGCGATCGAGTCGTGGACGACCCGGGCGGCATACCCCAGCAACAGATCCAGACCACCGCCGACAGGTCGGCGAGCAGCTGCCGCGCCCGCCGAGCCGGCAGGTCGGCATACAAGGTGATCGCCATCAACGGACTCCTCTCAGGCCGCACCCGTGCGCCCTAGGATGTGAATGCTCTCACCCAGCCCTGGGGCGACCCTCTAGTCGGCCCCGGCCATCCGGAAGGACGACGCATCGTGAAGGTTGGCGTTCCCAGCGAGGTCAAGAACCACGAGTACCGGGTCGGCATCACGCCGGTCGGCGTCCACGAACTGGTCGCCCGCGGCCACGAGGTGCTGATCGAAAAGGGCGCGGGGCTGGGATCCTCGATCAGCGATGCCGATTTCGTCGCCCAAGGTGCCCGCATCATCGACTCTGCCGACGAGGTCTGGGGCGCGGCAGACATGGTGATGAAGGTCAAAGAGCCGGTCGAGCAGGAGTACCACCTCCGTGAGGACCTCATCCTCTTCACCTACCTGCACCTCGCGGCCGACCAGCCGCTCACCGAGGAGCTCGCAGCCCGCAAGGTCACGGCGATCGCCTACGAGACCGTGCAATGCCCTCTGGCATGCCTGCCGCTGCTCTACCCGATGTCCGAGGTGGCCCGGGTGCCTGGCGCCCCAGGTCGGAGCGCACGCGATGATGAAGGCCCAAGGTGGTCGGGGCGTTCTGATGGGTGGTGTCGGTGGCGTCGCCAACGCCAAGGTCGTCGTTCTCGGTGCGGGG
>JADJVI010000028.1 GCA_016710645.1 Actinomycetales bacterium | reverse complement strand
GGTGATCACCGGCCTGACCCCTTACAACGGATCGGTCGTCGCTGAGCTGTTGCGATCGGGCGTGGGCGGTCTGCCCAAGGGGCAGTCCGAGGCCGGCCTCGCGATTGGGCTCACCTGCAGCCAGAACGCTGCGCTCCATCCTGCTGCCCCAGGCCATCACCGCGATGCTTCCGGCGCTCGTGGAGCCAACTTCGTCGTCATCTCAAGGACACCGCACTCGGAGCGATCATCACCTACCCTGAGCTGCTCACCACGTTCAGCCAGATCGGGTCCTACAAGTCCAACCCGGTGCCGGCGCTCATCGTCATCGCGCTGATCTTTCATCGCGATCAACTACCTGCTCACCACGGCCGCCGCCAAGATCGAGTCGCGACTGCGCGACAAGGGCCGCGCGACGATCGCCAAGGGCACCATCGGCCCGCCCAACCCGGTCGACCTCAAGCCTGTCGAAGAGGCCCTCATCGCCGCCGACGAGAACGTCCTGCACGAGAGGTACCGCACCCCGACAAGTGAATCTCGGCCTCGCAGAACGGGCTTGGCACAACCGAATTCCCTACCGACCGGTAGGGGACCTATGACCCACTTGCCGATTCTGCCAAAGCTGGCAGGCTCTTGCCTGACGCACGCCTCCCCCACCCGTCCGACAGTTCGTTTGAGAAGACAGGTCAGCTACGCATGAAGATCGTCGTCCTGGTCAAGTACGTGCCCGAGCCCACCGCGACCTGGAAGTTCGCGCCCGACCTCACGGTCGACCGCGCGGGCGTCGAGGGTCGTCTCTCCGAACTCGACGAGTATGCCGTCGAGCAGGCCACCCGCCTGGCCGAGTCCGGTGCCGCCGACGAGGTCGTCTTCCTCACCGTCGGCCCGGCCAAGGCGACCGAAGGCCTGCGCAAGGCCCTGGCCATCGGTGGCACCAGCGCGGTCCACGTCGTCGACGACGCGATTCACGGGTCCTGCGCCCTCGGCACCTCGCTCGTGCTCGCCAAGGCCCTGGAGAAGATCGGCTACGACCTGGTCCTCACCGGCATGGCCTCCACCGACGCCGAGCTGTCGGTCGTGCCGTCGATGGTGGCCGACCGGCTCGGGGCCAACCAGGCCACCTTCGCCGGTGAGCTGTCGGTCAACGGCGGCACGGTGTCGATCCGACGCGACACCGACGTCGCGAGCGAGCGGGTCAGCGTGTCGCTGCCCGCGGTCGTGTCGGTGACCGACCAGACCGGCGAGGCGCGCTTACCCGGCCTTCAAGGCGATCATGGCGCCAAGAAGAAGCCCATCCAGACCATGTCGCTGGCCGACCTCGGGGTCGACGCTGCACAGGTCGGCTGGTCCGGAGCGCGTCGAGCAAGGTCGTCGACGTTTCCCCACTCGCGCGCACCGCCGGCACGATCGTCAACGACGACGGCACCGGCGCCGCCCAGCTCGCCGACTTCCTGGCCGGTCGCGGCTTCATCTGATCCTTCCGGCGAGCGCTCGCCGATCCCCCCGAAGCTTGGCCGCCGCGCGCGGCATACCGAAGAAGGAGACACATCGTGTCGGAAGTCCTCGTTCTCGCCGAGACCACCGCGGCCGGCGTCCGCAAGCCCACCTCGAACTGCTCACCGCCGCCCGTGCGCTCGGTGAGCCGGCTGCCGTCGTCTTCGGCGACGCCTCCGACCAGGTCGTCTCGCAGCTCGCGGAGTACGGCGCCACCAAGGTGTATGCCGTCGGCTCCCCCGACATGCAGGCCTTCCTGTCGCTGCCCAGGCCGAGGCCGTCGTCCAGATCGCCCAGGCGAGCAACCCGGTCGCGATCCTGGTGACCAGCGGCCCCGAGGGCAAGGACGTCGCCGCCCGGGTCGCCGTCCGGCTCAACGCGGGGATCATCCCGGACGCCACCAAGGTGAGCGTCGACGGTGGCACTGTCTCTGCCGTGCAGACCGTCTTCGCCGGCCGCTTCCAGGCCACCAGCCAGGTGCTGCGTGCCCCGGCGGTGGTCACCATGCGCCCCAACGCCACCTCGGCCGAAGCGGCCCCGGCGAGCGCGAGCGTCGAGTCGGTCGATGTGGCCGTCAGCGACGCAGCCAAGGGTGCCAAGGTCGACTCCCGCGAGCCCAAGGTCTCCAGCGGTCGGCCCGAACTCACCGATGCTGCGATGGTCGTCGCCGGGGGCCGTGGCGTCGGCTCGGAAGATGGCTTCGGCGTCATCGAGAAGACCGCCGACGCCCTGGGTGCGGCCGTCGGTGCGTCACGCACCGTCACCGACCAGCACTGGGCGCCGCACGAGCTGCAGGTCGGTCAGACCGGCAAGACCGTGGCCCCCTCGCTTTACCTCGCCGCCGGCATCTCCGGTGCCATCCAGCACCGCGCCGGCATGCAGAGCAGCAAGACCATCGTCGTGGTCAACAAGGACGCCAAGGCTCCGCTCTTCCAGATCGCCGACTTCGGTGTCGTCGGCGACCTGCACGCGGTCCTGCCGGCCCTCGTCGACGAGGTCGCCAAGCGCAAGGGCTGACCGCCCTGACGCATTGACGCCCCCGGAGCACTGACGACACGGCGATCCGCACGGCATACCGCACGAAGGAGACTCATCGATGATGGCGGTCCGCTTCATCCTCGGCTTGCTACTCACGGTTGTCTGCCTGGGGATCGCCGGGCGTCGCCTGATGTTCCTCTACCGGCTGGGCCGCACGGCCCAGCCGCTGCAGGGTGACCGCCGTCCCGACACCGGGGCGGCGGTCAAGGCTGAACTCCTGGAAGTCGCCGGTCAACGCAAACTGCTGCGCTGGACGGTGCCGGGCGTCGCCCACTTCGCGGTGTTCTGGGGCTTCATGGTGTTGCTGTTCACCGTGTTGGAGGCCTTCGGCGGGCTGGTCAACTCACGCTTCCAGATTCCCTTCTTCGGCAACTGGGCCTGGTTCGGCTTCGTCGAAGACCTGTTCGCCATGCTCTGTGTCGCGGCCATCGCCGCCTTCGTGGCGATCCGGATCAAGGAGGCCCCCGCCGGGCTCGGTCGGCGCAGCCGGTTCTTCGGCTCCCACCTCGGGCCGGCCTGGTTCGTCCTGTTCATGATCTTCAACGTGGTGTGGACCCTGCTGGCCTACCGCGGGGCCTCGATCAACGCCCAGCGAGTCAACGAGTTGGCCGGCACCCCTGACGCACCGCTGAAGTTCCTCCAGGGCGCGTTCGCTTCGCAGTGGTTCGCCTCTCTCTTCCACCCGCTCGGCGAGTCGACCAACGAGATCCTCGAGACGGTCCTGCTGCTGCTCTCCCTCGCGGTGCTGCTGGGCTTCACCATCTTCGTCACCTACAGCAAGCACCTGCACATCTTCCTGTCCATCCCCAACGTCGCCTTCGCCCGTCGGCCGCGAGCCCTCGGCGCGTTGCAGCCGGTCTACTCCGGCGGCAAGAAGGTCGACTTCGAGGACCCGGGCGACGACGACCTCATGGGCGTCGGCAAGATCGAGGACTTCACCTGGAAGGGCCTGCTGGACTTCGGCACGTGCACCGAGTGCGGCCGCTGCCAGAGCCAGTGCCCGGCGTGGAACACCGACAAGCCGCTCTCGCCCAAGGTCCTCATGATGACCCTGCGCGACCACGCCCTGGCCAAGGCGCCCTATCTGCTGGCGACCAAGGAAGCGCCGGAGGGGACCGAGCCGACCGGCATACCGGAGGCTGCTGCCACCGAGGCTGAGAAGCCGCTGGTCGGGCCGATGGGCGACGAGAGCGCACGCGTGGACGAGCACGGGGTGTCCGGCGAGGGCGTCGTGCCCTTCGACATGTTGTGGTCCTGCACCACGTGCGGCGCCTGCGTCGAGCAGTGCCCGGTCGACATCGAGCACGTCGACCACATCGTCGACATGCGCCGCTACCAGGTGCTCATGGAGTCCGCCTTCCCCGAGGAGGCCGGCATCATGCTGCGCAACCTCGAGCACGCCGGCGACCCGTGGGGCCTGGGCGCCTCGATGCGCCTGGAATGGGCCGAGCCGCTGGACTTCGAGGTCCGCGTTTTCGGCGCCGCCGGCGAGGACCAGATCCCCGACGACGTCGACTACCTCTACTGGGTCGGTTGCGCCGGTGCGCTCGATGACACCGCCAAGCGCACCGCGCGGGCCGTCGCCACCCTGCTGCACGAGGCCGGGGTCGAGTTCATGGTGCTCGGTGAGGGCGAGACCTGCACCGGCGACCCGGCTCGCCGGATGGGCCACGAGTTCCTCTTCCAGATGCTCGCCATGCAGAACGTCGAGACCCTCAACGAGGTCGGCGCCAAGCGCATCGTCGTCACCTGCGCGCACTGTTACAACACCTTGGCCAACGAATACCCGCAGGTCGGCGGGCACTACGAGGTGGTCCACCACACCACCCTGCTGGCCCGCCTGGTCGCCGAGAAGCGGCTCACCCCGGTTGCTCGCGTCGACGCCTCGGTGACCTATCACGACCCGTGCTACCTCGGCCGGCACAACCGGATCTTCGCCGCTCCCCGCGAGGTGCTCGGCGCGGTGCCGGGCGCCACGCTCACCGAGATGCCGCGCACCCGCGAGCGGTCGTTCTGCTGCGGTGCCGGTGGCGCCCGGATGTGGATGGACGAGACCCTCGGCACCCGGATCAACCAGAACCGCGCCGACGAGGCCATCGAGACCTCGGCCTCCCTGGTCACCGCCGCCTGTCCGTTCTGCATCACCATGCTCAGCGACGGCGTCGCCCAGCGCCAACAAGAAGGACGAGCGGTCGGCGTCGAGGTCACCGACGTCGCCGAGGTGCTGCTGCGATCCATCCGACCCGACCTCGCCGACGCGGCAGCTGCCGTGCCCGACTAACTGCCAGCCGCACGGCATACCAGGCTTTGGTATGCCGTGCACCTCGCCGGTCCGCCGGCCCGCACGACCTGCGAACTGAATCTGCACGACAAGAGCTCGACCGCCTGATCCCGTTTCTCCCAGCGCAAGGACGACACGATGAGCGAGACCACCGAGACCTTCAGCCACGTCGGCGGTGCCGGTCTGGACCTGGAAAGCCTCAACCTCATGCTCGAGGCGCTCGGCGACTTCGTCGATGCGGCGATGTCACCCGAGCTGCAACTGGAGCTCGACCACGAGGACCGCTGCCCCGAGGACATCGTCCGGGCCATGTCCGACCCCGAGCAGCTCGGTGTGCAGCTGGTCTTCGTGCCCGAGGCCTACGACGGCATGGACGGTGGCGCCTTCGACGCCTACCGAGTGTGCGAGGTCATGGCGCGCAAGGACATCGGTCTGGCAACGGCCGTCTTCGCGACCTTCCTCGGCTCGGATCCCATCGTCGTTGGCGCCACCGAGGAGCAGAAGCAGCTCTGGCTCGGCGCCATCGCCCGCGAGGGTGTCGTCTTCGCCTATGGCGCCACCGAGCCCGAGGCGGGCTCGGATCTCGGCGCCCTGGAGACCACGGCCACCCCGGTGAAGAACGACGACGGCGAGACGGTCGAATATATCCTCAACGGCAAGAAGCAGTGGATCTCCAACGGCACCATCGCCGACTACACGACGATCCTGGCCAAGACCGAGGCCGGCCCGTCGTGGTTCGTCGTCGAGAAGGGCGCGGAGGGGTTCAGCTCTGCTCCCCCGGAGGACAAGCACGGCCTGCGGTTGTCCAACACCGCAGCGCTCTTCCTCGACGATGTGCGCATCCCGGCGGCCAACCTCATCGGTGGCGTCGAAGGCCGCGGCCTCGTGCAGGCCCAGCAGGTCTTCGGCTACACCCGGCTCATGGTGGCGGCTTTCGGCCTCGGCGGCGGCTGGGAGGCCCTCGACCGGGCCATCCAGTACTCCATGAACCGGGTCCAGGGTGGCAGCCTGCTGTGTGAGAAGCAGGGCTACACCCACAAGCTCATCGTTCCCCACGCCGTGCGGCTCGAGGCCTCGCGGGCCTTCATCGAGGACACCGCCGACAAGATCGACCGCGGCCTGGGGCAGAACGGCGCGATGAACACCGAAGGCGCGATCGCCAAGTACCTCGCCACCGAGGCGGGCAACGCGGCGGCCGACGCGGCCATCCAGGCCCACGGCGGCTACGGCTACACCCGGCCGTATGTCGTCGAGAAGGTCAAGCGCGACGTGCGGATCACGACGATCTACGAGGGCACCTCCGAGATCATGGAGATGACCATCGCTCGCGACCGCTGGCAGCAGCACCTCAAGACCCAGGGCGGCTACTACCGCGACAAGGGTGCGGCGCTGCGCCGGCTGCACGCCCAGCACCCGCGGGTCGGCGCCGACGTCGCCGGACTGGCCTGCGAGGCCCTCGCGATCGTCCTGGAGGCCTGCCGCACCGGGCGCCTGACTCGCAACCAGCACATCCTCTTCCGTCTCGGCGAGCTCATCGCCTTCTGTGAGGGTGCCGAGGTCTTCGCCCAGCGCGCCGCTGCCGCGGCGACCGACAGCGCCCACGAGAAGAGCCTGCACCGCTTCGACGCCGACACCTTCGCGGCGATGGCCCGGGTCTACGCGCGTGAAGCGGCAGCTCGGGTGGCCCTCGACGGCTCGCGTTGGGTGGCCGGTGCCGCCGACCCCGGCAGCCCCGCCGTGGCCTCGGTCGCCAACATCCCCACCGCGGCGATCCAGGCCGCCCAGGCCGGGCTCATCACCGACATGGACTACGTCGCCGACGCGCTCTACGACCGCCGGGGCTGACCCCTCGTCGCCACTCACCCCCACCAGAGGAGGGCGGCGCCAGCGCCGCTCTCCCCGACACCCCGGAAGCCCGCCACCGACGTCGGGCGCCGGGACGGCATACCTGCTGTGACTTGTGCTTGTGACTCTCGCTGAACGTGACGCACGACCGGATCCACCGGAAGGACCCACCATGACCGACGTCAACCCTGTCGCCGTAGTCGGACTCGCCGCCATCATGCCGATGGCCCCCGACGGGGACGCCTTCTGGGCCAATATCACCGGCGGTCGGTACTGCATCACCGAGGTGACCCCGGACCGGTGGGACTCGGCGCTGTACTACTCCCCCGACCACAGCGCACGGGACAAGACCTACTCGATCATCGGCGGGTGGGTCCGCGAGTTCGAGTGGGACCCGATCCGCTGGCGCCTGCCGATCCCCCCGACGGTGGCCGCCCAGATGGACGAGGGCCAGCGCTGGGCCCTCTCGGCGGCCCGGCGGGCGCTCATGGACGCCGGCTGGCCGAACTGGTCGATCGACAGCGAGCGGGTCGCGGTCATCCTCGGCAACGCCATCGGCGGCGAGAAGCACTACAAGTCCTCGATGCGCATCCAGTTGCCCGAGGCGCTTAAGCGCTTGGAGGAGTCCGCGACGCTGCGCAGCCTCTCACCCGAGGCCCAGCGGGCGATCATCGAGGAGACCCGCGCGGGCTACCTGGACAACATGTTCGAGATCACCGAGGACACCATGCCCGGTGAGTTGTCCAATGTCATCGCCGGCCGGATCGCCAACGTGCTCAACCTGCGCGGCCCCAACTACACGACCGACGCTGCGTGCGCATCCGGTCTGGCCGCGCTCAACTCCGCGATCCTCGGCCTCAACGACCACCAGTACGACGCGGTCATCACCGGCGGCATCGACCGCAACATGGGCGTCGACGCCTTCGTGAAGTTCTGCAAGATCGGTGCGCTCTCGGCCACCGGCACCCGGCCCTTCGATGCCGGGGCCGACGGCTTCGTCATGGGTGAGGGCGCGGCGCTGTTCGTGCTCAAGCGCCTGGAGGACGCCGAGCGCGACGGCGACAAGATCTACTCAGTCATCCTCTCGGTCGGGGGCTCCTCCGACGGCAAGGGCAAGGGCATCACCGCCCCCAACCCGGTCGGCCAGAAGCTCGCCGTCGCGCGCGCCTGGGAGCGGGCCGGTGTCGACCCGTCGACGGCCAGCGCGATCGAGGCGCACGGCACCTCCACGAGCGTCGGGGACGCCACCGAGTTGGAGAGCCTCACCGCGATCTTCGGGGCGGCGGGCGCCAAGCCCGGCTCGATCGCCCTGGGCTCGGTGAAGTCCAACATCGGCCACCTCAAGGCCTCGGCCGGCACGGCTGGCCTGTTCAAGATGGTGAAGTCGCTGCACGAGAAGGTCCTCGCGCCCTCGCTCAACTTCGTCAACCCCAACCCCAATGTGGACTGGGACACCGCCCCCTGCGCGGTCAACACCACGCTGCGCCCCTGGCCGACGCCCGAGGCCGGCATCCGCCGCGGTGGCGTGAGCGCCTTCGGTTTCGGCGGCACCAACTTCCACGTCGTCGTCGAGGAGCACGTCCCCGGACGCCACAAGCCCCGCCCCAAGGTGTATGCCGCCGCTGACGTCCCGGGCGCGGGCGCGGCCGCCGGGTCGAGCGCTTCGGCGCCGGTCACGGCATACGTGGCAGCGCCCCGCAAGACCCCGCTGCGCGGCGCCCTCGTGCTGGGTGGTCGCGACGACGCCGACCTGCTCGCCCAGGTGCAGACCCACCTTGCTGCCGCCAAGGCCGGCACGGCTCCGGCACCCGCTGCTCCGGACCCCGCGCTGGCCAATGCCCCCGTGCGGGTGGCCGTCGACTACGGCTCGGCCGAGGAACTCGCCGGCAAGCTCGACAAGCTGGCCAAGGGCCTGGCCAGCGGCAACCCCGCGATTTTCAAGATGCTGCGTCAACAGGGCGTCTTCCTCGGTCGCGGCCCCGCGCCCAAGCTGGCCTTCCTCTACACCGGCCAGGGCTCGCAGTACGTCAACATGCTGCGCGAACTGCACACCAGCGAGCCGATCGTCCGCTCGACCTTCGACGAGGCCGACCGGGTCATGACCCCGTTGCTCGGTCGCTCGCTCACGTCGTTCATCTACGTCGACGGCAATGACGAGGCGGCGGTCAAGGCCGCCAACAAGCAGCTCATGCAGACCGAGATCACCCAACCCGCGGTGCTCGCGACCGACCTGTCGCTCACCCGGTTGCTCGCGGCTTATGGCATCAAGCCCGACATGGTCATGGGCCACAGCCTCGGCGAATACGGCGCACTTGTGGCCGCCGGGTCGCTCACGCTCGACTCGGCCATGGAGGCGGTCAGCGCCCGCGGCCGCGAGATGGCCAGCATCTCGGTCGAGGACAACGGCGCGATGGCTGCGGTCTTCGGGCCGCTGGCCGAGATCGAGAAGGTCGTCGCGGCGGCCGAGGGCTATGTCGTCATCGCCAACATCAACTCCTACTCCCAGGCCGTCGTCGGCGGCGCCACCAAGGCCGTGGAGAAGGTCGTCGAGACCTTCCTGGCCATGGGCATGAACGCCGTCCGCATCCCGGTCAGCCACGCCTTCCACACCTCGATCGTCGCCGAGGCCTCGGTGCCGTTCGGCAACGCGCTGCGCCGCCTCGACATGCGTCCGCCAGTTCTCCCGATCATCGCCAACGTCACCGGCGAGTTCTACCCCTCCGACGCGACGACCGAGACGATGCTCGACTTCGCCGGCAAGCAGATCGCCTCGCCGGTCCAGTTCGTCAAGGGCCTGCAGACCCTGTATGCCGCCGGCGCTCGCGTTTTCGTCGAGGTCGGGCCCAAGAAGGCGCTGCACGGATTCGTCGAGGACGTCCTAGGCAGCAAGCACGATGACGTGCTCGCGCTCTTTACCAACCACCCCAAGCTCGGAGATGCCGTGGCCGTCAACCAAGCCTTGTGCGGTTTGTATGCCGCGGGGCACGGATTCGCCCCTGTCCAGGTCCCCGTCGCAGCACCTGCCGCTGCGCCCTCCGCGGCCCCTGCGGCCCCCGCTGCCGCTCCTGCCTCGTCCGCGCCTGTCGCTCCGGCCCCGCGCGCCGCGAGTGCTTCAGCAGGTACCTCGGACGAGGTCATCACCGAGCTCGGCAAGCTCTTCGCCGGTGTGCTGGAGCAGGGCATGAGCCTGTACTACGGCGCGGCTGGAGCAGCCCCGGGAGCCGGCGGCACGGCATACCAGGCGCCTGTTGCTGCCCCGGAACCAACGGTGGAGTACGTCCCCGCCCAGGATGCCAACGAGCCGGTCGTCATCACCGGTGCGGCGCTCGGACTGCCGGGGGTGGAGCGCACCTTCGACGACGAAAACATCGCGCGGATCCTCGGCGGTCAGCAGTTCATCCAGTCGCTGCCCCAGCACGTGCGCCAGCGGATGGCCGACATGCGGATCACCCGACTGGTCAAGGACGCCAGCGGTGGCGGGTCGTTCAAGACCATCGACGACCCGGCCGATGTCATCAAGCTGGCCGGCAAGCACGCCCCGCTCGATGTCGTCGAGCAGTTCGCCATCGACAACGCCCGCGACCAAGCGCTGGACAACGCGTCTCGTCTGGCGATCGGTGCGGGCTTCGACGCGCTGCGCGACGCGGGCATCCCGCTGGTCATGCGCTACAAGACCACGACCCTGGGCACCCAACTGCCCGACCGTTGGGGGCTGCCCGAGTCGATGCGCGACGACACCGGTGTCGTCTTCGCGTCGGCCTTCCCGGGGTATGACCGGTTCGCCGAAGCCATCGAGGATTACGCCCTCGATCGCGGCCGCCGCGACAACCTGCTCGCGCTGCACGGCCTGCGCGCCCGGCTGCCGCAGGGCGACCCTGCCCTGTCCGAAGTCGATGCGCTCATCGCCGAGCTGACCGAGACCATCGAGAAGGCCAACTTCCAGTTCGACCGGCGCTTCCTCTTCCGGGCGCTGTCGATGGGGCACTCACAGTTCGCCGAGATCATCGGCGCCCGCGGCCCCAACACCCAGGTCAACGCCGCCTGCGCGAGCACCACCCAGGCCGCGGCCGTGGCCGAGGACTGGATCCGCTCCGGCCGCTGCCGCCGGGTGGTCGTCATTTCCGCTGACGACGCGACCAGCGACAACCTGCTGCCGTGGATCACCGCGGGATTCCTGGCCTCCGGTGCCGCGGCGACCGACGAACGCGTCGAGGACGCGGCCACGCCGTTCGACCGGCGCCGGCACGGGATGATCGTCGGGATGGGAGCGGGCGCGTTCGTCGTCGAGTCCGCCGAGGCAGCTCGCGAGCGCGGTCTGCAGCCGATCTGCGAGGTGCTCGGCACCGTCATCGCCAACTCGGCCTTCCACGGCTCGCGCCTGGATGTCGGACACATCGGCGGCGTCATGGAGACCCTGGTCTCCCAGGTCGAGCAGCGTGGGCTGCGCCGCGACGACATCGCCGACAAGATGGTCTTCATCTCGCACGAGACCTACACCCCCGCCCGGGGTGGCAGCGCCGCGGCAGAGATCAACGCCCTGCGTGGCTGCTTCGGCGCCAACGCCGGCAAGATCGTCATCACCAACACCAAGGGCTTCACCGGCCACGCCATGGGTGCGGGCATCGAGGATGTCGTCGCGATCAAGGCGCTGGAGACCGGCATCGTGCCCCCGGTGCCCAACTACAAGGAGCCCGACCCCGACCTCGGCGTGCTCAACCTGTCGACTGGTGGGCCTTACCCGATCCAGTACGCCCTGCGTCTGG
>JADJVI010000027.1 GCA_016710645.1 Actinomycetales bacterium | reverse complement strand
GCCGAGCAGGGTCGCCGGTCCCGCGCCCACGCCCTCGTCGGCGCGGCCGTCGTGGAAGCCCGCGAGCACTCGCGAAACCTCCTTGAACGAGCACACCTTGGCGGCACCGCGAGTGGGGGCGACGTCCTTGCCGGAGCGCAGGTCCTCGACAAGCTGGATCGTCGAGGCCGGCGTCTGGTTGTCCATGAACTCCCAGTTGGCCATGACAACCGGCGCGTAGTCGCACGCGGCGTTGCACTCGACCCGCTCGAGGGTGATCATCCCGTCGGCGGTGGTCTCGTCGTGGCCGATGCCCAGGTGCTCGGAGACGGCGTCCCAGATTGCGTCGCCGCCCATGACGGCGCACAGCGTGTTGGTGCACACCCCGACCGTGTAGCGGCCGTTCTCGTGCCGCTTGAACTGGGTGTAGAAGGTCGCCACGCCACTGACGTCGGCGGTCGTCAGGTCGAGCATCTCGGCGCAGAACCGGATGCCACGGCCGGACACATAGCCGTCGACGCTCTGCACGAGATGCAGCAGCGGCAGCAGCGCCGAGCGTGACTGCGGGTAGCGCGCGATGACGATCTCGGCGTCAGCGCGCAGCGCCGCGAGGGTCTCGGCGTCATACGGCGCCTTGCTCTCCTCGTCGACGTGCAGGTGACCGGAGGCGTTCGTGCCTGCCATTAGCGGTCAACACCTCCCATGACGGGGTCGATGGAGGCAACCGCGACGATGACGTCGGCGACCTGGCTGCCTTCGCACATGATCGAGGTCGCTTGCAGGTTGTTGAAGGACGGGTCACGGAAGTGCGCGCGATAGGGCCGGGTGCCGCCGTCGGACACCAGGTGGCAGCCCAACTCGCCCTTGGCGCTCTCGACCGCGACATAGACCTGACCCGGCGGGACTCGGAAGCCCTCGGTGACGATCTTGAAGTGGTGGATCAGGGCCTCCATCGAGGTGCCCATGATCTGCTTGATGTGGTCGAGGCTGTTGCCCATGCCGTCGCTGCCGACGGACAACTGGGCCGGCCAGGCGATCTTCTTGTCGGCCACCATGATCGGCTCGCCCAGGCTCGCCTCCAGCCGGTCGACGGCCTGCTCGACGATGCGCAGTGATTGGTACATCTCGTCCAGGCGCACCCGCAGTCGGCCGTAGGCGTCCATCGACTCGCGGGTGATGACCTCGAAGTCATACGTCTCGTAGCCGCAGTAGGGCGCGGCCTTGCGCAGGTCGTGCGGCAGGCCGGCCGAACGCAGCACCGGGCCGGTGATGCCCAGAGCCATGCAGCCGGTGAGGTCGAGGATGCCCACGTCGACCATGCGGCCCTTGACGATGGGGTTTTCGTTGACCAGCAGCTCCAACTCGCGGATGCCGCGGCGGATCTCGGGGACCATCTCGCGGGTGAGGTCGATGGCGCGCTGGCTGACGTCCTGGGCCACCCCGCCGGGGCGGATATAGGCATTGTTCATCCGCAGGCCGGTGACCTCTTCGATGATCCGGAAGACCCGCTCACGCTCGCGGAACCCGACGGTCATGACCGTCGTGGCACCCATCTCCATGCCACCGGTGCCGATGCAGACCAGGTGTGAGGAGATTCGGGTGAGTTCCATCATCAGGACGCGAATATCGCTGGCGCGCTGCGGAATCTGGTCGGTGATACCGAGCAGCTTCTCGATGGCCAGGCAGTAAGCGGCCTCCTGGAACATCGGCGTGAGGTAATCCATCCGCGTGCAGAAGGTCACCCCCTGCACCCAGGTGCGGTATTCCATGTTCTTCTCGATGCCGGTGTGCAGGTAGCCGATCCCCGCGCGGGTCTCGGTCACCGTCTCACCGTCGAGCTCGAGGATGAGCCGCAGCACGCCGTGCGTGGACGGGTGCTGGGGGCCCATGTTGACGACGATGCGCTCCTCGTGCAGCGCGGTCGCCTCGTCGACGAGGTCGTCCCAGTCACCGCCGGAGACATGCATGGTCGGGCTGTCGAGGTACTCCTCGGCAGCACCGGTTGCGTGGGTGGTGTCGGCAGCCATCAGTTGAAGGCCCTCCGCTCGTCGGCCGGGGGAACGGTGGCGCCCTTGTATTCCACAGGGATGCCACCGAGCGGGTAGTCCTTGCGCTGGGGGTGGCCCGGCCAGTCGTCGGGCATGAGGATCCGGGTCAGCGCCGGGTGCCCGTCGAAGATGATGCCGAACATGTCCCAGGTCTCACGCTCGTGCCAGGTGTTGGCGGGGTAGGTCTCGACGATCGAGGGAATGTGCGGATCGGCATCGGGACAGCCGACCTCGACGCGAATTCGCTTGCTGCCGTTGGTGATCGACAGGAAGTGGTAGATCGCGTGCAGTTCCTGACCGCTCAGGCCGGGGTAGTGCACCCCGGAGACCCCGGTGCAGATCTCGAACCGCAGCGCCGGCTCGTCGCGCAGCACTCGCGCCACGACCGACAGGTGCTCGCGGGCCACGTGCACGGTGATCTCGCCGCGGTCGACGACGACCATCTGCACGGCATCCCCGTATGCCGTGCCCTCGGCTTCCAGCCCCGCAGCCAGGGTGTCGATGAAGGCGTCGAACCAGCCGCCGTAGGGACGGGCCGACGCGCCGGGGAACTCGATCGGGACGACCAACCCGCCATAGCCCGAGGTGTCCTGACCGGCGGTGGCGCCGAACATGCCACGGCGCTCGCCGATGACGATCGGCTCGCCGGGCATCTCCGGCGGGGTGGCCTGAGTGAGGTCGGTCATGCGAGCAACCCCTTCATCTGGGACGTCGGAATCGCTTGCAGCGCAGCCGCTTCCGCCGCGCGGGCGGCCTTCTCACGGTTGACGCCGAGCGGCATACTCTCGATCTGCTTGTGCAGCATGATGATCGCGTTGAGCAGCATCTGTGGCCGCGGGGGGCAGCCGGGCAGGTAGATGTCGACGGGCACGATGTGGTCGACGCCCTGGACGATCGCGTAGTTGTTGAACATGCCGCCCGAGCTCGCGCAGACGCCCATCGAGATGACCCACTTGGGTTCGGGCATCTGGTCGTAGACCTGACGCACGACGGGGGCCATCTTCTGCGACACCCGGCCGGCGACGATCATGAGGTCGGCCTGGCGGGGCGTCGCGGAGAAGCGCTCCATGCCAAAGCGCGCGATGTCGTAGTCGGGGGTGCCGACGGCCATCATCTCGATGGCGCAGCAGGCCAGGCCGAAGGTCGCCGGCCAGATCGAGGCCTTGCGCATGTAGCCGGCCAGCGCCTCGACGGTCGAGAGCAGGATGCCTGCGGGGAGTTTCTCTTCCAGACCCATGGCGTCTCCTTCAGTCCCACTCGAGGCCGCCACGCCGCCAGACATAGGCGTAGGCGACGAAGACGGTTGCGATGAACAGGATCATCTCGACCAGCGCGAACAGGCCCATCGAGTTGAAGGCCACCGCGAACGGGTAGAGGAAGAGCGACTCGACGTCGAAGATGATGAACATCATCGCGATGAGGTAGTACTTCACGGGCACGCGACCACCGCCGGAGGCTTGCGGCGAGGGCTGGATGCCGCACTCGTAGGCCTCCATCTGGGCTCGGTTGTAGCGCTTCGGGCCGACGATGAGAGAGACCCCCACCGACACCAGGGCGAAGGCCGCTCCGAGACCGAGCATGAATAGCAGTGGAACGTAGGACTCGCTCATCCCGTCGCTCCCCTTTCGGTGGTGGTCAGGCTGCCGCGACGGCAGCCGTCATTCGTGGTCGCGCACGCCTTGGCCCATCCTAGGGGGGCGCCGTTGCGGCTTTCTGCCCCTAGGGGTGGGCGGGTCGCGAGGTCGGTCACAGATGCGCCGGCGCGGGCTGTGCAGAGGCTGACGATCATGCGTCCGGCGCCATCCGCGACAGCATCCGCACCAGCCGGTCGTCGGCGCGTCCGCCGTGTTCTTCGGGCAGGTTGGCCATGATCTTGAGCAGCAGTCGCATGAGGGCGGTGCGCGGGAGGCCGTACTTCGTCGCCAGGCGCATCACCTCGGGATTGCCGATGGCCCGCGCGAACCACCGTCCCAGCGTGAAGTAGCCGCCGAGTTCGTCCTTCATGATCCGGGGGTATGCCGTCAACGCTTGCTCCCGCGCGTCGGCACCGCCTCGCGCCAGCGCCTGGGCGATGACGTCGGCACTCACCCGACCGGCTTCCAGGGCGTAATCGATGCCCTCGCCGTTGAACGGGTTGACCATCCCGGCCGCGTCGCCGACAAGAAGGAGGCCATCGGCATACAAGGGAGTGCGGTTGAAGCCCATCGGGAGCGCGGCGCCGCGGATCGGGCCGGCGGAGAGGTCGGGTTCCAGCGCCCAGCGCTCGGCGAGGCTGTCGACCCAGCGGCGCATGACGTCTTTGTAGTCGGTCTTGCCGAAGGCGCTGGAGGTGTCGAGGATGCCCAGGCCCACGTTGGTGCGGCCGTCTTCGAGGGGGAAGAGCCAGCCGTAGCCGGGCATGAGCATCCGCTGGCCGGCGTCGTCGGTGGTCCACAGCTCAAGGTGGGACTCGAGGTAGTCGTCGCGGCGCGGGGTGCGGTAGTACGCGCGGACGGCGACCCCCATGACCCGGTCCTCACGCTTCTCGCGGCCGACCGCCGTGGCCAGGCGCGAGGAAACGCCGTCGGCGGCGACGACGACGGGTGCGTGGTATTCCACGACCTCGCCGGTGGGGCGACCGCGGTCATCGAGCCGCTT
This sequence comes from Actinomycetales bacterium, assembly GCA_016710645.1. Classification (GTDB taxonomy): domain Bacteria; phylum Actinomycetota; class Actinomycetes; order Actinomycetales; family Dermatophilaceae; genus Phosphoribacter. Next base: position 109,153 of record JADJVI010000027.1, on the reverse strand, counting down.
GGCGCTGACGCCGACGACTCGGCCGGTGCCATCGCGCAGCGGCGCGGTGACGCTGGTGCGCTCGTGCAGCCGAGCGCCGCGCCCCTGCGCGTGCCGGGCGAGCGTCTCGTCGAGCTGAGCGCGGGTGCGGACCAGGCCGTAGTTGGGGAAGCTGCCGGTATCGGGCCAGTCGAGGGTGAAGGTGCGCCCGCCGCCGATGATCCGCAGCCCGTGGGTGCGCGCCCAGCCGGTGGTGTCGACGCCAAGGCGGATGAGTTCCTTCACCGCGCGGGGGGTCAGGCCGTCGCCGCAGATCTTGTCGCGCGGGAAGGCGGCCTTCTCCAGCAGCACGACGTCGATGCCGCGGCCGGCGAGATAGGCGGCCGTGGCCGATCCTCCGGGACCTGCGCCGACGACGACGACATCGGCCGTCTCCCGGCCCTGGGGGGCCGGCGCCGGTGCGCTACTCACAGTGAGAGATCCCATCGCGGAGCTTGTGAAAGGGTGCACGAACTCGCGTCAGTCTAGGGGGTCCTCACGGCCCGCTCACACCGCCTTTCGGCCCGGCTCAGAACCAGTCCGGTATGCCGTGCACCGCGCTTCCGCGTGCCTCACGCACCGGTCGCCGACTCCGCGATGGTCGACCGCCGGTCGGCGAGTTCCTCGACGGACAGGAAGCGGCCCTGCATGTCTTCCAGGGCACCGGCGAGATAGACCAAGAGCGCATGCGCACAGGTCGGTTCTTCTATCCCGCTGGCCTGGTCGACCCGCCACGGCAGGTCGGCCAGCACCCGGCGCTCGCGGATCTCCCAGGACGCCAGCGCCTGGAAGGTCCAGATCATCTCCTCGATCTGGACCCCGGGACGCAGCCGCAGGCCGTAGATGCCCATACCACCGACGAAGAGGGGACCCCACAGGTCGACGATGGCCTGGCGGAACCGAACCCGCGAGGCCTTGACCACCGGATGATCGGGCCACATCGCCTCGACGATGTCGGAGAGTTGGTAGAGCGCGTCGGGCTCCGGGCGGGTCACCTGGTGGGTGGTGAACTCCCGCACGAAATCAGCCAGCCGCAGCGAGGTCCAGAACGGCAGCGCCCGCGACACGGCATCCAGATTGGCCGCGACGAGATGTGGCCGCAGCACATAGGCCAACAGGTCGTCGTACCAGTCGGAGGCCTGCGGCCATCGGCGCAACATCTGGTGCACGCTGAGGTCGAGCGACGTGCGAGCGAAGGGTTCGTGCCCGACCAACGCCGACAGCACCCGCGGCAGCGAGCGCCCCTCGTCGCCGTAGGGCACGCTCTCCGCGAGACGTTCGCTGAGGTGCCGGGCACCCTCGGACAGGATCCACTGGGTGACCTCGCCTTGAGGTCCGTTGGGTCCGCTGCGGGCAGCGATGCGATCGAGGATGTCGGTGAGGTCCTCGATGACGACGTGACCGCGCAGAGTCGGGGCGGACTCGCCCTTGCCCTGGGCGTAGACCGCCTTCCGTTGACCGATGTGCGCCTCCACGCCGTCTGTATACCGCACCGGGCGCCTCGGGGCACGGGGGTCGGTAGGTCGACGTCGTCCTGGGCGGCACCGTGTGCAGCCGGACGGGCGCCAACGGCGAGGGGCGGGAGGTCGGCAGAGCTGTGGGCAGAGCTGTGGACAGGGACGTGGGCCGGGCGCCAGCCATGGGGTCAGCCCCCGACCCGTTCGTAGCCGACCAGGTCGGTGCGTCGGCTCACCGGATTGAGCGACACGGTCGCACCGGTGTAGGGCGCCTCGTACATCTTGCGCACCCCGTCGATGACGCCCGCATAGATCGCGACGTGAGTGACCTTAGTCGTCGACCCGAAGAAGATGAGGTCGCCCGGCACCGCCGACGCAGCCGACACCGCCATGCTCTTGGTGCTGCGGTACATACCGTCAGCGAGGTAGCCGAAGTCGCCGCCGCCGGCCTTGAAGATCACCCACCGCACGAAGCCGGAGCAATCCAGGCCGACGGTGTGGTCGGCCGGGCACGGCTGGATGCTGCCGGTGTAGCCCGCGCAGGTGCCGAGCGACGGACCTGGGTATGCCGTGTGCCCGCCGCCCCACACGTAGGGGATCTTCTGCGGAAGGACCGACTGCGCGAACGTCAGCATGGCCGTCCTCAGCGCCGACCCGGTCTTCGCTGTGGGGGTTGGCGGCACAGCCCGGCCGTAGAGGGCGGCCTTGGTGTTGGGTCCCACGATGCCGTCGGCGGTGAGCCCAGCCTGCTGCTGGAAGGTGACCACGGCGACCTGGGTGAGGGCGCCGAAGCTGCCGTCGACGACGAGCCCAGCACCCTGCTTGTTGAGCAAACTCTGGAGCTCGGTCACACAGCCACTGCGTTGTCCCATCTGGATGAGGTTCGGGCACGACGTGGAGGTGAGGGTGATGGCCGCGGGAGCACCGGTCGCGGCGGTCGTCGACACACCGGCATACAGGGCGGTCTTGGTGTTGGGCCCGACGATGCCGTCGGAGGTGAGGCCCTTGCTGGTCTGGAAGGCCCGCACGGCGGCGAGGGTCTTGTCGCCGAAGTCGCCATCCACCGTGAGGGCCCAGCCCTTGGCGTTGAGCAGGGACTGCAGGGTGCTCACGCAGCCGTCGACCTCGCCGTACTTGATGAGGGTCGGGCAGGCCGTCGAGCGCAGGTCCAGCTGGGTGCTCGGCGTCGGGACGCTCGCGTAGAGCGCGGCCTTGGTGTTGACCCCGACGATCCCGTCGGAGGTGAGCCCGCGAGCGCTTTGGAAGGCCCGGACCGCGTCATAGGTGTTGGGCCCGAAGATGCCGTCGACGGTGACCTTGGCGCCATACCGGTTGAGCAGGCCCTGCAACTCGACCACGCACGAACCCCGGTCGCCTTGCTGGATATTGGTCGGACAGGCCGAGCTCTTGAGGTTGCCCGGGCTCGGGATGGTGCCGGTGCCGGCATACAGGGCGTTCTTGGTCTGCGGACCGACCTGTCCGTCGACGGCAATCCGCGCCTGGGACTGGAAATTGCGCACCGCGCCGTAGGTCGCCGGGCCGAACGAGCCGTCGATGCTCAGACCCGCGCCATAACTGTTGAGCAGGTTCTGCAGTTCCCGCACGCAATCCCCGCTCGTTCCCTGGACGATGACCGTCGGGCACAAGCTCGACGTCAGCTTCGGCCAGTAGGTGCCCGTCGGTGTCCCTGAGCCTGCCGAGCTGGGAATCGGCGCGGGCTGGGCAGCACCGATCTGCACGTGACCCGCGACAACGCCGGCAATGACCGCGGCACCAGTCAGATTGGGGTGCAAGGAATTCGGAGGTGGGGGCAGAGTCTGAGTGTTGATCTCGAAGATCCAGGGTTCCGGCGAATACGACCCGTGGCCATGGAAGAAGGTGAGCAACGAGATGTAGTTGACATCAATGCCCTCCGCCCGCGCGGCAGCGACCATGTCCCTCTGCTGAACATCCATCCTGGACGCGGCGTCATTGACCATCACCAGACCGGGGAAGTAGAGATAGATCCGCCAATCGAACAGCTCTGCATACCCGTTGAGATAGATCTTGGCCCGGGGACTCTTGGCGTGGATGGCCCTCAGTACCTCGCGGGTGCGCTGCATGACCGTCGGAATCTGCTCGACCGTGTCAAGGGTCTTGATCGCGCAGAGGGTGGATCCCAACATGCAGACGCCGATCACGTCGTCGAACTTCAGGTCGTTGCCACCGATGCTGAGGAAGATGTGGGTTTCATTACCGGTGAGGTGGGTGAGTTGGGAGCCTTCGTTCTGATTCCTGGGCTCAGGGACGTCGCGGGGCCAGCCTTGCCGCAGGATCTCCGTTGTCGCGCCGCTACACGCGTAGTTGTTGTAGGTCACCCCGTTCCCGGAGTCGCCGAGCTGCTGGATGCTGTAGTTGAGCCCGGGCAGGATCAGCTGCCGGGTCCAGGCGAACTGCGAACGATGGCACAGGTTCGATCCAGAATCGGTCCCGGCGTAGTAGCTGCCCAGGCCTTCCCCGGATGCCCACGAGTCGCCGAGGACGGCGATGTTGTAGGCCGGGGTGGCCGCCTCCGCGACCGGCGGGAACGCCGTGACCACCCCCGAGGCCGCCACGCCGAACGCCAATGCTGCGCCGATACTGCGCCACCATCGCCTGCTCATCGCTGTCGCTCGCTTTCCGCTTGTCGGTTGGCTCACCGCCCGGATTGGTGAAGCAAAGCGAGGCCACGGGGTGCGGCATAAGAGGTCCGCTCCCCCGGGGCGGATTCCCCCGGGGTTGCCTCCCCGGGGGAACCGTCCCCTCCCCCGCCCCTATGGGCACCCGACAGCCGGTATGCCGGCCGGCGGGCTGGCAGGATGGCGGCATGACTCGCGCCCAGCTCGACAAGGCCCCCCAGGACGTCGCGTCGATGTTCGACACCGTGGCCGAGAAGTACGACCTCACCAATTCCGTCCTCACCGTGGGCATCGACCGGATGTGGCGGCGCGCGACGTACCGAGCCGTCGACGCGGTGCCCGGCCAGGTCGTCCTGGACATCGCAGCCGGCACCGGCACGAGTTCCGAGCCGTTCGCCGACGCCGGCGTCCACGTCGTCCCCGCCGATTTCTCCCTCGGCATGCTGCGGGTGGGGCGGCGGCGGCGTCCCGACCTGGCGTTCACCGCCGCTGACGCGACCCGGCTGCCCTTCGCGGACGCGTCGTTCGATGCCGTGACGATGTCCTTCGGGCTACGCAATGTGGTCGACGTCACGGGTGCGCTGAGCGAGTTCGCTCGCGTGACGAAACCCGGTGGGCGACTGGTGATTTGCGAGTTCAGCCAGCCGACCCTGGCGCCGGTCCGCACGGCATACCGGGAAGGGGTTCTCCGAGCGCTGCCGGGGGTCGCGCGACGGACGGCCTCTAACCCCGAGTCCTATGTCTACTTGGCCGACTCGATCCGCGACTGGCCCGACCAGCGCGCTCTCGCCGCGAAGATCACTGCGGCGGGGTGGCAGCAGGTGCAGTGGCGCAACCTCACCGGCGGGATCGTCGCTCTGCACCGCGCAACTCGCTGACCTGCCGCCCGACGCCGTCCCATCCCGAGTGCGCCCGAGGGTGCCCGAACCCGCGCGTACCATGTCTGACGATGTCCACCCTCCCGCGGCCTGTCCAGGCCATCGCGCCGGACCCGGGGGCGACTCCCACGGTGGGCGCGCCCCTGGTGGTCCGCACCGTCGAACTCGATGACCCAGGCCCGCTGCTCGACCTGCTGCCCCTCCCCTTGCGGCGCGGCCGCCTGAACCCGGCCGGGTTGGTGTCGTGGGTGCGCCGCGGCGAGGGTTTGGTCGGCTGGGGTGAAGCGGTCGGCTTCCGCACCCGCGGCCCGCAGCGGTTCGCCGAGGCGGATGCCTGGTGGCGGCATACGGCCGCGCATGCGGTGGTGCGGGACGAGATCGGTATGCCGGGCACCGGCCCGGTGTGTTTCGGCACCTTCCCGTTCGCCGACGACTCCGCGGCGGAGGCGACCCTCATCGTGCCGAGAGTGCTGGTCGGCCACCGCGCCGGACGCTGGTGGGTGACGACGAGCAGCCACGGGCCGACGCCCATGCCGTTGCCCGCGGCCCAACCCGCGCCGTGGCCGCCGACGGAGGTGAGCTTCGCCGACGGTGCGCTGTCGAGCGCGCAATGGGCCGCTCGGGTGGCCGAGGCCGTCGAGCGGATCACGGCGGGCGCCCTCGACAAGGTCGTCCTGGCCCGCGATCTGCTCGTCGAGGCCGCCGAACCCATCGACCCACGCTGGGTGCTGCAGGCTCTGGCCCGCCGCTATGACAACACCTGGGTCTTCGCGGTCGACGGCATGCTCGGCGCTACTCCCGAGCTGCTGGTGCGCCGCGAGCGCGGCCTGGTCACCTCGAGGGTCCTCGCCGGCACCATCCGACGCACCGGCGACGACGCCAAGGACCTGGGCCTGGCCGCCTCGCTGGCCCGGTCGAGTAAGGACCTGGAAGAGCACGAATATGCCGTGCGCTCGGTCGCCGATGCCCTGGCCCCGCACTGCTCGTCGACGAACGTGCCCGAGTCACCCTTCGTCCTGCACCTGCCCAATGTCATGCACCTCGCGACCGATGTCACGGGGGTCGCCTCCGACGACGTCACCTCGCTCACTCTGGCCGCGTCGCTGCACCCGTCGGCTGCCGTTGGCGGCACCCCGACCCGCGAGGCCGTGGCCCTCATCGCCGAGTTGGAAGGCATGGACCGCGGCCGGTATACCGGTCCGGTCGGCTGGACCGACGCTTCTGGCGACGGCGAGTGGGGCATCGCGCTGCGCTCGGGTTCCTACGAGAACCACGGCGCCCGCCAACTGCGGATCTTCGCCGGCTGCGGGATTGTCGCGGGGTCTGATCCTGAGGCCGAGGTGTCGGAAGCCGACGCCAAATTCGTTCCGATGCGCGATGCGCTGAGCGGACGCTGAGGCCATGTCGGCCCCCGGCCACACGGCATACCAGGCCGTGGTGCTGCTGCGAGCGCTGCTGGACGCCGGGGTGCGCGACGTCGTCCTCTGCCCGGGATCGCGCTCGGCGCCCCTTGCGCTAGCCCTGTATGCCGCCGACGCTGCCGGTGACCTGCGGCTGCATGTGCGGATCGACGAGCGGTCGGCGGGGTTCCTCGCGCTGGGGCTGACCATCGGGTCAGGGCGGCCGGTCGCGGTCGTGACGACCTCGGGCACGGCGGTCGGCAACCTGCTGCCGGCGGTCATGGAGGCCTACCACGGCGGGCGGCGCCTCATCGTGGTGTCGGCCGACCGCCCGGCTGCAATGCGCGGCACTGCAGCGAACCAAACCACGTGGCAGACAGGCATTTTCGGACGCTTCGCGGAGAGCGTGGATCTCGCCGTCGGGGCTCTTGCAGACGAGGTGTCCGTGGCGGCCGGGGAGGCGGTCGGGCGGACCGGGCCGTCGCATCTCAACGTCCAGTTCGACACCCCACTGCTTCCCGAGCCCGGTATGCCGTGGTGGCCCGCCTCCCAGCCGGGCGGGGGGCTCCGTCTTGATCCCGTGTCGTGCCTGCCGCCGCGCGTGGTGGGGCCGGCGTTGTCGCGGGGGCCGTTGACGGTCGTCGTGGCCGGCGACGACGCCGGGCCGGGTGCGCGGGTGCTGGCCGAGTCGGCAGGTTGGCCGCTGCTGGCCGAGCCCACGTCAGGTGCCCGGGCGGGCGAGCACGCCATCCGGTGCTATCGACTCCTGCTCGGGTCGACGCTGGGTGCCCAGATCGAGCGGGTGGTCGTCGTCGGGCATCCCACCCTGTCGCGGCCGGTCGCGGGGCTGCTGGGCCGGCATACCGTCGAGCTTCTCGCGGTGGCGCCGCCGAGCGGACATGTCACCACCCCCGAGCACCGGGCGCAGGTCTTGTCGAGCGTTCCGTCCGCGCCCGAGTCGATGCCGACGGCCGCCGAGGTCGACTGGTTGGCCGCCTGGCGGAGCCTCGATGCTGAGGTGTCGGGGCGGCTCGATGGTGTGGTCGAGGCGTTACCCGAGCTCGATGCCCTGCAGGTCGCCCAGGTCGTCGGCGAGGCGGTGACGCCCGGCACGGCGCTGATCGTCGGGTCGTCCAACCCGGTGCGCGACCTCGACCTCATGCTCGTGCCCTATCTGCCACGCGGGCGACGGCGGATCGTCGGCAACCGCGGCCTGGCCGGCATCGACGGGCTGGTCAGCACGGCGATCGGCGTCGACCTCGGGCGGCCGGGGGCGCCGCGGTCGCTCGCGCTGCTCGGTGACCTGTCCTTCCTGCACGACTCCAACGGGCTCATCCTCGGGCCCGACGAACCGCGCCCCGACCTCACCATCGTCGTCGTCAACGATGACGGCGGATCGATCTTCACGCTGCTGGAACAGGGCGGGCCCGAATACTCCGCCGGGTTCGAGCGGGTTTTCGCGACGCCCCACCACGCGGATCTGGAGGCGGTATGCCGTGGCGCCGGGACGGCATACCGGCTTGCTGCCACGCGCGAGGAATTGCGCGCAGCGATCGCCGACCCGGCGCCGGGTTTACGGGTCGTGGAAGTGCGGGCGAGTCGGGCACACCGGCGTGCCACGGCTGCGGCGATTGCAGCCCTGGTCGACAATCGAGGCATGTCCCCCAGCCCGCCTGCCGCGCGATGAGCGCCCGGTGAGTGCCCGATGAGCGCCAAGTCGGCGAGCATCGCGTCGTCGAGCCTGGCCATGGCGGCAGGGTCGGTGGCCTCGCGGGTGCTCGGGGTGATCCGGCAGTCGCTCATCGTCGTGGCGATCGGGCAGGGGATCACGGCCAATACGTTCACGACGGCCAACACGCTGCCGAACATCATCTACATGATCATCGCCGGCGGCGTGCTCAACTCGGTGCTGGTGCCACAGCTGGTCAAGGCGGCGAAGGCCCCGGACGGCGGACGGGCCTATACCGATCGGTTGCTGACGGTCGGGCTGGGCGCGCTGCTGCTCGTCACCGTCGTGTCCACGCTGCTCGCGGGGTGGCTGGTGCGGCTCTATGCGATCAACCTGCAGGGGTCGGCGCTGGAGCTCGCGACCTTCTTCGCGGTGATCACGCTGCCGCAGATCTTCTTCTACGGGCTCTATGGCCTGCTCGGGCAGGTGCTCAACGCGCGCGGGCAGTTCGCGGCGTTCGGCTGGTCGCCGGCCCTCGCCAACGTCGTCGCGATCTCGGGTCTGCTGGCGTTCATGCGGCTTTACCAGGGGCATCTGACGCCGGGCGAGTGGACACCGGCGATGGTGTGGTGGTTCGCCGGGACGGCCACGCTCTCGATTGCTGCCCAGGCGCTCATCCTGCTGATCCCGTTGTGGCGCGGGGGCTTTCGCTTTACGCCTCGCTTTGACCTGCGCGGGGTCGGGCTGGCCTCGACGTCGCGGATCGCGGGCTGGGCGTTTGCGGCCCTGCTGGTGTCACAGCTGAGCTATCTCGTGGTCTCTCAGGTGCTCTGGCATGCGAGCGGATCCGATCCGGCCGGGCGGCGACCGGGCGAGCCCTTTGTCGCGGGCGTGACGGTGTGGGCCAATGCGCTCTTCGTCTTTATGGTGCCGCACGCGCTGGTGGCGCTCTCGGTCATCACGGCGATGTATCCGCGGATCTCGGCGGCTGTGCATGCGCGCGACAACGCGGCGCTGCGGCGCGACTACGCACAGGGGTTGGCCTTCCCGGCGGTGCTGACCATCCCGGCGGGAGCGGTGCTCATCATCCTGGCGCGGCCGATCACGTCGCTGCTGTTCACCGCGAAGGACCCCGATGAGCTGCCCGCGACCGCCTTGGCGCTGGCGATCCTCGCGATCGGGATCGTCCCGTTCGGGGTGGACGTGCTCAACCAGCGCTACTTCTACGCCATGGAAAAGGGCCGCCTGGCGATGGCCGAGCAGATCGTGCTCACGGCATCGTCGGTCGGAATCGCTCTGGTCGGATTGTGGGTGGAGCCCACGTCGGCCATCGCGGTCGTGGCGATCGGGCTCGTCGTGAGCAATGTGCTGGCGGCCGCGTTTGGCATGTGGCAGTTGCGCCGCCGAATCGGTGATTACGGACTGCGACCGGTGCTCATCGCATGGGGCCGGATGGTCCTGGCCGCTGCCGGCGCGGGGTACTTGGCCTGGGGCCTGGTGGTGGTCCTCACCCGAGCGTTGGCTGCACGTGGCCGGCTCGGTGACGCGGTGACGATCGTGCTGGCCGGGACACTTTTCGCGGTCGTCTACTTCTTGCTCGCGCGCATGCTGCAGATCCGCGAGCTGGAGCGCTTGGTGGTCCCGGTCATCAACCGGTTGGACCGCCGCCCCGCTGGCCGCCACCGCGGCGAATTGGCTGGCGACGCCCCCTCACCGGCCACTCAGGCGGAGCCGCCAACCAGCGGCGACGCACCTCCCCCACATAGTCTGCCCAGTGGATGATCTCCGATTCATCCATGCATCCCACTTTGGGATGCGTCAAGGTAGAGTAGCGATGTGACTACCCAGATTGCCGTAAGGCTTCCGGACGAGATGGTGCGGTACCTCGACAGCAGCGTTGCCAGCGGCAGGGCGGCCAGCCGCGCGGCGCTCGTGGCCCTGGCCGTTGAGCGTGAGATGCGCCGCCAGGCCGCCGAGCGGGATGTCGAAATTTTGAACGCCGCGGGTGCCGCAGACGACCTGGACGACCTCGTCGCATGGTCCGTTCATCACGCAGTCGTCGAAGGCTGACCCTTGCGCGAGATCGCCCTCGCCCGCTTGGACAAGACTCGCCCTGTCCTGATCCTCACCCGTGAGACCGCGCGCGCTGCGATGAGCAAGGTGACCGTCGCTCCGATTACCTCGACCGTGCGGGGCTTGTCGAGCGAAGTGGCGGTCGGCCGGGCCAATGGATTGGATCATGAGAGCGCGGTGTCCCTCGACAACGTCGTCACGATCCCCGCCTCCCTACTTGGCAGGACCATCGGCTTCCTCACCGAAGGCCAAGAACAGCAACTAACCCGAGCCATCGTCTTGGCCTACGACCTCAACCTCGCCCTCCTGCAAGACGACACCCCACGACGAGGGCCCGAGCGCTAGAGCAGGTGCAGGTCTCGCGCCCGCTCGCGGAGTTCGTCGCGGAAGTCCGGGTGCGCGATCTCGATGAGTGCCCCGGCCCGCTGTCTGGCCGCCTTCCCCCGCAGCGACGCCACGCCATACTCCGTCACGACATAACCGACGTCATTCTTGGATGTGGTCACATGCGTGCCCGCGGCGAGAGTCGGGACGATCCGCGAGACGGTCCCGTTCTTGGCGGTCGAGGGCACGACGATGAACGACTTCCCACCCTCGGAGATGTTGGCTGCCCTCACAAAGTCGGCTTGCCCACCGCTGCCCGAATACGGCGCCGACCCGATGCTCTCCGACCCGCACTGCCCAATGAGGTCGACCGCGAGGGTGCTGTTGATCGAGTGCAGGTGGTCGTTGCGGCCCGCGAGGTGAGGCGTGTTCGTCACGTCGACCGGGTGCATCTCCAGCGCCGGGTTCTGGTGCATGAACTCGTACAGCCGCGCCGACCCGAGCGCGAAGGCCGCGAGCATCTTGCCCCGGTGCTCGTTCTTGCGCACGTTGGTCACGACGCCCGCCTCGACCAGCGACAGGATGCCGTCGCCGAACATCTCGGTATGGATCCCCAGGTCGTTCTTCGACGCCAACTGCGCCACGACCGCGTCCGGGATTGCGCCGATGCCGATCTGCAGAGTCGCCCCATCGGGGATCAGCTCGGCGACATGGCCGGCGATGGCCCGCTCGACCGGCCCGACCTTCGTCGTGCCCAGCTCGACATTGGGCACGTCGGTCTCGATGAGCGCGCTCACCTGCTCGACGTGGATGTGACAGTCGCCGTGCGCGAAGGGCACGTGCGGGTCCACTTCGAGGATCACCTCGCGCGCCACGCGCACGGCCGCCATCGTGTATGCCGGCCCCAGCGACACAGAAAAGAACCCGTGCTCGTCCATCGGGGACACCCGCGCCACGGCCACATCGGCACGCAACTGCCCGCGCCGGATCAGCGACGGAATCTCGGAGAAGTGGTTGGGCGTCCAGTCGATCCACCCAGCCTGCGCTCCAGCCCGTGACGGCCCGCCGAGGAAGAGCGAGTTGTGTCGGATCTGCTCGGTCGTCGCCGGATCGAGGTAGGCCTGCGCCGAGGTCGGCAGCAGCTGCACGACGCTCACCCCGCGTAGGTCCGGTCCGCGTCGCGACAAGGCCTCCAGCAGGTATGCCGGTTCGGCCGCCGCGATGCCCGCGACGACGGCATCGTCGTCGCGGATGAGCTTCACGGCCTCGTCGGGATCGGTGCGACGTTGCTCGTAGAGCGATCGCACGGACGACGCTGGTGACGACATGTGAGGCTCCTCGTTGAGGCTCGGCATACCGATTGAGGCCAATCTACTGACCATCCGGTCGGTAAAACATGCGGCCCCCGCCTAGGACCTCAGTCACACCGCGGCGCAGGCCAGCATCCGCTCGCGCCACCAGTCCTCGCGATCCAGCACCCTCCAGCGCTCCACGAGCTCCGGATCCGCCGCCGGTCCGACCCCGCCCCCGAGATGGCGAGCGACATCAAGCCAACCTGCCTCGGGCGCAACGGGATTGGCTACGACATCCCCACCGAGCAGGCGAACGGTCCCCAGCCCGCAGGCATAGTGCAGCGACGGCATACAGGCGGCCAGAGCCAACCCGCCTGCCATCCCCACCGAGGTGTCCAGCGCCGAGGACACCACCGCCGGCAGGCCGCACTCCGCCACGATCGCCAGCGCCCGCCGCACCCCGCCGAGCGGCGCCACCTTGACCACGACCAGGTCGGCCGCTCCCGCCCGCGCCACCAGCAACGGATCGGTCGCCTTGCGGATCGACTCGTCCGCCGCGATCGGCACCTCAATCCCCGCTCGCGCCAACGCAATCCGTAAAGCCGCAAGATCAGCAACGCTCGGACAGGGCTGCTCGGCATACTCCAATCCGTATGCCGAGAGCGCCCCGAGCGCGTCCCGAGCTTGTGCCACATCCCACCCCATGTTGGCGTCGATCCGGATCCGACCATCAGGACCTAGCACGTCGCGCACCGCTGCCACCCGGTCGACGTCATCGCGCAACGCCTGCCCCGGTTCGGCCACCTTGACCTTGGCCGTCGTCGCTCCCGGGAACCGCGCGAGCACGCCGACGACTTCATCAGCGGCCACCGCCGGTACCGTCGCGTTGACCGCCACCCGGTCGCGCACGGGGGCCGGCCACCCGGCATACGCCGCCTCGACCGTCGCCGCGAGCCAGGCGCGCGCCTCCCCCGGCGCGTACTCCAGGAACGGCCCGAACTCCGCCCACCCCGCCGGCCCGTGCACGAGCGCCACCTCGCGCTCGGTCAGCCCGCGGAAGCGCACCCGCAGCGGCACCCGCACCACCCGCAGCGTCGCCGCGAGCGCGCGCACCTGCTCGGGGTCCAGGCGCAACTCGGGGATCGCGTGCGGCTTCACACGCCGAGGGTATGCCGTCCGGTCGCCTCCCCCGCGGCCCCCGGAAGCGTGAGCGTGACGACGGCGCCCCCGGGCGAACCTTCCGACGCCTCGGCGTTGGCATAGCTCAGCCGCGCCCCCACGGCCCGGGCTTGACCCTCGGCGATGGTCAACCCCAGGCCATGCCCAGATCCTCGATCCGCCGCACCCGTCTGGAAGCGCCGCGCGCCGTGCTCGAGGATCGCGGGCGGAAAGCCCTGCCCCCCGTCGGACACGGCGATCGCGAGACCGTCGACGACGCAGCGCACCGGTGCACCGCCGTGCCGGACCGCGTTGACCAGCAGGTTGACCAGGATGCGTTCGACCCGCCGCGGATCGGTCGAGCACTCGGCGTCCCGGACCACCGACACTGTGACGGCATCGCCCGCAAGAGCACCGGATGCCACAGCCGCCGCGACCCCTCGTGCCGCCAGGGCACTGACCGTCGTCACCTGCTCGTCCAACGGCTGATCGACGTGATCGAGGCGGGCGACCTCCAACAGATCCTCGACGAGCCGCCACAACCGCTGGGCCTGCGAGCGCACCAACTCGGTGGGCCGCCCGTCGGGCAACAGCCCGGCCGCGGTGACCAGACCGGTCACCGGCGTGCGCAGGTCATGGGCGATGTCGGCGGTGACGCGCTTCTCGGAGGCCAGCCGCTCCTGCATCGACTCGGCCAAGGCGTCGACGGTCCGGGCGAGTTGGGTGACCTCGTCACGCCCGCCGACCGCCTCGGACACCCGCACCGACAGGTCACCGTCGGCGATCTCGCGGGCCGATCGTTCGGCCGCGCCGAGCCGCCGGGCCAGGCCGCGGGTGACCCCCACCGCGAGCAGCCCGGTCACCCCGACCAACACCGCGACGCCGACTGCAAGTTGTCGGTCCAACGCCGCCAAGGTCTCCCGAGAGTCCGCCCACGACACCCGCACCGCGAGCACCTTCCCGCCGGTCACCGGCTCGGCGGCCCAGGCGACATCGGGGGCCTGCAACAGCAGGCTCGCGCGCTGCCCGGCCGCCGCCGCGGCCCGCAGGTCGGACGGCATACCGGGGTCGTCCAACACCGCGAAGTCCGGCACCGTGCCGGTGCTCGACAGCGCCTTGGTCGCCACCCGCAACTGCGCGAGGGCCTCGTCGCGGGCCGCTTGGTCGGTGAACGCCGACATCGACACGTGGATATAGAGCGCGAGCGCTACCCCGAGGGCGACCGTGACGAGCGCCAACGTGAGGGGGATCTTGACGGCCAGTTTCACGGCGTCACCTGGGTCATCGCACCAGCTTGTAGCCGAACCCGCGCACCGTGTCGATCCGCTCCTTGCCGATCTTGGCGCGCAGTCGCTGCACGTGGACGTCGACGACGCGGGTGTCACCGCCCGCCGGGTAGTCCCACACCCGCTCCAGTAGCGCGTCCCGTGAGATGACGATGCCGGGTGCCTCGCTGAGTTCGAGCAGCAGCCGCAGCTCGGTCGGGGTGAGCTCCACCGGGCGCCCCGCGACGGTCACCTCCAGCGCGTCGTGGTCGATGCGCAGGTCGCCGACCGTGGTCACCTCGTGCGCGGGAGTCGGCGGCGCGGCCCGGCGCAGCACCGCACGGATCCGCGCGACGAGCACCATCGGGTCGAACGGCTTGGTCACGTAGTCGTCAGCCCCTGCCTCCAACCCCTGCACGACGTCGATCCCGTCGGCACGGGCAGTGAGCATGACGATCGGCGTGGTCGCCACCGCGCGGATCTCGCGACACAGACTCAGCCCGTCCAGGAAAGGCATCATGACGTCCAGCAGCACGACATCGGGCTTTTCGCTCCGGTATGCCGTGCGGCCGGTCAGCCCGTCGGTCGCCGTGCGCACCTGGAAGCCGTAGCGCTCCAGGGTCATGGCGGTGGCCTCACGGATGACCGCGTCGTCCTCGACGATGAGGATGACCGGCGCGTCGGCGGGATCGGCTCCGAAGGCGGTCAACGTCGAGCGCGGGGGCACAGGGGTCACAGGATCACCCGGTCCTTGGGGTCGTAGGGCGAGAAGCCGACACCGCCGCCGGTGCGGCGCGTGAGCGCGAAGGCCTGGCCGTTCCACGTGTAGGTGCTGACCTCGGGGGGGCCGGTGGGGCAGCAGCGCGGGTCGTCGGTGGAGTACATCTGGCGGGTGAGCCGCAGGGCACCACTGACCGCTTCGACCCACCCTTGGTGTCCGACGTGCGCGAAGACCCGGCGCGGTCCGGAGGCGGTCATCGTGTAGACGAGGGTGCCGGCGACGGCGTTGCCGTCGCTGATCGCGTAGATCGCCTCCTCGCGCCCGTCGCCGGTGACATCCGCGTATGCCGTGGTGTCCAGGCCGCACCCGGCGCATCGCGTCGCGATGGGTTCGCGCAACTCGGCGGGCACTCCGCTGTCGGCGAGGATCGTCGCGCGGGCGTCCAGGGTTCGAACAGAGGGCAGCGGCGGCGTGGCTGTGGCGCTGGTTGCGCTGGTTGCGCTGGCCGTCGGTGCGGACGTGGGCGTTGTCGTCGGCGTCGTGGCTGCGGTGCTGGTCCCCACGCTCGTGGCGTCGATCCGAAGCCCGGCCGGCGCGCAGCCCGCGAGCCCTACGGCGGACACGCAGGTCAGCAGCACCGCGACTCCGCGCCGGCCTTGCCGTGCTCCGCCCCATCGTCCGGGGTCCCTGCGTCGACCGATCTCCCCGCGTCGACCGACCTCCTCGCCTTGCCGGCTGGCGGCAGCACGTGGGCCGGCGCCGGCGCGCAGCAGGCCGAGGATCTGGACGGTCATGAGCCGAGCGTAGAGGCCGATTCGCACGGTTTCGTTACAGCGACCGCACGGCCCGGCGACGGTCACCGGCACTCGGCGTGACCCAATCGAGCGGCAATCGCGCGGCGGCCGCGCCACGTCCAGAAAGGGACTGCAACACGGCATACCTAGCGTCCTGGTTGTCCGACAGCGGCACCGACGACCGCGGGACCTCGACACGAAAGGTGCCTCCTATGTCCACTACCCGCATCGCCGCCGTCCTGCTCGGTGGGGCCGCTCTGCTGGGCCTGGCCCCCGCCCTCGCGCACGCCGACACCTCCGGCCCTGGCGTGAAGTTCTGGACCGAAGGCGCGCTCAAGGCCGGGCGCACCATCGACGTCTACGCCGACTGCGGCTACAACAAGAACGGCGTCGCCGTCAGCGCGGCGACGGTCACCGGCCCCGGCGGCATGAAGGCCGCGCTGAGCCCGCTCGCCGACCGCGGCTACCTCGGTGGCGAGATCACCGTGCCCGCCGGCTTCACCGCGACGAGCGCGAGCTTCAAGCTCGCCTGCGACAACGCCGCGACCGGTTCGCTGACCGTCACCTCGACGTCCAAGACCGTCAACGCGTCCGCCGCGCAGGTCGCGACCAAGCCCAAGGGCGCTGCGGCCACGGGCGAGCTGGCTGCCTCGCCTTCGCAGGGCACCGGAGCGGGCTCGTGGGCGCTGGGCCTCGGCGTGGGGGTCCTCGCGCTCGGGAGCGTCGGCACCGGAGTCGCGCTGCGCAAGCGCGCCAACCGGTGACTCGGTGCCGGACGGCCGCCGCGGCACTCCTGCTTGCGGCGGCCGTCGGCGGTTGCACTGCTCCCACCATGACGGCCGCCCCCTCGCCGGTCGTTGCCAACTCGCCCGCCACTTCGTCCGTATCCACGACATCGCCTGTCGCGCAACGGGATTGGCGCCCTTCCCGGGTCACCATCACCGCTCTCGGCATCGCGGCGCCCATCTCGCCCATGGGCCTCAACCCGGATGGCACGGTCGAGGTGCCGGCGCTGGATCGCCCCGACCTGGTCGGGTGGTATTCGGGCTCCCCCGCCGCGGGCGACCCCGGCCCCACGGTGCTGCTCGCGCATGCCTCGGTGAACGGCATACCAGGGGCGTTTTTGCGGCTCGGGGAGGCACGGGTCGGGACCGAGATCGCCGTCACCCGAGGGGACGGCACCACGATCCGGTATGCCGTCACCCGCGTCGCCACCTATGCCAAGGCGCAGTTCCCGACCGAGGAGGTCTACGGCGACCGACCCGGCCCCGAACTGCGATTGATCACCTGCGCGCGCACCGGCCTGGATGCCCGCAGCTTCGACGCCAACACCGTCGTGTATGCCGTGCCGCTCACCTGAGGCGCCGCACGGCACACCGGGCAGCGCCGCACGGCATACCCGGCAGCGCCGCACGGCATACCCGGCAGCGCCGCAGGCGACGCAGACCGGCCGCTAGGCTCGAATGGTGAGCAGCCTTCCCCATGTGAGCGACACCTTCGACCCGCAGGCGTGGCAGGAGGTGGCGGGGTTCGACTTCACCGACATCACCTACCACCGGGCGACCGGCGCGGGGCCGGCGAGCGGGATCGTGCGGATCGCCTTCGACCGCCCGGAGGTGCTCAACGCCTTCCGACCACACACCGTCGACGAGCTCTATCGGGCCCTCGACCACGCGCGGCGCACCGCTGACGTGGGGGTCGTGCTGCTCACCGGCAACGGGCCCACGCCGCGCGAGGGGTCCTCACCCGCGACGGCCGGGTGGGCGTTCTGCACCGGCGGCGACCAGCGGATCCGGGGGCGTTCGGGCTATCAGTATGCCGTCGACCCAGGCGCCGACCCGACGGCCGCGGGCGTCGACGAGCGCCGGGTCAAGGCCGAGGGCGGGCGGCTGCACATCCTGGAAGTGCAGCGGCTGATCCGCACCATGCCTAAGGTCGTCATCGCGGTCGTCAACGGTTGGGCGGCCGGTGGCGGGCACTCGCTGCACGTCGTGTGTGACCTCACCATCGCCAGCCGGGAGTACGCGCGGTTCAAGCAGACCGATGCTGACGTGGGCTCTTTCGACGCGGGCTACGGGTCGGCATACCTGGCCCGGATGGTCGGGCAGAAGGCGGCGCGGGAGATCTTCTTCCTCGGGCGGGCCTATTCCGCCGACGACATGCACCGGATGGGCGCGGTCAATATCGTTGCCGCGCACCACGAACTGGAGCCGACCGCACTGGAGGCCGCGCGGGAGATCATGGGCAAGAGCCCGCAGGCGATCCGGATGCTCAAGTTTGCGTTCAACCTCGTGGACGACGGGTTGATGGGGCAGCAGGTGTTTGCCGGTGAGGCCACCCGATTGGCCTATATGACCGACGAAGCCGTCGAAGGGCGCGACCAGTTCCTGGAGAAGCGCGACCCCGACTGGTCCCCCTTCCCCTGGTACTTCTGAGTGAGGAGCGAGCCTTCTGGCACAGAAGTACCGCTTCGTCACGGAATCGCCGGTCGTGTCAAGAGGGAGCTTGCCCGAAATGGCAGATCTCGCGCGCCTGTGGATGAACCAACCGGACCGTCAGTGCCCCCGAATAGTCTGACGCCATGATCGCACCCAACTACGGCGAGGTGTTCACCCGGCGCTGGGTCGTCGACGCGATGCTGGACCTCGTTGGGTACACGGCCGATCGAGACCTCACGAAGCTCGTCGCAGTCGAGCCCTCCGTCGGATCCGGAGCCTTCTGGATCCCGATGGTCGAGCGGCTCCTGGAGTCAGCGAGCCGTCGGGGGATCGCCCCCATCCAACTCCGCAACTGCTTGCGGGGCTACGACCTGCAAGCCGGTCATGTTGAGACGTGCGTCAAGGCGAGCAGTTCGATGCTGGCAGCCGCAGGGGTCCCCGAACGAGTCGCGCTTCAGATTGCCTCGGGCTGGCTGAGGACCGCCGACTACCTCCTGGATGACGAGGACGTTCGGGCGGATGTCGTGGTGGGGAACCCGCCATACATTCGGTCCGACGAGCTGGACCAACAGGCCGAGTACACCTACCGCCGCATGTACCGATCGATGACCGGCCGAGCGGACATTTACGTCGCGTTCTTTGAGAAGGGGATAGGGCAACTGCGGCCGGGTGGCAAGCACGCGTTCATCTGCGCCGATCGCTGGATGCGCAACGCATACGGCGCCCAACTCCGCAAGATCGTCACGTCGCTCTGTTCGGTCGATGCCGTGTGGCAACTGCATGACGCCGACGTTTTCCAGGCCGCGGTCAGCGCCTATCCAGCGATCACCGTGCTCACCCGAGCGGGTCAGGGCTCAGCCGTCATCGCAGAGTGCAAGGCAGACTTCGACGAAGCGGCCGCAGCGCAACTGACTCGCTTCACCCTGGCGAACTCCGCGGCGGAACACGCTCAATCATTCACCGCCCACCGGATCGCGCACTGGTTCGCAGGCGATGACCTGTGGCCGGCCGGCGACCCAGACAGCATCGCGTTGCTGGACGACCTGAACCGGCGCTTCCCCACGATCGAGCAGACGGGCGCCAAGGTCGGCATCGGGGTCGCCACTGGGGCGGACCATGCCTACATTGCGCCGGTCGATGTCGATGTCGAGGATGATCGCAAGTTGCCGATGATCATGACCAACGATGTCCGCCAGGGCACGTTCAGGTGGGGCGGTTCGGTTCTCCTCAACCCCTGGCTCCCGGACGGCAGCCTCGTGGATCTCAAGTCCTTTCCCAAGCTCGCCGCTCACTACGCGCGTCATCCGAAGCTCCGCGAGCGCTACGTGGCGCGGAAGCAACCCAACGCGTGGTTCAAGACGATCGACAAGGTCAATTACGCGTTGATCAGCGAGCCCAAGTTAGTCCTTCAGGACATGAAGGCTCACATCACGCCCGTCTATGAGGCGGGCGGACACTACCCGCACCACAACCTGTACTGGATCACCGCGAAAACCTGGGATCTCAAGGTGCTGGGTGGTCTCCTGTTGTCGTCGGTCGCGCAGTCCTTTATCGAGGCCTACTGCGTGCGGATGCGTGGGGGCACGCTCCGGTTCCAGTCGCAGTACCTCCGGAAGATCCGAGTCCCAGAGCCGTCCTCGATCAGCCCGGAATTGGCAGCTGAGCTCGCCGACGCTTTCGAGCGGGGCGACCGAGAGGCGGCGAGCCACGCAGCGCTACGCGCCTACGGCCTGCGAGCCGATAACGTCGCAGCGTGAGTTCCTTCGACAGTTTCGACTCCGCAGTGCGAGCGTTCTGGACCGGACGGGACCTGCAGGCTCAACGCCAGGTCGAGTCGGGCAACCTGGACGCGGGCACCCGAGGCGCCGTCACCGGCGGCAAGCACCTGCGCCCCCTCGAGGACGCGGTAGCCGAGCAGTTCGCGCCACTGGTCGAACGGGGAGCTGAAGTCCTCCGTGGGGCGCGCCTGACCCTGCCCGGGCACTATCGCCGATCGAAAGACTGGGACCTCCTCGTCACCTTCAAGGGTGCGCTCGTCGCGGCGGTTGAGTTCAAGTCGCAAGTGGGCTCGATCGGCAACAACTTCAACAACCGCACCGAAGAGGCGCTCGGCAACGCCGTGGACATCTGGAAGGCGTACGAGGAGGGCACCTTTGGGCCCGTGCGCCCATGGCTCGGTTTCGTGTTCGTCATCGAGCATTCGGATGTGTCTTCACGCGTCTCCAGGCGAGACCCGATCACGCTCTTCCCAGCGGACCCCATCTTTCATGGCACCTCCTACATCGACCGCTACCGCATCCTGGCCCAGCGATTGGTGCGCGAGCGCCTCTACGACGCCACGTGCGTGCTCACCACATGCCCGGGAGAAGGGATCCTCGAGGAGCCGGTGCAGGAAGTATCCGTCGCAAACTTCACTGCGGCGGTGGCTGGCCGAATTGCCTACATCGAGGCGCTAAACATCTGACCGCGGACGAACCCCCACTCCACATCGAACCCCTTTCACCCTCGTCTGGCGCGGCCTGACCCGAGCTGGTCTGAATCAGGCCGATCTGGGCCGAGCTCGTGCGAATCGGGCGGGCTGCCGATAGGCTCCGGGCGTGGATTCCGTGACGACGCGGCCGCTCTCGGCCTGACCGCCTCCACACCATGCCCACCCGCGACCTCCCTCCCACGTCGGCAAGACCCCGACTGCAAACGCTTCCACTCGGCATGGGCGCAGCCGTGCTTGATCTCCTCCCCCACCTGCGCGCCGCCCTGGACGGCTCCGGCCCGGCTCTGGCGCCCTACGCCGCCGGAAGCACGCCCGCCCCGCTGCCCGACGTCCACCCCGCCGACCTCCCGCCAGACCTCGCCCTGGTCATCTCCACCTCGGGCTCGACCGGGCTGCCCAAACACACCATGCTCGGTGCCGCCGCCCTGCGCGCCTCGGTCAACGGCACCCACGCCACCCTCGCCGGCCCGGGACGTTGGCTGCTCGCCCTCCCGCCCTACCATGTGGCCGGCATCCAGGTGCTCGTCCGCTCGGTCCTCGGGGCCGGCCCGCCGGTGGTCATGGACCTCTCCCACGGGTTCACCTCCCGCGGTTTCATCCAGGCAGCCGAGGGTATGCCGTTCGGTGACCACCCGGCATACCTGTCGTTGGTGCCGACGCAACTCACCCGCCTGCTGGGCCATCCCGGGGCGATCGGCATGCTCAAGAGGTTCGACGCGGTGCTCTGCGGTGGAGCCGCCACCAGTCCGAGTCTGCGCGACCGGGCGCTCACCGAGGGGATCCCGCTCGTGGCCACTTACGGGATGACCGAAACTTGCGGCGGGTGTGTCTACGACGGCTCGCCGCTGCCCGATGTCCAGGTCCACATCGACAACGACCGGCACGTCGTGCTCGGCGGCCCGACCATCGCGCACGGGTATCTCGGCGACCCGGCACGGACGACCGACCACTTCCACACCGACGCCGACTGGGTGCGCTGGTTCCGCACTGACGATCTCGGCGAGATCGACGACGACGGCCAGTTGCACATCACCGGCCGGGCGGACGACCTCATCAACACCGGCGGCGTCAAGGTCGCACCCGGCCCGGTCGAAGACGCACTGGTGCGTTATCTGCCGGGCGTGCGTGACGCCGTCGTCGTCGGCATTCCGAGCGCCCGGTGGGGTCAGGCGGTCGCCGCGGCGATCGTCCTCGACCCCCCGCGCTCACCGGGCGCCACCGAACAACCACCCCCCACCCTCAACGACGCTCGCGCGATGCTGCGTGGTCTGCTCCCCGACGCCGCGTTGCCGCAGATCCTGCACGCCGTCCACGCCTTCCCCATGCGCGGGCCAGGCAAACCCGACCGCGCCGCGCTGGCCGCCCTGCTCGCCGAGGTCGCCGCGAGACGGGCCCGAGACAAATGATGAGACACTAAAGAAGCACGGTATGCCGCGCGGGTCCCCCCGCCGGACCGGCCCCTGTCGTCCGGTGGAAGGAGCGTCCATGGCCCGCGTCCTCTTGGCAGTGCTCGCTCTCGGGCTGACCATCTACGCAGTGATCGACTGCGTGCAGACCCCTGACGAGCGGGTCCGCAATATGCCCAAGTTGGCCTGGCTGGCCCTCATCGTCATCGCCGTCTGGGTCGGTCCGATCGCGTGGATCTTCGCCGGACGCCCACAGGCCACCCCGCCCTGGGGACCGCTCGGCCGCCGCGGCACGCCCCCCTCCGGACCGCGCGGGCCTGAAGACGACCCGGACTTCCTGCGCGGGCTCTGAAGCCCGACCGACCCCACCCGCCGTACCACTTGGATCAGCCGCAGCAATTGCACCGATTGCATACGTATCGAAGGACAGCATGGCCAGCTTGATGGAGTGGGTGGAGGGCGCCCGCCCGCGCACCCTGCCCGCCGCGATCTCCCCCGTTCTCGTCGGCACCGGCGCCGCCGCGGCGATTGGCGACTCCGATGTGGGCTACGGCCTGCTCGCCCTCGCCGTCGCCCTGCTCCTGCAGATCGGCGTCAACTACGCCAATGACTACTCCGACGGCATCCGCGGCACCGACCAAGCGCGGGTCGGTCCGGTGCGGCTCGTGGGGCAGGGACTGGCCGCTCCGAGCAGCGTCAAGGCGGCGGCATACCTGAGCTTCTTTTCCGCGGCGGTGTTCGGCCTCGCGCTCGTGGCGATCTCGCAGACCTGGATCTTCATCCCCATTGGCCTGGCCTGCATCGTCGCGGCCTGGCGCTACACCGGTGGCTCCAACCCCTACGGTTACCGCGGTCTCGGCGAGGTCATGGTGTTCATCTTCTTCGGACTGGTCGCCACACTGGGCACGCTCTACACCCAGACCCTCACGCTGACCATCCCCGGCCTGCTCGGCGCGGTCGGCGTGGGCGCGCTGGCCTCGGCGATCCTCGTGGCCAACAACCTGCGCGACCGCCCCGGTGACGCGGCCACCGCCAAGAACACCCTCGCCGTGCGCCTCGGCGACGCTCGCACCCGCCGGTTGTGGATCGTCCTGGTCGCCGTGTCCCTGCTCGCGGCGGCCGGCTGCGCGCTCTGGCGCCCCTGGTCCTTGCTCGCGCTGGCGTCGGCCGGCCTCGCCCTCGGCCCGCTACGCACGCTGCGGTCCGGTGCCACCGGCCCGGCGCTCATCCCCGTGCTCGCCGGCACCGGCAAACTGCAACTCGGGTATGCCGTGCTGCTCGCCGCCGGGCTGGCCCTCGGCTGAGCCCTGAGCCTGTCTGTCGCTCAGACGCTCAGTCGGCCTTGCGCTCGGAGGCTTCGGCCTCGGCATCCTCGGCAGCGGCGTCAAAGTCATCGGTGACGGCCGCCCCACCATGCTGATCCCGCTCGTGCTGCTGCGCGATCCGCCGGCTCACCCGGGCGTTGATCTTGTCTGAAATGTCCTGCTGGAGCGGCCGCAGGAAGATGAACGAGAGCACCATCGAGATCACTGCGGCGCCCGCGACGGCGAGCAACTGCTGTTCCTGGGAGCGCATCCCCAGCAGCCAGAGCACGCCGAAGCACGCGAAGAACAGGGCGACCCGAAGGACGGTGTAGCGGAGCACGAGCACCTCTCAACCCGGGCGCCGGACGATCCGGCGCATGGCGGCAGCGTCCCGCTCAGAGCCTCTGAGCCATCAGAGTCCCGAGTAGGAGTGCTGCCCGACGAAGAAGACGTTGACGACCGCGAAGTTGACGATGACGGTCGCGAAGGCCGCGATGGCGATCCACATCGCCTTGCGCGGCTCCCATCCGGCGGTCGCGCGGGCGTGCATGTAGGCGGCATACACGACCCAGACGACGAAGGTCCAGACCTCCTTGGGGTCCCACGTCCAGTAGGAGCCCCAGGCCTTCTGCGCCCAGATCGCGCCGGCGACGAGCGTGAAGGTCCAGAGGATGAAGCCGACCATGTTGAGCCCGTATGCCGACCGCTCCAGTCGCGTGGCGCTGGGCAGCGAGTCGAGGAAGGCCAGTCGGCGCGAACGGGTGCCCACTTCGGCCGCATCGCGGCGCACCTTGAGCAGGTAGGCGACGCCGAGGCCGAAGGCAACGATGAACAGGCCGACGGCGAGGATCGCGACGGTGACGTGGATGACCAGCCAGACGCTCTTGAGCGCCGGCATCAGCTCGGCGGCCTCGGTGTAGAAGGCCAGCAAGGCGGTGCCGAGGGTGAGCAGGATCGGGCCGACGACGAAGATGCCGAGCCACTCCCAGCGGTGACGCCGGGCCAACAGCAGGTAGGCAAAGGCCGCCACGGTCGCACCGGCTGTGGCGAACTCGAACATATTGCCCCAGGGCGCCCGAGCAACGGAAAGCCCGCGCAGCACGACCGACGCGAGCAACAGGATGCTCGCGAGCCAGGTCATGCTCATCCCTGTCGCGCCGAGCTTGCGGGCCCGCAACGACCCGCCTGTGCCGTCGTCGCCGAACCCGGAGCTGGAACCCGTCGGCGTTGCCGTCACCGACGAAGTGGGGCTCGACCCGTCCAGCACGGAGCGTCCGGCAACCGAACCAGCCACGCTGCCCGCCACGGCACCGACCAACTCGCCGTCACGATCGGCACTATCGGCGCGATCGGCACCGGCCCCGGCCGCGGACGCGTCGGCGGACGCGTCGGCACTCGTGTCCGGGCCGAGCGCCGCCAGGTGCGACGCGAAGAGCAACATGGCGATGGTGTAGACCGCCATGGCCGAATAGAGCGCCAGGTTGGACCAGTTCGCGAGCTCTGGCGTTGCCGAGGCCGTCACCAGCAGTGGCATCGTCACGTCCGTTCGGTGCGGGTCGCCGAGGCGACGGGGGTGGGGCTCGTGGCGAGCTGGGCGGCCAGGTCGGAGACGAAGGCGCTCAGCCCAGGGTCGGCGCTCTTGGCAAGGGCACCGATGGTGACGAGGGTAGTCGACGTCGCACCACTCCCGGCCTGGGGATCCGGCTCGACCCGCACGAACACCCGGCGTCGGCGGACCAGCAGCGAGGCGACCAGCCCGGCGATCGTCGCCAGCGCCGCCGCCAGGGTGAGCCCCTTGCCGGGATCGGTGCGCACTGAGAATCCGGCGAACCGGGCCACCGAGTCGAAGGAGATCGACCCGCGCCCGCCCGGCAACTCGTAGCTCTGGCCAGGCTTGAGGCGGATCGCCAGCGGCTTGCCGTCGGCCCGCGGCACTGGCGTCAGCTCGGCGGTGTTGAGGGTGTAGACCGACTGAGGCCGCCCTCCGGGGAAGAGATTGCCCTCCCAGACCGACAGCGCCAGCTCCGGGGAGTCGAGGTCGGGAAAGACCGACTCGGGTCCGTTGACATAGGTCGGCTCGGCGGTCGGCAGGAAGAAGCCACTGAAACCCAACTGTTTCGGACCGGCCGAGGGCACCTTGATGGCCCCCACCGATTTGTAGAGGTTGTCCTGCGCGAGGAACGGCGTGGCCTGCTGATAGATGACTTTCCCGGCGGCGTCGCGCACGGTGACGACCGGCGAGTAGCCGTTGCCCAAGAGGTAGACATCGGCTCCCCCGAGGGTGAGCGGCTCGTTGACCGAGATCGTGTGCTGTTGCGCCGACTGCCCGGGTCGCTCCACCGTCGTCGTGTATGCCGTGAACCCTCGCGGCGCACCGAACTGTGCCCCGCCCGCCTCCCGCTCGAACCGCACGTCGAGCTTGTCGAGGCGAATCGTGAACGGCGGCAAGGCATTCGGGTCGACCATGACCCCGGTGTTGAACGTGTCGTACTGCGAGAACACCGACGCGAAGGTCTCGCCCTCGGTGACGATGACATCACCCCGCCAACCGAAGAGGTGCCCCACGGCCACGCCGACGATGACGACGCACATCGCCACGTGGAAGAGCAGGTTGCCGGTCTCGCGCAGGAAGCCGGCCTCGCCACTGACCGACGAGTCGTCGTGCGAGAAGACCCGGAAACGCTTGCGCCGCAACGCCTCCCGCGCCGCGGCGAGCGCAGCGTCGGGCGGACCGGCATACCGGGCCGTCGCCGAGGTGCCGAGGCGCTCGAGGTGACGTGGGGCGCGTGGCGGGCGGGAACGCAGGGCATGCCAGTGCAGCTTGGTGCGCGGGATGATGCAGCCGATGAGCGAGATGACCAGCAGCAGGTAGACCGCCGAGAACCACGGCGACTGGTAGACCTCGAAGAAGCCGAACCGGTTGAGCCACGGGCCGATGGTCGGGTTGGCCGCGAGATAGTCGGCGACCCGGCCGGCGTCGATGGAGCGCTGCGGGAAGATCGAGCCTGGCACCGCGGCCACCGAGAGCAGCAACAACAGGAACAGCGCCGTGCGCATCGACGTGAGGTTGCGCCACGCCCAGCGCGCCCAGCCGAGCGGGCCGAGCTGCGGCTGGCGGATCTCGGCCTCGCGCTGTGGCGAGTTCCCGGCGCTCACAGCACCACCTGGAAGCCGTTGATGAGGTGGGTCTGCACCCACGACATGATGCCCTCCCACAGTCCGGTGGCCATGAGCACCCCCACGAGCAGCAGCAAAGCACCGCCGGTGCGCTGCACCCCGCGCTGGTGGCGGCGCACCCAGGCGCTGGCTCGGGTGGCGCGCTGCCAGCCGGCTGCGATGGCGAGGAAGGGCAGCCCCAAACCGAGGCAGTATGCCGTGCCGAGCACGACTCCGCGCGCAACGGGCGCGTCCCCGCCGAGGGGGCCGGCCAGGGCCATGATCGCGGCGAGGGTGGGTCCGGTGCACGGGGTCCAGCCCAGGCCGAAGACCAGGCCGAGCAGCGGCGCTCCGGCCAGGCCGGCGGCCGGTCGCCAGCCGAAGCCCAGCTCGCGTTGCGCGCCCATGCCGAGGAAGACCAGGGCCAGCAGGATGACGAGCACACCACCGGCGCGGGTGAGGACGGTCTGGTATCTGATGAGGGCGGCCCCGGCGACCGACGCCGCGGTGATCGACGCGACGAAGACCACCGAGAAGCCCACGACGAACAGCAGCGCTCCGAGGATGAGGCGCGAGCGTCGGCGCTGCTCTAGCGAGGTCTGCGAGAGCCCAGTGACATAGCCGAGGAACCCCGGCACGAGCGGCAGCACGCACGGGGAGGCGAATGAGATGAGCCCGGCGAGCGCTGCGACGAGAGCCGCGAGGGGAAGTGCCCCGGAGGCGATCGTCGAGTCGGCTACCGCGAAAGCCGGCGTACCCGGCATACCGGGCATCACGGTTCTGCCAGCACGGCGTCCACGAGGGTCTTGAGGGTGACCTCGGTGGTGCCGCCGAGGACCCGGGCAGCCAGTCGGCCCTGCTTGTCGAGCACGAGCGTCGTCGGGGTCGCGGGGGCGATGCCGGCCAGGCTGAGCATCGGGGTGCCGCCGCTGGCCCGGTCGCTGATCGAGGGATAGCCGAGGGCCGTGGCCGCTGCGGCGGCGTTCTGGGGGGATTCCTTGATGCTCACCCCGACGAACGCGACTGGCTTGCCGGAGGTCGCGTATGCCGCCCAGGCCCGGGTAAGCGCCGGGGCTTCCTCCTGGCAGGGACCGCACCACGAGCCCCAGACGTTGACCAGGACGACCTTGCCCTTCCCGTCGGCGGCCCATGACCAGGTCGACCCGGTGACCGTCGTGCCCTGCAGGTCGATGGGCGCAGCGCGCTTGGCCGGGGCGATCTGCTCGATCGTGCCATCTCCGGCGAGGTAGCCAGCTCTGCTGCCTGAATTCGCCTGCGCCTCAAGTGAATTGGGGTCTGACTTGCAGGCAGCCAGCCCGACCGTCAGGGTCATCCCGATCACGGCTGCCATCATGCGGCGCCGCGGACCGTGACTCGCCGAGCGACGCATCAGGCGCCGGACTTCTTGGCCGCTCGCTCAAGGAGCTCGGCGGCCGGCTCGCTGTAGGTGATGGTGACCAGTTCGCCGTCGCTGTAGTGCAGCGAGGTGAGTGACGCGAGCGCGCACTCGCGCTTGCGGGGGTCGTGCCAGAGCCGCCGACCCTCCAGCTTGGAGCGGACCGTCCACACCGGCAGCTGGTGCGACACGATGACCGCCGCGTGGCCGGTCGCCGCGATCCGCGCATCCTCGATGGCGGCGAGCATGCGCGCGGCAATGCCGTCATAGCGCTCGCCCCAACTCGGGGTGAAGGGGTCCACCAGCTTGCCCCAATACTTCGGTTCGCGCAGGGCGCCGTCGCCGACACCCACCCGCTTGCCCTGGAAGAAGTTGCCGGCCTCGACCACCCGCGGGTCGACGGTGATGCCGAGGTTGTGCGACGCGGCGATCGGGCTGGCCGTCTCGATGGCCCGCTCCAGCGGCGAGGCCACCACGTGGGTGATGTCGTGAGCGGCCAAATGATCGGCGACAACCTGGGCCATCTCACGCCCGAGGTCGCTGAGGTGATAGCCGGGCAGGCGGCCGTAGAGAACGCCCTCGGGGTTGAAAACCTCGCCATGGCGCATGAGATGAACGACGGTCGTCGTAGGCATGGCTCATTCTCGCAGAGCCACCCGGGTATGCCGTGCAGCCCCGGTCCGCGTGGGACGGGGGTTGGGACAGGGTTACTGCTCCATGCCCTCGCTGACGGTGGTCATGATCTGGCCGAGCGTCTTGATCTGGGCAGGGGTGAGCTGATCGATGAGGCGGGCCCGGACGCTGGCGAGGTGGCCGGGCGCGGTTTCGATGACCTTGGCCAGACCGGCCTCGGTGAGGGTCAGCAGCACGCCGCGCCCGTCGCCCGGGAAGGGCGCCCGGGTCACCCAACCCCGGCGTTCCAGCCGGGTGGCCGTATGGGTGAGCCGACTACGCGACTGCACGACGATGGTGGCCAACTCCGACATGCGCAACTGGTGATCGGGCGCCTCGGAGAGCATCGAGATGATCTCGTATTCCGAGAGGCACATCCCGTAGGGCACCAGATCGCGGTCCAGCGCCTCCATGAGTTGGCGGCCGCCCCGCAAGAAGGCGCGCCAAGTCTGCTGTTCGGTCGTGCTCAGCCAGCGTGGCTCGCGGCTGCCCATCTCCACCCACCTTCCCCGACGGACCGCGGGCGTCGCGTGCCCAGGGCCCGAGCGCCAGCATAGGGCGCGGCTCTGCGCCGGAGCGGGAAACTCGGGGTAGAGTTCCGGGAATAGTTGCCGTTTCAATCATGTTCCCTTCATGACTGCTCGCGGCTGCTGCGGGCGCCCCAACGAAAGGACCAGCCATGAGCGCGCTTTCCGACCTCACTCCCGGCACGTGGACCGTCGACCCCAACCACTCCGAGGTGGGCTTCGTCGCCCGGCACCTCATGGTCTCGAAGGTTCGCGGGCGCTTCTCCGACGTCGCGGGAACCGTGACCGTTGCCGAGAAGTTCGCGGACTCCTCGGTCACCGCGTCGGCCCAGATCGCATCGGTGAGCACCGGCAATGCCGACCGGGACGCCCACCTCACCAGCCCCGACTTCTTCGACGCGGAGACCTACCCGCAGATGACCTTCGTCTCGACGGCGGTCACCCCCGACTCGTTGACCGGCGACCTCACCATCAAGGGCGTCACCCGCTCGGTGACCTTCGACCTGGAGTTCGGCGGCGTCGCCCAGGACCCGTGGGGTAACACCAAGGCTGCCTTCGAGGCCCGCGCCGATGTCAACCGCAAGGACTGGGGCCTGAACTGGAACGCCGCGCTCGAGGGCGGCGGCGTGCTGGTCTCCGAGAAGATCGCGATCGTCCTGGACATCCAGCTGGCCAAGTCCGCCTGACCAACATCCAGCTGGCCAAGTCCGCCTGACCTCCAGCTGGCCAAGTCCGCCTGACATCCAGCTGGCCAAGTCCGCCTGACCAACACACGTCAGACCGGCCCAACTCTCCACAGTTTGCTCATTGCCCACATTTTGGTGTGGCGGATGTTGCGCTCTGACGCAACATCCGCCACACCAAAACTGGCGTTTGTCCGGCGTCTGAACGGGTGAGTGGCGGCCAGCTCAGCGGGCGCGGCGGCGACCAGCGTGTCGACGTTGGCTCGGCCGACGCACCGGCAAACCGGCTTCCGCCGCCGCCGCAGCCCGCGCGGTGCCGTGCGCCGCAAGCGCATCGACCAACTCCAGCGCACTGGGCGTCGCCGCGAGCACGTCGACCCGCAGCCCGTGTTCCTCGGCGGTCTTCGCCGTCTGCGGGCCGATACACGCGACCAGAGTCTGGGCATGCGGCTTACCGGCGATCCCGACCAGGTTGCGCACCGTCGAGCTCGACGTGAAGAGCACCGCGTCGAAGGCACCACTCTTGATCGCCTCGCGGATCGGCGCCGGCGGCGGAGCCGCCCGCACGGTCCGGTATGCCGTGACGTCGTCGACCTCCCAGCCCATTTCGGTGAGTCCGGCCACCAACGTGTCGGTGGCGATATCGGCGCGCGGCAGGAAGACCCGATTGCAGGCGTCCTCGCTGTCGTCGACCTCCGGCCAATCCAGCAGCATCCCGGCAGCGGACTGCTCGCCGCACGGGACCAAGTCGGGGTTGAGCCCCCACTCCCGCAAAGCGCTGGCAGTGACACCCCCGACGGCGGCGATGCCAACGCCGGCAAAGATCCGGGCGTCCAGCCCGAACTCCTCCACCTTCTCGCGCACCGCGCGCACCGCATTTACCGACGTGAACCCCACCCACGCATAGCGACCGGTGACCAACCCCTTGACCGCCCGCTCCATCTGGGCCGGGGTGCGGGGCGGCTCGACCGAGATGGTCGGCACCACGGTGGGACGTGCCCCGTATGCCGTGAGCCGCTCGGTCGTCGCACCGGACTGTTCCTTGGTGCGCGGCACGAGCACCTGCCAGCCGTATAGCGGCTTGGTCTCGAACCAGGACAACCGGTCGCGCAGCTCGACCGACGGCCCGAGCACCGCCAGGACCGGGAACGACATGCCGTCAGACGCCAACGCCGCAGGGGCCTTGTCCAGGGTGGTCGTCCGGGTCTGTTGGGCGGTGGTCGTGCCGGCCTCCACGAGGGCGACGGGGGTCGATCCCTGCCGGCCGGCCTGGAGCAGTGCCGTGAGTGCCTCCCCCAGCCGCGTCGGCGGGCCGAGGACGACGACGGTGCTGGAGGCGTCGGACAGTCCCGACCAATCGTGACCAGGGCACGAGGCGTCGACGACATGCACGGCGGTCGTGGCCGCGGTCGTCAGCGGGATACCGGCATACATCGCGGCGGCAGTGACCGCGCTGACACCGGGGACGACCTCGAACGGCACCCCGGCCCGGGCGAGTTCGAGGGCTTCGTCGGCGACCCCGTGGAAGAGCGCCGGGTCACCGTCCATGAGTCGGACGACGAGCCCGTGCTCCCCGAGACCGCGCGCGGCGTTGACGATGACCTTCGCCGTGCGCAACACGGCAAGGTCTGGTTGGTCATGGTCGTGACCTGCGTCGATGACCTGGACACCGGGGCGCGCGAAAGCCTCGACAACGGCATACCGGCCCACCTGGTCGAGCACGACGATGTCCGCCTCCGCCAGCAGGTCGCGGCAGCGCACGGTCATCAGCCCGGGATCGCCCGGCCCGGCGCCCACGAACGCGACACGTGCCGCTGGCGGCTGCCCGGCCTGGGGCGAGGTCAGCGGCGTCATGGGCGCTCCTCCCACCAGGAGGTCATCGGGCGCATCCGGCTCATCTGGCAGGTCCGGCTCATCCGGCCACCCCGACCTTGGCCAGATCGGAGACCGACGCCCCGATCCCCGCTCCGCCATGCCGCAGGAAGGCCAGGACGTGGAGTTCGGTCGCGAGGTCGACCCTCCGCAGGGACACCCCGGGCGGCAGCGCGAGCGCCGCGGGGGCGAAGGTGAGGATGGCCTCGATGCCGGCAGCCACCAATGCGTCGGCGGCCGCCTGGGCGCCGTCGGCGGGCGTGGCGAGGACCCCGATGGCGATGCCGAGTTCGGCGACGAGGGTGGGGAGTTCGTCGATATGGCGGACCGTGAGGCCGGCAACCCGCTCACCGACGAGGGCAGGGTCACGATCGAGCACCGCGACGACGTGGAATCCTTCGGTGCCAAAACCGGAGTATGCCGTGAGCGCCCGCCCGAGATTGCCCATCCCGACGATGGCCACG
This sequence comes from Actinomycetales bacterium, assembly GCA_016710645.1. Lineage (GTDB taxonomy): Bacteria > Actinomycetota > Actinomycetes > Actinomycetales > Dermatophilaceae > Phosphoribacter. The sequence continues at coordinate 77,038 of JADJVI010000027.1, read as the reverse complement.
GGCCAGTCGCGACCGAGCCCCAGCGCGCTGGTGATCTCGACGATGAGCCGAGCCACGTCGTAGCCGACCCCCCGCACCCCGTGCGACCCGAGGTGGCTGAGGTCCTTGCGCAACTGGGTCGGCAGGACTCCCGCGGCCGTGGCCAACTGGCCCGAGGAGACCGTCGTCACGCCTTGGGCGGCCGCGCTGTGCAGGGCCCGCAGGTAGGTAGGCAAGCGCGAGACCGTCGCGGCCGGGATGTCCCGGTGAGGGGAAGGGCTCGGCGTCATGGGCACTCACCGACTCCTTCCTTGGGACCGCCAACCGACGGTCGCCATCGGTGGTCGTGGCCAGAGTAAGGGGTTTGTGAAGCGTTGCACAAAGTCTGTTCCGTCTAGCGGACCAAACGGTCAGAAATTCAGGGCGGAGCGCAGTTCGGCGGCGGTGATCCGATAGCGGGCGACCTCGCGACCATCGACGAGCACCACCGGCACGAGGTCTCCGAACTGGGCTTCGAGCGCCGGGTCACCGACGACCGAGGTGACCTCGAACGGCATACCGGCCCTGTCGCAGACCTGCGCGACGACAGCAAGCGCTTCCTCGCAGAGGTGACACCCCGGGCGGCTGATGACCTGCACCCGTTGGGCACCTGGGGCGGGCTTGGCGCGGGGTCGCCACCAACGGTCCCGGGAGAGCCCGCTCACCGCCGGGTCACGAGAAGACCGACCGCCGCAGCATGAGCAGGGAGTAGAGGGTCTGCTGGATGGTCTCGCGCACCTGGTCGGTGATGTCGAACACGAGCATGGGGTCGTCGGCGCCCGCGCTGCCGTATTGCGCTGTGGGAATCGGCTCGCCGAACTCGATGATCCACTTGCTCGGCAGGGGCACCAGGCCAAGCAGTCCGAGCCATGGCCACGTCGGCGTGATCGGGAAGTAAGGCGCCCCGAACAGTCGCGCGAGCAGCTTGGCATTGCCGATGAGGGGGTAGGTCTCCTCGGCGCCGACGATCGAGCACGGGATGATCGGCGTGCCGGTGCGGATCGCGGCGCTGACGAAGCCGCCACGCCCGAACCGCTGCAGCTTGTAGCGCTCACTGAACGGCTTCCCGACGCCCTTGAAGCCCTCCGGGAAGACTCCGACGAGCTGGCCGCTGCTGAGCAACCGCTCGGCGTCGGCGTTGGCGGCCAGGGTGGCCCCCTGCTTACGCGCCAGCGGCCCGATGAGCGGGGTCTGGAAGACGAGGTCGGCCCCGAGCAGCCGCAGGAAACGCCCGCGGTGCTCGGCATCGTGGACGGCGACCTGCACCATGTGGGCGTCCAGCGCGATGGTGCCGGAGTGGTTGGCGACGATGAGCCCGGCGCCTTCAGCGGGGATGTTCTCGACGCCGCGCACCTCGACCCGGAACCACTGCTTGTAGAGCGGCCGGAGCACGGGCAGGTAGAAGTTCTCGGTGTAGTCCTGGTCGAAGCCGAACTCGTCGACGAGGTATTCGCCGGTGAGCCGCCGTCGCAGGAAGGCCAGCGTGCGCGCCACCTGGGTCTCGACCTCGTCCGGCCCGAGCCCGGAGGCCGCGGCCAGGGTGCGCAGCACGCCGATGACCGCCGCGATGACGTCCTCGATGTCGGGGGTGAGCTCCTGCTGGGTCAGCGCCGCGGCCAACAGCGACTCGGAGATCGTGGGGCCCTCACCATCACGGACCAACCGCGGCCGGTATGCCGTGTCGCCCCGGCCCGCGCTCCCCGCAGTCTTGCCTCGGTCGGCCGCCGGTGCCGCCGCGGCCTCGTTGTTCGCGCTGGTCTGGCGGGCCTCGGCGACCCGGGCGGCCAGGTCCTCGCCGGCAGTGGCGGCCGGGCTTGCGACCTGGGGGCCGCTTGTCGACTCGCTCGATGGCGTGGGGACCGAGCGCAACCGCCGAACCGGCGGTCGGGTCCGCGGGCGGACGTCGACCGCGGTTTCGGTCGCGGGCACGGGCGTGACCTGGGGCACCGGGCGGTGACGGGACGGGGCCCGCGGCTTGCGGACTGGCGGTGTCGCGGCTCCGGCTCCCGCACTGGCCGCCGCCGGGGAGGCGACGGTGACCGGGTCTGGGACGGACGGCATACCTGGCGTCAGTGAGGTGTCAGACGCGCTGGGTGCGGTCGGTCCCACGAGCGGTCCGGGCACGACCGGTACCGGTGGGGCGCCGACCAGCGGCGTGGCGCGCCGACGGCGACGCTCACCCGCCGCGCGGGCCGCTCCGGTCGCGAAGGCATCACGAGGGGTGTCGGGCATTACCGCACCACCTCTCGAAGTCGGGACGCCAGGCCCACGCCGGCGCCGGCCAGACGCATCATGCCACCGGCACCTTGGCCGAGCAGATCCATCGCGGTGTCGGCGCCGGGGACGATCGGCGGTGCGTGCTCGGCGAAGTCACGGAAGGCCGCCCGAGTGTCCCAGCGTGGCTGGAAGTTCATGACGGTGCGCATGCGCGTGGTGTCCAAGCCGCGCCCGTAGGACAGGAACGAGAGCTGGTCGGAGGAGAAATCAGCCAGGCCGGCCCGCCGGATGACGGCCCCCAGCATGGAGATTGCGAACGGCACTCCGACCGTCGGGCGACCGACCATGGCCGCGGCCTGCGACACGGTGAGCACCCCGTCACCGGCGATATTGACGATCTGGACGGGGGGTCCGGAGACCGCCAGGAGCAGCGCAGCGGTGACATCCTGCTCATGGACGAACTGCAGGCGGGCGTCGAAGCCGAGCGGCACCGGCAGCACCGGCAGCGAGAAGTAGTCGGTGAGCGCCGTCTTGATCCGCGGGCCCATGACATTGGCAAAGCGCAGCATGGTGATCTCGGCGTCCGGGCGGCGGCGTGAGAAGCCGCGCACATAGGCCTCGACCTCGACCGAGTCCTTGCCGAATCCGCTGGTCGGCATGGTCTTGGGGCCGGTCTCCTCGGTGAACATCGCCGGGTCGCGCGGCGAACTGCCGTAGACCGCCGCCGTCGACTTGACGACCAGACGCCGGACGCTGGTGGCTTTCTGGCAGGCCGCCAGCAACTGCATGGTGCCGATGACGTTGATCTCCTTCTGGGAGACCCGGCCACCGGCGGACGTGGGGGTGGCCAGCACGTTCATGTGCACGACGGTGTCGACCTTGGACTGGCCGATGATGCGGCCGATCATGGGGTTGCGGATGTCGGCGCGGACGAACTCGGCCCGGCCGATGGAATGCGGCGGGGGCACGACATCGACCCCGATGATCCGCTCGATCGAGGTGTCAGCGGACAGGGCCTGGGCGAACCGCCCGCCGAGATAGCGCGAGACCCCCGTGATGAGCACGACGTCGGCCAACTGGACACCTCCGTCCTGGACTGGTCCTTCCGATCCTACTCGCGCGTAGCGACACCCGCCCCCGATCCGCTGAGCTCAGGGACGGCCGCGACGACGACAGCGCCGACAGCGACGACAGCGACGACAGCAGCGGCCCCGATCGCGACCAATGGTCGCGTCCGGGGCCGCGAGTGCCGAAGGGCGGCGCCTACTTGCGGTTGCGACGCTGGTGACGCGTCTTACGCAGCAGCTTGCGGTGCTTCTTCTTGGCCATCCGCTTGCGCCGCTTCTTGATCACAGAACCCATAGGTCATCCTTGCGTGAGAAAACTGCTGAAGATTCGCGTCGATAGACACGGGTGATGCCGGTCGCCTGCCGGCGGACCATGGTGGCATACCGGAGCTGGGGTCAGCCTACCGGGGAATCTCGGCCCGACCGGGTGGATCTCACAGCGTCAAAGTCCTTCACAGCCGGCTCATGCTCTATAGGCTTCGCTCACGCCATGCTCGGGGCGGGCCAACCACCACCCCTGGGTATTCGATGGGGGTGCATGGAATGACCATTCCGACCACGGGGTCGGTGCAGGAGCCCTTCGGGCTGGGCGGCCTGCGCGGCCTGTTCGAGTTCATCGCCGGGGCGACCCTGCCCGATTGGGAGACGTATGCCGGGAGCATCCGCACCATCGAGGTGCCCGCGCGCGGCTTGCTGTTCGACATCGGCGATGAGGACTCGGCCGCCTACATCGTCAAACGTGGGTGCCTTCGCACCGCCATCGTGCGCGAGGGCCGTGAGTGGACGACGGGCTTCATCCGCGAGAACCAGGCGCTTTCGCCGATGCCGATGGCCAAGCTTGCGTCCTTCGGGCGCCCCGGAACCTTCACCGGCACCGACTTCCCCTCGCTGCTGGGCATCGCCGAAGGCAAGGGCGCCGACCATCGTGCGATAGCTCTCGATGACACGGTGGTTTTTGCCGCCAGCCTCGAGGTCATGTGGCAGCTGGCCATCACCCATCCGGAGTGGGCGCGGATGTTCTTCGTCATGACCCTGCTGCAGCTGGCCGCCGCCCAGAAGCGCGAGCGCGACCTGCTGACCCGCTCTCCCGAGGACCGCTACCGCCACTTCGTGCAGACCAACCCCGACCTCATGGGCAAGGTCGCCCAGAAGGACATCGCGACCTACCTCGGGCTCACCCCCGTCGGCCTGAGCCGGATCGTCAGCCGGGTGCGCGCTTCGGGCCGTTAGCGACGCCGACCGGCGCGAGACGTGGCGTCGGCGACCCATCCGGAACCGCGGAACGTTCCGGGGCGGAACGGCATACCAGGTATGCCGTTCCGCCCCGGAAAGCGGCGTCGATTAACTCACGCGGTGTCGACGAAGGACGAGCTGAGGTAGGCGTGGACCGCGTCCTCGGGCACTCGGAACGAGCGACCGACTCGCACCGCCGGGAGTTCTCCCCCGTGGACGAGCCGGTAGACCGTCATCTTCGACACGCGCATGATCGAGGCGACCTCGGCCACGGTGAGAAACCGGACCTCGGAGAGCTGGCGCTCTGGCTGCATGGAACTCCCTCGATCGTCGAGCACCCGCGCCGCCGGCTTCCCCGCCGGCGGAGGCCACGAGCGTGCGACGCAACTCTAGGGGCTGGTGTGACGCCCGGGGAAGTCGTGAGTGCAGTTGTGACGCAAATGTAAAGCCGACACGCCGTATGCCGCGCAGGATCGCTGCACGGCATACGGCGTGGGAAGTCGCAGTGGTGTCAGCTACCGAGCTGCTGAGCCAACTGCTGGTCGGTCTGCTGCAGCGTATTGGCGACCATGTTGAGGTTGGACGCGAGCTGGTCCAGCGCCCCGATCGTCGTGGTCGCGCCGGTGTTGAACTGCTCGTAGCTCTGCTGGAAGGCGCCGGACGCCGAGTCGGTGACGAAGCCGCCGCTGACCAGGTTCGAGATCTGGTTCCGCAGGGCGTTGAGCTGGGAGGTGATCTCCTCCTTGCCCCGCGTCAGGGCCTGGGCCTGGGCAACGATGTCCTGGTACGAAACGTTGATGTTTGCCATTGTGGTGACCTTTCCATGTGGGAACTTCGTGATGTGGTGATGGCATCGACGGAATGCCGTAGAGCCAGGTTGATGAGAGCGCCGCATCGTTGGCGGCCGCTGACGAGGAGAGCCATCTGCCCTAGGCGCCTCCCAGGACATGCATCAGGTCGTCACCGAGAAGCAGGTCGATGATCGGCACGAGCGCGGCGAACACAATGACCAGCTCGGTGGATTGGGTGAGGGCGACGACATCAACGACGCCGAGGCCGGGCACCTCTCGACGCACGACGGTCGACAGGGTAGCCGCGAGGACCTTGACGTTGCTCGTCTCGCCTGGCGGGGGATGGATCGCGGCCATCTCGTCCACGCGAAGGATCTGGTAACCCTCCACGCCCAGCGCCCGAAGATCGTCCACCTGACCGTTGATGTCGGCCGACGCCTCCACGTCGTCAATCCCCAGCAGGGCGCGCTGATCGGACACGCTGTCCGCCTGGACCGCGGCGACTGTCAAGTGGACGACAATGGAGCCATCGTTGATGTCGGGGGCAAACAACACCCGCCCGACGAAACCTGGTAGTGCCTCGATCTCGACCAGCTGACGCAGTCCGAACGTCACCCGCTCCAGAGCGTCCTTGTCGTCGGTGAACCCTTGCGCTTCGGCGACCAGGTGGGCCGCCTCACGGGCCCACCCATCGACATCAGACAGGTCCTCTGCCAACGGGAGCCGTAGCCAAGGGGCGTTTCCACGGAAGAGGGAAGGTGCGATTTCCGTCATGACACCCACCTGAATGTCGAGACCATGGCGTCGAAGAGCTCGACAGAGGCGTCCGCCAGCTCTTCGCTGCCGGGGAGTGAGGTGTGGGACACGCTCATGAGCACATCGACCCAGCGCTCCTCGTCACCGGGGTCGCCGATGAAGTAGCGAACGCGAGTATCCGCGGCAGCGACGTCGTCGAAGCTACGACCGTCGTCGTCCGGCACGAGTGTCGCGCCGACGATCGCCGCGGCGTCGGTCAGGCCCGAGCGTACGCGTTCAGATGCATCGGCGACGGACATCACCCGAAGCCCGACCAGGTCGTCAAGGTCAACGACTGTCGCGCTGGGATCGGATGCAGCCACGGCGACCATAAGGTCCAGCGGCGTTTGGCCCTCAGGCGCGTTGAGCGGCATGACGACGGCCATCGGCTGAACGACAAGGCCGTCGAATGGCTTGGCCGCCAGGATCACCGCCACTGCCCCTCCGTCAGCCAAGCCAGTGAACAATGGGCCGAATCCCTCCTTGACAGCGGCCTCGGCACGCGCGCGCGTCGCAGGGGGGGCGTTGTTCCACACACTGCGAGCAAAGCGAGCGATCTGCTCATCGATATCGCCGAGCAGGTCAAACTGCAGCCACCCGGGCGCCAGGTTGATCGCGAACGCCTTCATCGTGCACCTGACCCACACGTCTGGGTGGCTTGCCGGTAGGCGTTCATGTATTTCTGGACCTGGGATACGGCGAACTTGCCGCCTTCTTCGAAGCCGGTTTCGACCACGAAGGCTGCGCCCTCGGCCACGTTGTGCGCCTGCTGCCCTACGACGGTCGGTCTACCACTCAGCTTGGCTAGTTCGGACAACTCGCCCCTGATGCTCGTAAGATCGGTGCCCTTCATCAATCCAGCAGTGGCTTCAACTCTCTGTACCGTGGATGAGGCAAAGGCGGCATTAGGCGAGTGATTGAACGTCGCGAGCGCCTCACGCACCGCGCGTCGGTTGTCTACCTGGCCGTGGAGTACCCGGTTGGCGATGTCTCGCTCTGTGATTCCCATGCGAACCCGCTGGGTCTCGATCACCTTGAGGTTTCCCGTCACTCGCCCGTGCAGCTTCCCGTTGTACAGGCCGATGTACTTACGCGCAAGAGACTGGATACTTCGTCTGTCCTTCATGACCAACGAGCCCCCCACCTTCCCTACGACCTTTCCGAGCAGATAACCCACACCCACCCCGATCGCGTCGCCCCAGTTGCCGGTCTTGACGCCTTTCCAGACCGCCTGGACTGCTGTCACCGCTGCTTTGACCTTGGCGAGCAGCTGGGCTCCCTTCGAAATGGCGAGTAACGCCGGAGCAATGACATTGACTCCGGGGATGAACGCAGTGATCGCCGCGACGACGGTGAGAACAAGGGCGATGGTGTCAATGTTGTCCCAGATCCACTTGCCGATCTTCGACAGGAGATCGGCGCCCTTGTCGATGATCTCCTTGAAGTAGTCGAGAATGGTGTCATTGACCTCGCTGTGCTCCAAGGCGTCGCGCACCTTGGATTGAGCGACAGACGCGGCCTCGTCACGCTTCTTGATTGCTTGCTCGAGCAGGTGTCTGGCATGAGCGACCTCGCCGGCATGGGTCTCGGCCGCAGCCTTCTGCTGGTGATAGAGCTCCTCGAAGTTCGCGGCATCGTCGGGATTGAATGACGTGCGCCACCCGAGCCACAAGTCATGAGCCCGAGCAGACGACTCCCGCCGCTTCGGCTCGGCAGCGGCGGCCAGGCGCCACGCCTCGTCGGCCATCCGCTGAGCTTCTCTCAGCTCCGGGGCGTACCCCGCCAGCGCGTATGCCGTGCCGGAGTACCGCGAGCTGACCTTGGCCAGCGCTTCGGCAGCCTCATGACTTTGCTTGAGGATGGCGTCGACCGCCACCGAGCACGAGTCAGACGTCAGCCGTCGGAGGTTGCTGGCGGCACCGTCGATGGCGGTTGCCGTGCTGCGGTAGTTCGTGGCCGCCTGCTCGACATGGTCAGGGTCTCCCGGCACCGGATCCGAGTTCCACTTCAACACCGACCAGTCGTGACACGGTCGCGCGCTCATCGTTGGGCCTCTCGTTCGTTCTTGCCGTCTAGCTCGGCGAGGAGCTTCTTCGCGGCCTTGAGCCGCTCGTCGGTGAGGGCGCTACGACCGCCGCCAGCACTGATCCCGCCAGCACCGCCTGCACCCGGCCCCCCGGGTCCCATCGCGGCAGCAGCCGCCATAGGCATGGCTGACGCGGAGCGGGCAGTGCCGTCCGCTGGCTGGCTGGGGGGGACCGGAGCCGCCTGTCCGCTCGGGACGCCTCCCGCGGAGAGCCCCCCCGCGGGAGCGCCTCCTGACCTGTGCACACCACTAGGGGCCGAGAAGTCGCTTGCAGCACCGCCTGCCGGGCGGGCCCCCGCAGCGGACCCGTCCCCACCGGGCACGACTCCCACGGCATTCGGGTTCTCTTGCCACATCGCGCTTCCGGCTTTGGGGTCGGCGGCAGACCCCCCGCCTCGAACCCCGGAGTGCTCTGCTGTCAACGCCGCCGCAGTAGCCGATGGGATAGGCCGCGCACCTGAGTCACCGAACTTGGCGTCCAGCGCGGCGCGTGCCTCGGCGGGGCTCATGCGGGCCGCACCGGTGTCCATCGCAGCAGGTGAGCTGTCAGCGACGGCGGCACGGATGGCCTCGGTAGCACGGATCTGCGGCGAGATGGGCGCTCCGCTTCCTGCGGACGCGGTCGGCCCTGCGGATCGTCCGCTCGCTCCCGCCAGGCTGATGAGCGCGCCGGCCAGTGCCCCAGCCGTGAAGGCGGGATACTTCGCCGCAAATTCCGGCGAACTGACGAGTTCCCGAAGCCGACCAGCGACGTCGCGGACCTCGGGAGGGATGCTGTCGATGGGAAATAGCGTGTAGGGCGGGAGGGAGGTGGAACCCGGGGACTCGGGAATCCCTCTGATGCCGCTGCGAAGGTGGTCGTCGGGGCGGAACTCCTTCCCCCCGTCCTCGGGGAACCCATCGGGGTGGTGAGAGCTATGGTCGGCGTGTGGGTGATCGGGGGAACCTGCGTGGTCAGGCATTTGAGGGTGCGGGTGGGCATGCGCTGGTGATGGCGGTGCCGATGAGGGCGCCGAGGGCGGCACCGAAACCTCCTCACCCTCCGGGGCCGTTCCGTGAGTGCGTGGATCACGGTGACCAGACGTCGGGGACCCTGGCCCAGGGCGAGCAGGGGCCACTGAGCCCGACGGCCCGCTCTCCGGACGAAGGTTGTTGGCGATGTCCGTGTCGACCTTCTCGAAAGTGTCGATCGTCCCCTTCAGATGACCTTCAAGTGCTTGGAGCGTATCGAGGAGCTTCTTGCGATGGAGATTCCATCCGGACGCGACATTACGCAACTCCTGCGCCAGGCCCGGATGACCGACCGATTCGGACGCATCGTCAGCACGCGCCGTCGCGGACTCGAACTCTCCGCGGAGTCGTACCAATTGCGCATGGGCCGCAGAGAGGCTGGCTCCTGCAATGACCAGACGCTCGGCCATGATTTCCTCCACCTTCGAAGATGCGACTAATTCTGAGGGAACGCTACTAGCACTTGTGAATGTGGTCGATGGGCAGCCCTGCCCATGTCATTCCATCCATGGCAATTGGATCTTGCGAGCGCGGCCGGCCCGGACATAGAAGCCCCGTCCGGGTGGCAGATCCGTTCGCCGGACCCGAGGAAGCGAGGTCCTCAGCAACGAATCACCGTCCGGCTGATCAGGTTGAAGGAGGAAACCGATACGACCGTTGCGCACCTCTTGGACCAGCGGCCATGGGCTGACCCAGGTCGTGGTCTCTCCCTCTGCGACCAGCAAATGGCCATTGCGACGACTGAGCTTGACCAACTCAAGAATCGGCGCCTCGGCCGAAGTACCGATGAAATCAGGAAGGCTCTCGATGAAGATCGCCACCACCGGGACGCCCCCGTCGCCGGGGGTCTCGGCGACGTCGCGCACCTTGCTGGCCAGGTCCGCACAGGCATCCACTCCGGAGGCGTGCCCCGTCCAGCCGCCGAGGTCGCTGAGTGGAGAGCGGCGTGCCGAGAGGTGGATCAACGGCGTCTCCGGGAATGCCTGATGCACAGAGTGAGCCAGCCACCGCACTGCGTTGGTCCGACCGGACTGCGCCGGTCCCGCGACGAGCAGAGTCCCCGATGGCTCAAATGTCACGGGAGCGAGGACATCGTCGGCAACGCCGAGGATCGGCTTGCCGCCCGCGACCGCGGGCAAGGTTGCCGGGCTGATGCTGGTCCCCAACGATCTGACCTTCTCCGGACGGATCCTGACCCGGGCAGCGTTTTCCACGGCAAGTTCCTCAATGGCTCGCGCTTGGGCAGCCATGCTGACATCCTCACCGAGGATCGCCAGCTGCAATTCCATCGGATTGTCAGCCTGTAACGCCCGACCTGGAGGACTTGTCGGTGTCAAGACATCTCGTGGAACGCCGAGATAGGTGTAGGCATCCTCGTCGACCTGGCGCAGGATCACCTTGCGCTGGAAGGCCGACCCGATCGACGTGGGCACGGATGACGGACGATCGGCCGTCATCGCGACGTGAACACCGACTGAGCGTCCGTCTATCAGCAACTGTTGGAAAGCGTTGTAGATCGCGAGCCGATCGGTCGTGGACTCGTACTCCGTCCGGAAGGTGCCAAAGCCGTCGACGAGAAGGAGGATCCGCTGCTCGTTCTCACATCCGGGGTTGGTTCGGTATTCCGCCAGGGTCGAGGCGCGCACCGGCTTGAACTTCTCTCGGCGCAGCTCGACGATCTCTCTCAGCCGACGGATGAGGCGGGTAACTCGCTCCTCATCCTCTCCACCGATGACAGCGCCGACGTGTGGCAGCGCCTCCAGCGGACTCAGCGCCCCACTCGCGAAATCAATCCCATAGACCTGCGCCCCTGCTGACCGGGGTGTAATCGACGCTGCGACGGCCAGGGTCCGCAGCGCCGTCGACTTGCCGGACCCACCGGCCCCGTAGTACAGGATGTTCCCGTCCTCGTCCGGACGGAAGTACTCCGTGTACTGCGCCTGCCGATCCGGGTCGTCGAGTACCCCCAGGGCCAGCGCCCCATCGGAGCGCTGCAGCAGCTTCTCCAGGTTATAGGTCTGGGCGAGCGAGTCGAGCCAGGGACGGCGGGGTTCAGGGACCCGACCACGAATCGCCGCCTCCTTGACTGTGGCCACGACCCGTTCGATGTCCTTCGGGATGTCCTTCGATGTGTCGGCGCGTTCGGGCATTCGCCATTGCGACGTCACGCCGAAGCCCAGTTCCATGACGTCGATCGGGGGCGCGGGAGGCTGCGCTGGGGTCCGCGATCCCGGGAACGCGGACTGGAACGGCGTGATACGGCCCGGCCCGGTCTTGGCAGCCCCTCGACCTGGGACCGACGGATCGAAATGGGCCGCCATCTTGTCGCCAAGAACGTCCGAGGAGTCGTGTTCGTCGGCCATGCGGAGCGCCACCCGCAGATTGGTGTTGGCCCGGAGATTGTCCTTGATGACGCCCGCGGGACGTTGCGTCGCGAGGATGAGGTGCAATCCCAGGGATCGCCCACGTTGGGCCACATCCACGACTCCGTCAACAAATTCGGGAACTTCTCCGACCAACGCAGCGAATTCGTCAATGACGATGATGAGGCTCGGCGGGCACTCTGGGTCACCGGTGAGTTCCAGCTCGATGAGGTCCTTGGCGCCCTTCTCGTGGAGCAGCTCCTCACGATGGCGCAGTTCGGCCCTCAGACTCCGAAGGGCGCGACGCACGAGGTGAGGGCTGAGGTCGGTGACGAGGCCGACGTTATGAGGAAGTTTGGTGCAGTGGGAGAACGCCGAACCACCCTTGTAGTCCACAAAGAGGAAGGTGACCCGATCTGGACTGTAGGCGTGCGCCAGTCCCAACACCCACGCCTGCAGGAACTCGCTCTTGCCTGCGCCTGTGGTGCCACCCACGAGAGCGTGTGGTCCATGAGCGCGAAGGTCGATGGAAAAGGGTTCTGTGCCGGCATGACCCACGAGTGCGCTGAGCTCGCCTGGACGGTCGAGTCGCTGCGGCGGCCGACCATCCCGCGGCGTCAGTGAGCCATTCTGACGCCATCTGGCGACCACTTGGTCGGGATCGTCGACCGAATCAGGATCCAGAAGTGTCACGACGGGCACTGAACGCGGAAGGTCCGATGCGTCGCTAACGGGGGCTCCGGCGTCAACCACAGGTGCGAGCCGTCTGGCCAGACCCATCGCGGTTCGGGTATCCACCGATTCGCACTGAACGGGATGGACGACCTGCCCCAACCGAACGTATCCGACGGTATTGCCGGTGGCTGCCAGCTCTAGGTATGTCCGGCACGCGCCGGGCAGATCGCTGCGGCGGGTGGCGATCCACACGAAGTGCACCCCTACGTCGGCCCCTAACTCGGCCAAGCGAGTGAGTCGGGACCGATCCACCGACGGGGTGTCAACGAGAACAAGAACGCTCGGCACGAGGGGGGATGTGGCCTTCTCCTCACCATCAAGCGGTCCCCGAAGGACGCTCTTGTGTTTTGCATCTCCGCCGAGGCGTGCATCGACGAGGGCCTCAAGGGCGTTCAGCAGGATCGCGCCTGCTCCTGGGTCGGCTGCGAGGTGCAGGGATCCGAGCGGAGAATGCGGCGACGATGCATGCGGAAGCCACTGAATCCAATCCCATCGTGGGAGGGCAGCGGTGGAGGTGAGCACCGCGATGACGAGTTCAGCCGGTGAATGCAAGGCCACCGCCTGGGCCACCACGCCGCGCGCCACCCCATCGAGGATCTCCCGATCACCGCACAAGCCCAAGGCGCCACTGGACCTGAGGTCCACGACGACCGGCACGGCCGGCAGCACGCGGAAGTCGTCCACTAGGGCCCGCAACCGCTGCGACAGCTCGGGCATACCGCCTGACCGTTCACCCTCAATCGTCACGGCCGGAGGAATGTCACCGATTCCCAATCGCAACTGCAGGAACTGCGGGTGCTCGGCCCGACGCGACCACAGCAGTCCATCGAGTGCAGGAACCGCGCCGATACATGCCTCAAGGGACGGGTGGGTCGCCAGCATCGCGGCCCGTTCCTCCGCCTGGTCTTCGCTCAGCGCGCTTCGCAGACCCACCAGCCCGGCTTCGAAGACTGCGACCTCTGCGATGTGTTTGCGCTTGGCACGCAGACGCGTGTCGATGTAGTTGCCGAGCATGAGAACCGGGCTGAGTGCTACGAAGACCAAGCTCATGGCCGAACGGGTCGTTGCGAACATCACTGCTCCCATGACCAACGGGGCCACCATGGCCAGCCACGGGAAGGGCGCTGGTTCCCGAGGCGAGGGCACCTCAGGCACGGAGATCGTCCGATGGGGGACGCGAGGGACGACCCGGGGGGGACGCACGAAGGGGATGTCCGTGCTCAGTGATTCGACAGCGTCTCCCGTGCCATGGAGCGTGAGGGCAATCGTCGTGTTCCCGAGGACTGCAGCGTCGCCCGGCCCCAATTGCACCCGACCCACTCGCGTACCACCGACCAGGACACCGTTGGCGGACTTGTTGTCGAGGATCTCCACTCGGTCGCCGACGTTGATGATCGCGTGCTTCTTGGACACCAGGGGATCGCTCAGTTGCACGTCGCACTCGACCGAGCGGCCGACCACCGATGCACCTGCGGGGAGTGGTACTTCGATACCAGCGTCGGGACCTGCGATGACCCGCAGCAGCGCGACAGTTCGCCCGCGCGTACTGCGGCGCTGCTCGGGCGGCACGAGTTCGATGAACGATCCAGAGCGGATTCCGGAGTCAAGCAGCGAGACCCTGGGGTTCAGCGGTTCGCTCCCCCGGCCGGACGTCTCGGTGACGCGCATGGTCACGCCCTCTGCGGCCGCGGCCAACGGGGATCTCGTGGCGCCGGCGAGCGCCGAAGCGACGTCCCCGATGGTGGCCGTAGCGTCCGCCGTGATCTGGATGTCCTGTGCGTCTCGACCGGACTCACCGCGCAGGGTGACCTTCAGCTTCATCGAGGCCTCGCTTGGGAAGAAAGTGACAGCACGGGAGCGCCCTGCGCGCCCTCCGGGATACGTTGTGTTGCAGTCCGATTGGCACGCAACTCCACATCGAGGAGAGGGAGGTCCTCGACTCGGACGAGAAGTGACCCCACGGCATACTCGACAAGTGCCGCTCTGCGGTTGGTGGCCTGGTCCCCGCCCTGTCCGCGGAGTCCACGCACTCCCGCCCGAGTGAGCTTGTCGCACACGTTGTCCAACTTGCGGTTGAAGCGGGTGATGGTCCACCCCAGCCGGGACGCGGCGTCGGCAGACGCCGGAATGCGCGAAGCCCCGGACCCCGCACGCAGCAACACAGGTTCGGCGAGCGCAAGCATGAGAAGACGCTGCGAGGCCGTGAACCGGTCCGGCCCAACCGTGCTCTCTCCAGCCGCGGCGGTCACACCCGCTTCCGTGGCCGCGAAACCCTGCACGTGGGTGGTCAAGCGAATCTCGTATGCCGTTGGCCCGGCGGAAAAGGTCACCAGGACCAGGGGGAACACCACCGGCAGCCGAGCCCCCGGGCCGAGGACGGTGCGCATGAGACCGCTCCCGTCCGACATCGACACGCACAAGCGCGAGCCGACATTGCTCACCCACCACAAGCCGTTCGTGTGGGTGAGCGTGATGAAGCGGCGGTGGAGGAACGGGTTGTCATCGAGGGCCAGATCTCCCTGGCGGCCGATAACGAACTCGTGGCCCGGCAGCACATGGAATACCTCGCCCGCGAAGTCGACTTCGAGCGCTGCCGCGGTGCCCCTGCTGTCGCTCATGGAGTGACCGCACAGTTGGCGATGGGATTGGAGGCACGACCGCTGGCCCGACGCAAGACGACCTCGACACAAGTGCGTCCGGGCACGGTAGGCACCGTCGCCATGGTCTGGTTGGCCAGTGAGTAGTCCTTGGGGTTGGCTGGGTCCACGATTCGATAGAGGTAGGTGTCTCCGCTCTGGGGCGATGGGTTCGTCCAGGTCACCGTGACCGAGGAGCCATTGGGCGTCAAGGACACCGCGGTGACGTCGGGCACAGACTGCCCCACAGCGTCGATGGGTTTGGCTGAGACCGACGTCGACGAAACCGGGTTGGCCGTCGAACCTGGGGTTCCGGCCCGACTGAGAAGGAAGGCGCCAGCCGCCAGTAGCAAGACAACCCCACTGGCAATGGACCAGGTCATGACGCTGGAACGCCGGCGTGGGCTGACCGGCAGCCTCGCCCCGCCCCCTGAGCCGGATCCATCCGTCGAATCCACGTGCGCGGATCCACCTGGCGCGAGGAGGGTGTCGCCTTCGATCAACCCCGGAATGGCCGGGCCGGTGAACTCCACCGGTCCGCTCACTGGAGCCGACCCACGGCCGTGGTGCAAGACCCCAGCTCCGGAGATGCCGACAGAGCCCGTATGCGGCATCTCGCGCGTGCCCCCGGTCGTGCCCTGGCCGGTGATGAGATCGGTGCCCCCGGTCAGGCCGGACGCTTGAGGGTCGATGTTGACAATCCCCGCGACGACCGTGCCCCCGGCGTCTTCGTCATCGGCCCGGTCATGATCGGACAGCAGCCCTGCTTGCTCCCCCGCGGAGGTCTGTGGGAGGTGCTCGTCCAGTTGGACCTGCTGCAGGGCCCGGGCGAACTCTAGGGCAGTGGGATACCGCTGCTCGGGGCGCTTGCTCATCGCGACCGCAAGGACACGCTGCAGGGCGGCGGGGATGTCGTCGCGGCGGAGCCTCGGCAATGGTTCGTTGAGAATCCGCTGGCCCATCGCGGAGTTGTCGTTCGCGCCCCCTGGAATCCAGAACGGTGCATGCCCCGCGAGGACGTGGTACAGCGTCGCCGCCAACGAGTAGACGTCTCCCGTCGGGCCCATGGGCCGTTCGGAGGTCAACTGCTCCGGAGGAGCCCAGGGAATCGATACGCCGACCGCCTTGCCCGCTTGCCCTTGCTGTGTCGACGCCGAGATCCCGAAGTCGGTGAGCGCGGGGCGGTGAAATTCTGTGAAGAGGATGTTGGCGGGCTTGATGTCGCGGTGGAGGATCCCCGCCAGGTGAGCAGTTTCGACGGCGCCGGACACCTGGATCATGACCTCGAGTGCCTTGGGCATCGACAGAGGCTTGGCCTTGACCATCGTCGCAAGATGCGGCGGCGGGCAGTACTCCATGACGAGGTAGGCACGCCCGTCGGTCGTGACTGCGGCATCGAAGATGCTCACAATGTGCGGGTGATTGGACAACCGCGCCATCACGCTGGCCTCGGCCTCGAAAGCCTGTTGGAGGTCTGCACGCAGTCCCTGCAGGAGGACCTTGACGCCCACTTTCCGGGCGCCGAGGCCGATCTGCTCGTAGAGGAAGACATCGGCGAATCCACCCGTGCCGAGGGGCTCGACGTAGCGGTAGCCCGGAATCGACGGAGGCGCGGAGGGCATGCGCGCGGTCACGGCAGACCCTCAAACGTCAGTGTCACGCCGTGGCCGAAGTCGAGCACATCTCGGTCGGTGAGCATGAGCGGAGGATGAGTCACTCGCACTACCGGTTCGTCCCGACGTCGCAGGAAGGTCCCATTGCGCGAGTTGAGATCGACGGCGAAGACATTCCACCCCTCCACCCGAATCTCCACATGGGTGCTAGACACGTGTGGGAAGGGCAGCGCAAGCAGACGCGGAGTCACGGTGCCCTGGAACCGAGAGGCACGCGGACTGCGACCCACGAGAATCGGACCGGTCAACTGAACGACCTCACCCGTGGTAGCCCTCACCACGCCGAGGGTGGGACGCGGAACCGACTGGGTCAGCGCGCCGGCCAGAGGGGCACCACACTCACGGCAGTACGCCCCATGAGGGCGGTTCGCGTGCCCGGCCGGGCAGACCCGCGCGAGGATGGTGTCACCGCCCCCGGAGGAAGCGGACGGCTCGGGCGTGACAGGCGCGAAGCTGAACCCCATCACGGTATCGCCGTCGTGATCCCCCATCGGCGACTCGATGCCGGCTGCGGACAGCACGGGATGGGCTGATCCTTCCCGCCCGGGAACGGACGAGATGAGTAGGCTGCCGCCCTCGACACTGGACGCAGGGTCCGGAGCGGGTGCCGACGGGTTGCCCTCGTCGTCGAATCTCACCGCCGCATCTTCGACGCTGTGGACGACGGTGTCGCCCCACATGGCGGCATACCGGCCGACCGGAGCGGGAGCGGGAGCCAGGTCCGATGCCGCAGCCTCCGGCCCCCCGGACTCTGGTGCGGTTCCGAGACTCGGCTCGGCTGCCCCCGCCGCGGCCGACGCGTCCTCCACGTCCAGCGAGTCGACGGCAGCGTCGTCGTACTCGAAGACGGTGGTCGAGCCGGTTGGGGTCGAGGTTTCCGGAACGACCTCACCATCCGAGGCCCCAGTGGTCGTCGTGGAAACGGGCTCCGAGAGCGCGACGGAATCGGGCGCGGGCAGCGAACTTCCGACCTCGCCTGCCGGAGCCGCCACAACGCCCGCAACTGGGCTGGGTTCCACAGAGGCACGGGAGGGGGCGGCGACCGCGAGCCCCGAGGCCAAGCGCGAACACCGCACCACGCCGGTAACCAGCGGGAGCGACCAGCCGTCGGGCGCCGCACCGTCGGGGGGCGATTGATCCACCACAGACCTGGCGAGGACGTATCCGTCAATGCGGTCCAGTTGGCGCTCCGACCAGGTGGACACGTGCGCCCCCGTCACGTCGACCGAATCCTCACCGGCTCGCAACGTCACGATGAATCGACCGCGCGCCGCGACCTGTCCGGCCCCTCCCTGGACCAAGACAACGGCAAAGGGAGGGAGGGTCAGCAACGACGTTTCGAGGACTTCGGTGAGCAACTGCAGGATGCCACTGAGGGTGACCGGAACCTCGGTAGCTTCCCAAATGCGCTGCACTTGACCAGCAGAGAGAGCCCGACCCTCGGCGAGCGGGCCGACGACCAGGGCCCCTCCCGGCCAGACGAAGGCGAGGTCCTCCCCCGGCCACCAGCACGTTCCGTGGCTCATGCGAGATCACTCGATTCCGGAAAAGCCAATTGACCCGGGATGGTGTCGCCCTCAAGGTCAAGGCCTTCCACGAGGGTGTCCTCGTCACTGTCCCGTGTCGGGCCGGTAGCGGACAGGCCCCCTACGACCTCAACGGCATCGACGACAACAGCGGTGACGTTGTCGCGGCCTCCTGCTTCCACAGCGGCGGTCACCAATGCATCGGCCGCTGCCTGGGGATCCTCGACGCTGGCGAGGGTGGCCGCTAGGAAGGGATCCGACAACTCACCGGTGAGCCCGTCCGAGCAGACCAGCAGCCGGTCGCCAGTGGCAGCCAGGAGCAGCCACTGGTCGACGACCGGGTCGCCTTGCAGCCCCGCGCCCAGGGCTCTGGTGATCACACTGCGCTGTGCATGGGTTCGCGCCTGTTCCTTGTCGATTGACCCTGACTCCACGAGTTCCTGCACCTCGGAGTGATCCACGCTCACCTGCTCGAGCACACCGCGCGCGAGCCGGTAGGTGCGGCTGTCGCCGATGTTGAAGACCAGCCAACAGGGGCTGTCCCCTTGCAGGGCAAGTCCTACTCCAGCGAGGGTCGAACCCGGTGCGCTACCACCTTCGGTGTGGATCGCTCTGACCCGTTCCACAGCCACGAGTACTGCCTCGTGCAGCAGCTGCGACGTCAGCCACGAGAGGGTGCTGTCGGTACAGAGCGTCTCGAAGGCTTCGGTCACCCGGGCGCTGGCAGCGTCCCCGCGCTGATGCCCACCCATCCCGTCGGCCACCATGAACACGGGCGGCAAGGCGAGGTGGGCATCCTCGTTGTGGTCGCGCTTGCGACCGCGGTCGGTCGCGGCACCCCAGGCGACCCGGAACACGGCAGTAGTCACGAACCCGCCCTGACCACGCGGAAGGGACGCCGTCCAACGTGGATCGTGGCCCCGGGCTGGACGACCAGCCGGCCGCCCGCTGGGACGGCGGTCCGGACCCCACCGGGAGTCGTCACCGCGGTGCCGTTTGTCGAGTAGAGGTCCTGCACCCACACACCGTCGGAATCCGGACCGATGACCACGTGGGTTTTGGACACTGACATCGTCGGGTCGTCCAGGCTGACCAGGTGCGCGTCGGTGAAAGGCGCTGTCGCTGCGGGGTTGCGTCCAAGGATGACCACCCGATCAGCAGGGATCACCCCCCCGTCCTCGCCCACCAGGGTCAGGGCCTGGAGCGCGGAGAGGCCTAGCCCTTCGGTGGAGACAACCGTGTGTCCCTCGTCCTCGTCGTCACCGAAGGACGGCGCGGGCGAAACGACAGGTGTCGGTGACACGCTCTGCGCTGTCGCGACGGCAGGCACTACCGGCACTACCGGCACTACCGGCACTACCGGCACTACCGGCACCGCCGGCACCGCCGGCACCGCCGGCACCGCCGGCACCGCCGGCACCGAAGCGTGCGTATCGCCCGAACCATGACCGGAACGCCACGGCACGCCGACGATCATGTCGCCATCCCCCACGATCGGCACCACCGGGGGCGCGACGGACGAGGGTGGAGCGGCAGGCGCCGGTCGCACCGGCTGTGCTCCGAGGGCCGATGGCGCGAGCTGGGTGAAGTCGTTCTCCACCGCTGCGCGCTCAGCCACGTTGGAGGCGGCCCTTTGATCGGATGCTGGGGCAAACCCGCCGACCGCGATGACTGCCGGCGAACCTGCCACAGCCGCGGGCCGTTCCGTGGCTTCAGGCCGATCCCCTGACCCGGTGACCGTCTTGCTCATGGGGTCCCGACCGGCCCGGATGTCGAGGACGACCAGCCCAACGGCTCGGTCGTGCCACCCACGGTTGAGCGGCCGACGAATCAGGGCGATCGTGACGAGGTAGCCGAGGCCGAGGGTCAACCCTGAGACGACCGAGACCAAGAGGTACTTCCCCAGACCGGCCCATCCGGGCGCGCTTCCGTCGGTCACCCGCACCTGTCGAACCCCGAGCATGCGCCCACCAGGGAGGAAACCGGTGCGACCGAAGTAGAGGTAGACCACCACACAGGCGACTCCCGAGACGGCGTACATCAGCAGCGTCATCGTCGCCAACGCGGACACCGATTTCGCGGTGAGCATGGGCAACGAGCACACCAGCCCTAGGGCGGTCCCGAAGACCCCGTCCAAGAGGCGAGCTGCGGCCCGACGCCCAAGGCTGGCCGGCGCGCACCCGTCAAGGGCCGGGTAACTCTGCGCTTGGTCAGCGAACGGCGACAACGCTGCCGGAGAGTGCTGTTCGGTCACAAGTGGTCCTTCTTCCTACCGGCGACGCGAGTGCGAAGCGAACGAGTGATCACGTGGGCACGGCCGCGGACGCCCTCAGGGATCCGCCACGAGGACAGCGATCGGGACAGCGCCTGCCGCGACAGCCCCAAAGACCGCGGGGACACCCGGGCGAGGAACCGTCGTCGACGCGACACCGACGTGTCCATCCGTCCAAGGACGACGTCCACCTCGCGCCACATCGCCTCCACGTCCGCCTCCGCAGGTTCGGCTGGGCCGAATACCCCCGCATCAGCCAATTCCGCTACGACCAGGGCACCGGCACCCGGGTAGGACTCCTCGAATTGCCCGGAGAGCTCCCGTCGGGTGAGGGTTGGATCGATCCTGGCGCCGAGGTCGGTCGCATGGTCGACGATCTCCAGCCAGCCGCCACTTGAGCGCTCGCTCATGACCGGGCTCTCCTTGCGGCGTTCACGGCGCCGGCGCTTGAGCGCAACGATCAGCACGAGCGGGCCGAGCAGGACGGCCAAGCTCACCACCCCGACTACCGTCAAGAGCATCAGCCGACGCCATGCCGGTTCATCGGTGACCGGAGGTTTGCGTTGGTCATCGACGATGTCGTTGGCCGCGTTGTTCCGGTCGACCGGCGGGTCCGGCGGGGGGAGAACCTGCGGTTTGGGGTCGTGTCGGGGTTGCGGTACGTCGGTCTGCGGCGTCTTGGAACGGTCCGGGGTGGGATCGAAAGCCACCCAACCCACCCCATCGAAAGCGACCTCGACCCACACATGTGCGTCTGAACCGCGGACCTGCCAGTCGCCCGAGGCTGCGGCATTGGCGTCGGGATAGAACCCCATCACCACCCGCGCGGGGACACCGAGTTGCCGAGCCATGAGTGCCATCGCCACGGCATACTGCTCGTCGTCCCCGACGATCTGCGGAGCGGTGAGCAGCGCGGTAATGCGCTCTGCGGTGTGCCCCGACCGCGAACGCCCGTCGCTGCCGTCGGAGAAGAAACCGACCTCGCGCAATTTCGCAGCGAGAGTCCGCACCTGGTCGCGCGGCGTCGCCGCGGCCCCGACAAGCTCGGCTGCCGAGGCCCCTACCGCTTCGGGGACTCCGCTGTTGGACGGCAGAGCCACCGTCGCGAAGGCCCGATTGTCCAGGTCCGCATCGGTGACCACAGCCGGCAGGACGACATCGACCTCGTATGCCGTGCCCTCGGAGACCCCTGCGGTCACCACGGCCGTGCCGCTGGTTCGGTTGTAGTAGAGCGTGTCGCTCAGCGCTTCGGCGGCGCTTCCCGAGAAGCGCACCCCCCGCAAGTCACCACTACCGGGAAGCCAGACACCGGCATACTTCGCGACGGTGACGCCGACAGTGGTGGGTGTCCCGGGCAGCTGGATCTCCTCCCCGATGGTGCTCCCGACGCGTCGGTAGGCCGAGGATGCCTGCTCGACGTTGTAGACCACGCCGTCGTAGGTGTCGACGGTGGCCAGCCGCAGCCGCGCACCGTGTGGCATCCCGGACACGGTCATGAGGACCTCGTCGCGCTGGTCGCGTTCCAGGTAGCGAAACCCGGTGAGCGGGCTCGCGAACTGACGCAGATCCAGCGGCGGCTCGACCGTGTCACGGAGCACGAAACGGTTGGGCTGGCCGGCGAGCACCGTCAGGCCCAGCCCGACGATCATCGCCGCACCGAGCATGCCGGCCATGCTGAGAACAGGAAGCCGCCGCGCACGGGTTTCGGTCTGAAACCCCAGAATGTCCGCACTGACGTCCCGCTGGGCGCGACGCGCCCGCCAGGCCAACCAGCCGAGCGCGACACCCCCGAAGGCCGCACCTTGTTCCACGGCCAGCGGTGCGATGTGGGTACCCCACAAGATCCCGACCGCGAGGAAGACCGCCGCGGGGGCTAGAGCCCACATATGTCGCCAGCTGCGCACGGCGATCGATGTGGCAATGCAGGCGGTGATGATGCCGCTGAGGTAGGGAACGACCGCAGGCCCCGTGAAGAGGCTGGCCGGAAGGCTAACCGTGAGCAGGTCGCGCCATGCGTGAGCCGAGAGCACCAGCAGCCTCTGCACGGTCTCCAACGTGGGGAGGACCCCTGCGATGGTCGTCCGGGGCAGGGCCAGTGCTCCACCGAACACCAGGTATGCCGTGATGCCGACCGCGAGTACCTCGGCCCAGCCCCAGCGCCGCCAGGCTCCCAGCAGAGCCACGGCCCATCCGAGCAAGACGCCACCCCCCGCTGCCACCAACCCCGGCGTGCCCGAGAACACCGGGCCGAAGGCCAGAACGCCGGGAACGAACAGCGCGAGCATGGTGGCCGCGTCGAGCACCCAGGCGGACGGCAGACGGGCGGTCTTGGCGTTGCCGGCCGCCGGTGGGAGCGTGGTCGCGGACATCAGCGCACCGTCCTCACGGCTTTGGCAAGTTCGTCGACGTCGGCCACGTCGAGCACGACGAGCGAGCCGATATGGCGACGGGCCGGCGCGGTGCCGACGCAAGCTCGGATGGCGAAGGACTTGACGTCGAGGGGGATTTGCGTGTGCGCGACGCGCAGGTCCGCAGGGCTGACGGCAGCTCCGGCGGCCAAAGCGATGACCGAGGACTGCGGCACCGCGGTGACTGCGGCCGAGACCAGTGCCTTCAAGGAGTCGGTCATGGGCCGCATATCGATGCGGCACAGTTGGTCAAAGAGGCCGACCGCAGACGGGTAGGGGATCAAACCGTCATGACAGAACAGACTCACCGTGCGCTCCTCGCGCAGGGCTTGAGCGGCCAACGAAGCTACACAGGAGATCGCGGTCTCGAACTCCTCGGGGTCTGCGTAGTCCTCTGAACGCTGCGACAAGACCAGAAGGAGGTGGGAGCGCTGAGTCTCCTCGAACTGCCGAACCATGAGCTTGCCCATCCGGGCGGTCGTGCGCCAGTGAATGCTGCGTCGGTCGTCCCCGGGCACGTAGTCCCGCAGGGCGTGGAAGGCCACGTCCGAGGAGGACAGGTTCTGCGTGGTGACTCCTTCGACATCCCGGAGAAAGCCGGTGCTTGCGGCGTTGAGAGCGACCACCCTGGGGTGAATGAACAACTCGACCGGGTCGCTCCAGCGTTTCACCCGCTGCAGGATTCCGAGAGGGTCGCCCTTGACCGATCGCACCGGGCCCAGAACGAGCACCGAGCGACGGCGGGCCGGAATGGAGAAGAGTTCTTCGTGTTCAACTCCAGCGGCGAGCCCCGGGACCGTGAAGGTCGCCGAGCTGGCTCCGACCGGCAGGTCGAACCGGGTCGGGACAAGAGTGCGACCGCCCGCATTGGAGACGACGACGCGCCCCACAGCTCGGTCGCCCACGGTGACGCGGGTCTTGGCCAGCTCGATCCGAGCCGAATAGGCCATTCGTCCGATGGTCCAGGCAGCGGCCAACGCCAGGGCGCCGACGCACAGCCACCCGATGACTCGGAATTCCTGCCAACCGCGCGAGATCCCTGCCCAGAGCGCGAGGAGCCCGATCAGGGCCACAACCCGCCCGAGCGGGTTGATCGCCTCAAGCACGGGTCTGGCGGCTCCGTTGGCTTGGCGACGAAGGTAGCCAGCAGCGCGTGCGACGGCCGTCACGGCTGGACTGCGGCGCAGCACAGCAGTGGACAGCCGTGGCGAGCGAGCGAGCCGTCGACGCGCCAATCGGCGAGATCCACGACCTGGGGGCTGCTCCGGTCCAGGCGGGGGGCTTTGGCCAAGATCAGCCTCGGACGTTGGCGCAGCGCGCTGTCGCGCAAGCTTCGCGCCAAGGCCACGGCGTGACGAGGGCTTCGCGTGTCGCGAGCCCCGAGTGACCTCGGGGGCCGGGGGCGTCTGAGTGCTCAGGCTGTCGCCCCCCTCACGACCGGCGCGTCGATGCTCGCCAGAGCCCGCGCGATGACCTGAGATGCCGTGGCTCCGGAGAACTCGGCATCGGGCGACATGACCATGCGGTGGGTCCATACCGTGGACGCCAACTCTTTGACGTCGTCAGGGATGACGTAGTTGCGGCCGTGCGCACCCGCCCACACCTTCGCGGCGCGCACCATGCCGATCGCGCCACGGGTGGACACACCCAGAATCGTGTCGTCGTTGTCGCGGGTGTGCTCGGCCAGCCGGTGCACGTAATCCAGAACGGACTCGGCCACAGAGTTCTCGGCGATCATGTCGGCCATGTCGGCCACCGCGCTGGTCGCGATGATGGGGCGCAAGGTCTTGGTGCGGTCTGGGTGGGATGCCCCGGCAAGGATCTGGATCATGGCGGACCGCTCCGGGTAGCCGACGCTGGCCTTCATAAGGAAGCGGTCGAGCTGCGCCTCGGGGAGCCGGTAGGTGCCGGCCTGCTCGATGGGGTTCTGCGTGGCCACGACCATGAACGGCCGGCCAGTGTCATAGCGGGTGCCGTCAACCGTGACGTGGGACTCCTCCATGACCTCCAGGAGAGCCGACTGAGTCTTGGGGCTGGCCCGGTTGATCTCATCGGCCAGGACGATGGACGCGAAGATCGGGCCACGGTGGAACTCCCACGTGCCGCGGTTCTGGTCGTACATCGTGACGCCGGTGATGTCGGACGGGAGCAAGTCCGGCGTGAACTGAATCCGGTTGTGGGTGCCCTGAACGGTCGCGGCCAAGGCCCGCGCGAGCGCGGTCTTGCCGGTGCCCGGGGCGTCCTCGAGCAAGAGGTGGCCTTCGGAGAGCATGCACGTCAGGGCCAGCCGGATGACCGGACCCTTGCCGAGCAGCGCCAGGCCGACGTTGTCGACGAGCTTGCCGAAAGTGCCGGCGAACCAGGCCGCGTTCTCGGGAGTGACTGTCATGAAATTTCTCCTAGATCTCTTTGCTCATTGCTGTCGGCAGTAGTCGACGCCAACCCACGACGCATCATCAGCCAGCAGCCTCCCGGGAGGGCCCGACGCAGAGATGACGTCTCTATTTCCGGCACCGTCAACGGTAAACGTGCCATACCAATCAGCCGTACCTACACCATTCACAAAGCAATAGACATTGCTATTGGGTCGATAATTGCGTAAATAGATGTCCTGGTAATAACAACCATTCGCGCAGAACGCTGGCGAAGTCAAAGTGACGGAGGCGCCAAGTGTCACGTTGTAGCTCGAGTCCGGCCAAGCGTTGGCTCCTGCAAACGCTTCTGCTCCGACGAGGTTGAGACCGTCAGCTCCGTAAACGCCGCGAGCCCGGATGGACACCCCCCCGCCGGCACCGACGCCCACGACACGGGATCCACCGCCGCCGCCCACGTTCTCCCAGCCGCCATTGTTGATGCTGATCTGGATGGTCGCGTTCCGCCCATTGCTCACATTGGCGTTACCCCACGAGACCGTCACCTGCTGGTAGCCGCCGCTGGCCGAGACCTGCGGGGCCCCAGGCGGACCGAACGGCATGACGACATTGCTCGCCGTCGCCGGACCAGTAACAGTCTCACCCTTGACCGTCGAGCGAGCAGCAATGCTCACGGAGTGGTTTGCGCCATTGGCGAGCCCGCCGTAGGTGATGGTGCCACCCGAAGTAACGATCCCACTGCCCCCGGCAGCCGTCCACACATAAACCATTTCCTCGGGACGGGCGCCGTTGCCATTGGCCGGCGGGAAGGTCACCTTGACCTGGTTATTCACTCCGGTGGCTTCCGCCGTGACACTCCCGACGGCACCGGGCGTCTGGAACCCCCGCACTGCCGTCGACGCAGGCGACCAGCCGCTCCAACCAGCCTTGTTCTTCGCGCGGTACTCGAAGGTCTGGTCACTGGTGTCGACGTTGAGGGTGAGACGGGTGCCGGGACTCGTGCCGGTATACACCACTACGGCATTGCCCGTGCGTCGGAGCTCATAGGTCATGGCGTTGTCGCCGTTCCCATTCGGCACGACCCAACTCAGCGTCGCGCTTGGCGGCAGCACGCTCACCGGGTCCTTGACCACCTTGGGCGCGGTGAGGTTCAACGGCAAGCCAGCGGGGATCTCCGTCGCTGAATATCCGGAGAACTCGGACGGCTGCTCGGCCTTGGAATGGGCCATGACCCTGAAGCGGTAGGACGCACCATTGGTCAACCCGGTCCAGACATAGCTGTTGACCAAGCCCAGCCTCTGCTGGGTCACCCCACCCGTTGGGCCGTCGATCTCAAGGGTAAACCCTTCGACCGGGGAGCCTTCGGTGGATGGCGTGACCCAGGTGACCTCGATCTGCTTGTCACCGAACTTCACCGTCGGCGCAGCCGGCGGGTTGGGCCGGACATCCGGACGCACCATGTTGGACGCGGCCGAGGGGTCGGAATCACCCACCTCGTTGGTCGCGACGACCGTGAACGTGTATTCAACGTTGTTCGTCAGTCCGGTGATGGTGCATGTCGTCACCGCACCGCAGTCCTTCTTGCCTCCGCTCCAGCTCACCGAGAACTTGGTGATCGGGGCGCCATTGTTGGGCCCGGCCGACCACGAGACGGTTGCCGTGCGCGACTCGCTGGTCACCGCGCTGACACCCACAGGTGGCTCCGGTCGGTCGCGAACCGTGAGAGAGATCCGTCCTTCGGCCTGGCGATCCGGTTGGCCCGTAGCGTCGGCCAGCTTGTAGATGACGGTGAGCTGCCCGTGGAAGCCAGTGGCCGGGGTGACGACGACAGCAGTGTCCGAGGCCTTCGTGGCACTCCCCGAGCCAACGACCACCGATGGGTTACCCACCATCGTGACCGGCTTACCGAGGTCAGCGAATGGGTTGGTGATGTAAGGGGTGAGGTTGATGTTCTCGGGTTGACCAGCCTTGGCGGTCGTGATGACGACCTCCTTGGTGGTGATCCGAGGACGGGTCGAGGCGATCGCGGTGATCGGCACCTGGCCCTTCACCGGCGTCGTTGAGCCGTCGGTGATCGTCAGCTCGGCGATGGCCGTCGTCCCGATCTTCGTCTCGGGTGGAACGCTCACCTTGAGCCGCTGCCCGTCCACGCTCACGTCGAACCCGGCAACCCGCTTGTCCAGGGTGAACGACATCCGGTCGAGGTCGCCCTCGTCGGGATCACGCACCATGGCGCGCAGGTCGACTTCCTTGGTCGGCTCGACCGCCGCGACATCGACCTTGGCGGCGTTGAAACTTGGCCTGGTCTTGCCGGAGGACTCGACGATGATCGGCAGAGTCAAGACCGCTTTGAGCCCGGCCGGGTCGTCGGCCGCCGTGCCGTCGGTGACTTCGAAGGTAATCGAGGAATCGCCGGAGAACTCTGCCGGGGTACGGAAGTTCAGCAGCGTCTGGCTCTTGACGAGAGCAGCGCCATCAGCCCCCGGACCAGCTTTGACTCGGTCTTCGAAGGTGAGGATCGGGGTATGCCCGTCCCGGACGGACACATACTCCGCCAGCGGGATCGCGAGCAGGTCGCCAGCCTTGACCTTCGCGGGGACCTTGTCGGGTTTCAGGGTCGGCAGCCGGTCCTGGGTGCCCGGGACGACGATCACCGCCTTGGCCGTCAGCCCGTCGACATCCTTGATGGTGTAGACGATGACCCGGCGTGCCGGCGTCAAGGCCACTGTGACAATGCCCTTGTTGACCGAGACGCCCTCTCCCTCGGCGGTGACCACGAGCGCTTCGGCGGCACCGTCGGGGTCTTCGTCGTTGACGAGCACATCCACCTCGACGCTGGTCTTCCCGGCAACCTCGGGGCCTTGCACGACGTCGTCGCGAGCCACGGGCGGCTGCAGCGGCGTATCAGTGCGAATATCAAGGGTCAACTGACCCGTTGCAGTACCACCCTTGCCGTCGGTGATGCCGTAAGTGAACGGATAGACCCCAGGGGCGTCCGGTGAGGTCAGCGTGACGCGCGAACCCACCGTCGTCGCCGTGATGCCTGAGGCTGCCCCGACACCGACGACCGACCCGTTCACGAGTTCGATGCGGTCGCCGTCCGGGTCGATGTCATTGCCGGTCACCGCGACCGAGAGCAAACGGCCGGGGCGCGCGATGACGGTGTCGGGCACGGGGACCGGCGATTGGTTCACCGGTGAAGGGGGCGCAATGCCCACCTGCACCCGACCCACACTCCGCGCCCCGAACCGGTCCATGACGGCATACGTGAAGGTGTCCGAGCCGGCCGTGTCGGCCGGAGCCTTGTATTCAAGCCACGACGGCCCGACCGAGACGTTTCCCTTGCTGGGGGCGGTGTCGAGACCCAGCAGGACCACAGAATCCCCGTCGGGATCTATGCCGTCCAAGACGACCGGGATCCGAACGCTGCTGCCCGCAAGCACCCGAGCAACCAGGTTGGGCGCAGTCGGAGCCCCATTGGACCCATCGGCAGCCCTGATGCTGATCGCCACTTCGGCAGAGTCGTAGTTGCCCTGGGTATCGCGGATCGTGTAGACCGCCCGCACCGTGCCCGGCTCGGAGCCTGCCTTGAAGCGGATGGTGTCTTGGGACACGAAGAACTCGCCCTGGTTGGCCGACCCGCTGAACTGCAGTTGCGGATCGATCGAGAACGGCAGACCCGAGGGTGAGAGGTCATTGTCCAACACGTGCACGGTGACGATGTCGCCGGCTCGCACGGTTGCCGAGTCGTCGTTGGCGATGGGCGGGTTACTGGTCGGCACCGGGGCCAACGGGATGACGGTGACCGTCGCCGAGGCCGTACCGAAACCGTTGGAGATGGTGTAAGTGACGGTCTCCTGTTGCTTCAACCCCGAAGGAGCGGAGATCCGCAGCATCTCGCGGTTGACCACCTCGACGGAGAGCCCAGTTTCGGGCTTGAACGAGGCCGACTGAACGACGAGCACCCCCCCGGTAGGGTCGAAGTCGTTCTGCAGGACCGCGACCAACACATGACCGCCAGCCGGCAGGAGCGCCAAGTCGTCGTCGGCCTGCGGAGGCGCGTCGGGCACGGCTTCGACCACATCGATGCGGACGACACCCTTGACCGCCGACGGACCATCCGACACGACATAGCTGAGGTACACGGTTCCCGGGGTGTTCGACGTGAACCGGAACGTGCCGCTCTGCAGGTCCGTGGTGACCGTGGCCCCCGCGGGGATGTTCTCTACCGAGGCAAGACGCAGTTCGTCACCGTTGGGGTCGGTGTCGTTCTTCAGCGGCCAGACAGTCACCTGCTGTCCCTTGACGACACGCACGTAGTCGGCGTTCGCCACGGGCGGAATCGCCCCACGCTCGCGGACGTCGACATTGAGCACACCCTCGGTTTGCGCCCTGCCGTCACCCATGACGACCTTCACCGCGTACCGACCGGGCGGGTTGACACCGAGGTCTCGCACGGTGATCAGTCCGTCCTCCCGATACTTCGCGGTCATGCCCTCGGGAGCCTGCACGGACACGATGTAAAAGGGGTCGCCGTCGGGATCGCGCCAGTCCGGGTGGACGTCCTTCTGCGCCTCGCCGCCTCGCACGACTGTCACCGACGACTGGGGACGCCACTGCTCGGGGCCGGCATT
Source organism: Actinomycetales bacterium (assembly GCA_016710645.1). Classification (GTDB taxonomy): domain Bacteria; phylum Actinomycetota; class Actinomycetes; order Actinomycetales; family Dermatophilaceae; genus Phosphoribacter. Next base: position 47,201 of record JADJVI010000027.1, on the reverse strand, counting down.
GACGTCCCAGGGACGCACCGTGACAGATACCGAGGCAGTGTCGGACTCTCCACGTCCGTCTTGGGCTTGGTAGGTGAAGGATCCCGCCCCGGTCGCATTCTCGGGAACAGCGATTTGCAGCGCGGCGCCCGACCGGACCTGGCGGATCGTGCCGACGGACGGATCCTTTTCGGCAACAGCGGTCAAGATGTCGCCATCCGGGTCCGTGTCATTTTGCAGCACGGGCAACGTGGTCGTGCGACCTGGGCGCGCTCCGAAGCTGTCGTCCTCGGCCGTCGGCTTGTGATTGGTGTCGGTTCGATCGGGAGCAGCCTCGTCCTGCGTCGTCTCGGTGTTCTTGTCGTCCTTCTGTTCCTTCGACTGAAGAGCCGTGAGAATGTCCTGCCAGTTGTCGACCAGCTGGATCTGGTCGGAGGCAAGGAAGACGTCGCCATTGGCCGTGTCGTTGATCACCACGACATCACGGTTACTGCGAAACACAAGCGCCTGGGAGGTTCGGAGTTTGTCCACCGAACGGGTGACATCATCCCCCTCACCCACACAGTCACGCACATATTGACCGGTTACCGACCATGCGGCATACACACATCCGGCCCGCACCACGGGAGCTACTGGGGTGCCTCGGTTGGCAGAGCCCGATGGCTTCCGGATGGGCTCGCCTCCACGCAACGGCACGTGCACAAGTGCGGCAGGAGTCTCAAGCGCCACAGTGTCGGCGGCGGGGCCAGGCTGTTGCAGAGCCGCCTCCGAGAGGTCATCCAGGGTCACCTCACCCCCGGGAAGGTAGAGGGTCTTCTTGGCTCGACTGAGCACAACGGGCTCGCTGCCGACGGTTGAGAGGACAACACCTTCGAACGTGTCCAGCCCTGCCAGTGTGCGCTGAGACGGCTTGCCCCACCCATCTCCCTCACGTCGCACGGTGGTCAGAACCCCCGATTGGCTCAGGGCGTGCAGAGAGCCGTCGAAGCCTATGGCGGCAATTGCCCCGTTAATCCCCTCTAGCGTGGGCGGCGTGACCTCGGGCGAGATAGCACCGATGTCCGTGACCGGCCCGGCCCAGATCTTGCCGGCGGCCGGATCCACGATCGCGGCTGACCGTCCACTGTGGATGATCGATCGTCCATCGTTCTTGATCGGACTTCCAGTGGTCAGCAGCGAGACGTCGATGGGGTAAACGTTGTGGCCCGCGTTGTCGTGGACCAGGACATCGCCCGCCTCCTGCGTGACATCGAACCGCTCCGAGGGCGCCCGCAACCCTCCGTCAAGAGTGCGCGAAGGAAAGTTGAGATGGGCCACGAGTCGCAGGTGTTCGTTCGTCACCCACACGCCGCCATCGTTGAGCGAGACATCCGCCGTGGGAACACCGGGGTGAATGGTGGCAAGCACGCCCACGACGAAGGCCGTAACGCTAGAGAGCGCTAAACCCCCGCGAGAGCCCACCAAACGGCGAATGAGCATGATCAACTCCAGTGTGCGGGCACATGGGCATGACGAAGCGAGCGGCAACACAGCCGAACCCCCACCGAGGCATGTCACCTCGGCACGCCATATGTATACCGGAGCGAGACCCGGGATGAAATAGGAAGAACTGCCCACTTCGCGACTTTCCGATCACACTGCGCGGATAGGCACAAGTCTTCTGTCACCCGTTCAGGGGACATCTCAGATTCGTGTCACCCAGTCAGGGGACTTGTCGATCAACGTCACTTTCCGATATTCCACGGCGCACGCGATCCGGATGTCCGCCACGAAGCCACAAACCCACGACCATATCCGCCTGGCATCGATCGGCACGAAAGGCATGAGTTTCAAGCCATGACGCGATCCGCCGGGTGGATACCCGATGAGCAGAACGAGGCTCAGTCGAACCAGATGTCCAGACCGTGGTGCGGGAAGACCGCCTGCCGGGTGGCCATGACCGCCCGGTCAACCTCACTGCTGGGGTCGTAGCCAAGGTCCCAGGACCGCCACCACAGCGGCTGCCCCTCGGGCAAATCGCCCATCCGAGTGGGGCCCTGCTTGCCCAACAACGCCGAGACGTGGTCCAGCCAGGCCTGCGGCACGTCGGCGCTGGGCAGGATTGGACGGTGCGCGGCGATCGCCGTGAGGTGGGTCCACGTGCGCGGCACGACGTCGACGACCTCGTAGCCACCGCCGCCGAGCGCGATCCACCGGCCGTCGCACAGCTCGTGGCTGAGCTTGTGCAGCGCCATCATCGCCTCGCGCTGGGCCTCGACCGACAGGGCGAAGTGCGCCAGCGGGTCGGCGCTGTGCGTATCCGCGCCGTGTTGAGTGACCAGCACGCTCGGCCGGAAGGCCCGCACCACGGGCATGACACCGGCGTGGAAGGCCCGCATCCAGCCGCCGTCGGACAGCCCGGGCGGCAGTGAGACGTTGACGGCCTGGCCACGCGCCTTGGAACCGCCGATGTCGGTGGCCCACCCGGTGCCCGGGAAGAGTGCGCGACCGGTCTCGTGGATCGACACGGTGAGCACCCGCGGGTCGTCCCAGAAGATCGATTCGACGCCGTCGCCGTGGTGCACGTCGACGTCGACATAGGCGACCCGCTCGGCTCCGTGGTCGAGCAGCCACTGGATGCCCACGGCAATGTCGTTGTAGACGCAGAAACCCGACGCATTCCCGGCCATCGCGTGGTGCAGGCCGCCGCAGAAGTTGACGCCGTGCTCGACCGCTCCGGTCCACACGGCTTCACAAATGTCGCGGGTGCCTTCGGCGATCCGGGAGCTGACCTCGTGCATGCCCTCGAAGGCGGGCACGTCGTCGGTGCCCAGGCCCAGGTGCTCGTCGGCCAGTCGGGGGTCTTCCGAGGCCAGGCGGACCGCCTCGACGAAGCCGCGATCGTGCACGGTGTGCAACAGGGCATCGTCGGGGATGGCCGGGCTGACCACCTCGACACCCTCGTCGTCGAAGAGCCCGAACTCCTCACACAGCCGAGCCGTGAGAGCCAGGCGCACCGGCGACATCGGGTGATGCGGACCGAAGTTGTACTTCGTGAATTCCGGGTCCCAAATCACCCGCGCCTGGCTGCGCATGTTCTGACGTTACCCTTCCCGACGCGGCCCGATAAGGGACTGCGGTCCGGCCGCGTGCCACGGCCCCTGGAGCCAGTATGCCGCCGCACCTCACCCGAGGTCAGGGAGTGTGCCGCGATCCGCACCGAGGGGAAGGATCATCGCGATCTCCTCCTCGCTTGCGTGGTTAGAGCCACGCATCGGACGACGCGAATCGGTCGGCCGGAAGCCCAAACCCGAGGCGAAGGCCACTGCCCGGCCGTTGTCGGTGCTCACCCAGTAGACGACGTGGGAGCGGCCGTCCTGTTGGGCCCGCTTGGCGCCGGCCCGGGCCAGTGCGGTCGCCACACCGGTCCCCCGCGCGAGGGGGGTGACCCAGAGGCCGAAGATCTCGCCCAGGCCCGAGTCGAACCCCTCGGCGAGCCGGTCGTCGGTCTCGTCGTCGGCTTCGTGAACACCGAGGCTCGCGGTGCCGACGACCGCGCCGTCGCGGTAGGCGATGAACCGCGGGGCGCGCTCAACCCGGGCGACCCACTCGTCGTCGCTGAACGCCGCTTCCTCGCCGTAGGTCGCGGAGAACGCCTCTGGCGAGTCCCGCAGGGCTTCGAGGCGCACGCTCTTGAAGGCCGCCCAAGCCTCGGGGGTCACGGTCGTCACGGTGATCTCGCTCATGTCGACACCCTGCCATGCCGCAGGCCGCTCGGGCCAGTCGCCCCCCAGCCGGTCGGGTGGCTCAGAGGTCGAGCACCATCGAGAGCTCGCAGTGTCGGTCGTCGTGGCGGCTCGCGCCGTCGGACTCTGCCCAACGGAACCCCGTCCGTGTGTAAAGCCGCGCCGCAGCCTCGTTGTGCTTGGCAACGTCAAGCCAAAGCTGTTGATAGCCAAGCCTTTTCGCCTCTGCAGCGACCGTGGCGACGAGCTGCTCCCCCGCGCCGGTCCCTCGCGCCTCGGGTGCCACGAACATCGAGATGAGGTATGCCGTCCGGCCCGGTGCCGCCGGCACCACCCGATCGCAGTCCGCGCCACCTTCCCGCACCGAGAGGCGGACCATGCCGACCGGCATACCGGCTTGCCGTAGTTGCCAGCACGTCGTGGCGCGGATTCCCCGCCGCCAGTCCTGCTCATCGAAGCCGAGCGCGTCGGCGAGCGTCGACCCGAACATGTCGGGCGCGTCGGCCAGCGCCGCCGTCCGGATGTCGCGCTGGCTCTCCCAGTCGTCCTCGGTGATGAGTACCAGCTCGCGCTGGCCGACAAGACCGGACGATCCGTCAGCCAAGGCCGTCGGCCAATTCCTTGGAGCGGGCTGCAGCGGCTTCCATCGCCGTCATGAAGGCGGCTCGCACCTTGTTGTCGTCGAGCTGACGGATCGCCGCGATCGTCGTACCGCCGGGCGAGGAGACCCGTTCGCGCAGCACGGTCGGGTGCTCGCCGGTCTCGCGCAACATGGTTGCCGCGCCGTAGAGGGTCTGCACGACGAGTTCGGTCGAGGTCGCGCGGGGCATCCCGAGCAGCACGCCCGCCTCGATCATCGCCTCGACGACGTAGAAGATGTATGCCGGTCCGCTGCCGGAGATCGCGGTGACGGCATCCTGGTGCTTCTCGGGGACCTGGACGACCTTGCCGCAGGAGGCAAGCATCGCCTCGGCTTCGGCGAGGTGCTCCACGGTGCAGTTGCTGCCGGCCGAGATGGCGGCCATGCCCTGGTCGACGAGGGCAGGGGTGTTGGGCATGACCCGCACGACCGAGGACCGAGCCGGCAACCGCTGCTCCAGCCAGGAGGTGGGGATGCCCGCGGCCATCGAGACGACGAGGTTGCCCGGCACGATGTGGTCGCGGATCTCGGCAAGCAGACCTTCCATGTCCTGTGGCTTGACCACGAGGACGAGGGTGTCGGCGAGTTCGGCGGCTGCGACATTGTCCAGGACCCGGACGCCGTATTTCTCACGCAACATCGCCGCGTGGTCGGGGCGCTTCTCGGTGATGACGATCTGCTCGGTCGGGCGACCGGAGCGCAACAGGCCAGAGAGCAGGGTCTCGCCCATGACGCCCGCACCGAAAATCGCGGTGACGCCATCGGCGCCAGTGGTGGTGCTCATTGTCGACTCAACCCTTCGTCGCCAGGCCGCGCAGGAAGAACGTGACGTTAGCGGGTCGCTCGGCCAGCCGTCGCATCAGATAGCCATACCACTCAGTGCCATACGGGATGTAGACCCGCATCTGGTCGCCTCGATCGGCGATGCGTTGCTGCTCGTCAGGGCGGATGCCGTAGAGCATCTGGTACTCGAACGACTTGGGCTCGCGACCTTCCCGCCCGGCCAGCGCAGCGGCGATCTCGATGATCCTCGGGTCGTGGCTGGCCACCATCGGATAGCCCTCGCCCTTCATGAGCACCTTGAGGCAGCGCACATACGACCGGTCGACCTCATCACCGTCCTGGAACGCGACCGACTCGGGCTCGGCATACGCACCCTTGCAGAGGCGAACTCGCGACCCGGCATACGCGAGGTCGCGGCAGTCGCCCTCGGTGCGCCGCAGGTAGGCCTGCAGCACCGCCCCGGTGGTGGGGAAGTCTTCGCGCAACTCCTGCACGGCCTCCAGGGTCGCGTCGGTCGTCGTGTGGTCCTCCATGTCGACCGTGACCGTTGTGCCGGCATTGGTGGCGGCCTGGCTGATGGTGCGGGCGTGATCGAGAGCGATCTGATGGCCGTCGGGCAGCAGCAACCCGAGCGCGGTGAGCTTGAGTGACACCTCGGCCTTGCCCGAGAGCGAATAGTGCCGCTCGGCGAGGGCGGCCAGCAGCGCGAGATAGGCGTCGCGGGTGGCCTCGGCCTGCGCTCGGGTCGTCGTGTCCTCGCCGAGGTGGTCGATCGTCACCATCCGGCCGACGGCCTGCAGTTCGCCGGTGGCGCGCAAGGCATCCTCGACCGTCGATCCGGGCACGAAGCGCTTGACGACCGATCGGCTGACCGGCGCGCGTTCGATGACATCGCGGACGGCGGTGGCGCGAGAGAGGCCAAGCAGGGAGGAACGCAGCAGGTCGCGAGGGTCCACGATCCCACTCTAGGACCGCGGGCTCACGTTCTTCGATCAGTCGACGGGATGGCCCAGGTGGGTGCGCGCGAACTCCAGAGAGGCCCGCAGATCGCGCTCCCGGTCCTCGTCGGTCAGTTTGCGGGTGCCGATCTCCACGACGACGTGACCCCCGAAATCGGCCGCGGCCAGCCTGGCCAGCACGGCGTCACAGGGCTGCCCACCCCGGCCCGGCACAAGATGCTCGTCCCGCACCCCGCCGGAGCCGTCGGCGAGGTGAATATGGCGCAGTCGCGGGCCGAGGGCCTCGACCATGGCGAGGGCGTCCGACCCGGCCGTCGCGGTGTGTGAGAGGTCGAGAGTGACGTGGTCGTAGGCCATCGGCACGGGGTCCCAGTGCGGCAGGTAGGCCTGCATCTCCCGACCACGGGCGCGCCACGGGAACATGTTCTCGACCGCCAGCCGGATGCCGCTGTGGTCCTCCCGGGTGGCCACCCCGTCCTCGAAATCCACGGCATACTCGCGCTGCCACCGGAACGGCGGGTGCAACACGACCGTGTCCGCACCCAGGTCGCGAGCGAGGTCGATGGACTTGTCGATCTTGGTCCACGGGTCGGGGCCCCACACGCGTTGGGTCAGCAGCAGGGTCGGGGCATGCACCGACAAGACGGGTATGCCGTAGTGCTGGGACAGCGCCGCGAGGGCACCCGCGTCTTGGGAGACCGGGTCGGTCCACACCATGACCTCGACGCCGTCGTAGCCGAGCCGGGCCGCGAGCTCGAAGGCCGTCGCGCAGGTGGCGGGATAGACCGATGCCGTGGACAGGCCGACCCGGGCGCGCGCGGATGCGCCCACGCCGTCAGCCGATGTCCCCATGCCCTGCACGCTACCCCGCTCATTGCGGGCGTGGGAGTCGTCCACGGCGAGACGATCTAGAGTGGCGCCGTGCCCGAATCACCCCTGGACATGGCGCGCGTCTGGGTCGAGTTCACCGACCCTGGCAACCCTCAGCAACGCTTCCGCTGTGACCTCACCTGGCTCACCTCGCGGTGGACCTGTGTCTTCGGCAACGGCTGCAAGGGCATCCTCCCCGGCCGTCCGCACGACGGATGTTGTTCTCTCGGAGCACATTTCACGGAGAAGGCCGATTACCGGACGATCCGTGACGTGGCCGAGCAGCTCACGCCGCAGGAGTGGCAGTTTTATGGGCTCGCGCACGAGGGCGCTCGGGTCACTCCGGTCGCTGCCATCGATCCGGCCACCGCGGAGGGCGCTCCCAGCGTCGACGTGGAGTTCATCCCCGAGCCGTTGAGCACGTCTGCGCCGATCCAGGCACCGGCCGCTGAGCCCCCGATCCACCATGTCGTGCTCGGCGGCCTCAGCGAGGGCTACGAGCTGCCGGCCCGGCATACCGTTGCCGTTGCCGGTGTGGAGCTCGTCGTCGAAGCGGCCCCCGCTGAGGCGACCCAGCCCGTGACCGGGGCCGCCACGGAGCCAGCCACCGAACCCGCCGCCGAACCCGTCACCGAACCATCGACGCGACTGCGGCGCAGCGCGTGGACCGAGTTGGAAGACGGCGTCCGCAAAACCCGCGTGGTCAAGGGTGCGTGCATCTTCCTCAACCGGCCCGGGTTCGCCGGCGGTGCCGGGTGCGCGTTGCACCAACACGCCATCCGCCAAGGCATCCCGACCCATCAGGCCAAGCCCGAGGTGTGCTGGCAGCTGCCGATCCGGCGCACCTATCGAACCGTGGAAGAGCACGACGGGTCGAGCTACCTGGAGACGACGATCACGGAGTACGACCGGCGGGCCTGGGGGCCGGGCGGACACGACCTGGCGTGGTATTGCTCAGGCAACAGCGAGGCTCACATCGGTCGTGAGCCGGTATTCCGTTCCTGCCGAAGCGAATTGGTCGAGCTCATGGGCGAAGAGGCCTACGACGAGCTGGTGGTGAGGTGCACGGCATACCTGCGGTCGGTTAAGGCGGCCCACCGCGGCAGTGGCCGTGCCATGTTGCCATTGCTCGTGCACCCCGCGACCCTGGAAGCCGAGGCCACTCCGCGCGCCAAACGCCGCCCGTGAGTGCGGATCTCGACTCAACTGGGTCAGACGCCGAGGGTGCCCTGCTCAGTCCCAACATCTGGGGCTCGCCGCAGACCTACGAGACGCACAATCTCGCGCTCGACCGGTCCGGCATCATCGACGCCGCCCTGCTGCGGCTGGCCGGGCGATCGGATTGGCGCGGCGCGACCGTGGTCGAACTCGGCTGCGGCACGGGTTTCCACCTGCCGCGCCTGGCCGAGACCGCGCGCAGGGTCATCGGGGTCGAGCCGCACGCGCCGCTGGCTGACCTGGCGCGGAGGCGCATTGCCGGTATGCCGTCCGGTCCCCGCTCGGCGACGGCCGCCGTCACCGTCGTCGTCGCAGGCGCCCAGGACACTGGCCTCGCAGCGGCGAGTGTCGACGTGGCCATCGCCCGGTGGGCCTACTTCTTCGGGCCCGGGTGCGAGCCGGGGCTGGCCGAGTTGGGGCGGATCATGCGCCCGGGCGGGATCGCGCTCGTTGTCGACAATGACGCCACCCGGTCGACCTTCGGGTCGTGGTTCAGCGCGGCGTGGCCGGACTACGACCCCTCGGCGGTCGACCGGTTCTGGGCCCGGCAGGGGTGGCAGCGCGAATCCCTCGACGTGACCTGGGCTTTCGACTCGCGCGAGGACTTCGAGGCGGTGTTGCGCTGGGAGTTCCCGCCCGCGGTATGCACGCGGATCTTCGCCCGCGAGCCGGAGCGCACCGCGGTGGACTACGCGGTGCTGCTGCGCTGGCGACGTTACTGACCCCGCCGCCAAACTGGGGTATGCCGTCGCAGCCCACCTCTGTCGGTGGCCGGGCCTAGCGTGACCGACATGACGACGCGAGGGCGACTGTGACGGCATACCCAGGCATGCAAGGCCGCAAGGCACCGGTGCGCGGCGCTGCCAAGGCGCCGACCTATCGGTGCAGCGAGTGCGGCTGGAGCGCGGTCAAGTGGGTGGGCCGCTGCGGCGAGTGTCAGGCGTGGGGCACGGTCGGCGAGGTGGGCGCCGGCCGCGCCCGCACGACTGCGGCCGTGACCACCACTCGGCTGGCTCCACGGATCGGCGAAGTCGACCTCACCCGGGCCGAGGCGGCGGCGACCGGCGTCGGCGAGTTCGACCGCGTCCTCGGTGGCGGCCTGGTGCCCGGCGCGGTCGTGCTGGTGGCCGGCGAGCCCGGCATCGGCAAGTCGACCCTGCTGCTCGACGTCGCCGCGCGAGCCGCGCGCACCGGGCGCCGGGTCCTCTATGTCAGCGGCGAGGAATCCGCTGCCCAAGTGCGTCTGCGGGCCGAGCGCATCGAGGCGATGGCCCAGCACTTGCACCTGGCCGCCGAGACCGACCTCGGCACGATCCTCGGCCAGATCGAGCTGCTGGAGCCCCACCTCGTCGTCGTCGACTCGGTGCAGACCATCGGCAGCGCCGAGATCGACGGCTCGGCGGGCAATGTCGCGCAAGTCCGCGAGTTGGCTGCCGCGCTCATCGCCGTGGCCAAGGCCCACGACATTTGTGTCCTGCTGGTCGGGCATGTCACCAAAGACGGGTCGATCGCCGGGCCTCGGGTGCTGGAGCACCTCGTCGATGTCGTGGTCGCCTTCGAGGGCGAGCGGCACTCCCGACTGCGGCTGGTCCGTGCCGTCAAGAACCGCTACGGCCCCACCGACGAGGTCGGCTGCTTCGACCTGTCCGACGTGGGAATCGTCGGGCTGCCCGACCCGAGCGGGCTGTTCCTGTCCACCCGCGATGTCACCGTGCCGGGCACCTGCGTGACGATCACCCTGGAGGGCCGGCGCCCGCTGGTGGCCGAAGTCCAGGCGCTCGTGGCGCGATCGACCACCCCCTCGCCGCGACGGGCCACCAGCGGTCTGGACTCGGCGCGGGTCGCGATGTCGGTCGCGGTGCTCGAGCGTCGGGCGCGCATCCCGGTTGCTGCCGCCGACACCTACACCGCCACCGTCGGGGGTGCCAAGGTCACCGAGCCGGCGGCCGACCTCGCGATCGCGCTGGCCCTGGCCTCGGCCGCCCTGGAACGCGCGTTCCCTTCCGACGCCATCGCCATCGGCGAGGTCGGGCTCGCCGGAGAGATCCGTCCGGTCACCGGTATGCCGCGTCGGCTCGCCGAGGCGGCCCGGCTGGGGTTCCGCCGAGCCTTCGTGCCACCGGGCACCTGCGGCTCGGTGACCCGGGTCCCCGGCCTGCAGCTCGTGGAGGTCGCCCAACTCGCCCAGGCAGTCGCCGTCGCCCTTCGAGCCGCTCCCGAGTCGGTCGTGTCCGAACCGTGAGCAACGGCGTCCAAGGGCTGGGCAGCCAGCCGCATTAGACTCCCAGCGTGGAACGTGCCGACGACGAACAGCTCATTGCGATCCTGGGGGCTGTCGCTCCGGGGACCGAGCTTCGCGACGGGCTGGAGCGGATCCTCCGGGGCGGCACCGGAGCGCTCATCGTCCTGGGCAGCGACAAGTCCGTCGAGGCGCTGTGCTCAGGTGGCTTCAAGATCGACATCGAGTTCTCGGCCACGCGGTTGCGGGAGCTGTCGAAGATGGACGGCGCCATCGTCGTCGACAAGGACGTCGCCCGCATCGTCCGGGCCAACACCCAACTCGTCCCCGATGCTCGCATCGACACCTCCGAGTCGGGCACTCGGCATCGCACCGCCGAGCGAGTCCACATCCAGACCGGCGCCCCGGTCATCTCGGTGAGCAAGTCGATGCAAACCATCGCGCTCTATGTCGGTGGCCGTCGGCACGTCGTCGAGAACTCCGCCGCGATCCTCTCCCGCGCCAACCAGGCCCTGCAGACCCTGGAGCGCTACAAGGCCCGCCTCGACGAGGTGAGCGCCACCCTCTCCGCCCTGGAGATCGAAGACCTCGTCACTGTTCGGGATGTCGCCGCCGTCCTGCAGCGCCTGGAAATGGTGCGCCGGATCAGTGACGAGATCCACGGGTATGCCGTCGAGCTCGGCACGGACGGGCGACTGCTCAGCCTGCAACTGGCCGAACTCGTCGGCGGCCTGGGCAACGACCGCGAGCTCGTCATCGGCGACTACCTGCTGGCCAGCAAGTCCGGCAAGACGGTCAGCGCGGCGATGGACGACCTCGTCGCGCTCAGCTCGACCGAGTTGCTCGACCTCGCCGCGAGCGCCCGCGCCGTGGGCTTCGCCAGTGCCACCGACAGCCTCGACTCGTCGGTCTCGCCGCGCGGCTACCGACTGCTCACCAAGATCCCCCGGCTGCCGAGGGCGATCATCGACCGGCTGGTCGACCACTTCGAGTCGCTGCAGCGGCTGCTCGCGGCCAATATCGAGGACCTCATGGCGGTTGAAGGAGTCGGCGAGAGCCGCGCCCGCGCCGTCCGCGAGGGCCTGTCGCGGATGGCCGAGACGAGCATCCTCGAACGCTACGTCTGACCGGGTGGGCACCTCCCCCCGTCCGCGGTCTCCCGCGTCACCGCCTGCCGCAATGGTTTCTCCCGCGACGCTCACAAAGCCCGCGACGCTCACAAAGCCCGCCGCGATCGCGGCGCCCTCGACGCCCGCCCGCCTGTTGGCATCGCTGCACGCCGCCATCCTCGACTGGTATGCCGTGGCCGCCCGCCCGCTACCGTGGCGCGACCCCGACACCACCGCGTGGGGTGTCTTCGTCTCGGAGGTCATGGCGCAGCAAACGCCGGTGGCCCGGGTCGAACCGGTGTGGCGGGAGTGGCTGCAGCGCTGGCCCACCCCTGCCCATCTGGCCGCCGCCGCGCCTGGCGAGGCGGTGCGCGCCTGGGGTCGGCTGGGCTATCCGCGCCGGGCTCTGCGCTTGCATGAGGCGGCCCAGGTCATCACCGAGCGCCACGGCGGTCAGGTGCCCGCCGAGCCGGAGGAGTTGCGCGCGCTACCCGGAGTCGGCGAATACACCGCCGCAGCGGTCGCTTGCTTCGCCTTTGGGGTTGCTGTGCCGGTCGTCGACACCAACGTCCGGCGGGTGCTCGTGCGGCTCCTGGACGGCGCCGAGTATGCCGCCCCGTCGCTGACCCGCGCCGAGCGCGACCTCGCGGCCGCTGCCCTGCCTCGGGACGCCGGTGACGCGGCGGTCTGGAATGTCGCCGTCATGGAGTTGGGCGCGCTGATCTGCACGGCTCGCTCGCCCCGCTGCGGGGAGTGCCCCGTGCAGGACTCGTGCCGATGGCTGGGAGCGGGCCGACCGGCATACCAGGGCCCGGCCAGACGGGGTCAGGCCTGGGAAGGCACCGATCGCCAGGCGCGCGGCGCCTTGCTGCAGGTGCTGCGCGACGCCCCGGGAGCCGTGGACGAGGCACAGCTCGCGCAGGCCTGGCCGTCCGAGGCGCAACGGCAGCGCTGCCTCGACGCCCTGGTGAGCGAGGGGCTGGTCGAACCGCTCGCTAATGCGCGGTTCGCCCTCCCCGGCACTCAGCTGGAGTGACCGCAGCCATCGCGCCGGGAACACAGCCCGACGCCGACCCGCACCGCCAGGGGGTGCGGTGGTGGGTCGGCGCCGGAGTCTGGGTTCAGCAGCCGCGAAAGGATCGCGTCAGCGGACGACCGCGATCGGGCAGCCGATGTCGTGGATGAGCCGGTGGCTGACCGATCCGAGCAGCAGACCGGCGAAACCACCACGGCCACGGGTGCCGACGACGAGCAGGCCGGCGTCGGCCGACTTCTCGCGCAACACGACGACCGGCGAGCCCTGCTCGACCGAGCCGGTGACCTTGAGGCCGGGGAAGCGCTCGGCGAGCTTGGCGACCGCCAGGTCGACCCACTTGTGCATCTGAGTCTCGTGCTTGTCCTTAAGGCCGACGATGCCGACGCGGGCCGCGAATTCCGAGCTGACCGTGCCGAGGGTGGCGGTGTCCCACACCCCGACGACCTCGAGCTCGGCGCCGGCGCGCTGGGCGAACTCAGCCGCGAAGAAGCCGGCGTGGACGCCGGATCGCGACCCGTCGATGCCGACGACGACCCGGTGACCCGGGGCGATGTCAGTGTGACCGTCCCCGCGCACGACGACGACCGGGCAAGAGGCGTGTGACGTGACGGCATACGCGACCGAGCCGAGCACCGCGGAGGATGCCTCGCCGTGACCGCGGTTGCCGACGACGACGAGTTCGGCCTCACGCGACATCTCGACCAAGGCTGCGGTGATGCTCCGGTAGCCCTTGGCGGTCTCGACCTCGGTCACCCCGAGTTCGCGGGCGCGCTCGGCGGCTGCGGCCAGCAACTCGTCGGCAGCCTCGGTGATCTCCTCGGGAAGCTCGGGGAAGTCTCCGGTGATCCCGGAGACGGCAATCACGTGCATGATCGTCAGGGAGTCGCCTTGGCGCACCGCCTCGCGGGCGGCCCAGTCCAGGGCGTTCGCCGAGTCGGGTCCAGAGTGGGCAACGAGAATCATGGGTGACCTTTCGTTCGGTAATTCCGAGGCCAACTGTGCTGTATCCGGGCGCGTTTCGCTAGGGGCTGTTCGTCCTGGGAGCCGAAAGTGTGTCGAGCCTGACGTTTCGACGCCGCTGCAGCGCCTGTCGGGCACCCTTTCGGCGCCCGTAACCCCACGGTATGCCGGGCGGCTCGCCCCCCGTGGGAGCATCGGCGACGTGACTGTCGCGACTCGAATCCCTGACGAGGTGATCGCTGCCCTGCCGACCCTGGATTCCTCGCCTCGGGACGTGGGGACCCTGTGCCTCGTCGTGCGGCGCCCTGGGGTCGACGAGCGGGAGATCCTCGCCGAGGGTGAGCTCGACCTGACAGAGGGTCTCGTCGGCGACAACTGGGCCGGTGGGCAGCCATCTCGTGTTCCGTCAGCGCGTGACCAGCAGGGGCGGCCCAGCCGCACGACGGACTGAGCGCCGACTCACCGAGTCGGCTGCACCACTCGCCCCGGCAGGTCGGCCAGCACACAGAGCATCCGGGTGTTGCCGAGAGTGTTGGGCTTCACCCGTTCCAAGTCGAGGAATTCGGCCACGCCCTCGTCATAGGACCGCAACAACTCGGCATACACCTCGCGGGTCACCGCCTGTCCCTCGATGGGCACGAACCCATGCCGCCCGAAGAACTCGGTCTCGAAGGTGAGGCAGAACACCCGCTTGACCCCGATCGCGACCGCATCGGCAAGCAGGTCGGTGATGAGGGCATGCCCCGCGCCACGCCCGAGGTGCTCCGGCGCGACGGCGATGGTGCGCACCTCCGCGAGGTCGTCCCAGATGACGTGCACCGCGCCGCAGCCGACGACGACCCCATCGTTTTCGACCACGCGGAACTGTTGCAGCCCCTCGTAATACTCGACCGCAGCCTTGGCAACCAGACGTCCGGCCGAGACCAGAGGTGCGACGATGTCACGAATGGCGCGCACGTCGCTGGTCCGCGCGGGACGCGTGGTGTAGTCGGTCACGGAAGGGGTCGATCCTCGGTGCAAGGGGCAGGGGCCGGGGGTCATCTTTGCACGCACCAGCCGGTATGCCGTCCGCCCGCCGCCCCCGCGCAACTCACCGACGCCCTGGTATGCCGTCCGGCCGGCTCCGCGACGCCCTCGCGACCCCACTCGCGACCGCTGCGCTCGCGACTGTCCCGGGTGCTGGTTGGAACCGTTGCGGTTGCCGTGGTCCTCGTCGGGGCGCTCACCGGCTGCGGAACGGACTCGGGCGGCGACCGTCAGCCGCCGGTTCCGCCGCCTCCGCCGCCGATCCGCGTCACGGCCTCCCCCTTGCCGTCCACCGCCCATCCCACGACCCAGGCCACCGGACAAGCCAGCTCGTCGGCGGGCAAGTCAGCCACGGCGTCATCGGGCCGGACCACGGCCGCGCCATCGACCGGGCCTCGCCTGATCACGAGCGCGGCCTGGGTGACTCGATCCGGCGCTCGCGCCCTCAAGGTCGTGCCAACCACCGCCGGGCGAGCGGTGGGGGTCGATCCCGAAGCCGTCTGGCAGGCAGTGCTGCGGCTGCGCCCGGATGCCGACTCACCCGGCATACATGACCAGTTGGTATGCCATGTGGTGTTCGCGGCGAGCAAGAGCGCGTGGTACCTGGAACCAGCCCGCCCAGACGTGGGGTATGCCGCCACCGTCGCGGCCGGCTGCAATCCCGGGACGATCAAGGACGCCGGGTAGGCGTCGCTGCCTAGGAGAACTCGATCCCCGAGCCGGTCGGCAGCGCGACAATCCGGTACGACGGAGACACCGGCGGCAACCCGCCACCGATTTCCCATGCCTCGCCATCGGGGTCCGGCTCGATCCGCAGGGAGCGGTCGTCGTCGAACATCAACACGAGCGAGCCATCCTTGCCGGCCCAAGCCCTCAGGATCACCGCGCGGAAGAGTTCGAGCACCGGAGCGACCGTGTCGAGCCGCTGCGGGTCGATCAACAGCGTGCGATCCGGGAACGACACGGTGAAGGGGCTGTCCAGCCGGACCGTGTCCGTCCCGTCGATGACAAGGGTCACCGCGTAGTCGACACAGACCTGGTCGACTTCACGACCAGTGAGGGGGAGGACGAAATGGTCCTCCTCCTCGCGGATCGTTGGCTCGACCATGACGTCAGACATGCCCCGATGGTAGATGACGGGCGGCCCGAGCGCGCCGTGAGGCGCGCTCGGGCCGCCCGTCTAAACCCACATGCGGAGGCATTCTTACGACGCGTTCGCGGACCCACTGGCGGCATCTTGCGGGCCGCCGACCGTGTCCACCGGCGGCATATCCGGAATATCCGGAATGGTGTCCCGCCGCAACGATCCCTGGAAGGTGAACGTCGAGTCGCGGTCCTCGCCAGTGGCGTCGACGACGACGAATTCGCCGGCCTTCAGCTCGCCGTAGAGGATCTTCTCCGAGAGCATGTCCTCGATCTCGCGCTGGATGGTGCGGCGCAGCGGACGGGCCCCGAGCACGGGGTCGTAGCCCTTCTTGGCCAGCAGGTTCTTGGCCGTGAGGGTGAGCTCCAGGCCCATGTCCTTGTCCTTGAGTCGCTTGTCCAGCTTGGCGATCTCCAGGTCGACGATCGCGACGATCTCCTCCTGGGTGAGCTGCGGGAAGACGATGATGTCGTCGACCCGGTTGAGGAACTCCGGCCGGAAGTGGTTCTTCAGCTCGTCCTGGACCTTGTTCTTCATCCGCTCGTATTCGCTGCGGGTGTCCGGCCCAGCCGAGAAGCCGAGGCTGCCCTTGGTGATGTCGCGGGTGCCGAGGTTGGTCGTCATGATGATGACGGTGTTCTTGAAGTCGACCATCCGACCCTGCGAGTCGGTGAGGCGACCGTCTTCGAGCACCTGCAGCAGCGAGTTGAAGATATCCGGGTGTGCCTTCTCGACCTCGTCGAAGAGCACCACGGAGAACGGCCTCCGGCGCACCTTCTCGGTGAGCTGGCCACCCTCTTCATAGCCCACATAGCCGGGCGGCGAGCCGAACAGCCGCGACACGGTGTGCTTCTCGGAGTACTCGCTCATGTCGAGCTGGATGAGCGCGTCCTCGTCGCCGAAGAGGAACTCGGCCAGCGTCTTGGCCAGCTCGGTCTTGCCGACACCGGTGGGGCCGGCGAAGATGAACGACCCACCAGGCCGACGCGGGTCTTTCAGGCCCGCGCGGGTGCGCCGGATGGCCTGCGACAGCGCGTGGATGGCGTCGTTCATCCCGACGATCCGCTTGTGCAGCTCGGCCTCCATGTTGAGCAGACGCGCGGACTCCTCCTCGGTCAACTTGAAGACCGGTATGCCGGTCGACGCGGCCAGCACCTCGGCAATGAGCTCCTCGTCGACCTCGGCGACGACGTCCATGTCGCCGGCCTTCCACTGCGCCTCACGTTCCGAGCGCGCGATGGAGAGCTGCTTCTCGTCGTCGCGCAAACGCGCGGCCTTCTCGAAGTCCTGGCCGTCGATGGCGGCTTCCTTCTGCCGGCGCACCTCGGCGATCTTCTCGTCATATTCGCGCAGGTCCGGCGGCGCGGTCATCCGGCGGATGCGCAGCCGCGCACCGGCCTCGTCGATGAGGTCGATCGCCTTGTCCGGCAGGAACCGGTCGTTGACATAGCGGTCCGCCATCGTCGCGGCGGCCACCAGCGCACCGTCGGTGATGGACACCCGGTGGTGGGCTTCGTAACGGTCGCGCAGGCCCTTGAGGATCTCGATGGTGTGCGCGAGGGTCGGCTCGGCCACCTGGATCGGCTGGAAGCGCCGCTCCAGCGCCGAGTCCTTCTCGATGTGCTTGCGGTATTCGTCGAGCGTCGTCGCACCAATGGTCTGCAGCTCCCCACGGGCCAACATCGGCTTGAGGATCGAGGCCGCATCGATGGCGCCCTCGGCCGCACCGGCGCCGACCAGCGTGTGGATCTCGTCGATGAAGATGATGATGTCGCCGCGGGTGCGGATCTCCTTGAGCACCTTCTTGAGGCGCTCTTCGAAGTCACCGCGATACCGCGAGCCGGCCACGAGCGCACCGAGGTCGAGGGTGTAGAGCTGCTTGTCCTTGAGCGTCTCGGGGACGGTGCCGCGGACGATGTCCTGGGCCAGCCCCTCGACGACTGCAGTCTTGCCGACGCCGGGCTCGCCGATGAGGACCGGGTTGTTCTTGGTGCGGCGGGAGAGCACCTGCATCACCCGCTCGATTTCCTTCTCGCGCCCGATGACCGGGTCGAGCTTGCCCTCTCGGGCCGCTTGGGTGAGGTTGCGACCGAACTGGTCGAGCACCAGCGAACCCGCCGGGGTGCCCTCAGCGGGCCCGCCCTGGGCCGCACCGACGCCCGCGCCGGCCTTCTCGCCCTGACCGGACTGGTAGCCCGCGAGCAGCTGGATGACCTGCTGACGCACCTTGTTGAGGTCGGCGCCGAGCTTGACGAGCACCTGTGCGGCCACGCCCTCACCCTCGCGGATGAGGCCGAGCAGGATGTGCTCAGTGCCGATGTAGGTGTGACCGAGCTGCAGCCCCTCGCGCAGCGAGTACTCCAGGACCTTCTTGGCGCGCGGCGTGAACGGGATGTGCCCCGTGGGCGCCTGCTGCCCTTGGCCGATGATCTCCTGGACCTGCTGGCGCACGTCGCCGAGCTTGATCCCGAGGTTTTCCAGCGCCTTGGCCGCCAGGCCCTCACCCTCGTGGATGAGGCCGAGCAGGATGTGCTCGGTGCCGATGTAATTGTGGTTGAGCATGCGCGCCTCTTCTTGCGCGAGCACGACAACTCGCCGAGCGCGGTCGGTGAACCGTTCGAACATCTCTGCACTCCTACCTTCTGGGCCCGCATGCGTGAGGCGTCTCGATGGTATCCATGCCCCACGACCCAGCCCGCTTCTTGGACCAACGCGACCCCTTGGAGGGCTGTTCCCCCACACGGCGGATCGACGACCCCTGTTCGCCGTCAGCGGACAACCGGGCCGCACGGCATACCAGGCTCGGTATGCCGTCCACCGCCTCACGCTCAGCGGCTCAGCGGCTCACCGACGGCGCTGGCAGCGGCCGCACCAGAACAGATTGCGGCCGGCGACCACCGTGGTCCGGACCCGCGAACCGCAGGTGAGACACGGCATACCGTCGCGTTTGTAGACGTAGTAGCGCCGTTCCAGGGCGCCGTGCGGGTTGGGGCGCCAGGCCGAGACGCCAGTCGGCGAGGTGGGCACGAGCGCGGGGTCGTAGTCACCAGCGAGCACATCCTCGACCTGATCGGCCATGGTGACGATCTGGCCGAGTTGGACACCGATCGGCAGCAAGAGGACGAGGTCAGCCCAGATCGCGTCGAAGGTGCGCCGCCGCAGCTCCCTCCCCGGCCGGAACGGGTCGACCCGATGCCGGAAGAGCACTTCGGCGCGGTAGACGTTGCCGACGCCTGCTAGCACGGCCTGGTCCATGAGCAAATCGGCGATGGGACGGGCGCTCGTGCTGATCCGCCGCCAGGCGCGCTCGGGGTCGGCATCGGGGCGCAGCGGGTCGGGCCCGAGCCGCGCGACGACCGCATCGACCTCCTCGGGTGTCGCGGTGCGGCACAGCGTCGCGCCGCGCAGGTCAGCGAGGTGGCGCGGGGTAAGCAGCCGCAGCCGCACCGCCCCGACCGCGGGTGGGATCGGGTATGCCGTGTCGTCGCTGCCGTCGAAGGCCGCGTCGGGCGCGTATGCCGTGACATCGAAGGACCCGATGAGGCCAAGGTGGACATGCAGATAGCGCTCGCCGGAGAACTCGGCGAACAGGTGCTTGCCCCAGGCTTCGGCGTCCAGGAAGGTGCGCCCGTCCAGCCAGGCCGCGCCCTCGACGAACCGGCCTTGGGGGCTGCTGACGGCGGGGCGGGTGCCGGCGAAGGCACCGTTGAGCGACCCTGCCAGGCGGTGGAGAGTATGGCCTTCGGGCACCGGCTCAGCCGGCCTTGCGCTTGGGTGCCGCCTTCTTCGCCGCCGGCTTGGCGGCGGGCTTGGCTCCGGTCTCGGACGCTGCCGTTGCGGACGTCGAGGCAGCCGGCGAGACGGGCTCGCCGCGAGCGGCCTTGGCCCGGTCGACCGACCGCGCGAGCGCCTCCAGCAGGTCGACGACCTCGCCGCCACCATCGGCCTCGACCGGGGCGGCCGCGACCTCGCCGCCCTCCAGCTTGGAGGTGACCAGAGCCTGCACCGCGGCGGCGTAGTCGTCTTCGAGCTCGCTCGGGTCGTAGTCACCGGACAACGAGTCGACGAGCATGTTGGCCATCGCGAGCTCGCGATCGGTGGCGTGCACGTCGCCGCCGACGTCGACCAGCGAGGCGCTGCGGATCTCGTCCGGCCACAGCAGGGTCTGCAGGACGATGACCCCGTCGTGAACGCGCAACAGCGCCATCGTCATCCGGGTGCGGATCGACACGGTGACCAAGGCGACCCGCTCGGCGGTCTGCAGGGCATCGCGCAGCAGCGCATACGCCTTGACCGCAGCCTTCTCGGGTTCGAGGTAGTAGGCCTTGTCGAACAGCATCGGGTCGACCTGGTCGGCCGGCACGAACTTGGTGACCGACACTTCCTTGCTGGACTGGTTGGGCAGGCTGGCGAGGTCCTCGTCCGTGAGCACGACCATCCGGCCGTCCTCGGTTTCGTAGCCCTTGGCCACGTCCTCATAAGGGACGACCTCGCCGCACACGCTGCAGGTGCGCTGGTAGCGGATCTGACCGGCATCCACGCGATGGACCTGACGGAAGGAGATGTCGTGGTTCTCGGTCGCCGAGTACAGCTTGACGGGCACGTTGACCAGCCCGAAGGACACCGCGCCCTTCCACATGGCTCGCATCGTCAGCCCCATCCGTCGCTCTTGTCACCGAACCCGCCCAGCATGACCCACCGGCAACGCGCGGCACAACACGCCCAGGAATAACGCGAGCGGGCACGGCATACTCACTGGCATGGTGATGACGTGGACGGCCCGCGCCCTCGAACCCGAGGAGTTGGCCGCGGTAAGCGAGAACTCGAAGGCGGTGGTCGACCTCCTGGAGGACGAGCCTCCCCATCCCAAGCTGGCCGTCGACCTCGACACCGCCTGGCACGGCATTCACTGGCTGCTCACTGGCACGGCATACGACGCGGAAAGCCCTGCGGGACAAGCGATCTTCGGGGGTGAGCCGATCGGCCGCAACCTCGGCAACGGTCCCGCGCACTTGCTCGACGGGCGCACGGTCAAGCGCATTGCGGAGGCGCTCAAGAATCTGAGCCCCGATGACCTCGCAGCTCGCTACGACCCTGATTCGATGGTCGCGGCGGACATCTATCCGGGCTTCTGGTTCGACCACGCGGTCTTCGAGGACTTGCTGCGGCCGCGCTATCGCGAGTTGCGCAAGTTCTACCGCCGAGCCGCCAAGAACGGCCGGGCCATCCTCACCGCGATCCTCTAGCCGGCGCTGATGCGCCCGATGCTGGCCACAGCCGCCCGCCACGTTCCGCCGGGGGCAGAGTGGGTCCACGAGGTCAAGTGGGACGGCATGAGGGTGTTCGCCGATGTTCGCGAGGGCCGATTGCGGCTGACCAGTCGAACCGAGCGTGATGTCACGGTGGCCTTTCCCGAACTCGCCGGACTGGCCGCGCTCTATCCCGACATGCTGCTGGATGGCGAGATCGTGCTGCTCGTTGACGGACGCCCCTCCTTCGGCGCGCTGGCCGAGCGCTTCCACGTCACCCAACCCACCCGGGCCGCAGCCCTCGCCGCCGCTGCTCCGGTCACCCTCATGGTGTTCGACATCGTGCGGCTGTTCGGAATCGACCTCACCTCCCGCACCTGGACCGAGCGACGCCAGACTCTGGACCGGCTCGCCCTCGCCGACGGCGTTCCCGACCCGCACTGGCAGGTGCCGCCCACCTTTGACGACGGGGCGGCGCTGTGGTCGGCCACCCGCGAGCAGGGGTTGGAGGGCATCGTCAGCAAGCGCCGCACCAGTCGGTATGCCGTGGGGCAGCGCAGCGACGACTGGCGCAAGCTGCCACACCGGGCCACCCGCTCGGTCGTCATCGGGGGCTGGCGTCCGGAGACCGGCCGCACCGACCGGGTCGGCGCGGTGCTCGTCGGCGTGCCTGGTCCCGGTGGCTTGCACTACCGGGGTCGGGTCGGGTCGGGGATCGCCGGGACGACGGCGACCACGCTGTTGGCCACGCTCGGCCCGCTCGCGGTGGGCGACTCGCCCTTTGTCGGGCCCCCCACCGGGCCTGAGCTGCCCGTCGAGGACGCCACCGGGGCGCGCTGGGTGGAGCCGGTGCTTGTCTGCGATGTCCAGTCGCTGGGAGTGACGAGCACCGGGAGACTGCGCCAACCGGCATACCAGCGGTTGCGACCCGACCTCACCCCGGCCGACCTGCCGGGACTCAACGACCAGGGGGACGAGGATGGCTGACCCCGCACCGAAGGTGACCGTCGAAGTGGCCGGGCGACGCTTGGTCGTCAGCAATCTCGACAAGGTCATGTATCCCGACACCGAGACGACCAAGGGCGAGGTGTTGCACTACTACGCGCGGATCGCGCCGGTGCTGCTGCCGCACCTGGCCCGGCGGCCGGTCACCCGGGTGCGCTTCCCGCATGGCACGGGCGGGATGAGCTTCTTCGAGAAGAACCTGCCCTCGGGTGCGCCGGCCTGGCTGCCTCGGGTCACCCTGGCCCATGGCAGCGACACCATCACCTATCCGCTCATCACCGGGGTGGACACCCTCACCTATCTGGCCAATCTCGCGTCGCTTGAACTGCACGTCCCGCAATGGCAGGTCGACGCCGACGACCAGCGCCTCCCTCCCGATCGGCTCGTCATCGATCTCGATCCCGGGCCAGGTGCGGGATTGCAGGAATGCTCTGTGGTTGCGCTTCGAGTGCGCGAACGACTCGTCGGGATCGGGTTGTCTCCCGTGCCCGTCACCAGCGGTTCCAAAGGCATACAGGTGTATGCCGTGGTGCCGCGTTCACATAGCAGCGACGAGCTCAGCGCGCTCGCCCAACAACTCGCCCAGGAATTGACCGGAGAGTTTCCCGACTTGGTTGTCTGGAAGATGGCCACGGCGCTCCGGCCCGGCAAAGTCTTCGTCGACTGGAGTCAGAACACGGCCGCCAAGACGACGATCAGTCCATACTCACTGCGCGGCAAAGGGGCCCCCTTTGCCGCGGCTCCGCGGACCTGGGAGGAACTCGAACGCGGGGCAACCACGCCCGAGGGTCTCACCCAGGTGCTTGCCGACGAGGTGCTCACCCGCGTCGAGCGGCAGGGCGACCTCGCCGCAGCGTTGCTGGGTTAGCACGGCATACCAAGCGGCCGCCGTCCGGGGTCGGGACGACGGCCGCTGAGGTATCTCCGGCTCATACGCCGGGGACCGTGAGATCAGGCGTGTGCCTTGTCGTAGGCCTCTTGGATGGCGGCGGAGACGCGGCCCCGGTCGCTGACCTCGAAACCGTTGGCGCGGGCCCATTCGCGAACCACAGCACCGTTACCGCGGCGCGGCGCGGCGCCACCGCGACGCTTCGTGGAGCGACGACCGCTCACCTTGTCTGCGGCGCCGATCCAGGCCGAGAGCGACTCGCGCAACCGACCTGCATTGGAGGAGGAGAGATCGATCTCGTAGCTCACTCCGTCGAGAGCGAAGGTCACCGTCTCGTCGGCGGGGCCGCCGTCGAGGTCATCTTCAAGAACGACCACTGTGCGTTTTGCCACTGAAGTGGACTCCATTTCTGTGTGCTGCTGTGGATGGCACTGCGTTGGGGCCAGGTGCAGATTCGATCGCTGACCTGGAACCGCTCCTCACCCTAACACGACGAATTGATCTGAGTAACGTCTTGTCGAGTCACTTGCGGAGATTCACCGTTAAAAGAACTTAACCCTCTTGGGGCACTTCGGACATTCCACCGCTGAACGATCGAGTCCCCCGCCAGAGGCGGCCCACCAAT
Organism: Actinomycetales bacterium; assembly: GCA_016710645.1. Classification (GTDB taxonomy): domain Bacteria; phylum Actinomycetota; class Actinomycetes; order Actinomycetales; family Dermatophilaceae; genus Phosphoribacter. Next base: position 23,745 of record JADJVI010000027.1, on the reverse strand, counting down.
CGGGTCGCATCGCGCCCCCGCCATTACTCCGACGGCGGGTCGTTCCGATCCGCCGACGCGGCCCGTTCCTGCTCACGCTCCCATTGCGCCTGCGCGATCCGCTCCTTGCGATCGGCTTCGAAGATCGTCTTGAAGACGACGTAGGCGATGACGAGCAGGCCGATGGTCGGGAGCAGGGCGGCGACATACGGATAGATGGCATCCCACATGGGTCAGTCCTCGGGCTTGAGCAAGGGGAACAGGATCGTCTCGCGGATATTGGCGCCGGTGAAGAGCATGACCATCCGGTCGATGCCCAGGCCCAAGCCACCCATCGGCGGCGCGCCGTATTCGAGGGCGCGTAGGAAGTCCTCGTCCAACTGCATCGCCTCCGGGTCACCGCCGGCGGCCAGCAAGGACTGTGCGGTCAGGACCTCACGCTGGATGACCGGGTCGATGAGTTCGGAGAAACCGGTGCCGCGCTCAACCCCGGCAATGATGAGGTCCCACGCCTCGATGAGCCCGGCGCGCTCCCGGTGAGGTCGGGCCAGAGGCTGGGCGATCGCGGGGTAGTCGCACAAGAAGGTCGGCTGCAGCAGGTGCGGTTCGACGAGTTCGGAGAGCAGCTCCAGCACGACCTTGTCGGCACCCCACGCGGGGTCGAGCTCGACATCGTGCGCCACGGCATACCGGCGCAGGGTCTCCAGCGGAGTGTCGAGGGTGATCTCCTCGCCGACCGCCTCGCTGACCGCGGGGTATACCGACAGCCACCGCCACTGCCCGCCGAGGTCGACCTCACCGCGCGGAGTCTGCACGACCCGGCTGCCCAGGGCGTCGGCCACGCCGACGTAGAGATCCTGGATGAGCCGGGCGATCGTCGTCTGGTCGCCGTAGGCCTGGTAGGCCTCCAGCATGGTGAACTCAGCCGAATGGGTGGCGTCGATGCCCTCGTTGCGGAAGATCCGCCCCAGCTCGTAGACCCGATCGACACCGCCGACGACGGCCTTCTTGAGGTTGAGTTCCAGGGCGATGCGTAGCGTCATCTGCTGGTTGAAGGCGTTGAGGTGGGTCTTGAACGGGCGCGCCGCAGCGCCACCGTGGATGAGCTGCAGGACGGGGGTCTCGACCTCGAGATAGCCCTGGTCGTGGAGGGTGTCACGCAGGGCTCGAATGGCCCGGGCGCGGGTGCGCACCATGTCGCGAGCCTCTTGGCGCACGACGAGGTCGGCATAGCGTTGGCGGACCCTGGTCTCCTCGGACAGCTCCTTGTGCAGGGTCGGCAGCGGCCGCAGCGCCTTGGCCGCCATCTGCCATGAGCTGACCATGATCGACAGCTCGCCGCGCTTGCTGGAGATGACCCGGCCTTCGACGGCGACGTGGTCACCGAGGTCGACCAGGGCCTTCCAGTCGGCCAGCGCGGCCTCGCCGACCTCGGCCAGGCTGAGCATGAGCTGCAGCCGGGTGCCGATGCCCTCCTGGAGAGTGGCGAAGCACAGTTTGCCGGTGTTGCGGATGTACATCACCCGTCCGGCTGTGCGCACCAGCGCCTCGGTCTCTTCCCCGGCGGACAGGTGGCCCCACTGGTCGCGGATCTCGGCCAGCGTATGGGTGCGCTCCACCCAGACCGGGAAGGCCCCGTGACCACTCTCGATGAGCCGGGCCCGCTTCTCGCGCCGGATCCGCAGCTGCTCGGGCAGATCGTCGGCGACATCAGCCGCTGGGGCCGCAGTCGTGGGCTCGGTGGCAGGAACGGTGGTCACCCGGCAAGGGTACCGAGGGCAGCCAGGTGGTCCGGACCGCGCACGGCATACAGGAGGGGGTATGCCGTGCCGCTCACCTCCCGCGGCGGCCCGGGTCTGGGGAGGCGTCAGGGCGCCGGGCTAGCGTGCCTCTATGGCTAGGCGAGGGAGCGGGATGAGCCAAGCGGCCCGTTCGGCGGGGTCGGCCGGGTCGACCGCCGCCGGATGGTTGGAGCCAGTGCCGGTGCGGCGGCTGGAACGGCGCCGTCCGCTCGACGCGGACGACGAGGAGGGGCTGTCGGTCCTGGAACCGGGGGCCTGGCCGCTGACCCTGGCGCCGGTGCGTCAGCTGCTGGCCGAGGGTTTGGATCTTGGGCGGGCCACTGTGCTGGTCGGAGCCAACGGCAGCGGCAAGTCGACCATCATCGAGGCGGTGGCGATGGCGTTCGGGCTGGCTGCCGAAGGCGGGTCGACGGGAGCACGGCACCGCACATACGAGAGCGAGTCCCAGCTGCATCGCGAACTCGACATCGTCCGGGGAGCCGGGGCAAGCAAGTGGGGCTACTTCGTGCGGGCCGAAACGATGCACGGGTTGATGGGCTACCTCGACGAGACAGCGCGCGACGTGGTCACGCTCGATCCGGCCTTCGCCAGGCTCAGCCATGGCGAGTCGTTCTTGGCGTTGCTCTCGACGTCTCGGTTTCGCGGGCCGGGGTTCTTTGTCATGGACGAGCCGGAGGCCGGGCTGGCGTTCGAAGCCCAGCTCGCACTCGTCGGTGAGCTCACCCGGTTATCGCGGCGCAAGGGCTGTCAGGTGCTTGTCGCGACCCACTCCCCGATCGTCGCAGCGCTGCCTGGCGCGCGCATCCTGCAACTGGACGAGCACGGCATACATGCTGTGGAGTGGGCCGATCTGGAGACCGTTGGCCACTTTCGGCGCTTCCTGGCCGCCCCGCAGCAGTACCTGCGCCACCTCGACTGAGGCACCCCAGTCAGATCCACCCACCCCTCCAGGCCGGCCCTCTCCCAGTTTTGGTGTGTCGCATTCTGCGCTAGGACGCCAGATTCGCCGCACCAATACCGGCGGCCCGACGGCGGGCCGCCTCGTCGTAGGCGCGCCGCACCTGGGCCATGAACGTGCCCTCGGCCAGCCGGAGACCGAGGACGGGAATCCGTAGCACCATGGACTGGTCAATCGTCACCTCGTTCTGCCGGAGTGCGTCATCGACGTCCGCGAGGCCTGCCGCGTGGTGCGCCCCGTCGATCTCCACGGTGAGACCCACCTCCTCCCATGAGACATCGAGGTAAACGCGCCCCCGATGCCCATGACGAACGACCTGACGACGAGGTTCGGGAAGTCCGTAACGGCGACAAAATCCCGCGAAATCCAGTTCCCCGAGCGATTGCGCCCCGTCGCACACATCGCGGATGACCCGGTCAAGGACGTCCCGGCGACGGGCATAAGGGACCTTTCGCCAGGTCGCGAGCAAATGCCCCGGCCTGACCACCCGTTGCTGGACCGCCAGGCACACCACGAGAGCAGCCTCCCGGTCAGTGCGCGCCCATTGCGCAGCGTTGATGACGGCGTGATCGGCGCGAACTCGCGGGATGCCTGCGCCGACGAGCGGTGGCATGATGCGTCGGCGCCGGGCCTTCACCCCAGCCCGCCGGCGCGGCCGCGCCCCCCAGGGGAGTGAGACGTCGATGGCCGCCGGCTCGTAGCCGGTGAGGCCACTGGCGACGAGGGCGGCACCACCGTCCAAGACTGCCCCCGATCCCGACTCCCACACCACGACCCAGAAGTGGGCGCTCCCCGTCGGACGCGGTCCGGCGGCGATTGACACGGTGTGGCAGCCGCAGTTGAACCAACGGCCCCCTCGGATCTCAGCGCGGATCTCAGAGTCGGTGATCCCCACCGATCTCAGACTCACCTTCCTCACCACTCCGCCGTGCGGTTCGGCGAGGTGCAAGGCGACGTCCTTGCGCTGGTCCCGGTTGCGTGCACTGGTCATGGGCTGACCTTGCCGGCGCCTCAGGTGAGATCGCAGCCTCGCTCCCAGCAGCTGTGCACAGAGTGACCGATCGCCTGAGGATGTGGATCAGCCGAGACCACCGCCAGCGTTGGCCAGTTCTTCGCGAGTTTTGGTGTGGCGGATTCGGCGCCCTGGCGCCGAATCCGCCACACCAAAACTGGTCGAGTGATGCGTACGGATGCGCTAAAGAGCCATCAGTCGGCGAGGTCGAGGGCGATGTCGAGGATCGGGCTGGAGTGCGTGAGCCCGCCGACCGAGAGATAATCGACCCCGGTCAGTGCGTACTCCCGGGCCACCTCGAGGGTCAGCCCGCCGGTCGCTTCGATCTCCACTGGCTCGTCCAGCGCCCGCAACGCCGCCACGGTCTCGGCCAGCAGCGCAACCGACATGTTGTCGCACATGATGAACCGGGCGCCCACGGCATACGCCTCCAACGCCTCGGCGACCGTCGTCACCTCGACCTGGATGTCGACGTCTGGGAAGGTGCGCCGGATCGCCTGGTAGGCCGCCGACACGCTGCCCGCCGCGAGCTTGTGGTTGTCCTTGATCATCGCGCAGTCGTAGAGCCCCATGCGCTTGTTGGTGCCGCCGCCGGCGCGCACGGCGTACTTCTCCAGGTGCCGCATCCCCGGCGTCGTCTTGCGCGTGTCGAGCACCATCGCGGCGGTGCCGGCGAGTTGATCGGCCCACCGCCGGGTGTGCGTGGCCACCCCGGAGAGCCGACTAGCGATGTTGAGCAGGGTGCGCTCGCCGATGAGAATGACCCGGATCGGGCCGGTCACCCGCGCCAGCACGTCGCCGCGCACGACCGCCGCGCCATCGCTGACGAGCAGCTCGACCGAGGGCACGGAGCTGCCGATGAGCGCTGCCACCTGCGCAAACACCTCCGCCACCACGGGCAGACCGGCTACAACGCCTGCGGCCCTCGCGAGCACGTATGCCGTGGCCTCCTGGTCCGCGGGAATGGTCGCCAGGGTCGTCACGTCGAGCCCGTTCGGACCGAGATCTTCAGCCAGAGCCACCCGGACCAGCTCGCGGGCGTCATCAGCGGGGTAGCGCAAGTCGGTCATGACAGATCCTGAGGTGCGGTGGGGTGGAAGGAAGTCGTAACGACACCGTCGGTGCCGCGCACGGCATACGTGTGGCCGAGCCAGTGCGCGTCGTCGCGGGCGGGGAAGTCGCTGCGCACGTGCCCGCCGCGGGTCTCCTCGCGCAGGGCTGCCACGTGGGTGAGCACTTGGCCAAGCTGGAGCAGGTTGGTGGTCTGCCAGGACTTCGGACCGCCCTCGACCCCGTCCGCCCCGGCAGCCAACGCCCCGAGCCGCGCGGCGGTGGCGGCGAGCGAGTCGGCGGAGCGGACCACCCCCGAACCAGCGGTCATGGCCCGTTCGACGGTCTTGCGGTTGCCCGACTTGAGCAGGGTGCAGTCGCCACAGCCGCGCTCTGACTGCGCGGGCAACGGTTCGGTCCAGGGCAATTCCGCCGCGGCAAACCGCCGGGTGATGTCCTCGGCGATGCGGTGGGCGAAGACCAGGCCCTCCAAGAGCGAATTGGACGCGAGCCGGTTGGCGCCGTGGACCCCGGTGCAGGAGCACTCGCCGCACGCGTAAAGGCCCGGCAGCGACGAGCGGCCATCGAGATCGGTGCGCACGCCACCACTGGCGTAATGCTGCGCGGGCGCGACCGGCAGCAGGTCGGTGGCCATGTCGAACCCGTGCTCGCGACAGGATGCGACGATCGACGGGAAGCGCTTCTCCAAGAACTCCCGGCCCAGGTGGCGACAGTCAAGGAAGACGTGGTCGGAGTGGGTCTGCGCCATCCGCGCGACGATGGCGCGAGCCACGACATCGCGGGGGGCGAGGTCGGCCAGCTCGTGCTGGCCCTGCATGAACCGCACCCCGTCCTTGTCGACGAGGAAGGCGCCCTCGCCGCGCACCGCCTCGGAGATGAGCGGCTGTTGACCGGTCGAGTCATCGCCGAGGAAGAGCACGGTCGGGTGGAACTGCACGAACTCCAGGTCGGCGATGACCGCCCCGGCTCGCAAGGCGATGGCCATGCCGTCACCCGTGGCGACCGGCGGGTTGGTCGTCGAGGCGTAGATCTGGCCCAGCCCGCCAGTGGCGAGCACAACCGCGCGGCAGTGGACCGCGCCGACGCCGTCGATCTGGCCCTCGCCGATGACGTGGATAGTGGCCCCACAGACCCGACCGTCGACGTCCTGGAGCAGGTCGACGACGAGCGCGTGCTCGATGACTTCGATGCCCGGGTCGTCCTTGACGCGGTGCAGAGCCTCGATCAACGCCCGGCTGATCTCCTTGCCGGTGGCGTCACCGCCGGCGTGCAGGATCCGGTCGCGGTGGTGGCCGCCCTCTCGGGTCAGGCTGATCTCGCCGTTGCTCCCGCGGTCGAAATTTGCTCCGAGAGCGACCAACTCACGCACTCGCGTGGGGCCTTCGTTGACCAGCGCGGTCACGGCGTCGACGTCACACAACCCCACGCCAGCCACGAGCGTGTCGTGCAAGTGCTGGTCGGGCGAGTCCTCATCGTCCATGGCTGCGGCAATGCCACCCTGCGCCCAGGCCGTCGAGCCTTCGTTGAGCAGGGTCTTGGTCACCAGCAGGACCGTGGCGCCCTGCTCGCGCAGCCGCAGCGCAGCGGTGAGCCCGGCGATGCCGGAACCCACCACGACGACATCAGCAGTCGTCGTCCATCCCGGCGGCGGCGCCGCGAGCCAACGCGGGATGGTCAAAGCGGTGCTCACTGGGGTTCCTCCGGATCGCTGCCAGGCAGCTCGCTGGGATCGGTGTGCGGCGACAAGCCGCGGGCAACGCTACTGCCAGACCAGGCTTCTTCCGCGGTCGCCGACACGAGTGGGGCCAGCACTAGCGTGGGATTTGGTATGCCGCAGTCGCTCAGCACCCGTCCGGCTGCGCCGAGCACCCCGAGCATGCCCTCACGCACGGCGGCCAGCGCGGCGGCATACGCGGGTCGGTCTTCCTCTTCGACCCATACCGGTTCGCCGCCCATCTCGATGACCAGAGCCTCCCCCAGCGGGCGTAGCGAGCGGAGCGTGGTCACGGCAAAGACCGCGCCGCGCAGCCGGTCGACGTCAGAGGGTCGTCCGCCGAGAGTGACGGCTGGATGGATCGCCAGCGGCAACACATCGGCCGAGACAGCCGGCTCAAGGACCGAGATGCCAACGGCCGGGCTGGTGTGCACGAGGATTTGACCTGGGTGCAGCGAGCCGGTCGCGGCCAAGCCACTTACCAGGTCGGGCAGCTCATCGTCTGGGACGGCAATCAGCACGAGATCGACGTCCTTGACGACATCGGCGGCGTCACGAATATCGCTGTGCGGCAACGACATCGCTGCTCGCTCCCGGGAGATGTCGCTCACGGCCGACACAGCGACGACCCGATGCCCGACCCGCTCCAGAGCGGCGCCGAGCACCACACCCGCGCGACCGGCTCCCACCAGGCCCACGCGCAGGCGAGGCGTGAGGTCACCGTCCGCCGAGCCGCTCATGACTCCGAACCTACTCCCGGTTGCCGTGTCCCCGTCGTCGGCAGTTCAGTGCTGCACGGCACCCGACGGCCCCCCCGGGCCCATTGAGCCCCGGGGCGACGACCAGGTGCTCGTACCCCCGCAGCACAAAGGTCGGCCGCCGTGTGGCCCGCACGACGTGCAACTGCGGCCAGCGTCGCATCACAGCGGTCAGCGAGGTCGACAGCTCCAACCGGGCGAGCGGGGCACCCACGCAAAAATGGATCCCCGCCCCGAAGGACAGCTGTGGGTTCGGGTCACGGTCAGGGCGGAAGTCGTCGGGCGCGTCGAACACCAGCGGGTCGCGGTTGGCGGCGCCCAGGAGCACGGCCACCCGGTCCCCAGCACGCAAGGACACCCCCTCGATGACGGTGTCCTGGGTCGCCGTGCGCTCGAATAGTTGCGAGGGCGAGTCGTGGCGCAGCATCTCTTCGACCAGCAGCGCGATGTCCAGCCCTAGGTCACCCCCACCCTCGGACGGGCTCTCGGACGGGCCCTCGGAGAGACCCACAGACGGGCGGGACAGGGCATACCGGCGATAGGACGGGCTGGGCAGCCACGAGCCCATCCCGTTGCCGAACCCGTTGACCGTCGCCTCGTGCCCCGCGTTGAGCAGCAGCACCGCGGTCGCGACCAGCTCGCGGTTGGAGAGCCGATCGTAACCGTCCCGCGCGGCGACCAGGTCGGAGAGCAGGTCCTCCCCCGGGTGCGCGGCGCGGTGGGTCGCGAGCTCCTGCACGTAGGCCGCGAACTCCCCACATGCCTGCTGCGCGGCCAGGTCGTCCTCCCGGGTGCGCGTCATCTCGTACATCCGCACGATCGCCTGCGACCACGGCCGCAGCAGGTGCACGTCTTCCTCGGGGAACCCGAGCAACTCGGCGATGACGAGCACGGGCAGCGGCTCGGCGAGGTGCTCGATGAGGTCGACCTCACCGTCGGCCTCGATGCGCGCGGCGCAGTCGTCCAGCAGCGTCGAGGTCAGCTCGGCGATGCGAGGACCGAGACGCGCGACGTGCCCGCGCCCGAAGGCCCCGGCGATGAGCCGTCGCAGCCGGGTGTGCTTGGGCGGCTCACTGTCGAGGATCGAGTCGGCGTGCAGCCAGTTGAAGGTGCCCCATTCGCTCTCGGGCTCGCGGTCGCGGAAGATCCGCCCCAGCGAACGGTCCCGCAGCACCGCATTGCACCCGGCGTGGCTGGTCACCAGGTAGCACTCCAGCCCCGAGTGCCAGCCGACCGGGGCGATCGCGCGGGCAGCCGCGAGCGCGGGATAGGGATCGTCGAGCACCTCCGGCGCGCTGAGGTCCAGCACGGCTGCGACGTCGGGGGCGGCGGGTGTGGTCGGCATCGCGTCACAGTAACGGGAGAGCTCGCCCGCTGGGGCACACTGGCCGGTATGCCGTCCGCACCCGTCCCCACGCGCGTTCTGGCCGCCACGGGTCCGGTGGCGTTGGCCAGTGGTTCGGAGGTGCTGACGCTCGACCTGCCCGCCGGGCATCCGGCCGGCCACGGATCGCTGCGGATCGCCCTCGACCTCGATGGCGATGGCCGTATCGTCGCCGCCGATCCCCTCGGCGGCCTGCTGCACCGCGGTGCGGAGAAGCTCTTCGAAGTGCGTGACTACCGCCAGATCCTGGCTCTGGCCAACCGGCACGACTGGCTGGGCGGTTTCGCCGGCGAACTCACCATCGCCCGCGTCACCGAGGAAGCCCTGGGCCTCGAACCGCCCGAGCGGGCCGTCTCGCTCCGCACGATCCTCGCCGAACTCGACCGGATCCACAGCCACCTGGTCTTCCTCGGCGCCGCACCTGGTGGGCCGTCCACGCTCACCTCCCGCGAGGCCGTGCTGCAGCTCGTCGAGGACATCGCCGGCTCCCGGATGCACCCCATGCTGGTGCGCCTGGGCGGATTGCGTGAGGACGCGCCGGCGGGCTGGGAGGCGAGCGCACGGCATACCTGCGGTGTTGTCAGCAGCGAACTACCTTCTCTCACAACGGCCTTCGCCGACCTGACCCCGCGGCACGCCGACCTCGGGGTGCTATCCCGGGCGGACGCTGCGGGGTTCGGGGCCAGCGGTCCCTTGGCGCGTGCCTCCGGCCTGGCGCGCGACGTCCGCGCCGACGACCCGTATGCCGGCTACGCGCAGGTGTGGGGGCCGGACTGGCCCGGGCGCGTCCTGCAGCGCGCCACCGGCGACGTCGCTGCCCGGTATGCCGTGCTGCTGGACGAGATCGGGGTCTCCGTCGAGCTGGTCACCGCCTGCCTCGACCGACTCACCCCCGGACCGGTCAACGTGCGCCTGCCCAAGGTCGTGCGGGTGCCGGAAGGCCAGTGGTATGCCGTCACCGAGTCGCCGCTCGGGCGAGCCGGGGCGCTGCTGGTATCCCGCGGCGGACCGCAGCCATGGCGGTTGGCGTTGCGGACGCCATCGTTCGGGAATGTCGCGGCCCTGTCGGCGCTGCTGCCAGGGACAATGGTGACCGACCTCGCCACCGTCGTGGCGTCTGTGCCGTTCGTCATGGGGGATCTGGACAAGTGACCGACCGTCAGCCACCTGCGCGTGCGCCCCGTCCGGGGGGACGCACGCCGCAGGCTGCCGGGGTCGGCCGGCCTCCCCGAGGTCGGGCTGAGGCGACGGCCAAGGCAGCCAAGCCCAAGGGAGCCGCGCCCAAGGCAGCCACCGGCCCGAGGACGTCAGCCAAGAACGCAGCGGCCACGGGCACGGCATACCCGTCCCGCCGCCCGCGGCCCACGCGGCCCTCGACGGCAGCCCCGCCCCCTGTCTCGGCGGTCTATCGGCGCCGCCGCCTGGTGGCCGTCCTCGGCGCCCTCGTGATCGTGGCCGGGCTGGCCTTCGCCCTGGCCCGACTGACCGCACCCGCCCCGGCCCCGAGCACGACGGCGATCGTCACCCCGAGCGTCGTCGCGCCGCCGCCCACTGCAGCGGCCACCAGCACGCTCGGCACACTCCCGGCGATCAAGTCCACCTCCGCGTCGGCGATCGACTGGCGGCTCATTCGGTCTCTCACCGACCTGCCGGCCGCCGTCCAGTGTCGCGACAACGTCACGCCGATCACCATCCCGGCGAGCGGGTCGACCCCGGCCGCCGTCGCCTGCGCGAGCAAGCTGGCCGACGACGAGACCCTCTACTTCTGGTATGCCGGCACTCCCGACGAGCGCTACCGCGCGATCACCGCGGCGATGGCCAAGATGAAGTACGTCCACGCCGGGCCGAACTGGGTCGCCGGCGGCATGGTCACCGCGACCATGGGCCGGATCGGCGGCGACGTCTACCAGTAGCTCAGGCTCCGGCCGGCGCTCCGTCGGTGGGGTTGGGCAGACCGTTGGCAGTCGGGCCGGTCGGCGGGTCGACCCGACACTTGCGTTGGGTGATCATCCCCGCGATGACCAGCAGCACCGTGACGACCAAGTGGCCGAGCATGACCCACAACCGGGCTCGCTGCGATTCGATGTCGAGGTCGGGCAACAGCAGCAGGGCCTGCGCGGCATACCAGCCCACCAGAGCCGACCCCGCGAGCGCGGCCGCCTGAGCCAGCACGAGGGTGCGAGCGGCCCGCAGCGGTGAGATCGGCTTGTCAGCCGAGCCTTCGCGCATCTTCTGCACCGGCACTCCGGCCCAGTAGACCCCTGCCGCCATGAACGCCAGCAGCACCACGCCCGACCAACCCGCGGTGGGCAACGACTGCGACCCTCCGGTGAGGCGCAGCAGCAGCCACCCGAGGACGCCGACGACGAGGGCAATCGTCACGAGAGTCTGCGGGCGCACCCCCTTGGCACTCACCACGTCGATCCACCTGCCTCGACCGGCCAGCCCGGCCCGGGTCGCACCCCGGCGCGCGCGGCAGCCGACAGCGCGGACAGCAGATCGCCGACCGCAGCAATCTCGTCGGCGAATCGGTGGCCCAGCCGGAGCGTGGCTGACGGGTCGACCGCGGCCCACGGGGCCAGCACGAAGGCCCGCTCGTGCGCCCGCGGGTGCGGCAGCAGCGGGGCTGTTGTGGAGCTGTCGCTCGACAGCACCTCGTCGGTGCCCCCGGGCGCCCCGAACTGGATCAGGTCGAGATCTAATGTCCTTGCGCCCCAACGGATTTCGCGGGTTCTCCGGTGATCGGACTCGATCCGATGCAACGCTCGCAACAGCGCCGTGGGCGGCCCGTCCCACGTGCCGAGAGCGACGGCGTTGAGGTAGGCCGGTTGATCCGGTCCCCCGACCGGGTCGGACTCGACCAGCGGCGAGATGGCGGTGACCGTCAGCCCCGGTATGCCGCGCAAGTCCCCCACCGCGGCGGCCAAGGTCCGTAACGGGTCGCCGAGGTTGGCCCCGAGCGCGATGACGACAGGCACCGGGCGACGCCGGGTCATCCGCACGACGACATCGCCGAACGGCACCCCGACGGGGGCCTGCGGCTTGTGCACCGCGACTTCGACGGCCTGCACCAGGGGCCGCGCGAGGGCATCGCCGGCGATAACCTCGGCGAGGCGCTCGATGAGGTCGAACGGCTCACCCTCGATCCGGCGCACCACGTCGGCGGCCACCTCGCCGTAGTTGATCGTGTCCACGAGCGCATCACTGCGACCGGCCCGCCGCAGGTCGACGGTCAGCACCACGTCGACGACGAAGGGCTGCCCGTCGCGCTTCTCGTGCTCGAACACCCCGTGGTAGCCGGTCGCGGTCACGCCCGAGATCTCGATCCGATCCATCGGGTACGCGGTGTCGCCGCTCATCCGCGCTCACCCGGCTTCGGGCCGTGCAAGAAGAAGCGCGGATGAAAGAACAGTCGTTCCTGGCTCTGATCGGGGGCAGCCCCAGCGGCTCGGGTCGCCTCCACCACGTCGAGGGCGTCGCGGGTCCCCCGCACGTCGTGCACCCGCACCGCCCATACCCCCGCCTGAGCGGCCAGGACGCTGGTGGCTGCGGTAGCGACGTCACGGGCATCCGCCGGCCGCGGGTCGGCGCTGGGGAGGCGGCCAACCTTGCCGAGGAAGCCCTTGCGCGAGGCGGCATACAGAACGGGATGTCCGAGCGCGATGACCTCGTCGAGGTGGGCGGTGAGCGCCCAGTTGTGTTCCGGCAGTTTGGCGAAGCCCAGGCCGGGGTCGAGGACGAGCCGGTCGGGAGCGATCCCCGCCGCCAGGGCAGCGTCGCGGCGGCCGGCAAGTTCACGGCATACCTCTGCCACCACGTCGCCGTAGACCGCGCGGGTCTGCATGTCGGCGCTGTGGCCGCGCCAGTGCATCGCGATGTAGCCCACCCCGAGCCGGGCCACCAGCGGCAGCATCGCCGGGTCGGCCAGCCCGCCGCTCACGTCGTTGACGATGCGGGCACCCGCGGCGACCGCGGCCTCGGCGACCGGCGCCCGCATCGTGTCGACCGAGATCACCGTGTCGGGAGCGGCAGCAGCCAGGGCCGCCACGACGGGCACGACCCGAGCCAGTTCCTCATCGAGAGAGGGCCGCACCGCACCTGGGCGAGTGGACTCGCCCCCGACGTCGAGCAGGTCGGCTCCCTCGGACACCAGCCGTATGCCGTGCGCGACCGCCGCATCGGGCGCCAGAAAGGCCCCACCGTCGCTGAACGAGTCGGGGGTCACGTTGACCACGCCCATGACGAGCGTGCGGGCGCCAGAGCGCATCGCGGCCGAGCCGGTCACCGCTTGCCCCCGAGCAACAAGGCCATCGCCTCGGCTCGGGTGGCGGGGTGGCGCAACTGTCCGCGCACGGCCGAGGTGATGGTGCGCGAGCCGGGCTTCTTCACTCCGCGCATCGACATGCACAGGTGCTCGCACTCGACGACGACGATGACGCCTTGCACGCCGAGGTGATCGACGAGGGCATCCGCGACCTGAGTGGTGAGTCGCTCCTGCACCTGGGGGCGTTTGGCGAAGACATCGACCAACCGGGCGATCTTGGACAGCCCGGTGACCTTGCCGTCCTTGGCCGGGATGTAGCCCACGTGGGCGACCCCGTGGAAGGGCACGAGATGGTGCTCGCAGGTGCTGTAGACCTCGATATCGCGCACGAGGATGAGCTCGTCGTGGTCGATATCGAAGGTCGTCTGCAACACCTCGTCAGCGCTCTGGTCAAGGCCCGCGAAGGTCTCGGCATAGGCACGCGCCACCCGGGCGGGGGTGTCGCGCAGCCCTTCCCGGTCGGGATCCTCGCCGACGGCGATGAGCAACTCGCGGACCGCAGCCTCCGCGCGGGCGTGGTCGACCGGCATACCGGTCAGATGTCCTGCGGCCCGACGGACTGCCCCGGAGGCACCTGGGCGATCTCCGTGACCGGGTCCTCGGCGAACGGAGACGCGCCGGCGACAGCCGCCTGATCCACCGCCTCGGACACCGCTGGGATCTGCGTGGCCGACCCGGGCGGAGGCATCGCCGGCGTCTGGCCGTTGGCGGCAGCTGCCTCGGCCGGAGTGAGCACGGGCGGACGGTCGCTGATCCCGCGGGTCTCGCTCGACAACCAGGTCGGGCGCAACGGGCGCTTGACGATCGACGCGAAGAGGTCAGCGAGCTCCTTGGCCCCGAGAGTCTCCTTCTCGAGCAGTTCGAGGACGAGCCGGTCGAGCAGGTCGCGGTTGTCGTTGATGACGTGCCAGGCCTCGTCGTGGGCGTTGTCGATGAGCTTGCGGATCTCCTCGTCGACGATGCCCGCGATCTCCTCGGAGTAATCGCGCTGGTGGCCGTAGTCGCGGCCGAGGAAGACCTCGCCCTGGCTCTGGCCGAGCTTGATGGCACCGACCCGCTCGCTCATGCCGAACTCCATGACCATCTTGCGGGCCATCGCGGTGGCCTTCTCGATGTCGTTGGCAGCGCCGGTCGTCGGGTCGTGGAAGACCATCTCCTCAGCCACCCGGCCGCCGAGGGCATAGGCGAGCTGGTCGAGGATCTCGTTGCGGGTCGTGGAGTACTTGTCGTCCTGCGGCATGACCATCGTGTAACCCAGCGCCCGACCGCGCGGGAGGATGGTCACCTTGGTCACCGGGTCGGTGTGGTTCATTGCCGCGGCGACGATCGCGTGACCACCCTCGTGGTATGCCGTGATCTTGCGTTCTTTGGCCGACATGATGCGGGTGCGCTTCTGCGGACCGGCGACGACGCGGTCGATGGCCTCGTCGAGGGCCGCGTTGTCGATGAGTTGCTTGCCAGTGCGGGCGGTGAGCAGGGCCGCCTCGTTGAGGACGTTGGCCAGGTCTGCGCCGGTGAAACCAGGGGTGCGCCGCGCGACGGCGAGCAGGTCGACATCCGGGCCCATCGGCTTGCCCTGCGAGTGGACCTGCAGGATCCGGTGGCGACCGATCATGTCGGGGGCCTCGACGGCGATCTGCCGGTCGAAACGGCCGGGGCGCAACAGCGCGGGGTCGAGGATGTCGGGCCGGTTGGTCGCGGCGATGAGGATGACGTTGGTCTTGACGTCGAAGCCGTCCATCTCGACCAGGAGCTGGTTGAGGGTCTGCTCCCGCTCGTCGTGACCGCCACCGAGGCCGGCGCCACGGTGGCGACCGACGGCGTCGATCTCGTCGACGAAGACGATGGCCGGAGCATTGGCCTTGGCCTGCTCGAAAAGGTCACGCACGCGCGAGGCACCGACGCCGACGAACATCTCGACGAAGTCCGAGCCGGAGATCGAGTAGAACGGCACGCCCGCCTCGCCGGCGACCGCGCGGGCCAGCAGCGTCTTGCCGGTGCCGGGCTGGCCGTAGAGCAGCACGCCCTTGGGAATCTTGGCCCCCACGGCGAGGAACCGCGCCGGGTCTTGGAGGAACTCCTTGATCTCGTGCAGCTCCTCGACGGCCTCGTCGGCGCCGGCCACGTCGGCGAAGGTCACCTTGGGCATGTCCTTGGTCGCAAGCTTGGCGCGGGACTTGCCGAACTGCATGACCCGGTTGCCGCCGCCTTGCATCTGCCCCATGAGGAACCAGAACAGCCCGAGCACCAGCAGCATTGGCAGCACCAGGCCGAGCATCGAGGTGAACCAGTTCTGGCTGTCGATCTGGTCGGTGAACCCCTTGGCCGGCGGGTGCTCGTTGAGCGCGGCGACCAGCTGCGGGCCGCGAGCGTCGACGTAGTAGGAGTAGACCTTCGTGGCGTCCTTGACCCTTGACCCGTCGGAGTAGGTCACGCCGTCCTTGAGCACCAGTTCCAGCCGCTCGTTGTTGAGCAGCTTGGCGGTGTCGACCTTGTCCTCCTGGATGAGCTTGAGGCTGGCGGAGGTGTCGATCCGCTGCATGCCGCTCGTGTCGGACAGGAAGAAGGTGAGGCCGAACAGCACCAGCACGATGAGCAGGAGCCAGGCCAGCTGAGGGCGAACGGTGCGCTTGGTCTTCATGCGTGTGCGGGGCGAGCGCCCCAGCCTCCTGGTCGGTCGTCCGAGGCACGGGTATGCCGTGCTAGGTCCGGTGATTCTCGCAGGTCAACGCCCCGTCCCCGCGAGGTGTTCCGCCGGTGGTGATCGGGTCGGGCCGGTTGTGGCTGAGCCCTGGCGCAGGTCAGCTGTAGACGCTGGGGCTCAGAGTGCCGATGCAGCGCAGGTTGCGGTAGTCCTCGGCGTAGTCCAGGCCATAGCCCACGACGAACTCGTTGGGGATGTCGAAGCCGATGTACTTCACGTCGATGGCGACCTTGGCCACCTCGGGCTTGCGCAGCAGCGCACAGATCTCGACCGACGCGGGCTTGCGGGAGCTGAGGTTGGCTCGGATCCAGGACAGGGTCAGTCCGGAGTCGATGATGTCCTCGACGACCAGAACATGCTTGTCGGTGATGTCGGTGTCGAGGTCCTTGATGATCCGCACCACACCGGAGGACTTGGTGCCCGAGCCATAGGACGACACCGCCATCCAGTCCATCCGTACGGAGTAGGGCATGGCACGCATGAGGTCGGCCATGACGAGCACGGCACCCTTCAAAACCCCGACGAGCAAGAGGTCCTTGCCCTCGTAGTCGGCCGCGATCTGGGCGGCCATCTCGGCCAGCCGCGCGTGAATCTGCTCTTCGGACAACAGGACTCGTTCGAGCGAGCCCTCCATATGTGCTGCGTCCACGGCGTGCCTTCCTCGACCGACCCGACTCTCGCCAAACCCGACCCTACCGGTGCCGGGGGTGGGAGCGTCGTCCGAGGGGAATGCCTCAGCGGCTGATGTGGTCGCCCTGGCGCCAGACGATGCGCCCGTCCTGGCGCTGGGCGCTCACCCGACCCGGCAGGTTGACCGGCCCTTGACCACGCCAAGCCATGACCAGCCCGTCGAGGGCCGCCACGTGCGTCTTGGTCAGCGCGCCACAGCCTGCCTGGGCGGCGAGCAACAGCCAGACCCGCCGGCGCAGCGCCGGAGGCACGGCGGCCAGATCGCTGACGGCGACCGACTCTGGATCGAGTCTCGACAATGCCTCAGCAGCAAGCGAATCCAATAGATCGGCATCGTCGCGCAGCAGCTCTGCCGACCGCGCCAGGGCCTGCGCCAGCCCCGGACCGAGGTCGACTTCCAGGTCGCGCAGGGCGGCCCGGGCTCGCACCCGCGCAAAGCGTGGATCGGCATTGTGCGGGTCGCGCCACGGCTCCAGCCGGTATGCCGTGCACGTCGCCTCGGTCTCGGCCCGGCTCACCCCCAGCAGGGGACGCAGGTAGCGGCCGCGGGCGGACGGCATACCTGCCAGTGAGCGAGCACCCGAGCCGCGAGCCAACCCGAGCAGTACCTGCTCGGCCTGGTCGTCACGGGTATGGGCCAGCAGCACGGCGACCGCACCGAGCCGATTGGCCACCGCATCGAGGGCGGCATACCGAGCCTGCCGAGCAGCAGCCTCGGGGCCTTCGCCGACGGCGGCGACCGTCACCTGCTCGACGACGACCGGATCGAGTCCGAGGTCGCGGCATTGGTCGGCCGCCCGCCGGGCGACTGTCGAAGAGCCTTGCTGCAAGCCGTGATCCACGAGGACGGCCCCGCGCGCAGACCGACACGGGGGGCCTCGAAAGCCACTCCGGCCGCGAGCGCCAGGGAGTCGGCTCCACCCGAACACGCGACCAGGACGAGGGGGGCTCGAGACATCGAGGATGCCGCGGAGCGAGATGACGAGTTGTCCGACTCGGGGCGGTCGCTCGGTTGGCTCGGCTGACTCGGCTGGCTGGGCTGGCTCGGCAGCGTGCGGAGGGCCTGGCGCACGGCATACCGGACCGCTGCGACGGCAGGGTCCGGACCGGCCACGATGCCGACTCAGCCGTGGACGCGCGCGACCCAGGCCGCGGGGTCGGCCATCTCGGCAGCGCTGGGGAGCGTCTCAGGCGAGGTCCAGACGGCGTTGAAGCCGTCGATCCCGACCTTGGCGGTGACCGCGCGGACGAAGACCGCGCCGTCGGCGTATTGCCGCATTTTGGCTTCCAACCCGAGCATCCGGCGCAGCAGCCGGTCGAACTGGCTGAGCCCAGCACGACGGTCGGTGAACTTGGCGCGGATGTGCGCGACCGAGGGGATTACCGAGGGGCCGACGTCATCCATGACGACATCGGCGTGGCCCTCCAGCAGCGACATGATCGCCGTGATCTCGGCGACCCGGGCGCGCTGCTCGTCGGTGAGGAAGATCTCGGCCAAGCCGTTACTGCCGCTCTGGAACGCCTGCGGCAGCTTGGTGGCCAGCTGGGTGAGTCGCTCGGTGAGCTCCTGCGGAGTCGGCGCCAGGTCGACGGCGAGGGTGCGGGTGGTCTCGATCATGTGGTCGCGCAGCCACGGCACTGCGGTGAACTGCACCCGGTGGGTCTCCTCGTGCATGGCCACCCAGAGCCGGAAGTCGCGCGGGTCGACGTCCATCTCACGTTCTGCTGCAACGATATTGGGAGCCACGAGGAGCAGCCGGGGGGATCCCTCGGGAGCGAGGTCGTATTGCCCGAGCACTTTGCCGGCCATGAAAGCCAGCAGCGCGCCGACCTCGGCCCCGGCGACCTTGCCGCCGAAGGCAGCGACGCCCGGCGACGGCGGAGTCGTCATCTTGGCCGACACGCTGGTCTGGATCTTGGCGACGACCGGGTCCATGAGGGCGCGCATCGAGCCGATGTTGGCCTGGCTCCACCCAGCGCGGTCGACGACGAGGACGGGGGCCGATCCGGGGGGCGAGTGCAGCCGGGAGGTCTGGGCGACCGGGTCGTGCGAGGCTTCCGCCGCCGCTCGCAGTCCGGCCACGGCGTCATTGGCCTGGGAGCCGGTGACCTTGGGACCCGGGCCGGCCAGCCGCGCGGCGGTCGCCTGGGCGAACTCCCAATCGATGGTGAAGGGCTGGTCGGTCACGGGGTGCCTCCTGCAGATGGGCGGCACCCGCAGGTCGCGAGCACCGCTGCGAGTTGGTCCAACGCCAGCCGGGCCTCGGGCGTTCCTTGCGGGGCGGCCCCGAACACGACGAACACCAACGGCCGGCCATCAGCGGTGACGACCGTGCCGGCCAGCGTGCTGACCCCGGTGAGCGTGCCGGTCTTGGCCCGCACCACTCCGACCCCGGCCTGGGTGCGGGGATCGGTGAACCGATCGGCGAGGGTGCCCGACAGCGCCGCGACGGGCAACTCCCGCACGACATCGGCCAGGCCCGGCACCTTCCCGGATCCGGCCAGCATGAGCACGTCGGCCAACAGGCGGGCCGGAAGACGGGCGTCGCGAGTCAGACCCGATGCGTCGTAGAGGGTGGAGCCGGTGACGTCAAGTCCCAGCGCCTGGGCTTGGGAGATCAGGTATGCCGCGACGCCCGCGAAATCTCGCGCCCCCGTCGCCCGGAACGCGGCCTGCCGGGCGAGGGTCTCAGTGAGCCCGTTGTCGCTTTCCTGCAGCGCAAGAACGAGTTGGTCGACGACAGGTGCCGAGGAGACGACGGCCAGGGTGGTGCCCGGTGCCGGCGCGCCGGTCGGTGAGGTCGACGGCATCGGCGCAGGGGTCGCGGACGCAGCCGCTGCAGCGGCACCGGGAGTCGGAGACCCACCCGCACGAGCACCCAGGCCCGCCTCGGCGGGCAACGGTTGCGGAGCCACGCTGACGGTCACCTGGTGCTCGCGCAGCCGTGCGGCGAAGGTCGACAGCACCTCGCCGACCGGGTCGGTTGCCCCTGGATGATTCGGCGTGGCCCGATGGGTCGACAGCCCGGCCATCGCCACCGGCCCGGTGATGCCGGTTGCGAGGAAGCTCGGCGGCCAGGTGGGCGCGCTCGCCGGCCCCTCGGCATACGAGGCATCGACGGCGAGCGTGACCGCGCTGGTGCCAGCCGCGGCGAGGGCGGCAGCCGTGTGGGCCGCCAGGTCGGCCAGCCCGGCGCGCCCCGCGACTTGGTCGGGCCGCCCGGCGCCGGGCTCCAACAGCGAATCGCCCCCGACGACCAAGACGATCCGGCTCGGATCGGCCCCGGCGACGACCTTCGTGTCCAGGGTCGTCGTCGCCCCGAGGCCCTGCAGCACGCCGACGGCGCTGAGCAGCTTGAGGGTGGAGGCGGGGGCGTGCGGGGAGTCGGCCTGGACGTCGACGAGATGCCCACCCGTGGCCGCGTCACGGACCACGACCGCGACATCGGGACCCAGAGCGTTACCGGCCAGCACCGGAGCCAGGGCTGCCGTGAGGCCCGCCGTGTTCGGCACCGGGGCGTCGGCACCTGCTGGACGCAACGGCATACCGGCTGTGGGGGTGGGAATCGGGACCGACGCGCGAGGTGACGCGGAAGGTGTCGGGGCCGCAGCGGTGGGCTCGGGCGCGAGGGTGAGCACCCCTGGGACCTGGTCGTAGACGTCGAGCGTGACGTAACCGACAAGGGCTGAGACGATGAGCGTCGCCCCGAGTGCGGCACGGACGGAGCGACGCACGCGGGACCCCCTAAGGTTGGAGCTGGACCTTCGGCACAGAGCGTAGGTCACCGGCTTGTCCGGCCAGGTTCCAACGATCAGACGGAGGGGTAGACGTGGAGTTCGACGTCACCATCGAGATCCCCAAGGGTCACCGCAACAAGTACGAGGTGGACCACGTCACCGGACGGATCCGACTGGACCGGCTGCTGTTCACGTCGATGAGCTACCCGGGTGACTACGGCTATGTCGAGGACACCCTCGGCGAGGACGGCGACCCGCTGGACGCCATCGTCATCCTCGACGAGCCGACCTTCCCGGGCTGCGTCGTGCGCTGCCGCCCGATCGGCGTCTTCCAAATGACCGACGAGGCCGGCGGCGACGACAAGATCCTGTGCATCCCCGCCGGTGACCCGCGCCAGGCGCACATCACCGAGCTCGACCAGGTCGACAAGTTCAAGACCTCGGCGATCGGGCACTTCTTCGACACCTACAAGGACCTCGAGCCGGACAAGTCGGTCGACAGCTCGCGGTGGTTCGGCCGCGCGGTCGCCGAGCGCGTGGTCATCGAAGCCATCGAGCGCGCCAAGCGCGAGGGCCACTCCACCGCGCGGTGGAGTTCCCGCGAGCACTGACGCCCCATTTGCCAGACACGGGCAGGTGTATGCCGTGCAGCCAAGCGCCCCGGGAAGGTCACCTTCCCGGGGCGCTTGCCTGTGTCGCTGGGGCGGGCTAGACCCGGCCGCCGTAAGGCAACAGGTCGCGCATGTAGTGAATGGAGGAGTACTTCACCACGTCGCCGGTGCGGGGGGCGTGGATCATCATCCCGTTCCCGACATACATGCCCACGTGGTAGATGCTCGAGCTGGTCGTGCCGTAGAAGACGAGGTCACCGGGGCGAAGGTCGGCGATCGCGACGTGTGTCGTCGCGTTGTATTGCGCCTGGGCCACCCGGGGCAGGCGCACACCGGCCGCGAGCCATGCCTTCATCGTCAGCCCGGAACAGTCCCAGGAGTTGGGGCCGGTCGCGGCCCAGACGTAGGGATCGCCGAGCTGCGCCTTGGCGAAGGCAACCGCGGTCGCCGCTCCGCCGCTGCCGGCCGGCGTCGTGGAACCGCCGGAGTTCGACCCAGATGCGGAGCCCGACGAGCTGGACGACCCGGATGTGGAGCCCGACGAGCTGGACGACCCGGATGTGGAGCCCGACGAACCAGACGACCCGGATGCGCCGGACGACCCGGACGATCCCGACGCAGCAGCGGCAGCCTTGCGCGCCGCCTCCTGCCGGGCCAACTCCAGCCGCGCGGCCTCTTGGCGCGCCGCTTCGATCCGCGCGGCCTGCTGGCGGGCCGCTTCCAGTCGGGCAGTCTCCTGCCGGGCCAGCTCGGCCTGGCGGGCCGCCTCTGCTCGCGCTTGTTCCTCGGCCTTGCGGCGGTTCTCCGCTTCGATGCGGGCCCGCTCGATAGCGGCCAGGCCCTCCTGGCGCTGCCGCTCAAGGGCAACAGAGGTGTTGCGCAGGGTGGCCAGTTGGGCCAACCCCGCTTCCTGCTGGGCGGCGACAGTGCGCGCGGCGGTGTCGGCGGCGGCTGCTGCTTGCTGGGCGTCGGCCATCGTCGACCGGGCGTGGGCTGCGGCATCGGCGGCGACCTGGGCCGCCTCCTGCGCCTCGCCACGAAGCACATTGAGGGTGGCGTGCGCGCGTTGGGCTTCCGCCAGGACGCGGGCGCGCTCCTGACCCACGACTTCCAGGCCGGCGGCCCGGTCGAGCGTCTCGCCTGGCCCGCCGCCGAAGTAGAGGTCCAGCTGCCCGAGGCCCGATCCGCCCTGGAAGACCTCCGCGGCATACCGGGAGAGTGCGAGGTCGGCGACATCGGCGTCCTGCTGCGCGACCGCCGCCTTGTCCGCTGCGGCGGCACTGTCGGCTGCGGCCAGATCGGCCGCGTCTTGGGCGGCGTTGTATGCCTCCGCCACGACGCCGACCTGGTCCTCAGCCGCCTCGAGGGAGGCTCGGGCGGCGGCCAACTGCGCGTCGAGAGCTGCGACCTGGGCGGCCGCGTCACCGACGGCGGCCTTGGCGCCCGCAACCTGCTCGGCGCTGGGGATGGGGGTGGGGGCCGGCTCGGCCAGCGCTCCAGGGAGGCCGACGCCGAGCAGCGCGACGGCCAGGGCGGCACCGAGCAGGGGACGCGAGGTATGCCGTGCAGCCCGACTACCCGCAGGCCTCACCGTGCGCACGCCAGCCCTTTCGTCGCCTGTCCCGACCGGCGACGTGGCGTCGTCCGGCAGACCTCACCCCGGTCGGTCCGGAACGACATTAGAACTGTTTTGTCACATAGGAAACAGCGGTCACTTCTATGACGCGACGTTTGCTAATTACATTGGTGTGGTTCGAAGAATGACAACCATGTTTTTCAGCAGGTCGCCACCGCCCTCTCGATCACCCGTTCGGGGAAGATCACAATTCGGTAACGAGAGGCATCGGCGACGGCGAGACGGGCGCTGCCAGCCGGTCAACGAACCATCGGGTTGTAGCGCAGTGAGTTGGGCCGGCACTGGCACTCGGTGGCCAGCCGGATCGACGACGCAATCCGCCCTTGCTCCCGGAGTGGGTAGAGCTCACGCACCACCCGATCCCGCAGCGCCCACGGATCGATGGTGTTGAGGTAGATCTTCGTGCCGCCCTCGAAGCCGGCGAGCGTGGACACCCGCCACTTGAGCACGATCCGCCAGGGCATCGGCAGGTCGACATCGGGCGGCTGGTAGTGCCACTCCTCGTTGGTCGCCACCTCGGCACCGGTCGCGGCATGACAGGCGTGCAAGAGGTCGGAGACCCCGCGGATCTCCTCGCGGCTGTGCTCCCACGGCCGCGAGCGCTGGCTCTTGCTGTAGATCTCCAGCGACGGATAGCGGTGGCCGAATCCCGCGAACGCGACGGCATACTCGTTCTCGGCGAAGACGAGGTTCTGGCGCGCGGCGTAATCGACGGCATACTCGTTGTAGAGATTGAGATTGGCGCGCAGTCGCCGCAATTCCTGCTCGGTATGCACGCTGCGTTCGTCGACGGCCACCAGTTGCTTGTGCAAATGGTCGAACGACGCCCCGGCCGGTCGCAGCCAGTTCTGGAAGACGGCGACGAACCGCGCGTAGCGGTTGCTCTGATAGAGCGAGGTCAGCGCGTCGACCGTGAAGCCGATGTACTGGTCGTGTTCCTCCGGGGTGAGGGTGCCCGATGCGGCGAGTTGGTGGGTCTCGGTGGCCCCGTCGACATAATGCCGGCGTCCGACGATGACGTCGTGGGTGCCGGCAAAGAACGCCATGAGGGCATCGGCCTTGCGCTCGGGGGACATCCCGAACCACTCGCCCTCGCTCATGCCGGAGGCGAGAGCCCGGATCCGCGCGACGGACTCGACGTGCTCGCGCCCTGCATCGCTGCCCAGATAGCGGTCGTGGCGCTTCCAGGCGTGCCGGTCCGGGACGTAGCCGTAATTGAGCCGCCAATAGTCGTAGGTGACGATCTCGAAGAGATTGGGAATGCGGCGGAACTCCGCCACCGTATCGGTCAGCCGATCCGGGGTGCGGCCCTTGAGCAGGTGCCAACCGTCGGGGTCGCGCACCACCCGAGATTTCTCCGGCGG
>JADJVI010000026.1 GCA_016710645.1 Actinomycetales bacterium | reverse complement strand
GACAGGCCGGCGCGACACGCCCGAGGGGTCGGTGGGCGGGCTTAGACTCACTCGCGATGCCCTCGCCAGTCAGCGCCTCGCCCGTCCGGGAACCGCTTCGCCGTCCCCCGACCAGGGTTTCGTGCACCTGCATGTGCACACCGAATACTCCATGCTCGACGGTGCGGCCCGGATCGGCGCCCTGTTCGCCAAGGCCGCAGAGCTCGGTATGCCGGCCCTGGCCACGACCGACCATGGCTATGTCTTCGGGGCGTACGAGTTCTGGAGCAAGGCGCAGGGCACGGGGGTCAAGCCGATCATCGGCGTCGAGGCCTATGTCACGCCCGGCACGCACCGCACCGACAAGACCCGCATCTCCTGGGGTGACAAGCGGGCCCAGGGCATCCGCGACGAGGACGACGTCTCGGGCAGCGGCGCCTATACCCACATGACCTTGTTGGCCGAGGACAACACCGGGCTGCGCAACCTGTTCAAGCTCGATTCGAAGGCCTCGCTCGACCAGGTCTACGCCAAGTGGCCACGCATCGACCGCGAGCTGCTGTCGCAATACAGCGGCGGGCTCATTGCCACGACCGGGTGCCCCTCCGGTGAGATCCAGACCCGGCTGCGGCTCGGGCAGTACGACCTGGCCCGCCAGGCGGCATCGGACTATCGCGACATCTTCGGCGCAGACAATTACTTCTGCGAGGTCATGGACCACGGCAACGACATCGAGCGCCGGGCCATCAAGGACCCGCTGCGCCTGGCCAAGGAGCTGCGCCTTCCGCTGCTGGCGACCAACGACTCGCATTACACCCACCCGGAGGACGCGACCGCGCACGCGGCGCTGCTGTGCGTGCAGTCCGGGTCCAAGCTCAACGACCCGGGCCGGTTCAAGTTCGACGGCAGTGGCTACTACCTGCAAAGCGCCCAGGAGATGCGCCACACCTGGCGGAGCTGCCCGAGGCCTGCGACAACACCCTGCTCGTCGCCGCCCGCTGTGACGTGTCCTTTCATGAGGAGGAGGGGCGTTACATGCCCCGATTCCCCTGTCCCCAGGGGAATCCGGAGACCACCTGGTTCGTCAAGGAGGTCCAACGCGGGCTCCGGAAGCGCTACCCGCACGGCATACCGGCGCAGGTGCAGGAGCGCGCCGACTTCGAGGCCGACGTCATCATCACCAAGGGCTACCCGGGCTACTTCCTCGTCGTCGCCGACTTCATCAACTGGGCCAAGGACCAAGGCATCCGGGTCGGTCCTGGGCGAGGCTCGGGCGCCGGGTCGATGTGCGCCTATGCCATGGGGATCACCGACCTCGACCCGATCCCGCACGGCCTGCTCTTCGAGCGTTTCCTCAACCCCGAGCGTCCGTCGATGCCCGACTTCGACGTCGACTTCGACGAGCGCCGGCGGGGCGAGGTCATCAACTACGTCACCGCGAAATACGGCGAGGACCGGGTCGCCCAGATCATCACCTACGGCACGATCAAGGCCAAGCAGGCGGTCAAGGATGCCGCCCGGGTTATGGACCACCCGTTCAACGTGGGGGAGTCGCTGACCAAAGCGATGCCCCCCGGACGTCATGGGCAAGGGCGTCTCGCTGGCCGACCTCTACAACCCCGAGTCCAAGCGATATGCCGAGGGCAAGGAGTTCCGCGAGCTCGTCGAGAGCGAGCCACACCTGGCCGAAGTCGTCGAGACCGCGCGGGGCCTGGAGGGCTCAAGCGCCAGTGGGGGGTCCACGCGGCCGGCGTCATCATGAGCAGCGAGCCGCTCATGGAGGTCATCCCCATCCTGCGCCGGCTGCAGGACGGCCAGATCATCACCCAGTTCGACTACCCGTCCTGCGAAAAGCTCGGCCTGGTCAAGATGGACTTCCTCGGGCTGCGCAACCTCACCATCCTCGACGATGCCATCGCCAACGTGAAGGCCAACCGCGGTATCGACGTCGACCTCGACGAGCTGTCCAAGACGCTCGATGACCCCGCGACCTATGAACTGCTCGCACGCGCGGACACTCTCGGGGTGTTCCAGCTCGACGGCGGCGGCATGCGCACCCTGCTGCGGCTCATGCAGCCCGACTCGTTCGAGGACATCTCCGCGGCCCTCGCGCTTTACCGTCCCGGCCCGATGGGCGCCAACAGCCACACCAACTACGCCCTGCGCAAGACCGGCAAACAAGAGATCCAGCCGATCCACCCCGAGCTGTCCGAGCCGCTGGCCGACATCCTCGAACCCACCTACGGCCTGATCATCTACCAGGAGCAGGTCCAGCACATCGCCGGACGGGTCGCGGGTTATTCCCTGGGCAAGGCCGACATGCTGCGCCGGGCTATGGGCAAGAAGAAGAAGGAAATCCTCGACGCCGAGTTCGGCCCCTTCGAGGCCGGGATGAGCGCCAACGGCTACTCCGCTGCTGCGATCACGGCGCTGTGGGAGATCCTCGTCCCGTTCTCGGACTATGCCTTCAACAAGTCCCACACTGCGGCATACGGGCTGGTGTCCTACTGGACGGCCTACCTCAAAGCCAATTACCCCGCGGAGTACATGGCCGCCCTGCTCACCAGCGTGCGCGACGACAAGGACAAGTCGGCGCTCTACCTCAACGAGTGCCGGCACATGGGCATCAAGGTGCTCCCGCCGGATGTCAACTCCTCGATCGGGCACTTTGCTGCGGTCGGCAGCGACATCCGGTTCGGCCTGGAGGCGGTGCGCAACGTCGGGCGCAACGTCGTCGAGTGCATCGTCGCCGCGCGCGCCGACAAGGGCCGGTTCACGTCCTTCGAGGACTTCTTGCGCAAGTGCCCGGCCACGGTGCTCAACAAGCGCACCATCGAGTCCCTGGTCAAGGCCGGGGCATTCGACTCGCTCGGCCACAGCCGTGCCGGGTTGGTGCGGGTGCACGAGGCCTATGTCGATGCCCTGGCCGAGGAGAAGAAGCAGGAGGCCATCGGGCAGGACTCGCTCTTCGGCGACTTCGGCTTCGGCGACGACGAGGGCGGCGCCGTGGCACTCGTGGCGCTGCCGACCATTCCCGAGCTCGAGTGGGACAAGCAGACCCTGCTCACGTTCGAGCGCGAGATGCTCGGGCTCTACGTCTCCGACCACCCGCTCTTCGGCATCGAACACGTCCTCGCGGCACACGCCGACACGGCGATCGCCACGCTCATGGGTGAGGAACGACGCCGCGACGGCGACACCGTGACCGTCGCCGGCCTGGTCACCTCGCTCGCGCTCAAGCGCAACAAGAAGGGCGACCTCTGGGCGATCGCCACCGTCGAAGACCTCGACGGTGCGGTCGAGTGTCTGTTCTTCCCGCAGATGTACAACCAGGTGGCGGCCATGCTCGCGCCCGACACGGTCGTGGCGGTCCGCGGCCGGGTCAACCTCCGCGACGACTCGCTGTCGATTTATGCCCAGGACCTCACCCTGCCCGACATCAAGGAAGGCCCACGCGGCCCGGTCGTCGTCGCGATGTCGCTCCGCCAGGCCACCGGTGGGCGGGTCGAGGAGCTGCGGCGGGTGCTCGGGCAACACCCCGGCGTCACCGAGGTGCACGTGCGACTCACCCAACCCGACCGCACGGTGCTCATGCGCCTGGACGATTCGTATCGGGTGACCCCCTCACCGGCGCTGTTCGGCGACCTCAAGGCGCTGCTCGGTCCGACCTGCCTGGTCTGACGCGAGGGCGACCGAGCGCGAGCTGGGAGGAGCAGCGATGGCGCGGGGCGGCATACCGGCCTCTCCGCTGCCGCAGCGTCGGGGGGTCGACGCCATGCGGCTGCGGATGCCACAGGAGGGCCCATGGCTCACCCTGCGCGACCATCTCGTCGACCGCATCCCCGCCCTGGATCCGGAGCGGATCGACGCGATGCTCGCCGCCGGGGAGTTCGTCGGGATCGACGGTATGCCGTGTGCCCCGGATGCTCCGTTCGTGCCGCGCTCGGTGGTGTGGGTCCACCGCGACCTGCCCGACGAAGTGCCGGTCCCCTTCGAGGTCGAGGTGCTCCACCAGGACGAGCGGATCGTCGTCGTCGACAAACCACCGTTCCTGGCGACGATGCCGCGCGGGATGCATGTGACCGAGACCGTCGTCACCCGGCTGCGTGAGCAAATCGGGTTGCCGCGGCTCACGCCCGCTCATCGTCTGGATCGCCTCACCAGTGGCGTCTTGCTGCTCACCACCGAACAGCGCTGGCGCGGGGCCTATCAACAGGTCTTTGCCCGGGGCGCGGCCCACAAGGAGTACCTCGCAGCGGCGCCCGTCGATCCGACACTGGAATTGCCCCGTCGGGTGGCGGTGCACGTCGACAAGCCGCATGGGCAGTGGCAGGCCATGGTGTTGCCTGACCGCGAGCCGAACGCCGTGACCGATATCGAACTGCTGCACGTCGCTCGGGGACCGGACGGCATACCGGTCGGGCTCTATCGCCTCATCCCGCACACCGGCCGCACCCATCAACTGCGGGTGACGATGTCCTGGCTGGGTCTCCCGATCGTCGGCGATCCGCTCTACCCGGTCGTTGTCAACGTGGCGGATGGGGACTTCAGCAGACCATTGGGGCTGCTGGCGCAGGTGTTGGCCTTCCGAGACCCGGTTGACGGGGCGGAGCGCGGGTTCGTGAGCCGACGTCAGCCGCCTGGGTGGCCCGGCACGCTGCCCCCCGGCGAGGAGCACGGGCTCGGGCAAAAGCAGCCACCCCGACCCGCATAGGCTTGCTCGGGTGAGACCGCCCCGCGCACCGCAGTTCCCGCAGATCACGGTGCGGCACGGCCACGAGCGGGTCGACGACTACGCCTGGATGGCAGACCGCGAGGACCCGCGGCTCACGGCATACCTGCTGGCCGAGAACGCCTATGCCGACCACCGCACCGCGCACCTGGAGCCGCTGCGGGAGGCGATCTTCGCGGAGATCCGGTCGCGCACCGTCGAGACCGACCTCAGCGTGCCGGTGAGCTATCGGGGTTGGTGGTACTACAGCCGCACCGAGCAGGGACGCGGGTATGCCGTGCACGCTCGGCTTCCGATCGCGCGGAGCGAACAGCGGCCCACCCTGGTGTCGGGCGAGCCACCGGCGGGTGAGCAGGTGTTGCTTGACGAGAATGTCGAGGCCGGGGAGGGGGACTTCTTCGCGCTCGGTGACCTGGAGCTTTCTCCCGACGGCTCGCTCCTGGCCTTCTCGGCCGACCGCTCCGGTGAGGAGCGCTACGACCTGGTCATCCGGCAGCTCGCGACCGGGGCCGAGGTCGACGCCTCGGTCAAGGGCATCGGCGAGGGTCTGGCCTGGTCGGCCGACTCTCGGCAGGTCTTCTACACCCGCCTGGATCGTAGCTGGCGATCGCACGAGATCTGGCGGCACGAGGTGGGCACCCCAGCCTCAGCCGATGTCCTCGTCTTGGCCGAACCCGACGAACGGATGTTCCTCGGCGTGTCGGTCAGCAAGGACGAGCGGTGGATCCTGCTCACCTCCTCCTCGAAGACGTCGACCGGGGTGTGGCTCGTCGACGCGACCGAGCCGACGACTGCGCCGGTGCCGGTCGTGCCTCGGCGGGAGGGGGTGCTCGCCGACGTCGAGCCGTATGCCGGTGGCCTCCTGGTCACCCACAACGCCGACCGCCCGAACTTCCAGGTGAGCTGGGCAGCTCTGCCGGGTCCCCACGGTGTGGCGCCGTGGTCCGACCTGGACTGGTCTGCCCCGGACGAGCTCGTCCAGGGGGTCGAGGCCTTCGACAGGTTCGTCGTGCTCTCGCTGCGGAGCGGGGGTCGTCCAGGCCTGCGAATCGTCCCCATTGCCGCGCCTGGCAACGGCGTTGACGGATTCGGGCCGCCTCACGACGTCGCGGTGGCCGGGGAGACGATGGTCGTCGCCGCCGGTGCCACTCCCGATCCCAGCTCGACGGCGGTGCAGGTCATCCTCGAGTCGCTCGCCGCACCGCCCGCGGTCTATGACTACGACGTCGTCGCCCAGTCGTTCACGCTGCTGAAGGCGCGGCGCGTGCCGGGCTATGACCTGACCCGGCTGCGCGAGCGCCGGCTGTGGGCGACGGCGCCAGATGGCGCACGGATCCCGATCAGCCTGGTCTGGCGCGCTGACGTCGAGCCCGACGGCACCGCGCCCGGTCTGCTCTACGGTTACGGCGCCTATGGCATTCCGAGCGACCCGTCCTTCTCGGTCGCTCGCTTGTCGCTGCTGGACCGAGGGGTGGTCTTCGCCATCGCGCACGTGCGCGGTGGCACCGAGCTGGGCTGGGGTTGGTACGAAGCCGGTCGTCTCACCCACAAGCCCAACTCGTTCACCGACTTCCTCGCCTGTGCGCAACACCTCGTCGATACCGGCTGGGTGGCACCCGATCGGCTTGCCGCAGAGGGTGGTTCGGCCGGGGGGCTGTTGGTGGCCGCGGCGCTGCACCGCGATCCGACGCGCTTCCGGGTGGTCCACGCCCAGGTCCCGTTCGTCGATGTGCTCACCTCGATGCTCGACGTCGACCTCCCACTCACCGTGACCGAGCAGGAGGAGTGGGGCGACCCGGTCGGTGACCACACGGCATACGAGCTCATCCGCTCCTACTCGCCCTACGAGGGCGTCGCCCATGGCGACTACCCCGCGCTGCTGGTGACGACGAGTTGGCACGACACCCGCGTGCTCGTCACCGAGCCGGCCAAGTGGGTGGCTCGGCTGCGCGATCGCGCGACCGACGACGAGGTATGCCGTCCGATCGTCTTCCGCACCGAGCTGGACGCCGGGCACGGCGGACGCTCAGGCCGCTACGACGCGTGGCGCGAGATCGCCTGGGAATGGGCCTTCGTCCTTGACCAATTGGGTTGTGCCACAACCTGATCGGCGCCCGTGGGGTGGCTGAGACCTAGGTTCGCGATTTCTCGTCGGCCAGCGAGAGCCGGCCGCGCGCGATCAATTCCATGGTGAGCACGGTCGAGATTGCCGTGACCGCCAGCAGCGCGATGAGCACGACAAGCTGCACGGCCGCGGCCTGGAGCGGGGTCGCGCCACCGAGCAGGGTGCCCACGAATGCGCCTGGGAGAGTGACCAATCCAACGGTGCGGGTTTGGTCGAGGCCGGGCACGAGAGCCAGTCCGGCGTCGTCGCGGGCGATGAGCAGCCGAGCGTCGCGGTCAAGCAGGCCGATCGACAGCGCGGCCTCCACCTCGCCATGGCGTCGGGTCAGGGCGTCGCGCACCCGGCGCCCCGCGAGGGTCATCGCGGTCATCGCGCCGCCGGTGAGGATGCCGAGGATCGGCACCACCGAGATCGGCACCAGGGGGACGATCCGAGTGCCCAGCAAGACGAGGGCGACCGGCAATGCCCCCACGCACACCGGCAGGAAGGCCCACCCCCAAAACGGCCCCCCGCTCACCCGCCGACCGCCGGTGATCGATGCCACCACGAGCATGAGCACCGCGAATCCTACGGTGAGCCACCACGAGCCGAGGACTCCGGAGATGAGGCTCCCGACGACCGTCAGCTGGAGGGCAGCGCGCCCCGCGGCGGTGAGTTGAGCTGTCGAATACCCCAGCCCGGCGAGCTTCGAGACCAGCGCGGCCAGCCCCGCCAAGGCGGCGAGCACGACGGCAAAGCGCACCACGTCGCCGGTCCCCTCGATCGACACCAGGGACTCGGCGGGAATACGCATACGGACATTGTCCCGCCGACAGGACCCTCGGCTCGTCACGGGCGCCTGGACGGCCCGGGAGGAGCCACGGCATACCGCCCTAGACTTGGCGACCATGATGACCCGGACCGATCTGCGAGGCGCCCGCCTGCAGCTGCGCACGGTGCGCGAGGTGCTGCCGCGGGCGCAATTCGACGTCGCGACGGCCGCCGACCAGGTGCGCCCGATCCTCGACGCCGTCGCACATCGGGGTGCCGAAGCGCTGCGCGAGCTCTCCGAGCGTTTCGACGGGATCCGTCCCGAGCACCTGCGGGTCCCCGCCAAGGTTCTCAACGCGGCCCGCGAGGCCCTCGACCCGCAGCTGCGGATCGCCCTCGAGGAGGCCATCCGGCGCGCCCGGATCGTCCACGCCGACCAGCGGCGCGTCGATGTCACCACCCAGGTCGTTCCCGGCGGCACGGTCACCGAGCGCTGGATCCCCGTCGACCGGGTCGGGCTCTATGTCCCCGGTGGCCTGGCGGTCTATCCCTCCAGCGTCGTCATGAACGTTGTGCCGGCCCAACTCGCGCAGGTCGGGTCGCTCGCCGTCGCCTCGCCGCCGCAGCGCGAGAACACCGGGGTCTTCGCTGGTTACCCGCACCCGACGATCCTCGCCGCCTGCTCATTGCTGGGAGTCGACGAGGTGTATGCCGTCGGCGGCGCCCAGGCGATGGCGATGTTCGCCTACGGTTTCGCCGAAACGGTCGTGGGTGCTGACGGCACGACCGACGAGGTGCGCTGTGAGCCGGTGTCAATGGTCACCGGGCCGGGCAATATCTGGGTCGTCGCCGCCAAGCGGGTCCTGCAGGGCCTGATCGGCATCGACGCCGAGGCCGGCCCGACCGAGATCGCCATCCTCGCCGACGACAGCGCCGACCCCGAGCACGTGGCCGCCGACCTGATCAGCCAGGCCGAGCACGATCCCCTCGCCGCCAGCGTCCTGGTCACCGACAGCCTCGCCCTGGCCGACGCCGTCGACCAGGCCCTGGAGCGCCGGGTGCCGGCGGCCAAGCACGCCGAGCGCATCCGCACCGCCCTGACCGGCGAACAGTCCCGCACCGTCCTGGTCGATGACCTCGCGGCCGGGATCACGGTCTGCAATGTGTATGCCGCCGAACACTTGGAGATCCACACCCGCGACGCCGCCGATGTCGCCGCCCAGATCCGCAACGCCGGTGCCGTTTTCGTCGGGGCCTACTCGCCGGTCAGCCTGGGC
>JADJVI010000025.1 GCA_016710645.1 Actinomycetales bacterium | reverse complement strand
GAGGACAAGGTGAAGTTCGAGTTCGAACAGACCTTCATGTTCTACCTGCCGCGCATTTGCGAGCACTGCCTCAACCCGTCGTGTGCGGCGTCCTGCCCGTCCGGCGCGATCTACAAACGCTCCGAGGACGGCATCGTCCTGGTCGACCAGGATCGTTGCCGCGGCTGGCGGATGTGCATCTCCGGCTGCCCCTACAAGAAGGTCTACTTCAACCACAAGACCGGCAAGGCCGAGAAGTGCACCTTCTGTTACCCACGCATCGAGGTCGGCTTGCCGACGGTGTGCTCGGAGACGTGCGTCGGTCGGCTGCGTTACATCGGGCTGGTGCTCTATGACGCCGACCAGGTCCTGGCGGCCGCCTCGGTCGAGAACGACACCGACCTGTATGCCGCGCAACGCGCCTGCTTCCTCGACCCTGCCGACCCGGAGGTGCGCAAGGCGGCTCGGGCGGCCGGCATACCGCAGGACTGGATCCGTGCGGCGCAGCGCTCCCCGGTGTGGAAGCTCATCAACACCTACCAGGTGGCCCTGCCGCTGCATCCGGAATACCGGACCATGCCGATGGTCTGGTACATCCCGCCGCTGTCCCCGGTCGTCGACGTCATCCGCGACACCGGGCACGACGCCGAGGACGCCGGCAACCTCTTCGCGGCGATCGAGGCGCTACGGATCCCCGTCGAATACCTCGCCAATCTCTTCACCGCCGGCGATGTCGCCCCGGTCGAGGGGGTGCTGCGCAAGCTGGCCGCGATGCGGTCCTACATGCGTGAGCGCACCCTCGGTCACGAGCCCGGTCCGGCCATCGCCGAGGCGGTCGGCATGAGCGAGGAAGACCTCTACGAGATGTTCCGGCTGCTGGCAATCGCGAAATACGCCGACCGCTATGTCATCCCGCCCGCCCACGCCGAGCAGGCGCATGCCTTGGAGGAGCTCGCAACCGACTGCGCGCTCGACGTCGACGGCGGCCCGGGGATGGGTGGCAGGAGTGGCAGCGGTCCGGTCGGTGAAGGCTCCGGAGCGCTCACTCCGGTCGCAGTGGAGAACTTCCGGATGCTCAAGGAGCGCCAGACCGCCGACTCGCTCGTGTCGGGCGGCTCCAAGAAGGGTCGGGTCAACCTGCTCAACTGGGACGGCAAGGGTATGCCGGTCGGTCTGTTCCCCGAGGGCACCTCGGGCGCAGGCGCTGGGAAGGCCGAATAGCCATGTGGCGCAAGCGACTTCGCCTGGCGACCAGCCAGCGGCTGCCGGATCAGCAGCTCCGCACCGCGTGGGCCCTGGCTGCGCTGCTGCTGGACTACCCCAGCCCGGCGCTGCTGGAGCGGCTCCCGCTGGTGCGGCGCGCGGCAGGTGACCTGCCGGCATACCTCGCAGATCCCGTATGCCGTCTCGCCGACCACCTGTCTGCCACCCCGCTGGAGCGGCTGCAGCGCGCCTTCGTCGAGACCTTCGACCACACCCGGCGCGGCTGTCTCTACCTCACCTACTTCACGGCCGGCGACACCCGCAAACGTGGGGTGGCGTTGGTGCAGCTCAAGCAGGCCTACCGCCGCGCCGGTGCCGAGTTCACCTCCGACGAGCTGCCCGACCACCTCTGCGTGGTGCTGGATTTCGGCGCGGAGTACGACGTCGACGGCGCCTGGCGGATCCTCAACGACTATCGCGCGAGCCTCGAAGTGCTGCGAATCTCCTTGCAGGAGAAGGCTTCTCCGTGGGCTGACGCGATCGCTCTGGTGAGCCGCACGCTGCCCGAGCTCGCGGGTGACGACGCCGAGCAGATCGCCCGGCTCATCGAAGCTGGGCCTCCCGCCGAAGACGTCGGTCTAGCGCCGTACGGCGACGACCCGCGCCTCAGCGAACACCTCAACCCGCTGCCCGACTACCTCGCGGTTGGAGCCGACCGATGACGACCTTCCTGTGGGTCATCTTCCCCTACCTCTGTCTGACCTCCTTTGTCGTGGGTCACTACTGGCGCTACCGCTACGACAAGTTCGGCTGGACGACCCGCTCCAGCCAGCTCTACGAGGACCGGCTGCTGCGGATCGGGTCGCCGCTGTTCCACTTCGGCATGCTCGGCGTGCTGGCCGGCCACATCATCGGCCTGGTCATCCCGCAGGTATGGACCGACGCCCTGGGCCTGAGCCGGCATGCCTACCACGTGCTCGCCTTGGTCGCGGGCATCCCGGCCGGCATCGCCGCCGTCGCCGGGCTGCTCATCCTCATCTACCGCCGCCGGATGACCGGTCCGGTGTTCAGCGCGACGACGAACAACGACAAGGCGATGTATGCCGTGCTCGGCGCGGTCATCCTGCTCGGCATCTGGAACACCATCGCCGGCTCGTGGCTGCAATTCGGTGGCGAGTACAACTACCGCGACGGGGTCTCGCCATACTTCCGCAGCATCTTCACCTTCCAGCCCAAGGCCGAGCTGATGGCCGACGCGCCGCTGGGTTTCCAGCTGCACGCGCTGTTCGCCTTCCTGCTCTTCGCGATGTGGCCGTTCACCCGCCTGGTGCACGTCTTCTCGGCGCCGATCGGCTACCTCACCCGCCCCTATGTCGTCTACCGCTCGCGCGATGTGCGACCGGGCGCGGGCGTCGGCACCCGGGCTCCGAACCCGGGCTGGGAGCGGAGCGCCCGCTGACGTGTCGCCCTCCTCGTTGCCCTCGTCAACACTTCCGCTGAGACTCGACTACGCGGCCATCGTCCTGGCCGGTGGGCGCAGTTCCCGGCTGGGTGGCACCCCGAAGGCGACCCTCGCCACTAGCGGTCGGCCACTCGTCGAGGTAGTGCTCGACGCGGTCCGGGACGCCCGGATGCGTGTGGTCGTCGGCGACGGCCCGGTGCATCCCGGGGTCCTGGTGACCCAGGAAGAGCCCCGGTATGCCGGTCCGGCAGCAGCCGTCGCGGCTGGACTTCGCGCGCTGCGAGACGCTGCGGTCACCTCGCCCTGGACGGTCGTGCTGGCGTGCGACCTGCCAGGTGTGCGCGACGGCATACCGCTGCTTGTGGCGGCGGCAGCGCGAGCCGAGCGCCAGCCCGACTCACCGCGAGGCGACCGAATGCCCGACGCAGCGCGAGCCGAGGTGCCGCCCGACGCCGCGGGCGCAGCAGCATCCGAGGGCGAGGCTCCGCCCGAGCGCGGGGCGGAGAACGGCAGTCTCCATCTCGCGGCCGAGGTCGACGCCTGCCACTCACCCGATCCGGCCGCCGTCGGTTCGTCCGGTGGTCACGGCGAGGCGCGGGCCGGGCTCGAGCTCGATGGGTGGTGTTTGACCGAGGACGGCCGACTCCAGTGGCTGTTCGCGATCGTGCGCACGTCCGCGTTGTGGCGGGCTGCCGACGCCCTCGGCGACCCGAGCAACCGCTCGATGGGCTCCCTCATGGGGTCGTTGAACCTGGGCGGGATCCCCGCCCCCGCAGCGGTGACGGCGGATATCGACACCTGGGAGGACGCCCACCGATGGTTACGACCGTGAGTCCGCGCGAGCATCACGATCTCGCTGCCGAGGAGGCGGGCTGGCGCGGCTGGATCGACGCGGTCTGCGCCGACCTCGGGGTGCCGAGCGACGTCGTCGACGTGAGCGTGATCCACGAGCTCAGCCGCATCGTCGCCCATGGCGTGGCCCGGCCACTGGCGCCGGTCAGCACCTTCCTGCTCGGGGTCGCCGTGGGTCAGGGCATGGATCGCGATGCCGCGCTCGCCTGCATCGCAGCCCACGCCACGCCTGTTGTCGACTGACCGTTAGCGCTGCCAGGGCGGAGTGGCCGGCAGCAGGGCCTCGAACTCGGCGATGAGCGCGGCCTGGTAGTCACCGGCATACGTGCCAGCGAGGAACCGCGGCAGCGCCTCCGAAGTGAACCGCGCCCAGGAGGCCGCCTCGTGGCCGGGGTTGATGGGGTAGTAGAGGACGCCGGTCTTGGCTGCCGAGTCGCGATCGCCGGGGGCATCGCCGATGAGCAGGATGTGGTCGTCGGCGTATTTGCCCTTGGCGGCGTATTCGATGTGCTGAGCCTTGGTGCCCATCTCCTGGCCGGCGATCACCTTCATGTAGGGGGCCAGGCCGTGCTCGTGCCACTCGCGCTCAAGGGCCTCCATGGGTGTCGCCGAGACGGTCATGCAGTCGACCTCGGCCTGCATCGCCTCGAAGGCTTCACGCACGCCGGGGAAGGGTGGGCAGCCATGCACCATGTCGGCGATGGCGGCATTGACGGCCTTGCCCCACTCGATGCAGCGCTCGATCTCGGGTCCGGGGTGCGCGGCGGCATAGTCCTCGATGCCCTTGTCCGACAAGGGGTAGCCGCTGGTGATGAAGGCGTTGAGTTCGTCGCCGGCGGGGACGGTGACCCCGCGAGCGGCGACCTCGGGGCGCTGGGCGAGGAGTTCGAAGACGCGGGCGAGGGCGATCCAGCGGTTCTGCCCGCGGGTGGTCGAGCCGAGGTTGACGAAGATCGCGGTCTCGCGGGCCAAGGTCGAAGCAGCCTGGAGGTGCCAGTGCTTGATGGTCGTCGGGGTGAAGCACTCCTGGTGCTTGATGTCCATGGCGTCGAAGGCACAGCCGTCGGAGTCGATCCCGACGAAGAACGCCTTGGTGGGGACGAAGTCGATGAGGACCTGGGCGGCGGCAGGGTGTCGGGCGGCAGTGGGTTGAGCGGCAGGAGGCGTGGACATGGTGCCAGTCCAGCGGGTGGGGTCCCATCCGGGCCAGGGATTGCCTGCTGTTGCCACCGACCGCACGCGACCGGTGTCGTGCCGAGAGGACGTCTGGGTGCGCACCCGGAGGCAACTGTTCATCCCACGAGCCGTCACGTGCGCTGGCGGAAGTGGACGGTCTTGGCCCCACGCTCCTGTGCGTGCCCGTGTGCGTCGCCGTCTCGGGTGATCTCGTGCTGGTATGCCGGGTCGTGCATCTTCCGGTGGTGGTAGCCGCACAGCGGGATCGCTCGGTCGAGGTCGGTGAGTCCGCCCTTCGACCACGGATCCTCGTGATGCAACTCCGACCACGCATACGGTCTGTCGCAGTCTTGCGCGGCGCAGGTCTCGTAGATCGTCGCCAGGGCGGTGCGTTGGTGCTCGGTGAAGAACCGTTCCTGTCTCCCGACGTCGAGGACATGGCCTGGTCCGCCCAAGACGACCGGCAAGATCCCGGCATTACACGCGATCCGCCTCGCGGCACTCGCGGAGATCAACTGTCCGGTGTCGGTGGTCGCGGCCCCGGAACTCGGAGCCATGTCGATCAGCGTCCCGGTCGCCTCGTGGATGGTCTGCTGGAGTTTGGCGGCTTGCGCGGCGCCCATCACTTGTTCGGCGGTCATGGTGATGATGACGGTGGAGGCGACCTTCCCGGTCAGCTTCTCGGTGTCCAGGTGCTCGATCAACTCGGTCAACGCCCGGCCACGACGGTGGGCCCAGTCGATATCGGCCCAATCCGCGTTCCGACCCTCAACCGTGCGAGTCCTGGCGCTGGACCTGCCCGGCTCGAACGCGCCGGACGTCGCCCGCGCGCCAGTGCCGGTCGTCGCACCTCCACGCATGCCGAACGCCGGGTGCTCGTGCGTGCCGGTGGCGCTCAACAAGTCAGCAGCCACGGACCCGTCGTCCAGGCACCCAGCGGGAGTTTGCCCGTCGGCCAGCGCCTTCTCAGCGGCCTTGCGCAGGTGGTCACGCCGGGGTGCGGTCATCGACTGCAGCACCTTGTGCAGCGCTCGCGCCGCGGGTGTCGGCAACGTCGCCGCCAGCTTCGTCGTGCCATCACCCAGGTCATGCATGGACACCGTCGCCAACCGGTAGGCCCGACGCTCCTCATCCACCAACTGGGTCTCGAGCTGGTCGGCAACCTCGGCCGCCGTCTTCTCGGCAGCCGCCAGCGCGACCTTCGCCGCCCGATCCAACTTGCTCGGGTTCAGATGGGTGGCCTGTCGCACCAGAGACGTTTCGACCTTCTCCAACTCAGCGGGTGTCAACGTATCCGGCAGCTTGTTCATGGTCCTGGCGATGATCCCCGCGTTCCGCGAGGACATCTGCCCAGCCTCAAACGCATCCCGCGTCCGGTCCAAACCGCCAGCGAGCGCCGTCGCGAGCACGACATCGCGTTGCGCTGCCCCGCCATCAGAGCGGGTCGCGCTGGCGACCCACGCCGAAGTCGACGAGTGCCCGAACTGCTGATGCACCTGTTGCCGATCGGCGGCAGCGACCAACGCCAGCCGCACCGCATCAACCCGACGGGCCACCCGCTCAAGCTCCTGGATGTCCGCGGAGGCGACCACCACGCCAGCCTCAGGCGCCGCTAGTCGGGCCAGGATCTTGGTCAAGGTCTTGTGCACCCACGACGTCGGAACCCCTGCGACATCCCGCCGCTCGGGTTCGCCGCCCGCCACTCGACCTGACGGCATACCGCCGACGGGCTGGCGGGCGAGGTGAGCGATCGTCATGAGACGATTCTACTAAGACACCTGTTCTAACACAAGCCCTTACTCCCCATTCACCAGTCAATTTTCTAGATGGCCCGCCGACCCGGTCCAAGCCCGCGGTGGCGGCGCCAAGCGCACTTCGCAGGTGCCGCGGGCTAGGGTGCCGCCATGGGTCACCCCTCGCCGCCGGAGCTTCTGGTGCTGCACGGGGTGCGAGTGGCGGGGTTCGTCGACACCGAGGCCCTCGCGATGCGGCTCATGCTCGCGCCCGATCTCGTCGCCGAGCTGCTCCTGGACGCCCAGGCCCGCGGCTGGATCAGCCGGCACAGCTTCGCCGACACCACCGGGTGGGCCATCACGGACGCCGGTCGCGCCCACGACGAGGCCACCCTCGCTGCGGAACTCGACGCGCACGGCATACGGGCTCTGGCCGAACAGACCCACGTGCGCTTCCTGCCGCTCAACGCGCGGTTCCTCACGGCGATGACCGACTGGCAGCTGCGCCCCCAGCCGGGCGACCGCCTGGCCGCCAACGACCACACCGACTGGCGCTGGGACGAGCGGGTGCTGCGCACCCTCGGACACGTCGGCGCGCGGCTCGGCGAGCTGATGCAGCCGCTGGCGGACGCGCTGCCGCGCTTCGAGGGGTATGCCGTGCGCTACCGGTTCGCGCTCGGGCGGGTGGATCGTGGGGAGCGGGAGTGGGTCGACGGCGTGGGTCGCGACTCATGCCACACCGTGTGGATGCAACTGCACGAGGACCTCATCGCCACGCTGGGCATCGACCGCGGCTGACGCCTGCGCGACACGCCCGCCACCGCGCCCCAACGCCCCGGCAACTGGCGGCAACTCGTTGCTGCGGCACGGCATACCCGGGTTGTCTGGAGGTGAGCAGCAGCGGCCGTCGGGCCGCATCGACACCCAGGAGCGCAGTCATGGTCGACCTCACCGCCAAGCCCTATTTCCTCGACACCGAGGCCATTGCCTGGGTGGAGGACACGATCGCCGGGATGTCCGACGAGGAGAAGATCGGTCAGCTCTTCGTCAACATGGGCGCGAGCCGCGACGAGGCATATCTCGTCGACGCGCTGTCGCGCTATCACTTTGGGGCCGTGCGCTATAACCCCGGCCCGGCCGCCGACGTGCATGAGCAGAACCGCATCCTCCAAGAGAACTCAAAGGTCCCGCTGCTCATCGCGAGCAACGCCGAAGCCGGCGGCAACGGCGCCTGCACCGACGGCACCACCGTGGGCTTCCACATCAAGGTGGGCGCGACGCACGATCCGCGCTGGGCCTATGAGCTCGGGCGGGTCAGTGGCGTGGAATCGGCTGCCATTGGCTGCAATTGGGCGTTCGCGCCGATCGTCGACCTGCTGCGCAACTGGCGCAACCCGATCATCTCCAACCGGTCTTTCGGCGCCGACCCAGAGCTCGTCCTTGAGTGCGGCAAGGCCTACCTGCGCGGCATGGCCGAGTCCGGCGTCGCGTGCGCGATGAAGCACTTCCCCGGCGACGGCATCGACGAACGGGACCACCACCTCTCCTCGGCGGTCAACTCGCTGAGCACGCAGGAGTGGGACCAGACCTTCGGGCGCGTGTATGCCGGCATGATCGACGCCGGCGTGCAGTCGGTCATGGTCGGGCACATCATGCAACCGGCCTACCAGCGGCATTTCTCCCCCGACACCCCCGACTCCGGGCTGCTGCCGGGCTCGCTGTGCAAGGAACTCGTCACCGACCTGCTCAAGGGTCAGCTCGGCTTCAACGGCCTGGTCGTCACCGATGCCTCGCACATGGTCGGGATGACCTCGGCGATGAAGCGCTCCCGCGTCGTGCCGACCGCGATCGCCGCCGGTTGCGACCTCTTCCTCTTCTTCAACGACCCCGACGAGGACTTCGGCTACATGATGGCCGGCTACCGCGACGGGACGATCACCTCCGAGCGGTTGCACGATGCGCTGCGTCGGATCCTCGGCACCAAGGCCGCGCTCGGTCTGCACCGCAAGGCCAAGACCGACATCGTGCCACCCGCAGCCGAGGCCCTCGCGCAGATCGGATTGCCTTCCAACCGAGCGGTTTTCGACGAAATCACCCACCGTGCGGTCACCCTGGTCAAGAACGTCGACCCGACGATTCTCCCCGTGACGCCGGCCCGCTATCAGCGGATCCTCGTCGTCCCGGTCAAGGGACCGGAGAACGCCGCCGCTGCCCTCTTCGGCGGTGGGGGCAACCCACCGTGGGAGACCGTCGCCTCAATGCTGCGCGAGCGCGGGCACGAGGTCGAGGTCTTCGAATCGGCCATGGATCGGCTCATGAAGCTGCCGCCCGAGGAGCGCCACGCCGGACTCATGGGCATGTATGCCGGTAAGGCCCCGATCGCGGACTTCGTCGCGAAGTACGACCTCGTCATCAACGTCGCCAAGGTGGTCGGCGGGATGCAGCCCGTCGAACGGGTCATGTGGCCGGCGTCGAAGGGCACGCCCGACCTGCCGTGGTACGTCCACGAGATCCCGACGATCTTCATGTCGGTGGCGGCGCCCTTCCACCTCGCGGACGCGCCGGCGGTCAAGTGTTTCGTCAACACCTATGACAGCGACGACCGGACGCTGTCCGCGACGCTGGACAAGCTCGGGGTCGGCGCGGATGCCTTCCACGGGGTCAGCCCGGTCGACGCCTTCTGCGGGATGGTCGACACCCGCATCTGAGCTTCTGGCGCCTGAGCCTGGGTCCTGGGAGGTGGGCTGCGCCCCAGGCTCAGGCGCTGGGAGGTGAGCTGGACGGCATACCGGAGCGTGGTTTGGCTTGGTCGTCGCGGCCTTGCACCACGAGTTCGGCGACCGAGGCGAGCTTGATGTTGAGGTCCTGCGAGGTCTTGCGCAGGATCGCGAACGCCTCGTCGGCAGTGACGCGGTGGGCGGCCATGAGCAAGCCCACCGCCTTGCCGATCTCGCGATTGCTGGCCAGGCCGGCGCGCAGCTCCTGCACCTCTCGGCGGGCGCTCAAGGTCATCAGGGCGACCGAGGCGAACGCTGCGATGACCGCACCCTGGTCGGCCGAGGTCGCGTCGAGCGCTCGCGGGTCGTCGGAGAACATGTTGAGCGCGCCGGCCTTGCGA
The DNA here is from genome assembly GCA_016710645.1 of Actinomycetales bacterium. Taxonomy (GTDB): domain Bacteria; phylum Actinomycetota; class Actinomycetes; order Actinomycetales; family Dermatophilaceae; genus Phosphoribacter. Next base: position 42,091 of record JADJVI010000025.1, on the reverse strand, counting down.
CCGTCGATGAGCAACCGGAAACCGAGCATGCCCTTGACCGGGGTGTGTTCGAGGACGACGGCAGCGAGTTTGGGCCAGGGCGTGCTGTCGCGGATGTCGGGGTCGAGCTGGAAGGCCTCTTCCATGATCGCGTCGACGCAGGGACCTTCGCCGGCAAGCTTCTCGTATTGGTCGATGCGCCAAGCGATGTCGTCCGTGGCCCCGACGGTGTGGAGCCCGTCCTTCTCCAGGAGCATGATGCAGGCGCGGTGGCACCCGGAGACGAGGTCGACCGCGGCACTCGTGATGGCTTGGTAGACGTCCTCGGGAGTGTCCGACCCGTAGATCGTGGCGGCCAGGCGGGCGAAGAGCTCGGCCTCGGCTCCAGCGGCAGCCGCACTTCCGGTGGCAGCCGACGCGGCCGCGGTCGGTGGGTCTAGCGGCATGAGGGCCGGTCCTTTCCGAGGGGTCGGGCGCACACGTCAGACCGGAGCCGATGCCACGACCAGGGTCTGATGGTAATCCGCGGCCGGAGGCCGACACGGGCCGCAGGCTTGGCGGGAAGACTAAACCCGGGTTATGGTCCGCTCAACGGTCCAGAAGTGCGCCGCCTCGATCCTCGCGTGCGGAGATCACGATGAGCGCCGTCTTCACCCCCTCCGATGCCGACCAGCGCCGCGACGCTGAGACGGCCGACCTGTTCCGCCAAGCCGCCATGCTCAAGGGCGCCGAACGGCAACGTCACATCCAAGCGGCGGTCGAACTCAACCTCCCGCTCGCCGGCGCGATCGCCTCGCGCTATGCCCGGCTGGGGTGCGAGCCGGCCGACCTGGCGCAAGTCGCGGCCCTCGGCCTGGTCAAGGCGGCAACTCGCTTCGACCCCACGCTCGGGGTGCCGTTCGGCGCCTTCGCGGCCCCGACGATCCGCGGCGAAGTCTTGCGTCATCTGCGCGATCTCTCCTCCCCGATCCGCGCCTCCCGTCCGCTGGAAGAGCGCCGCCTCAAGGTGGTCGCCGCCGGCCCTCGGCTGACCCAAGAGCTGGGGCGTGAACCCACGGTCGGTGACCTCGCGGCATACCTGGGCTTGTCTGAAACGGACGTGCTGGAGGCGCGCGCGGCCGGCGAGCGGCGCTGGACCACTTCGCTTGACGCTCCGCGCCGAACCGACGGCGAGGACTCGCTCGCGGATCTCTATGGCGCCGAGGACGCCGACCTCGGCCGGGTCGAATGGTCGGTCGCGCTCGGCCAGGTGCTCCAGGACCTCGACCCCGCGAGCAAGCGGCTGCTGCACTTGCGGTTCGTCGACGAGCTCACGCAGACCCAGATCGCCGGGCTGCTTGGGGTGAGCCAGATTCAGGTGTCGCGGCTGCTTCGTCGGCTGATGAACCAGCTGCGCGCGGTCATCGCCGCGTGAGTTCTGCGGGTTCGCCATCTCGCGTGGTCCTTCTGTCGCTGCCGAGACGGTGCCCGCCGCACGCTGTTTGACGACGGGCACCGCCCTGGGGTCACCAACCAGCAACAGCACGACCCCTACCCCACTACCTACCCGCGCGCCGGGGGTCTAGCGCTCCAACGGGTCGGCATTGCCCAACCCGGGTATGCCGTGCCCCTCACCTCGCGGGCTGCGGCCGCGTCTCGTTCTGACTCCGGAACTTGACGACACTAGTGTCAGTTAAGATGGTGACTTATCTGTCGACAAAACTGGAGATGATCGTGACCTCGACCGCCCTCTACCGCTCCGCCGTGGCCTACCTGACCCTCGGTCTGGCAGCTGGCCTCTACTACCGGACCCTGACCCACTCCCAGGACTTCGACGGCGTCACCGTGCTGTCGCTGGCGCACACGCACTTCTTGGCGTTGGGCTTCCTGCTCAGCCTCATCCTGTTGCTGCTGGTTCGCACGGTGTCGATGCCCTCTACGGGGATGACTCGCGCCGCCGCGTGGACCTATCACACGGGGATGGCCCTGACCGCGGGGATGTTCCTCTTCAAGGGCACCGGCGAGGTGCTCGGCTGGTGGGTCGACCGCCCGATGTGGGCCGGCATCTCCGGCACCGGCCACATCCTGCTGACCGTCGCCTTCGCCCTGGTGATGATCTCCCTCGGCCGCGCCCTGCGCTCTACCCCCGCCCAGCTCGACCCCGCCTGAGGACCCGACGAGAGCGGAAGCGAGCGCGCCCAGCAGAAGGCCCCGGACCGGCATACGTGCTGGTCAGGGGCCTTCTCGCACTGGGTGGCAGGTGAAGGATTCGAACCTTCGTAGCTCACGCGACGGATTTACAGTCCGCTCCCATTGGCCGCTCGGGCAACCTGCCTGGTGCGCATGGAAGGATAGCAGCCAGCCCACACACCACCGAATCCGAGCCATCGGATCCGAGACATCCACCCACGACATCCGATCCGCGAGCTCCCACGTCGCGGACAGGGAGGGACCCATGGCCGACTCGTCGTTCGACATCGTCAGCAAGTACGACAAGCAGGAGATCGCCAACGCCGTCAACACCGCGGCCAAGGAGATCGCCAACCGTTACGACTTCAAGAACGTCGGCGCGTCGATCGAGCTGTCCGGCGAGAAGATCGTCATGAAGGCCAACTCCGAGGAGCGGGTCAAGGCTGTGCTCGACGTGCTGCAGACCTGGCTGGTCAAACGCAAGGTCTCGCTCAAGCACCTCGACGGCGCCGACGCCGACCCGAAGCTCTCCGGCAAGGAGTACCGCCTTGAGTGCGCCCTCAAGGAGGGCATCAGCCAGGAGAACGCCAAGAAGATCGCCAAGATCATCCGCGACGAGGGCCCGCGCGGGGTCAAGGCCCAGATCCAGGGCGACGAGCTGCGCGTGTCGAGCAAGTCCAAGGACGACCTGCAGGCGGTCATGGCACTGCTCAAGGGCCAGGACCTCGACGTCGCACTCACCTTCACCAACTACCGCTGAGCACGCGGCGCCGAAAGGTCCGCGAGCGTCAGGCCGACTCCGCCCACTCCGCGGCGGCGGCAGAGGGCAGGGCCCAGATCCGCTCCGGAGTCGCCACCGCGGCTCCCAGCAGCGGTATGCCGTGTGCCCGGCATACCTCCATCGCGATTTCGTGGGTATGCCGGTCGGCATCGGTCGTGTCCGCGCGTCCGGGTCGCCCGATCACGACGACCAGGCTGGAGCCGGGCCTCGCATGCTCAGTGAGCGTCGTCGCCACGGAGTCGATGGCGAGCCGCACGTCCGACGCGGTGAAGCCGTCCCCGGCCTCACCGCTCTCCTGTCGCAGGCCGGCCAGGTTGGGTGACACGTCGAGTCCCCCAGGTGGCGCTTCGATGACGATGGGTTGCTGCAGACGGCCAGTGGGGCCGCAGATCCAGATGCCAAGGCAGCCGCGAGAGCGATCGCGGACCGTCACAACGAGGTCGACGAGGTCAGTGAAGATGGCGGGATCGGTGACCGCGCGCTGCGACCAGTCGGAAGGGAGATCGGTGAAGGCCATGGGGTCAGCCTGCCCTCAGCCACCGACACCCCGCTGACTTATCCACAGGCTTCATGCCCTGTCCGCGCCACATCCAGCATCTCGCTGGCCAAGTCGGGGTCACACTGACGCGTTTTGCCGGATCAGGGCCAGCCAAGCAGCCAAATGCGTCATCTTGACTCGGGCCACCAATGCTCACGGGAGGCCACGGCCTCCCGGACCGGCCATGCCCGCTCGATGTAGGCGCGCTGCAGCGCGGGCGGCAACCCCGGATCGGCCAGCGCCTCGTCAACCCGCTCCAGCGTCGCCCGCTCGACCACGGCAGGGAAGGCAAAGCGCAAGAGGTGATGGACCGCGTCGGCGCCCATCCACTCGTGCATCCCGGGCACCGCCGCCAGGAAGGGCGCCACGAACTCCCGCACCAGCGCAGGATCCGGCGCCCGCCACAGACCGCGCGCGAGCTCAAGCTGCTCATGGTTGGTCAAGCCCGCACGCGGCGACACCACCTGATCAAAGGCCCACCTCTTGACAGCAGAGTCAGGCATCGCTGCCCGCGCGTAGAGGTAAGCCAGGCGCCCGGACGTCGACCGATCGGCCTCGGACTGCAGGTCCAGCTCACCAAGCGACAGCGCTCCCGACGCAGCCAGCGAGGTCACCACGGCCCACCGGAAGTCGACATCACCCGCCAGCCCCGCTGGCGGCGACTCCAGCCACTCCCGCAACAGCCCGGCATCCGAGCTGGACCGAGCGACCAACTGCGCCGCGACGACGGCCTGCCCCGCGAACAACTCGGCTCCAACCGTGCCCTCAACCGCCTGCTCAAGCACCCCCAACCCGATTGCAGCCAACCGATCGAACTGCGCCCTCGCCGACGCCTCCGGCACGAACCGCCGCACCAGCGCCACCAGGTCATCGGCGACCACTTGCGCCAGCGCCGGATAACTCTCCCGGGGCCACGCCTGCTCAAACGCGGCAATCGCCACCCGCGGGTCGACATCCCCCCGCGCCACCCCATCGCTGAGTGACTGCCACGCGACCGACCGAGCCAGCGGGTCCGCCAACTGCGCGAGCACCGACGGCAACACCCGCAGCGATTCCGGGTCGAGGTCCAGCGCCGCCCAGGTGAGGTCACTGCAGTTGGGCAGCACCACCCGGTCTCGCGCGGGCACGCTCACCCCCGAAGCCGACGTCACGTCCGCGTCCACGACGACCCGGGTCACCTCCTCGGACACCCCACCCGAGGGCTGCACGGCATACACCCCCACGTCGAGCACGTGCGGACGAGAGGCGGGGTATGCCGTGGGAGGAGTCCGCACGACGCTCGCCTTCCCGTCGGCTTCCACCACGACTGTGAGCGTGTCGCGCCCGGCGGTGAGCAACCACGCCTGGGCCCACGGTCGCAGGTCACGACCGCACGCGGCGCTCACCGCAGCGAGGAACTCGTCGAAGGTGCCATTGCCGAACGCGTGCTCACGCAGATAGGTCGACACCCCGGCGATGAAGCCCGCGTCACCGGCATACGCGATGAGCTGTCGAATCGCGGAGGCGCCCTTGGCGTAGGAGATGCCGTCGAAGTTCGCGAGCGCATCCTGGGCGTTCTCGGCCGGGGCTCCCGCCACCGGGTGGGTCGTCGGCGCGCGCTCACCGGCATACCCCCAGGGCTTGCGCAGGATGCCGAAGTCGACCCACGCGTCGGCGAATTCCGTTGCGCTCGTGAGCACTCGGTGCGCGAGGTATTCGGCGAAGGACTCGTTGAGCCAGAGGTCGTCCCACCACGTCATCGTCACGAGATCGCCGAACCACATGTGCGCCATCTCGTGCACGACCGTGCGGCTGCGGCGCAGCACGTCGGCCGGCGTCGCGGCGCCCCGGAAGAGCAACGCGTCGCGCAGCGTCACACAGCCCGGGTTCTCCATCGCCAGGGCGTTGAAGTCCGGCACGAAGACCTGGTGGTACTCCCCGAACGGATACCTGATCCCAAAGAGCGCGTGATACGCATCCAGCGCAGCTTTGGTCACCTCGAAGATCTGCGGCGCCCAGCGCTGCAATTCCGTTGCCAGAGAAGCCCGAGCGTGCACACCCAGAGGTATGCCGTCGTGCTCGCTCCGGATCGACACGTAGGGCCCCGCGCAGACTGTCACCAGGTAGGTCGAAATCGGTTGCGTGAGAGCGAGTTCCCACACGCCGGCCGTCAATTGCGTTGCGGCACCGTTGCCGACGACCACCCAGTGCGCCGGAGTCTGGACGCGCACGGCATACCGGGCTTTGAGGTCGGGCTGGTCGAAGCACGGGAACACCGAGGGCGCAGCGTCGAGGAAGGACTGTTGGTAGAGGTAGGCCTCGCCGTCCGCCGGGTCGACCGCACGGTGCAGCCCGGAGCCGTCGCGCCGGTAGGCCATCGTCGCGTGCACCCGCAGCTCGTTGTCGGCACGCAGCGCCGCGGCCGGGAGCGGCAGCCGCCCGTCCGCCCACGACTGCACTGCCAGAGGTATGCCGTTGAGCGTCACCTCTCGCAGCCCGGCAGCGCCGCCAGCCGGGGCGACATCGATCCATAGGGCCGACTCGCCCCCAGCAACGCCAGCAACGCCAGCAACGCCAGCGACGTCGGCGACCGAGAAGGTCACCGACGTCACTGACTCAAAGTGCTCTGGCCCCCGATCCAGATCAAGGGCGATGTCATAGCGATGCACCTGCACCTGGTGGGCCCGACGCTGGGCCTCGACGCGACCGAGACTCGACACCCGCCCGAGGCTAGCTCAGCCGCAACCTGCCACCCCCCGGCCCAACCGAACCCAACCAGCCCAGGTCAGCGGCCGCTGGCCATCCCCTGCGGGCCACGGGCCATGCCCTCCAGGCGGGCGATCCGCTCGTGCATCGGCGGGTGCGTGGAGAACAGCCGCGAAACGTCCTGGGCCCGGAACGGGTTGGCGATCATCATGTGGCTGGCGTTGACCAGTTGCTGCGACGGGGCCAACGGCGCCCGAGCGACGCCGGTCTCCAGCTTGCGCAGCGCCGAGGCGAGCGCCAACGGGTCTCCGGTCAGGCGCGAGCCGTCTTCGTCGGCGTCGTACTCCCGGGTGCGGCTGATCGCCATCTGGATGACCGTCGCAGCAAAGGGAGCCAGCAGGGCCGTCGCGAGCATGGCGATCGGGTTGGGGCGATTTTCGTCCGACCCGCCGCCGAACATCCCGGTGAACATGAGCATCTGCGCCACCGACGTGATGACACCGGCGACGGCAGCGGCGACCGACGAGGTGAGGATGTCGCGGTTGTAGACGTGCATGAGCTCGTGGCCGAGCACCCCGCGCAGCTCACGCTCGTCGAGCAGCCGCAGGATGCCCTCGGTGCAACATACGGCGGCATTGTCCGGATTGCGGCCGGTAGCAAAGGCATTGGGGGCGTCGGTCGGCGAGATGTAGAGCCGCGGCATGGGTTTGCCTGCGGCAGTGGAGAGTTCGCGCACGATCCGATACATCGCGGGCGCCTGCGCCTCGGACACGGGGTAGGCGTGCATTGCGCGGATCGCGAGTTTGTCGCTATTCCAATACCCGTATGCCGTCATGCCCAGACCGAGCAGGGCGCCGACCCAGATGTAGCGACCGCCGGAGATGACGGCGGCCAGACCGAGCAGCAATGCCCAGATGGCGCCGAACAGCGCGGCGGTCTTCAGACCGTTGTAGTGCTTGTGCATATCGGCCTCAACGTCTCGCGTCCTCGGACGTGTTCCCTGCCGTCATGCCTCAGCCGTCCACAGCCTCGGCGGCCGGATCCGTGTGCGGCAGCAACCCCGCCAACCGCTCGCGATCATGGCGTAGGGCAGCCGTCGACGCCTCGGCCGGCGCCGCCTGCGCGACCCACTCCAGCGCGTCGAAGGGGCACACCTCGACGCAGATGCCGCAGTGCTGGCAGTGCCCCATGTCGATGACAAAATCGTCGAGCACCGCGACCGTGCGTGGCCGTCCGCGCGGACTCGGCGCCGGGATCGTCTCGGTGTGACTGTCGATGTGGATGCACCAGTCGGGACACTCGCGCGCGCAGATCATGCACGACGTGCATTTGTCCGGGATGAGCGCCAACGTCCCGCGCCGCCGCGCGGGCGGCACCGGGCCAGGTCCGGTCATCGGGCACCTGGCCAGGGCGTGTCGCGGCGGGCGACCAACTCGCTCTCCTTGCGCAACGGCATACGCAAAGGCTTACCGGGCACCTGGTCGGTGACGTCCTCGGGCAGCAGCAGCCGGCGCACCGCCTCCCCCGTCCCATCCCGGAATCCCGACAGCAGGAGCCCGAACTGCTCGGCGAGCTCGCGCTCAGGCCAGGCCGCGCCGGCATACACCGGGGTGAGGCTCGCGATCGGCTCCCCGAAGGCGACCTGCGTGTGTAGCCCGTCCGCGGCGCCGGTGTCGGAGCTCAACACGCGCAGCACGAGTTCCAGCCCACCCTCCACTTGGTATGCCGTGAGCACGTCGAAGACGTCGAAACCCGCCTCCCGCAGCGCACCCACGGCCGAGAGCCAGTGCTCGGGAGCTACCCGCGACAGCGCCGACAGATCAGCCATCGCTGACCACCCAATCGGCGAGGGCGTCGACGAGGGCCTGGGGCCGCGGCGGGCAGCCGGGCACGAACCGGTCGACCGGGAAGAGCGACTCGATGCCTTGGACGACGGTGGGCGAGTCCCAATACGGTCCGCCGGTCGAGGCGCAGGCCCCGAAGGCCACGACACGGGCCCGATCGGTCAATTGCGCGTGCAGCGCCCGCAGAATCGGGGCCATCGCGTGGGTGACCGTGCCGGACACCACCATGACGTCGGCCAGCGCCGGGTCGGTGCACCCCAGATCAGCGCCCACCTGGGCCAGGGCCGCCTCGGCCGCCAGCGACTCCAGCGCACAGCACGCCACCGGAACGTGGAGCACGCGCAGGACGCCGGGTGGGGCCATCCGCACACGGTACCCGGCCCCAACCAGACGGGGCGGTCGGCATCGCATCGAACACCCAGCACTTCACCGCGCAGGCCGCCGTCGACCCACCTCCAAGAATTTGTCAACTTTCTTGACTAACCCCCTTTACATGCGCCCGTTTGTGCTCCTAGACTCCAGTTGTCGGTCACAAACGGTCACGTTCAGGCAGACTCAGCCACAGGGTCCACTCCCGGGCCCTAGGGTTTTGTTAGCTCATCAGCGGAAGTGGAGGTCGCGATGTACGCAGCTGAACGCCAGCAGCGCATCCTGACCGTCGCCCGCGCCGCAGGGCGCGTGGAAGTCCTCTCCCTCGCGGATGATCTGGCGGTCTCCCCCGAAACGATCCGTCGCGACCTGACCAACCTCGAGCGGGTCGGTGCACTCCGGCGAGTGCATGGCGGGGCCATCCCGGTCGAACGGCTCGGCTTCGAACCCTCGGTCGCCACGCGCGCCGAGCGGTTCGTCGCCGAGAAGGAGCGCATTGCCAAGCTGGCGCTGGACCTCGTGCCCGAAGAAGGCACTTTGCTGCTGGACGCCGGCACGACGACGTTGCGGCTGGCCGAGGCCCTCCCGCGGGACCGCGAGCTCACCGTCGTCACCAACTCGCTGCCCATCGCCGCGGCCGTGAGCAGCAACCCGGCCATCCAGCTCTATCTCCTCGGCGGAAGGTTCCGCTCCCGCACCCAGGCTGCGGTCGGCGAATGGTCGCAGAACATGCTCGCCGAGCTCACCGTTGACGTCGCCTTCCTCGGCACGAACGGCGTCTCGCTGGCCCGTGGGCTCACGACCCCTGATCCGTCGGAAGCCCTCAGCAAGCGCGCCATGGTCGCCGCAGCCCGCCGCTGCGTGCTCCTCGCAGACTCCTCCAAGGTGGGGGCAGAGCACTTCTGCCGCTTCGCCACCCTGGATGACATCGCCGTCGTCGTGACCGACACCGGGCTCGACGAAGACACCGCAACGGATATCGAGTCACTCGGACCGGAGGTCATCCGCGCATGATCATCACCCTCACCCCCAACCCCAGCATCGACCGCACCATCTCGGTCACGGAGCTGCGTCATGGCGAGGTCAACCGCGCCACCGACAGCAGGATCGACCCAGGTGGCAAGGCGATCAACGTCGCCCGCGCCCTCACCGCCAACGGCAGCGACGCGGTCGCCGTCCTGCCGACGGGCGGTCCGGAAGGGCGGCTCATGGAGGCCCTGCTGGGCCGGTCGGGCACGGCATACACTGCCGTCCCCATCACCGGCACCACCCGGATGAACGTCGCGATCATCGAGCCGGACGGCACGACCACCAAAGTCAACGAACCCGGCCCGACGCTGGCCGCCGACGAGATCGAAGCCCTGCTCGCCGCTGTCGACGGCCACCTCGCCGACGGTGCGCGGTGGCTGGTTGGCTCCGGCTCGCTCACCCCGGGGCTCGGCGAGGACTTCTACGCCACCCTGGTCCGTCGCGGCCACGCGGCTGGCGCCAAGGTCGCCATCGACACCTCCGGCCCCTCGATGGCCGTCGCCGTGCCCGCCTGTCCCGACCTCATCAAGCCCAACCACGAGGAGCTCGAAGAGCTCGTCGGCACCCCGCTGACCACGGTCGGCGATGTCGTCGCGGCAGCCCAGCGCCTGGTCGCCGGCGGAATCGGCACGGTCGTCGTGAGCCTGGGCAAGCACGGCGCCGTCGCCGTCAGCCCGGAAGGGGTCTTCCAGGCCAGCGGCCATGTCGCGCGTCCGGTCTCGACGGTCGGAGCCGGCGACTCGCTCCTCGCGGGTTTCCTGCACGCGGTATGCCGTGACGCCGGCACCGCGGAAGCGCTCGCCACCGGCGTCGCCTGGGGCTCGGCCGCGGTGAGTCTGCCCGGCAGCCGGATGCCCACCCCCGAAGACGTCGCCGCCATCGCGGTGACCAGCACCACCGATATCGACCTCGCTCGCCCGCTCACCGACTAGCCACCCGAGCATCGGGACGGCTCGCACCACCTGGCACCACCCCTTCTCCCGACGTCACCCCCTGCCGCCGACTCTCACCCAGCACCCCGACTCCTGCCCCGGCATCCGCAGCGCAGACTTCGATCACAAGGAGCACCGATGTCCCTCATCACCGAAGCGCAGGTCGTTCTCGACCTCGCCGGTGCCGACCGTCACGAGGCCACGAGGACGCTTGCCGCGACCCTCGTCGCCTCGGGTCGGTGCACTGATCTCGAACAGTTCGTCGCCGATGTGGCCACCCGCGAGGCGACCATGGCCACCGGCCTTCCCGGCGGGATCGGCATCCCCCACGCCCGCAGCGCCGCCATCACCGAGCCCTCGCTGGCCTTCGGCCGGATCGACGGCGGGCTCGACTGGGGCGCCAAGGACGGCCCGGCCGACCTCGTCTTCCTCATCGCGGCCCCCGAGGCGGGTGGCGATGCGCACATGCAGATGCTGCCCAAGCTCGCTCGCGCGCTCATGAAGAAGGACTTCGTCGCCGCGCTGCGGGGCGCGACGACCAAGGCCGAGGTCGTCCGCCTGGTCAACGACGCGGTCGCGCTCGACCCGGCACCTGCCGCGGCTGCAGCTGCTGCCGCTCCTGCTGCGGCCGCCGCCGCAGCCGCCCCCGTCGCGGCCGCCGCCGCTTCATCCGCTGCTCCTGAGAGGACCGGTCGTTCGATGCGCTTCGTTGGCGTGACCTCCTGCCCCACCGGCATTGCCCACACCTACATGGCCGCCGAGTCCCTCGAGGCTGCCGCCAAGGCCGCCGGCCACTCGATTTCCGTGGAGACCCAGGGCTCGGCCGGATCTGACCCGCTCTCGCAGTCGGTCATCGACAGCGCCGACGCGGTGATCTTCGCCCACGACCTGCCGGTCAAGGACGCGCACCGCTTCGCCGGTAAGCCGACCATCGACGTGGGCGTCAAGCGCGCGATCTCCGACGGCCCGGCACTGATCGCCCAGGCCGTGGCCGCCGCCAACGACCCGGCTGCCCGCGCCGCAGCTGCTGCCGCTCCGGCCGCCGCAGCGACCGGTGGCCTGGCCACCAAGGTCGACTCGAACGCGAGCCTCGGCACCCAGATCCGCCAGTGGCTGATGACCGGCGTCTCCTACATGATCCCGTTCGTCGCCGCCGGTGGCATCCTCATCGCCCTCGGCTTCATGCTCGCGACGGTTGCCCTGGGCAAGAACGGCCCGGTCGAGATCACGGCATACGACATCAACCTGCCCAAGGATCTCGCCCACAGCATCATGCACAGCTTCAACCCGCTGAGCCTGACCTGGTGGGCCGCCCTGCTCTTCCGCGTCGGTGTGGCGGCCTTCGGGTTCCTCGTCCCCGCGCTGTCGGGCTTCATCGCCTACGCGATCGCCGACCGTCCGGGCCTGGTCCCCGGCTTCGTCGGTGGCGCTATCGCCGGCACGACCGGCGCCGGCTTCCTCGGTGGTCTGGTGACCGGCATCCTCGGTGGTCTGGTCGCTCGCTGGATCAGCCGCTGGAAGGTCGCCAAGGGCGTCCGCGGCGTCATGCCGGTCGTCGTCACCCCGTTGCTGTCGACCCTCATCGTCGGCGGGTTGTTCATCATCGTCCTCGGCCGGCCGATCAAGGCCCTCATGGACGCCCTGTCCAACGGGCTTAACGGCATGGGCGGCAGCAGCCTCGCAGTGCTCGGCCTCATCCTCGGCGCGATGATGGGCTTCGACCTCGGTGGCCCGGTCAACAAGGTCGCCTACACCTTCGCGACCACCGGTCTGGCCACCACTGGCCTGGCCCAGGACGCCACGCAGTACAAGATCATGGCTGCCGTCATGGCCGCCGGTATGGTCGCCCCGCTGGCGCTGGCCCTGGCCACCACGCTGCGCCCGAAGCTCTTCACCGAGCCCGAGCAGGAGAACGGCAAGGCGGCCTGGCTGCTCGGTGCGTCCTTCATCTCCGAGGGCGCCATCCCGTTCGCCGCGGCTGACCCGGCTCGCATCATCGCCTCCTCGGTCGTCGGCTCGGCCATCACCGGGGCCCTGTGCATGCTCTTCGGTGTCACGTCGATGGCCCCGCACGGTGGCATCTGGGTGGCCCTGCTGTTCGGCAACTTCTTCGGCTTCCTCATCGCCCTCGCGGTCGGTGTGGCGGTCATGGCGCTCATCGTCATCGTCCTCAAGCAGCGCGACCACAGCGCCGCCGCGGCCGTCAACGCCTGATCATCCCGCTGCCTGGCACCCGCACCCAGTGCGGGTGCCAGGCACACGGCATACGCTCCACTCATCCCATCGAAAGGAAACGGCTCATGGCCCAGCGCACCGTCACCATCGCTTCGTCCGTGGGGCTGCACGCCCGTCCCGCCTCGCTCTTCGTGCAGGCGGCCGGCGAGAGCGGCCTCGACATCGAGATCGGTCGGCCCGGCGAGGACGCCGTCGACGCGACGAGCATCCTCGGCGTCATGGCCCTCGGCGCCAAGCACGGCGAAGAGGTCGTCCTCACGGCAGAGGGTGAGGGTGCCGACGAGGCGCTCGACGCCCTTGTCGAGCTGCTGTCCCGCGACCTCGACGCGGAGTAGTCGAGGACCCACCAGACGCGCAAGGGGCCGGACCGGCATACGGCCGGCCCCTTGCTGCACACCCTTGGTGCACACCCGCCCGACCCCGTTGGACACCCGCCCCCACACTTCCGGCAGAAGGACCTCATTCATGTCGAACTCCACTGAGAACCCCCGCGGCATCGGGGTCAGCCCGGGTGCCGCCGTCGGGCCCGTCGTCCAGGTGCGCGCCCACGTGCGCCCGCCCGAGAACGAGCCCGCCCCCGCAGACCCGGTCGCCGAGCACGCACGCATCAAGGAGGTCTTCGAGTCCGTCGCCCGCACCCTCGAGGAGCGCGCGGCCGGCGCCGACGAGACCGCCCAGCAGATCCTCACTGCCACCGCGCTCATCGCCCGCGACAAGGGCCTGGCCAAGGGCGTGCTCAAGGAACTCAACGCCGGCAAGGGCCCGACCCGCGCGGTGACCGACGCGGTCGGCACGTATGCCGCGCAGTTCGAGGCCCTCGGTGGCTACTTCGCCGAGCGGGTCACCGACCTCAAGGACGTCCGCAACCGCGTCGTCGCGCGACTGCTCGGGCAGGAAGACCCGGGCGTGCCGGAGTTCCACGTGCCGAGCGTCATCGTCGCCCACGACCTGGCCCCCGCCGAGACCGCGACCCTCAACCCCACCCTCGTGCGGGCCATCATCACCGAGGCCGGTGGCCGCACCAGCCACACCGCGATCCTCGCCGCCCAGATGGGCATTCCGGCCGTCGTCCAGCTCGTCGGGGCCCGCGATATCCCGGTCGGCACCATCGTTGCCGTCGACGGTGACTCGGGCGAGGTGACGCTCAACCCCAGTGCTGCCTATCAAGAGGAGCTCATCGGCAAGCGCGAGCGTCGCCGCGCCGCCCTGGCCGGATCGTCCGGGCCGGGTCGCACCGCCGACGGTTACCCCGTCAAGTTGCTGGCCAACATCGGTGGCGTCGAGGACGCCCAGAGCGCCGCAGCCCAGGACGTCGAGGGTGTCGGCCTCTTCCGCACCGAGTTCGTCTTCCTGTCGCGCGACACCGCGCCGACGCTGGAGGAGCAGACCGACATCTACACCAAGGTCTTCCAGCCCTTCGGCAGCCGCCGGGTCGTCGTGCGCACGCTCGACGCCGGTGCCGACAAGCCGCTGGCCTTCGCCGACCTCGGGCCGGAGGAGAACCCGGCGCTGGGCAAGCGCGGGCTGCGCCTGCAGGCGCTGCGCCCGGAGCTGCTCGACACCCAGCTCGAGGCCCTGTCGAAGGCCGCCAAGGCGACCTCCGCCGAGGTCAAGGTCATGGCCCCGATGGTCGCCACCGCCGAGGAAGCAGCCTGGTTCGCCCGCCGGGTCCGCGAAAACGGCCTGCCGTCGGTCGGCGTCATGATCGAGGTCCCCGGAGCGGCGATGGCCTCCCGTCACGTGCTCGCCGAGGTCGACTTCGGCAGCCTCGGGACCAACGACCTCGCGCAATACACCATGGCGGCCGACCGGATGGAGGGCGCGCTCTCGGACCTGCTCGACCCGTGGCAGCCGGCCGTGCTCGCCGTTATCGGAGCGGCCTGCGAGGGCGCCAAGATCGCCGGCAAGCCGATCGGCGTGTGCGGCGAGGCCGGCGGCGACCCGCTGCTCGCGCTTGTGCTCGCCGGGTTGGGGGTCAGCTCGTTGTCGATGGCCCCGTCCAAGGTCGGCATCGTGCGCTATGCCCTCGGGCTGCACTCGATGGCGGTCTGCCACGGCATGGCCACCGCGGCGCTGGACTCCCGCACCGCCACCGACGCCCGCGACGCCGTCCTCGCGATGGCCCACGAAGACCTGGCGGCACTGCTCTAGTCCGATCACCGCGCCAGGCAGGGCGCACTCGACGACACGATGGTGAAACGAAAGGCACGTCCCCACGTGCCTTTCGTTTCACCATCTCCGTGATCAGCGCTAGCGGGAGGACGGCGTCCTGACATCCACTTGTATGCCGTCCCGCTGGCACTGTCCTCGGCTGTGCTCAGGTTTGAGAGTCGTGCGATCGAGGTTCGGGCGGTGCGGGAGTTAACCCTGATCCGTTCCGGTTGCGAGCCCAGTTGACCGCACATAGCCTTGCGCCAGCGGTGAGCCGTCGGCTCCGCAACAACCAAGGACAGGGGATTTGCAATGTCGAAAAGGATCGCAACGAAACTGAAGAGCGCCAGTGCTGCGACGGTGTTGGCCGTGGCCGGACTGGCCGCCGCAACCGTGTCGGCACCCAGCGCCTCTGCCGCAACTTGTTGATACAGTCAGGACCACTACACAACCTACAACGACGTTTGTAGAGTTGGAAGTCGACACTACAACAATAACATCGTGAACGGCTTGTATTACTGGCATCTCGCGCCAATGGCCTACAGCTACGGCACCTCTCGACAGAACGCTTGTTACGTAAATGAAGTCGCCTGGGGCACAATCGTCTACGGTTAGGCGCTTCCCTGTTTCAGGACCCTCACAAGCGATAGGTGAATGTGGCAGTGAACTTACGTCCAACTGCTATCCTTATAGCCGCCCTACTTGTTGCTTCGGTCGTTGGCTGCTCAAACGGCGGCGACCGAAGCGACGGGGGGGGTGTTGCCACCCAGCCTGCCTCCCCGATCGCGGCAGGCGGCGAAGTCGTTGCCACGGGCGGCGCTCACAACGAGTCGAACACGGGCGCCGGGCCTTGGTCATCTCAACTCAAGGAGGCCGCTTCGAATGCCTCCTCGGAGTTGGAGCGCAAGATCCTCGACGACGGGACCATCACGGCCGCCGAGGTAGCTGTAGCGAAGCAATCATTTTCTTCATGCCTCGCCGCCCAAGGGGTGACGGTCTCCTGGGAGCCCGATGCCGACGCCTACAGTGTTGGATTCCCAGTAGCTGGCACGCCTTCATCTGACGAAATGAAGAAAATGGAGGACCAGCAGAGGACTTGCGCCCTCGCGTCGGCGACGAATGTGATATCTCTCTATTACCAGATGCGGCGCAACCCGCAGAAGCAGGACGAGTTCACCATCATCGCCGCTTGCCTGGTGCGCAAGGGCGTCATGCCAGCCGGCTACTCGGCCAGCGACTTCGCCCGCGACCGGGCCCTGCAGCCACCACCGAAGCCATTTGAGAGCGATGCGGCAGGGCGATGTATGACCAGTCCGCTGGAGCCGTGACGGATGGCCGACTCGACGGCCCACGGCTCCCGGTGGAAGGGCGGAACCACGGCATACCTGCTCGCCGCTCTGCTGCTCGTCGGCATCGGCGCGATCGGGGCATTGCTGCTGGCCCGGGTCGGCAACCCGCAGGTGCTCGCCTCCGCGGCTGCCCCATCGGACCTCACCGTCGCATCGCAGCCATGGGATGACCCGCGACCAGCTAGCCTCACCCTCGCGTTGGGTCCAGCCGAACACGTCGTCGCCCCCACCGCAGGGTTACTCACTCAAACCAGTTGCGCTCCAGGCACCCCCATGAAGTCGGGCACGGTGGCCTTCTCGATCGACGGTCGACCACTGCTCACCCTCGCGACGGGCACGCCCCTGTGGCGGGATCTCGCGGTCGGTGCGTCGGGCAGCGACGCCGCGGCGCTCATCACGGCCCTGCGGGCAGCCGGCCAGCAGGTCGAGGGGTCCACCGTCACGTCTGCCGTCATCACGGCATACGACGCCGTCGCCAAAGCCGCCGGCGTACCCGCCTCGGGAGGCACCATCAGCCGCGCCGGGGTGGTCTGGATCCCCCGTGCCGAGGTGTCGGTCGTGAGTTGCGACGCCCCGGTCGGCGCCGCGGTCGAGCCCGGGCGTCCGCTGGCCTCGCTGACCCAGACGCTCGTGAGCGCCCGCCTCACCGCCGTTCCGAACGATCTCGTGACGGGGCCTCGCGTTTTCGCGGTCGGCGGGCAGAGCCTCGCCCTCGGATCGGCTGGCGTGGGCGCCGATGGGTTGGCCTGGTTGACGGCCCACCCAGAGAGCATTCAAGCCGGCCAGACTCCCACGGTGACAGGCATGCTCAAGCTCGCGACCGCCCTAGATGTGCTGCCTATCCCCCCGGCTGCGCTCGGTCCGGTGTCGGCCGCCGGCAAGAGCTGTGTGACCACACCCGACGGGCCCCGCGGGGTTACCGTCGTGGGGTCGCAACTCGGGACGGCATACGTCACCCCCGACGCGGGCGCCACGATCCGCGCCGTCGTCCTTGACCGGTCTCGGATGCAGGCATGCGGCTAGGCCTCGCGGGAGTTGGCCACCGATTCCCCGGCTGCCCGCCGTTGTTCGAGGACCTCACCGCCGACCTCGCCCCGGGCCATGTTTACGCATTGACCGGACCGTCCGGCTCGGGAAAGAGCACGCTGCTGGGGATCATCGCGGGATGGATCCCGCCAACCAGCGGCTCGATCGCGCGCGAAGGCATCAGCGGGATCCAGTGGGTTTTCCAAAGCCCCCACGGGGTGGCCGGCCGCACCGCCCTCGATCACGTGAGCCTTCCCTTTCTCGCGCGCGGCCTGTCACGCGCCGACGCGGACACCGCCGCCCACACGCTGCTGCAGGACATGGGCATCGCCCACCTGGCCTCCGGCGCCTTTCGTCACTTATCTGGCGGAGAGGGCCAACGGCTGATGATCGCCCGCGCGCTGGCGACCAACCCCGATCTGCTCCTACTCGATGAACCCACTGCTGCGCTCGACCATCGCACTGCCCAAGAGGTGGTCGACGTCGTGGCCGCTCTCGCGCAACGAGACTGCATCGTCGTCATTGCCACTCACGACCCGCGCGTCCAGGAGCGCTGCACGGACCGCCTCTCCCTGGCGGGAGTGGCCGCATGAGGGTGAGCTCGTGAAGGCCCGATACGCCGTCGTCGAGGGGTGGCGCAACCTGCGCTCGGGCACCGGGAGACCGATCGCGGTGGCGCTGGCCCTCACCCTCTGCGGAGCCACCCTGCTCGGCCTGGAGGTCAGCAGCGTCGCCCAACTGGTCACCCGAGCGCACACCTTCCAGGACGCCGGCGGATCGACCCTCATCCTCGAAAGTGGCGGGCAGGTCGATGCCGCCGCCTGCGCGCGATTAGGCAGCCTCACCAGCGTCGAAGGCGCCGCCGCCGTGACTCTCGGCTCACGCACCGTCCACCCGGCCATGCTCCCGCAGCAGGCTGTGCCCCTCATCCGGGCCACCGCTGGATTGGCCGACATTCTCGGAGCTCATCCTGACGGACCGGGCTTGTGGTTGTCCGCCGAGGCGGCAGACAACCTCGGCCTGCGCGTCGGGTCTGCGCTCGTACTCGACGGCCAACCCACTCGCGTCGCGGCTGTTTACGCCTATCCCGAGGACGGGCGGCGACCAGGGCTCGGGTATGCCGTCATCGACCCGGTGCCCTCCGGTGGCGCCTTCGACGAGTGCTGGGTGCGGTCCTGGCCGACCGATGACGGCGTCCTGCCCGCCCTGACTGCTACGGCCTTCCACCCATCGACCGAACAGTCGCAGCGACGCTTCTCCCAGCTCAACGGCACGCTCGGTACCACCTTCGACGGCGCCGGAGAACTCGCCCGCCGTCCCTCCGCGCCTGCGGCACCGGCCGCGCTTGCAGCAGGACTCCTGATCGGGTATGCCGCGTGGTGGCTCCGCCGCCTCGAGCTCGCCTCCGCGCGCCATGCCGGGGTGCCGCTGCGCGCGTCGTGGCTCACCGCCATGGTCGAGCAGCTCGCAGTGCTTGCGGTGGCGTGGGTCTGGGGTGTTGTCGTGGCTCTTGGTGCCGTCCATGGCCTAGCGTCCTCCGACGCCTGGCAGGTGCTGCCGTTCGCCGCCCGGGTGCTCCTCGCGCTGAGCGTCGGAGCGCTCGTCGGCTCCTCACTCGCGGTGGTCACCGTCAAGGAACGGCAGCTCTTCGACTACTTCAAGGGGCGCTGAGTCTGGGGTCGTGCCAGGTGCGGCATCACGCGTTCAGCGAACCGAGGAGCACCCGCGCCAGCCACCTTCGAGGCCAGCTCTTGGGCAGTCGTCGGCGGGTTCTGTTTGGCCTCCGCTGCACGGATGAACGATGCGACCACGTGGTGACGACGGTCTGCGACAAGCGCGCAGAGGCAGTCATCGGAGGTGATGACCTTGATGCCGGCTTCCAAGACAGGCCTGGTGCGGAGATGCTTCAGGTTCCGAGTGATCAACACATCGACGTCTCCGTAGACCGCGGCGGCAGCATGGATACGGTCTGCAGGGTCGGGCGAGAGGTTGTCGGCTATCCGAGTGCGGTAGACGGCTGGGTCTATTCGGGATTTCCCGAAGTAGGTGCGTACCGCGGCCACCACCGAGGCAGCCGACTTCGAGGTGCGTTGGCCCTCGCGGACGATGACTTCTTCCCACTCGGTGAGCAGTTCATCGGTCCAGACCCAAGTGAACAGGAGGTCTTCAGACAGGGTAAGCAGCACATCCATGATCGTGAAAGGGAACAGTTCGCTGGTGTCGATGAAGACCCGCTGGAGTCGGGCCACCGGTGCTAGTCCCCCAGCGCGGCGCGCAGCGCGGCGCCCCCGGCTCGGCGCTGCTCTCGTTCAGCAGCGACGTCAAGAACGTCCTGGACGCGGAGACGGCGGTGGCGACTGTCGGGCAGGCGACGGAAAGGGAGCACGCCGTCCTCGCAGAGCCGATCAACGAACTGGCGCGTGACACCGAGGATGTCAGCAGCCTGCGCGGGGGTGACCTCATCCTCGGCACGCAGCACGAGGACCCGCGCGCCGTGGGCCACGTCGTCGAGCATCGCGCGCACTGCGGCCTCAAGGGGAGTGTCGCCGGTGAGACGCCGGGCCAGGTTCCTCGCGTCGGACCGGACCGTGGGGTCGACTGGGTCGAGGGTCGTCGTGAACGCTCTGTGTCCCATGCAGATCAGCATACTCTTAACTGCAATAACAGCAACTTCGCGGACCCCGGGGGTCTGGCTACTTCAACGGCCGCTTAGCGCCACTCGACTCGGGTCGCCGGCAGACATACGTGTAAAGTACGTGTATGGCTCGGACCCGGACCAACATCGAGATCGAGAACGACTACGTCGACGCGATCATCGAGCGCTTCGGGCTGCGCACCAAGACCGAAGCCGTCGACCTCGCCCTGCGCCACTTGGCCGGCGATCCGATGTCCCGCGATGAGGCGCTGGCCATGCGTGGCGCTGGAGCCATCGGCTCGATCCCCGCCGACGAGCGCCCAGCCGACGTCGCGTGATCCTGGTCGACACGTCGGCCTGGGTGGAGTTCGACCGAGCCACCCGCAGCCCAGTCGACTTCACCCTCACTGCCCTCATCACCGCTGACGGCCCCATCGCGGTCACCGAGCCCATCGTCATGGAGGTCTGCGCCGGCGCCCGCACGCCGGCCCGGGAGGCTCAACTCCGGCGGCTGCTCACCCGGTTCCATCTGGCCCGCTTCGATGCCGCAGCGGATTTCGATGCCGCGGCGCGCATCTACCGATCGTGCCGCCAGGTCGGAGTCACCCCGCGCGGGCTGCTCGATTGCCTCATCGCCGCAGTGGCCTGGCGCGGCGGGCACGAGTTGCTCGCCCAGGACCGCGACCTCACTGCGATCGCCTCCGTCATCGGCGTCCGGCTCCACCCAGCCGCGGCCGCCCCGTGAGGTGACCACACGGCATACCGGCAACTGCTTGGTATGCCGTGCGGTCACGTCCCGAGGGCGGTCTGCGGGACGCTAGAACAGACCCTTGAAGAAGTCCACGACGTCATTGCCGAATGACGTGAAGGCACCTCCGATGCTCGCGATGACATCGCTGGTGAACCCGATGCTCGCCAACAGGCTGCCGACCGCTTCGACGGCCTGGCCGAAGGTGGTCTGCAGGACCGCCGCGATCTGGTTGACCGTCGCCCCGATCGTCTTGAGGATCGCCGCGGCTCCCGCGGCGGCTTCCTGGAAGACGCTCTGCAACACCGCACCGATCTGCGCGACCCCGTAGCCGATGTCGCGCAGCACCGATGCCGCCGCGGCCGCGGCCAGGTTGTAGACCGACTCCAGGACGCCACCGATCTGGTCGATGGTGTAGCCCAGGTCCTTCAGGACGCCCGAGAGAACCCCCGCCGCGACGTTGAGGACGCTCTGCAGCGCCGCGCCGATCTGGTCGACGGCATACCCGATCTGGCCGAGGATGCCGGCGATCGCCGCCACACTCTGGGCGAAGACGGCGTCGAGCACCCGGGTGATCTCGCCGATGGCGTACCCGACGTTGCGCAGCAGCGTCGCCACACCGGCCACGGTCTCGTGGAAGACGTCGCTGAGGGCGCGGGCGACCTCGTCGACGACGTAGCCAGCCGCGGAGAGCAGGGCCGCGACCTCCGCGGCAGCTGCGGCATACACGCCGGCGAGGGCGCTGGCCACCTGGACGGCAGCGATGGCGAGCGACTTGAGGATCTGCGCCACCTGAGCGGCAGCGGCCTGGTAGGCGTCCCGCAGTCCGGTGGCGATCTCGTTCGCGAGGTAGCCAACGGTCTGCAGGACCCGTGCGGCGACCGCCACCGCATCGCGGTAGACGCTCTGCAGAGCGGCAGCCACCTCACTGACGGCGAAGCCGACGGCCTTGAGGACCGTTGCGGCCGCGGCGTCAGCGGCGTCGTAGATCTGCGACAGCGCATCGGCGATCTGGGTGACCGTGTAGTCCAGCGCCTTGAACACGGTCGCGAGAGCCTCGGCCCCCACGTCGAGGGCATCGCTGAGGGCGCTGGCGATCTGGTTATAGCCATACTCCAGATCAGCCAACAGGGTGACGAAGCCGGCGACGGTCACGGCATACGCGTGGTGTATGCCGGTGACGATCTCGTCGATTGCGTAACCGGCGTCGCGCAAGGCCCCAGCGACTACGGAAGCCGTTGCGGCGTAAGCCGATTCGAGGGCAGATGCCACCTCGGTGGCAGCGGCCTGGAAGGTGTCGCGCAGGACGGTGACCGCCTGCTCGACGCTGAGTTGGAAGACCTGAGCGAACGCCTCGGCGACGCCCTGGATGTCATACCCGAGCCCGAGAAGCGTCGCGGCAGTCTCGCTGTAGGCCAGGTCGAAGGTGCTCACCAGGGTCGCGGCAAACTGCAACGCCCGCTGGTCGAAATGACTCATCGTGTCGACGAAGGCCCGATAGCCGCTGGCGATCGCGTCGCCAGCAGCGTTGAACCCGCTAACGATCGCCCCACCGGCGTCCTCGAAAGCGCTCGAGATGGCAGCACCGACGACCTGGGCCGCGTCGGAGACCATTCCCCCGAAACTGACGAACGCATCGGCGATCTCGGGCCCGTAGAGGTTGATGATCGTCTCCAGGCCCACCGAGAGGATCATGCCGGTGAGCGCGCACCCGACCGCGCCGATGCCACCGGTGGCCTCCGTGCACAGGGCGGTGAAGGTGGCATTGACGGCCAGCGCGACCGAAGACCCCACGCACTGGTAGATCGTGCCGTTCTGGCAGTTCTCCACGGCGATGTATGCCTGCAGCGACAGCCCGACGATCGCCAGACCCAGGCCGAAGCCGGCGATCTTGGCGTCCTTGGCCTCCACCGCCGCGCGAGCCGCCGGCGACGCTGCCGAGGCAGACAGACTCTTGCCGTAGGCGCCGTAGCGGACGACGATCTTGGCGACGGCCGTGAAGGCGCCCTTGATGGCACTCACCCCGGTATCGGCCCGGTCCGCAAGCCGAGCCCCTGACGTGGCCTGGCTCGGGGTCAGTTGCGGCATGAGGCCCGACGGGTCGACGTATGCCGTGGGGCGATTGAGCACGAAGGCGTAAGCCCCCACCACTGGCGCCCCGACCGGGGTGGCCATGGGTTCGCGTTGGGTGAAGCGCCCCGATGCCGGGTCGTAGGTGCGAGCGCGCAGGTTGTAGAGCCCGGTCACCGGGTCACGCTGCTGCGCGTGGAAGAGCAGGTCGCTGGCTGCCGCTGCCGGCCCGACCGCGCTCACCTGACCGAAGGCGTCATAGCTGTATGCCGCGACGACGGCGCCCTTGGCGTCGGTGAGTTGGTTGGTGCTGCCCAGCGGGTCGCGATGGACGTAGTAGGTGTCGGTCGGGGTCTGGATGACGACCGGGCCGGTCTCGTCGTTGAAGTAGCGCCGCTGGACGGTGCTTCCGGACCGTTCGAGGACGAGCTGGGCGTCCTTGGCATTGGGGTCCCAGACGTAGTCCGTCGTGGCCCCGCCGACGGTGCGGCTGATCCGGTTGCCGTCCCCGTCGTAGCTATAGCTCACCGTGGTCGCGGGACCTGAGGCCGGCTGCAGGGTTGCCCTGACCACCCGTCCGGCGGCGTCGTAGCCGAAGGTCGTCGTCCCGTTCGGGCCGGTCATCCGGGTGACTGCGCCACTGCGGTCGTAGCTCCAGCCGCCGTTCGGGGAGGTCTGGCCGGTGATGCGGTCGCCGTCGCTCACGGCATACCGGGTGTCCCCGAGCTGCAGGATGTTGCCGACCGCGTCATAGCCGACACTCACACCGGGTGGTGACGCGGGCTCCGTGGGGGTCCCCTGCGGCTGCTTGACGACCGGGGCGAACGAGGACGGGGCCGGGACGGCCGGGAGGGCCGAGGGCGGTCCCGAGGTCGCCGGTGGCGTCGTCGTGGCGGCGCCGGTGTCCGTCGCGACCACTGCGTCCGGCACCGTCGAGGACGAGGACGAGAACCCCGAGACCCGCCCGAGCGCGTCATAGGCATAGGCGTTGAGGACGCTTCGCCCGGCCGCGGTCGTGCGCTGGGACAGCCGGTTGCCCGCGCTGTCGTAGGTGTAGGTCTCCCCCGCCAGCACCGTGCCGGCGCGCTGCACCGACTGGGCCAGCACCTTGCCGGTCGAGTCATAGCTGCGGCTCTCCACCACACCGTTGGCCATCGAGATCGCCATCGCCCGACGGTTGGAATCGCGCAGATAGGACGCCTGCACATGCCCGTCCGCACTCGTGCCGTCCAGTCGCATGAGGGCACCGGCGTCGTCGACCTCGAAGGTGACGTGCGTGCCGTCGGGGTAGGTCTCCAGCACCTTTCCGGGGCGGGAGTAGTCGTAGCTGAACCGCTGGTTGGCCGGCCCGGCGCCGGTGAGGTTGCCCCGGGCGTCGTAGCTGTAGGTCGACACAACGCCGCCAGAGGTCATCGAGGTGCGCCGGTTCCGGGCGTCGAAGGTCTGCTCGACGACGATCGACGGCTGGCCGGTCTGGCTATAGGTCGTGCGAGTAGTGCGGTTGGCTCCGTCGAGGGTGAGCGCCGTGCGGCGGCCCTCCGGGTCGACGGTCGCGACGCGCTGGCCGGCGAGGTCATAGGCATAGGTCGTGGTGTTGCCGGCCACCGTCTGGTCGGTGAGTCGGCTCTGCCCGTCATAGCCGAAGGTCGTGACGCCACCTCGGCCGTCGGTGCGCGACACCGGCTGGTCGGCGAGGTCGTACCGATAGGTCGTCGTCCCGGCGCCGTCGCTGACCGTCGTGACGTTGCCGTGCGTGTCATAGGTCCGCTCGGTCACCGCCCCGTGGGCGTCTTGCACCCGCAGCAGGTTGCCGGCCAGGTCGTAGCGAAGCAGCGTCACGTCAGCGCCGGAGACCTGCCGGATGAGGCGGTTGGCACTGTCGAACTCTTGGCGGATCGGGGAGCCGCTGCCGTCGTCGACGACGACAGGATTGCTCAGGGCGTCGTATGCCGTGACCGATCGCCGCCCGCTCGGGTCGATGGTCGTCACCGGCCGGCCCAGTGCGTCGTTGACATAGGTGGTCCGCCCACCGCTGGCCCCGGTCACCGCGAGGAGGGTGGCCGACGGGTCGTAGAGCTCACGCGTGACGACGCCACCAGGGGCCGTCGTGGTGCGGGTCAGGGTCGACTCGCTCCACCCGTACGACGTCGTGCCCGCGGGTCCGCTGCTGCCCACGAGGTCACCCGCGTCGGTGTAGCTCAGGGACATCGTCACACCGACGGGGCTACGGGTGCCCAGCAGGGTGTCGGCACCGTCGTAGGTCCACGTCGCCGTGTATGCCGGGTCGAGCGCCCCCGCCGCCGAGACGCCGCGGGGGTCGGTGTAGGACGTTTGCAGACCCGACTCGGTGTATGCCGCGCGCGTCCCGTTCCCGTTGAGCGCGGGACCGGAGGGCCCGAACTCCGTGATCCGCACGATGTTGCCCTGCGCGTCCGGAAGGAAGGTCTTGCGCCCGACCGGGGTGCGCTCTTCGACCATGACGCTGCGGGCATACGAGAAGGTCGTCGCGCCGTTCTTGTTACCCGGCGGTTGGATCGAGATGAGGTCGGCCCCGCGATAGCCGAACGCCGTGACGTTGCCGTTGGCGTCGGTCTTGCTGACCATCCGGTGGGCTCTGTCGTAGCCGAACTGCACGACGGCCGTCTGCGTCGAGGTGATCGGCGTGCGTTGGATGACCAGGTCACCGGCCGGGCTGAAGACCCGCTCCTGCACGAAGCCGTTGGGGTCCTGGATCGCCGTGAGGTTGCCCCGTGCGTCGTAGGAATAGCGCATCACCTCGCCGGTCGGGAAGCTCTGGCGCACCAGGACATTGCCGCGGTAGGTGTCGACATAGGGCACCCAGGTGAGGCTGCCGCCGACGTTGACGTGGGCCTCGCGCGTGGTCGTCTGCGTCGCGCTGTCGTAGCGGAAGCGGTCTTCGGTATGCCGGGTGCTCCCCTTCGCGCTCACCGTCGCCACCCGCCCGGTGGCGTCGTAGGTCGCTGCGAGCCGGGTCTGGCCCGTCGGGTCGACCATGCCGGTGAGCCGCTGGCCGGCGTCGACGGCATACGTCCAGGTCTTGCCGCGGGCGTCGGTGAACGAGGTGAGCGAGCCATTGGTGTAGCCGTAGCTGACCTGGCGCCCGGCCGGCGTCCGCACCGAGGTGACCTGCCCGCTGGCGTTGAGGGTCACGGTCACGTCATAGGTGACCTTGGCGTCGGTGGTGGCGAGCTTGACGATGCGCTGGGTCGGTGACGGGCTGACGAAGGTCAGGCCGACTCCGTTGCCATCGGTGTAGGAGTCGAGTCGGGGGCCCGTGACGGTCCAGGTCGTGCCGTCCCACTGGGTCACCGTGCAGGTCTTCTGGTTGCCGGTGCAGGTGAGATCGGCGCGAGCGCCCGGCGGCGGGGTGAAGCTGCCCTGGTGGCCGGTGAAGACGATCCGCTGCCCGTCCAGGCCGCGCACCGTCGCCTCCCTGCCGGCCGCACTGAAGGTGACCGAGAGGTCGAGGATCGAGGAGACCCCTCGCCCGAAGGCTCCGACCGAGGTGTCGTTGGAGTTGTAGGTGCGCTCGATGACGAGGTCCTTGCCGACGCCGGCGACCTGCAGGTCGGTGAAGACGTGGTGGAGCGCGCCGGTCGCCGTGTTGACATCGTTAACGGTCGAGGTCGGGTTGGGCGCCAAGCTGCCGTCCCCGATGACCTGGCCGAGGGGAGCGGCCAGTGGCGCCACCTCGAGTGTCGGAGCCGAGTCGCGCAGCACGACGAACGGCATACTCTCGGCCGAGAACGGACCCCACGTCGCGGTGAGGGCGTAGCCGGCTCCGGCGCCGCTGACTGCGCACCCTGCGAAACTCGCGATGCCACGTCCGTCGACGGCGGACCCGCCGCAACTCAGCGTGGCGCCGAGGCTGCCGGTGCCCGGGGTGACAGTCACGTGCACGGTGCCGCCCGCCGCGGGCACAGGGTTGCCCCCGGCATCGACGACCGCGACCACCGGCTGCCCGCGCAGCGCCTGCCCGGTCACCCCGGCGCTCGGCTGGGTGGTGAACACGAGGTTCGCTGGCGCACCGACGGCGATGTCGAAGGGCGCGGTGGTCGCCGGTTCCAGCCCCGGAGCAGAGGCGGTCAGCCGGTATGCCGTGCCGGCTCGGTCGATCGAGCACCCGTTGAAGAAGGCCATGCCGCGGACGGCGGCCTGCGGGTCGGCCGTGCAGTGCACAGCGCCTGGCCCACCGGCCACGGACAGGTCGATCGTGGCAGTCGACGCTGCGACCAGGTTGCCACCAGCGTCCTGCACGGCCACTGCGGGTTGAACCGACCAGGGGACGCCGCCGGTGTTCCCCGTCGCGCCGGGCGCGGCGGTGAAGGCCAGGTGGGTGGCCGAGCCGACTTTCACGTCGAAACTGGCGCTGGTGTCTGCGGCGACGGAGCCCTCGATGGTGGCCCGGAGCCGATAGCCGGCGCCGGCCTTGTCGACCCGGCAGCCACTGAACGTTGCGATCCCCTCGACACTGCTCGTCGTCGTGCCACCGGCGCACGTGAGGGTGGCTCCAGGGGTGCCGAAGCCGGCCGCCAAGGCCAGCGTGACGGCTCCTGCCGCGGCATTGCCGCCGGCGTCCCGCACCGACAGCGTCGGTTGGGTGACCAGCGGCGTTCCACCGGCGCCGTCGCCGGGCTCGGTGCGGAAGGCCACCGAATCCGGGCCTCCCGTCGTCACGTCGAAGCCGCTGCTGTCAGCGGTCACGCTGCCCAGGGTGGCCTGCAGGACGTAAGGGGTCGGACTCACCCGGTCGATGGCACACCCGGTGAAGGAGGCTGCGCCCGCACTCGCGGCGACGGTCGTCGCCGCGCAGGTCAGCGTGGCGCCAGGGGCGCCGGTGCCGGGCTTGATCGACAGGGTGACCAGACCACCGACGCCGTTGCCGCCGGCGTCGGTCACGGCGACGACCGGTTGGGTCGCGAACGGCATACCCGCGGGTCCGCCACCCGGGTTGGTCAAGAAGGCGAGGTGCGATCCGGTTCCGGTGGTGACGTCGAAGGGTGTGCTCACCGCGCTGGTGAGGGTGCCGGAGGACGCCGTCAGGGTGTAGCCGCCGCTCGCCAGGTCGACCGCGCAGCCCGCGAAGGTGGCCGATCCCGCAACGGCAGCGAGCGGGTTGGTGGTGCAGGTGATGGCTGCCCCGACGGCGCCGGTGCCGGTGGTGACCTGCAAGGAGATGCTGTCCGTGCTGCTGGCGACCCGGTTGCCCATGGCGTCCACGACGGAGACCCGCGGCTGCACACCGAGGGCGCCGCCGGCGATCCCACTGCCCGGCTGGGTGTCAAAACGCAGGCCCGCGGCGGGGCCCGAGTTGATGTCGAAGGACGCGCTGGTGCCGAAGACCCCGTCGTCGACGTCGACGGCATACAGCCGGTAACCGGAGCCGGCCTTGTCGATGCTGCAGCCGTCGAAGGTGGCGACACCCGCCACCGTGACCGTCGCGTTCTTGTCGGCGGAGCAGGTGATCGCGCCACCCCCGGTGCCGGTGCCGGGCTTGACGACGAGGCCGACCTTGGCGGTGCTGTCGGCGACAACGGCTCCGTCGCCGTCGACGACCGTGGCGACCGGCTGGCCGAGCCAGGCCTGTGCCGCGGGGCCACCTGACGGTTGGGTACTGAAGGCGACATAGGCCGGGCCCGACACGAGCAGGCTCGCGCTGTCGGCGGTCACCGCGCCGAGGGTGGCGCGCAGCAGATAGCGCCCGCCCTTGTCGACCGAGCACCCCGGGAAGGTCGCGACGCCGTCGACGGGGGTGACCGTGAGCGAAGGACAGGTGAGCTTCCCGGACGGTTCACCGGTGTCGACGGCCAGCGACAGCGTGATCGTGTCGGTCGAGTCGGTCACGGTCACCGTCGGGTCGACGGCGAAGGTGGCACCCGGATCAGCCGCGGTGGGTGCGGCGGCGAACGAGAGCGTCGGCGTCGGTCCGGTCCGGACCCCCGCAGCGGAGGCCGGCAGGGCGGCCGGCGACAGGAGCGTGGTCAGCAGGCCGAGGCTGACCACCGCCCCGATCAGCCGCCCAGCCTGGGCGCGACGCATCGGGGACACGAATCGACGGGTCGGCTTCACAGCGCTCGATCTCCTCGCTCGTCGACCACGGGGAGAGGGTCGGCGCTGAGCGCAAGCTAATGCCAGCGGCTCATCCATGTGAGGCATTTAGGGAAAATCAGACCAGAGCTTTACTCGGGTCAATTGCGCCGGCCCCGATTAACGCCCCAGTTCGCGCCGGGTGCGGACCCCGCCGCGCGACCCTCCCGTGTGGTGACCGACCGGCATACGCTGCGGGAATGGACGCTGTCCCTGCTTGCCCACCTGCCGCCTCTTCCGCCAACCACGGGTATGCCGGTCCGCTGGCCGGGGTGCGGATCGTCGAACTCGCCGGGATCGGGCCGGGGCCGTTTGCCGGCATGGTGCTGGCCGACCTCGGCGCCGAGGTCATCGGCATCGACCGGCCCGGGGGCGCGGGTCCGTTCGACCTTGCGGTGTTGCGCCGCGGGCGTCGCTCGATCTGCGTCGACCTCAAGTCACCCGAGGGTCGCGAGATCGTCCTCGACCTCGTCGCGAGTGCCGATGCGCTCATCGAGCCGTACCGCCCCGGGGTCATGGAGCGCCTCGGGCTCGGTCCGGATGAGTGCCACGCGCGCAACCCGCGGTTGGTCTACGCGCGGATGACCGGGTGGGGGCAGGACGGCCCGCAAGCCCGGTATGCCGGCCACGACCTCACCTACACCGCCACCTCGGGGTTGTTGTCGGGCGTGGTCCGCGACACCGGCGACGGCACAACGCCGCGCCCGGCGCTGCCCGGCCCCTACCTCGGTGACGTGGCCGGGGGCGCGCTGCTGATGGTCGCGGGTCTGCTCGCGGCGCTGCTGGAGGCCGGACGCACCGGCACTGGCCAGGTCATCGACGCCGCGATCTGCGATGGCGCGTCCTATCTGACGACGTTCACCCACGCCCTCATCGCCGGCGGGATGTGGGGCGGCAAGCCCGGCCACAATGTGCTCGACACCGGGGCGCCGTTCTACGAGGTCTACGAGTGCGCCGACGGACGGCACCTCGCCGTCGGGGCGCTGGAGCCGGCGTTCTATGCCGAGCTCGTCACGCGATTGGACGACGATCTGCGCGACGTGCCAGGCAGCGGTTTCCCGCTCTCCGGTGACGATCCACGGCATACCGATCACCGCCTCGACCAGAACCGTTGGCCGGAGGCAAAAGCCTTGTGGGAGAAGCTCTTCCTGACCCGCACCCGCGACCAATGGGCCGCCGTGCTGGAGCAGTCCGATGCCTGTGTCGCGCCGGTCCTCGCCCTCGACGAAGCGCCGCACCACCCCCATCTCGGGGCGCGAACGGCATACCGAGAGGTCGGGGGTGTCAACCTGCCGCGGCCCGCGCCGCGCTTCGCCGCAGAGACCGCTCCGGCGCGGCCTCCGGTCACTCCTGGCACCGACACCGACGCGCTCCTGGCCGGTCTGGGCCGCACCTCGGAGGAGGTCGCCGATCTACGCTCACGCCGCATCGTGAGCTAGACCCTCCACGATGCGGGATTCGGCCTACCATGGTCGAGGCGTCGCGGCCTTCCGCGGGGCCATTCCGGGCGGGAGCAAGGACACCGAGGAACCATGAACAAGCCTGTGCGCCAACTGGATCGGGTGGTCATCCGTTTCGCCGGCGACTCCGGTGACGGCATGCAGCTGACCGGCGACCGGTTCACCTCGGACTCCGCCGTCGCGGGCCATGACCTGGCCACCCTGCCCAACTTCCCCGCCGAGATCCGCGCCCCTGCCGGCACCCTCCCGGGAGTGTCCAGCTTCCAGCTGCACTTCGCCGACCACGACGTGCTCACGCCGGGCGACGAGCCCGACGTCCTCGTCGCGATGAACCCCGCTGCCCTCAAGGCCAACCTGCGCGACATCCCGCGGGGCGCGACGATCATCGTCGACACCGACGAGTTCTCCCGGCGCAACCTCGGCAAGGTCGGGTATGCCGTGTCGCCCCTGGAAGACGGCTCGCTGGAGTCCTACCACGTGCACCCGCTGGCGCTGACCTCGATGACTGTCGACTCGCTCGCGAGTTTCGAGCTGTCGCGCAAGGACAAAGAGCGCGCCAAGAACATGTTTGCGCTCGGGCTGCTGTCGTGGCTCTACACCCGGCCGTTGGAGTCGACCGAGGAGTTCCTGCGGCGCAAGTTCGCCACCAAGCCCGACATCCTGGCCGCCAATATCGCTGCGCTGCACGCGGGTGCGCACTACGGCGAGACGACCGAAGACTTCGCGCACACCTACCAGATCGCGCCTGCCGCGATGCCGGCCGGCACCTACCGCAATATCACCGGTAACACCGCCCTCGCCTATGGCCTGGTCGCCGCGGCCCGCCGAGCGGGACTGCCGCTGGTGCTCGGCAGCTACCCCATCACCCCCGCGACCGACATCCTGCATACCCTCTCGGGCCTCAAGCGCTTCGGCGTGACGACGATCCAGGCCGAGGACGAGATCGCCGGCGTCGGGATGGCGCTGGGGGCATCCTTCGGCGGCGCCCTCGGGGTCACCTCGACCTCCGGGCCGGGCCTCGCGCTCAAGGCCGAGACGATCGGCCTGGCCGTGTCGCTCGAGCTCCCACTCGTCGTCGTCGACGTGCAGCGCGGTGGCCCGGCCACCGGCCTGCCGACCAAGACCGAGCAGGCCGACCTGCTGCAGGCCATGTTCGGCCGCAACGGCGAGTCGCCGGTAGCGATCGTCGCCGCGCAATCCCCGGTCGACTGCTTCGACGCGGCCATCGAAGCGACCCGGATCGCCACGGCATACCGGACGCCTGTCGTGCTGCTCTCGGACGGCTACCTCGCCAACGGCTCCGAGCCGTGGCGGCTGCCCGAGGTCGCCGACCTGCCCGACCTCACCGTCACTTTCCAGACCGAACCCAACGCGGTCGACGATAAGGGCGCGCCGGTGTTCCACCCCTACGCCCGTGACCCGCAGACGCTGGCGCGGCCGTGGGCGGTGCCCGGCACGGCCGGTCTGGAGCACCGCATCGGCGGCATCGAGAAGGCCGATGTCACCGGCGTCATCTCCTACGACCCCGACAATCACGAGCGGATGACCCACCTGCGCCGCGACAAGATCGCCGGCATCGCCGCGTCGATCCCGGCGCTGGAGGTCGACGACCCCGACGGCGACGCGCGCGTCCTCGCCCTGGGCTGGGGATCGACCTATGGCCCGATCCACGCCGCCGCGCGCTCGGTGCGCCGACACGGGATGCCGGTCGCGCGCGCACATCTGCGCCACCTCAACCCGTTCCCGAGCAACCTCGGGGAGGTGCTGCGGCGCTACGAACGGGTCATCGTGCCCGAGATGAACCTCGGTCAGCTCGCCCTGCTGCTGCGCGCGAAGTACCTCGTCGACGTGCACTCCCACACGGCCGTGCGTGGCCTGCCCTTCACCGCCGGCGAACTCGCCGAAGTCCTCACCGCAGCCGTCCAAGCGCTGCCCGAACCGTCCGTGGAGCGTGCCCAGTGAAGCTCGACAACCCCGGCCTCGGTCACTCCGGTTTCGGCCACCCCGGACACGCCCTCGGTATGCCGTCCACCGGCACCTCCCGGGTGCCGCTACTGGCTCCCGACGCGCCGGCGCAGACCCGCAAGGACTTCACCTCCGACCAGGAGGTGCGCTGGTGCCCCGGCTGTGGTGACTACG
The DNA here is from genome assembly GCA_016710645.1 of Actinomycetales bacterium. Taxonomy (GTDB): domain Bacteria; phylum Actinomycetota; class Actinomycetes; order Actinomycetales; family Dermatophilaceae; genus Phosphoribacter. The sequence goes on along the minus strand of JADJVI010000025.1, from coordinate 9,844 downwards.
CGATCCTCGCGACCATGCAGGGCTTCCTGCCGGAGCTCGGGTTGCGCCGGGAGAACATCGTCTTCATCTCCGGGATCGGCTGCTCCTCGCGCTTCCCGTATTACCTGGACACCTATGGCATGCACTCGATCCACGGCCGGGCGCCCTCGATCGCGACCGGCCTCGCGACCAGTCGGAGTGATTTGTCGGTGTGGGTCATCACCGGTGATGGCGACGCCCTCTCGATCGGTGGCAACCACCTCATCCATGCGCTGCGCCGCAATGTCAACATGACAATCCTGTTGTTCAACAACGAGATCTACGGGTTGACCAAGGGGCAGTACTCCCCCACCTCGCAGCAGGGCAAGGTCACCAAGTCCTCGCCGCTCGGGTCGGTCGACACCCCGTTCAACCCGGTGGCGTTAGCGCTGGGCGCCGAGGCGAGCTTCGTCGCGCGCACCATGGACTCCGACCGCGCCCACCTTTCGGGAGTGCTGCGGGCGGCTGCCGAGCACCGCGGTGCGTCGCTGGTCGAGATCTACCAGAACTGCCCGATCTTCAACGATGGCGCGTTCGACGTGCTCAAGGACCGCGCCGAATCGGAACGGCGGATCTTCCACCTGCGCGCCGGTGAGCCGATCGCGGCCGGCGGCCAGGTCGTCATCCGCGACACCGACAACGAGTTGCGGATCGTCCCCGAGGTCGACGCCGACCCGCAGCGGGTGGTCATCCATGACCCCACCGACCCTGACCCGTCGACGGCCTTCGCCCTGTCGCGGTTGTCCGAGTCGACGCTGTCCCATGTGCCGATGGGCATCTTCCGGTCGGTGAGCCGCCCGGCATACGACGATCTGGTCCGCGGACAGGTGGAGCAGGCCGTCGCCCAGGCGGGCGGACCGGCCACCGACGCCGACCTCGCGGCGCTGCTGGGCGGACACGACACCTGGACCGTCGGAGCGTGACCGCAGCCTCGCCTGCCGATCCCCTGCCACCGAACCCTTCGAGCGCTGCCAATCCTCCGAGCGCTGCGGGTGAGCCGCACCCGGAAGCCGGCCGGGGCGCGCTCTTCGGGCTCACGGCATACCTGCTGTGGGGGTTCTTCCCGCTCTACTTCCACGCGCTCGGGCCGTCCGGGCCGCTGGAGGTGTTGGCGCACCGGATCCTCTGGAGCTTGCTGTTCTGCCTCGTCGTGCTGCTCATCGGGCGGCGCTGGGCCTGGCTGCGGCCGCTGCTGGCGCGGCGCAAATTGCTGGTCGGGCTCACTGTCGCTGCGCTCGTGCTCGCGGTGAACTGGGGCGTCTATGTCGGCGCGGTCATGGCGGGGCACACCAGCGAGGCTGCGCTGGGCTATTTCCTCAACCCGCTGCTCACCGTCGCGCTGGGCGTGGTCATCCTCGGGGAGCCGCTGCGCCGGCTGCAGTGGGTGGCGGTCGCGATCGGCGCCGTCGCTGCGGCATACCTGACGATCGTCGGCGGGAAGGTGCCGTGGATCGCTCTCACCCTCGCGGCGTCCTTCGCGCTCTATGGCCTGATCAAGAAGCGCGTCGGCGCCAGTCTGCCGGCACTGCACGGGCTCACCGTCGAGACCGCGGCTCTGTTCCCAGTGGCGCTCGTGCTGCTGTGGCTGGTCGGGCAGGGCGCCGACCTGGCCAGCACCGCGGGCCAGCAGGTATCGGGGGCCACCTTCCTCGGGTTCGGCGGGTGGCATACGACGCTGCTGGTGCTGACCGGGCCGGTCACCGCGGTGCCCCTGCTGCTCTTTGCCTCGGCCGCCCGGCGCGTGCCGCTGGTGACCATCGGGCTGCTGCAGTTCATCACGCCGGTCATGCAGTTGCTGTGCAGCCTCATCCTCGGCGAGACGATCACGCCGGCCCGCTGGGTGGGGTTCGCCATTGTCTGGGTGGCCCTCGCGGTGCTCAGCGTCGACTCCTTGCGAGCTCGCGGTGCTCGACCGCTTGCCTAAGCGTACGTGAAGACGTACGCTCCGGTGTGGAGGTGGAAAGATGACCACTGTGAGCGCAACGTCAGCGCGGGCGAATCTGTACCGACTGATCGACCAAGTCAACGACGATTCGCAGCCGCTGACCATCACTGGCCAGCGCAATAATGCCGTGCTTATCGGCGAGGACGACTGGCGGGCCATCCAGGAGACCCTCTTCCTCGAGTCGGTGCCGGGCCTGGTCGAATCCGTCCGGGAAGCGCGTGCTGAAGGCGTCACGGCCGGCGCGACCGATCTCGACTGGTGAACAGCCCCGCCTGGCAGTTGGTCTACTCGCGGCAAGCCCAGAAGGACGCCAAGAATCTCGCCGCAGCTGGACTCAAAGGCAAGGCGCAGCGCCTGCTTGAGCTGTTGACCATGGACTCTTTCGCGACGCCACCGCGGTACGAGAAGCTCGTCGGCAATCTGTCCGGCTGCTACTCCCGACGCATCACCATCCAGCACCGCTTGGTCTACGAGGTCCACCCCGACGAGCGGGTCGTCCACGTCCTGCGGATGTGGACCCACTACGACGACTAGCGCGAGGCGGCCCCGCGCTCCAACCGGCTCAACCGACGCGGTCGACGACTTGCTCGACGAGGGCCACCAGCGCAGCGCGGGCGTCGTTGTCGGGCAGGCCAGCCAGTGCGGCGCTCGCTTGGGCACCGACGGCGCGGGTGTGGGCCCGGGCCTGCTCCAGCGCCGGGTCGACGCGCAACAAGGCCAGCGCCTCGGCCACCCCCGCCTCGTCGCCGCTGAGGTCTGATGCGAGCAGCTCGCGAAGCCGCGCCCCGGACGGGTCGGTGGAGGCCGCGGCATACAGCATCGCGAGGGTCGCGACCCCCTCGCGCAGGTCGGTGCCGGGCGTCTTCCCGCTTTGTATGCCGTCCGAGGAGATGTCGATGATGTCGTCGGCAAGCTGGAAGGCCATCCCGAGCAACTCGCCGTACTCCCGCAGCACCTCGACCTGCTCGGGCGTGCCGCCGGAGAACATCGCGCCATAGCGGGCCGCGGTCGCGACGAGCACCCCGGTCTTGTCGGCCAGCACGTCGAGGTAATAGGCGATCGGGTCGGTGCCGGGGGGGCACGGGCGGGTGTCGCGGATCTGGCCGGCACACAGTCGCACGAAGGTGCGCGCCTGGATGAGGACGGCCTGCGGCCCCAGCCCGGCGACGAGCTCGGACGCCTTGCCGAAAAGCAGGTCGCCGACGAGGATCGCGGTCGAGTTGTCGTATGCCGCGTTGACGCTCGGCACCGCGCGGCGCACCAGCGCCTCGTCCATGACGTCGTCGTGGTAGAGCGAGGCGAGGTGGGTGAGCTCGACACCGACGGCTGCAGCGATGACCTCGTCGGTCACCTCACCGCACGCGAGCGCGGCGAGGATGGTCAACGTCGGCCGGAACCGCTTGCCGCCGGCCGCGAGCAGGTGCCCGGACGCCTCGGCGATGAACGGATCGGCGTGGTCGACGGTCTCGACGAGCAGCCGATCGACCCGCGCCATGGCTGCGGCCAGGGCCTCGGCAAGCGCCGGAGTGACCCCGGGCAGAGCGAGGACAGGCGGAGCAGTCATGGCGTGGTGATCGTCTTTCGCAGGCGCTCAGGTCTCAGCGGATGAACTGCGACGCCTGAGCGGCCAGGTTGAGGACGAACGCGGGAGCCACGCCGAGCACCAGGGTGAGCACCGACCCCACGGCGATCGTCGCGATGGTGCCGCCAGAGGCGTCGACCACAGCCACGTCGTCGTGGGTCGGCTCGGTGAAGTACATGAGCACGATGATGCGGGCGTAGACGAAGACGGTGATCGCGCTGCACAGCAGAGCAAGTACAACCAGCGCCGTGGACCCGGCGGTGTGCAACGCCAGCATCGGCGCGAACACCGCGAACTTGGCGGTGAAGCCCGACGTCAGCGGGATGCCAGCGAAGGCCAACAACAGGAAGGCGTAGACACCGGCCGTCCACGGGTGGCGCTTGCCCAGTCCGGCCCACTGCGACAGGTGAGTGGCCTCGGAGCCGTTCTCGCGAACCAGGGCGATGATGCCGAAGGCCGCCAGGGAAGTGAGCCCGTAGGCCAGCACATAGAACAGCGTGCCCGAGATGCCATCGCGGCTCACCGCAGTGACGCCCAGCAGGACGAAACCGGCGTGGGCGATCGAGGAGTAGGCCAGCAGGCGCTTCATGTCGGTCTGGGTGACCGACAGCACCGCGCCAACCACCATGGTGAGGGCCGCGATGACCATGAGCACCGGGCGCCAGTCCCAGACCGCCTGGTCGACACCGACGTAGAAGAACCGCAAGATCGCGCCGAAAGCCGCCGCCTTGGTGCCCGCCGCCATGAACCCGGTGACCGGGGTCGGCGCGCCCTGGTAGACGTCGGGGGTCCACATGTGGAATGGCACCGCACCGACCTTGAAGAGCAAGCCCACGGCGATGAGCAGGATGCCCGGCACGAGCAGTCCGCCCAGACCCGCGACCGGTGACGAGATCGCCGCCGCGATGGCTGGAAGGTAGACCGACCCGGCATACCCGTAGAGCAGTGCGACGCCGAAGAGGAAGAACGCCGACGAGAAGGCGCCGAGAAGGAAGTACTTGAGCGAGGCCTCCTGCGAGAGCAGGCGGCGTCGTCGCGACAGCCCACACATGATGTAGAGCGGCAGGGAGAGCACTTCCAGCGCCACGAACATGGTCAGCAGGTCACCGGCCGACGGGAAGAGCATCATGCCCGCGACGGAGAAGAGGAACAGCGGGAAGACCTCGGCGGTCATCGCGCCAGCTCGCAACGCCTCGGCCTCGCGAGCCGAGCCCGGCACCGCCGCGCCCATGGGCGTGAAGGTGTCCGATCCGACGCCACCCAGCCGCTCGGCATACGTGAAGACCGCGAGCAGCGCGAACAGCAGGATGATCGACTGGATGAACAGCGCCGGTCCGTCGATGACCACCGCACCGCGCAGTATGCCGTCCGAGCCGGCCGTGCCCGCGGTGGTCCCGCGGTGGTTGACGGCGCCGACAGCGAGGGCCACCAGCGCACCCACCAGCACGACGACGGTGAGGACGACCTGGGTCTGGAAGCGGGACGCACGGGGCACGAACGCCTCGACGAGGACACCGAGCAGCGCGCCGCCGAAGACGATGAGCAGCGGCAACAGCGCCACGACGTCGACCGTCGCGGTGGTGAACGCCGCCGGCGTAGCCGTGAGCAGGGCGGTCACTTCGAGCTCCCTTCAGCGGTGCCGGCAGCGGGCGCCGGATCCGAGATATTCACCGAGGTGAGGATCGTCTTGACCGTCGGGTTGATCACGTCCAGGACCGGTTTGGGGTAGAAGCCCAGGACGAGGAACAACGCGATGAGCGGGATCGCGACCCACTTCTCCCGAAGGCTGAGGTCGGGGGTGCCGACCGCGCTCTCGGGCTTGGGCCCGGTCATCATCCGCTGGTACATGAGCAGGATGTAGAGAGCGGCCAGGATGATGCCGGTCGTCGCGATGACGGTGAGCACCTGGTAGCGCTGGAAGGTGCCGGCCAGGACGAGGAATTCGGAGATGAACGACCCGAGCCCCGGCAGAGCCAACGACGACAGGCCCGCGACCAGCCAGATGCCCGCCAGGCCCGGCACGATGCGCTGCCAGCCGCCGAAGTCGGGGATCCGCTTGCTGCCGCGGCGGCTGATGAGCATGCCGGCGAAGAGGAACAGGCCGGCGGTCGAGAACCCGTGGTTGAGCATGTAGAGGCTCGAACCGGCCCAGCTCGTCGTCGTCACCGCGAAGATGCCCAGGACGATGAAGCCGAAGTGGCTGATCGACGTGAAGGCGATCAGACGCATGATGTCGGTCTGCCCGATCGCCAGCAGCGCGCCGTAGATGATCGACACGACGGCCAGGACGATGACCACGGGGGTGGCCCACTGGCTGGCCCCGGGGAACAACTCCAGACAGAACCGGATCATCCCGTAAGTGCCGACCTTGTCCAGCACACCGACGAGCAGGGTCGCCGTCGCCGGACGCGACTCGGTCGCCGCATCGGGCAGCCAGGTGTGCACGGGCACCATCGGGGCCTTGACCGCGAAGGCGAGGAAGAAGCCGAGGAAGATCAGCCGCTCGGTGCTCTCCGGCATCGCCAACCCGGTGAGCTTGCTGACCAGGAAGCCATCGGCCCCGCCCGGGCCCTGGGTGTAGAGGGCGATGACGGCCGCCAGCATGATGAGGCCACCGGCGAGCGAGAAGAGCAGGAACTTCATCGCGGCGTACTGCCGGCGGGCTCCGCCGAACTGGCCGATGAGGAAGTAGACCGGGATGAGCATCGCTTCGAAGAAGACGTAGAAGAGGAAGACGTCGGTCGCCGCGAAGACCCCGACCATGAAGGTCTCCAGGCTCAGCATCAGCGCGAAGTAGTGCGGCTCACGCCCGACCTGGTCGGCCGGCAGGTCACGCCAGGCGGCCAGCAGGCAGATCGGCACGAGGATCACCGACATGAGGATGAGCACGAGCGCGATGCCATCGACACCGAGGGCGTAACTCACCCCGAACTGCGGGATCCACGGGTGCTGCTCGACGAGCTGGAAGCGCTCGGTTGAGGAGGCGTTGTACTGCAATGCCGCGAGGACCGTGAGCAGCAGCGTCACCAGCGAGAAGCCGAGCGCGATCTGCTTGGCCCGGCCGGCGACCGATGCCGGCAGCAGCCAGAGCACGAGGGCTCCGACCGCCGGCAGGGCGCCGATGACGGTCAGCCAGGGGAACTGGTTCATCACTGCATCACCCACACGGCACCGAGGATCACGACGACACCGAGCAGCATCGTCAGGGCGTAGGAACGGGCCAGGCCGTTCTGGATCTTGCGGACCCGGGCCGAGGTGCCGCCGATGAGGGCCGCCAGCCCTCCGACTGCGCCGTCGACGCCCTTCTGGTCGGCGTAGACCAACGAGCGGGTCAGGTGCAGACCGGGACGCATGAGCAGACCCTCGTTGACCTGGTCCTGGTAGAGGTCCTGGCGAGCGGCCCGGGTGAGCAGGCTGCCGGCGGGAGCCGTCTTCGGGACTTGGTCACGCCAGTAGCGCAGCCATGCATATCCGGCACCGAGGATGACCAACGCCAAGGTCCCGAACGTGATGACCGGGATGGGCAGCACCGGGTGGTGCTCGGCGCCGTGCCCGCCACCGACGACCGGCTCCAGCCAGGTCGCGAAGCGGTCACCGAGGGCGAGGAAGAGGCCGAGGAAGGCCGACCCGAAGGCGAGGATGACCATCGGGACGGTCATCAGCGAGGGCGACTCGTGCGGGTGGGCATCCTTAGGCCAACGCTTCTCGCCGTGGAAGGTCATGAAGAACAGTCGCGACATGTAGAAGGCCGTGATGGCCGCACCGAGCATGGTCACCAGGCCGAAGACCCAGGGCCGCCAGCCTTCGCCGATGAACGCAGCCTCGATGATCTTGTCCTTGCTCCAGAAGCCCGAGAACGGCGGCACCCCGAGGATGGCCAACCACCCCAGGCCGAACGTCGCCCAGGTGACCTTCATGGCGCCGGACAGGTTGCCGAAACCGCGCATGTCGACCTTGTCGTTCATGCCGTGCATGACCGACCCGGCACCGAGGAACATCCCGGCCTTGAAGAAGCCGTGGGTGAGCAGGTGGAAGATCGCGAACACATAGCCGGCGGGGCCGAGGCCCGCGGCAAGCATCATGTAGCCGATCTGGCTCATCGTCGAGGCGGCTAGGGCCTTCTTGATGTCGTCCTTGGCACAGCCGACGATCGCCCCGAACAGCAGCGTGATAGCGCCGACGATGACGACGGCGAGCTGGGCGGTGGGGGCGGCGTCGAAGATGGCGTGGCTGCGGACCACGAGGTAGACACCGGCGGTGACCATGGTCGCCGCGTGGATGAGCGCCGACACCGGGGTCGGACCGGCCATCGCGTCGCCGAGCCAGCTCTGCAGCGGGAACTGCGCGGACTTGCCACAGGCGGCCAGCAGCAAGAAGAGCCCGATGGCCGTGAGCGCGCCCTGGCTGGCCCCGCCGACAGCGGCGTTGACCGACGCGAAGTCGGTCTTGCCGAACTGCCAGAACATCAGCATGATCGCGATGCTCATCCCGAGGTCACCGACGCGGTTGGCGACGAAGGCCTTGTTGGCCGCGCTGGCATACGGCGGGTTCCAGTTCCAGAAGCCGATGAGCAGGTAGGAGGCCAGACCGACACCCTCCCAGCCGACGTAGACCAGCAGGTAGGAGTTGGCCGTGACCAGCAGCAGCATGGCCGCGACGAAGAGGTTGAGGTAGGCGAAGAACCGGCGCTTGTCCGGGTCGTGCTCCATGTAGCCCAGTGAGTAGACGTGGATGAGCGAGCCCACGAAGGTCACCAGCAGCACGAAGGACACCGAAAGGGGGTCCAGCAGCATGCCGGCGTCGACCTGGAACTGCCCGGCCGGGATCCACGAGAACAGGTGCAGCGAGCGCGAGCGCTCCTCACCGGCATACCCGAGCAGGTTGACCAGGATCCCGGCACCGACGAGGAACGCCGACCACGACATCAGGGTGGCGAACAGCGGCCCCCACGAGTTGGTGCGGCGGCCGCCAAGCAGCAGGACGGCTGCGCCGAAGAGGGGCAACGCGACCAGCAACCACGCGTATGCCGTGATGCCGGTGGCGGCCTGGGCGGTGGCCCCGACCTCTCCGAGCGGAATGACGAAGGAAGTCACGTGCGTCGCTCCCTTACAGCTTCAGCAGGTTGGCGTCGTCGACCGAAGCCGAGCGGCGGGCACGGAAGATCGCCATGATGATGGCCAGGCCGACGACGACCTCAGCCGCGGCGACGACCATGATGAACAGGGCAATGACCTGGCCGTCGAGGTCTCCGCGCAACCGCGCGAAGGTGACGAAGGCGAGATTGGCGGCGTTGAGCATGAGCTCGATGCCCATGAACACGATGATCGCGTTGCGGCGCATGAGCACCGTGGCCGATCCGATGGCGAACAGCAGCACCGAGAGGTAGATGTAGCTCATCAGGCTCACTTGATCATCCCCTCCTCGATCTCTCGCGCCGCCTCTTGAGCCGGCTCGTTCTGGGGCACGGAGACCTGGTCCCGCGCGACGAGCACGCGGGAGACCGAGAGCTCGCTGGCCGTGCCGTCGGGCAGCAGCGCCGGGGTGTCGACCGCGTTGTGGCGGGCGTAGACACCGGGGGCAGGCAGACCGGCGACGTAGAGGTTGTCCTTGACCCGCTTGGCGGCCAGCTCGGCCTGGGTGGCCCGTGGGGTGAGCCGCTCGCGGTGCGCGAGGACCATGGCTCCCAGGGCTGCGGTGATGAGCAGCGCCGAGGTGACCTCGAAGACCCAGACGTACTTGCCGAAGATCAGGTGGGCGACCGCGGTGACATTGCCGGGGTTGCTGTTGGGTGCGTCCAGCCCGACCGGCTGGGGCAGCGTCAGGGACCCCACCGCCAGGATCATGACTAGGGCCAGGCCCAGCGCCACGACGAGCGAGGCGATGCGGTGGCCGCGGATCGTCTCGACGACCGAGTCGGCCGAGTCGACGCCGATCAGCATGAGGACGAACAGGAAGAGCATCATCACGGCGCCGGTGTAGACGAACACCTGGACCACGCCGAGGAAGTCGGCCTGCTGGGCGAGGTACATCACGCCGAGGTTGACCATGACGAAGGCCATGCACAGCGCCGCGTGGACGGCCTTGCGCATGAACAGCAACCCGAGCGCACCGAGCACGCTCAACGGGCCCAGGATCCAGAACAGGAGGGCTTCTCCGCCTCCGGTCATTCGGGGTTCCCTCCTTCGGCGCTCGCGTCAGCGGCCTCAGCGGCAGCCGCAGCAGCGTCGCGCTCGGCCACCCATTCGCGCTGGTCGGCTGTGGCGGCGTCGACCTTGCCTTGGTAGTAGTCGCGCTCCTCC
>JADJVI010000024.1 GCA_016710645.1 Actinomycetales bacterium | reverse complement strand
CGGACGCATCGCCGCAGAGGGCAGCCCCCCGCGATCTCATCGCGCGCTACTCCACCCGAGAGGTCGTCGAGCTGCGCTTCGACACCGACGATCATGCCGACCACGTCGACGCGGTGCAGGGGCTGGACGGAGCCAGCCGGGTCGAGTTGCTGCCCGACCGGCTGCTGGTCTACACCGACGACGGCGACGCGACGAGTGCCGACCTGCATGCCCGTGGCGTCGTGCCGCTGTCGACGCTGGTGCGCCGCTCCACCCTCGAGGACGTCTTCCTGCACCTCACCGGCCGGACGCTGGTCGACTGATGGCCCAGCCCAGCACATCGTCGGTCCTGACCGCGGGGACCCCGGGTGCGTCGCTCGGCCGCACCGGCCGGAGCGTGCACGGCATACGGGAGCCGCTGTCCCTCGCCGAGCGGATCCGGGCCGTCGTCGGCTACTTCCTCACCGTCTACCGGCGCACCTGGCGGGGCTCGATCATCGGTCGGTTCGCCACGCCGCTGTTCTTCCTGCTCGCCATGGGCCTGGGGCTCGGATCGCTCGTCGACGCGAAGGCCGGCGGTGTCGGCGGGTTGTCCTATCTGCACTTCGTCGTGCCGGCGATCGTCGCCACGCAGGCGATGTGGGTGGCCATGGGGAGTCGACCTGCCAGGTCATGGGCTACTTCAAGTGGAACAAGATGTATGCCGCGATGCTCGCGACTCCGCTGCGGGTCGGCGACGTGCTCTTCGGCCACCTGCTCACGGTCGTCTTCCACCTTGCTACTGCGACAACGATTTTCGTCGGTGTGGCGGCGCTGTTCGGCGGTTTCCCCGGCTGGGGAGCGCTCTGGTGCATCCCCGTCGGGGTGGTCACCGGGCTCGCCTTCGCGGTGCCGGTCTTTGCCTACACCGCGAGCCAGGAGACCGAGGACGGCTTCAACGTCCTCTTCCGGCTCGTCGTGTCGCCGCTCATGCTGTTCTCCGGCACGTTCTTCCCCATCGACCAACTGCCGGTCTGGCTGCAACCGATCGCCTGGGTCACCCCGCTGTGGCATGGCGTCGAACTCGCGCGTGGCGCGGCCACCGGTGTGGTCTCCAGTCCTGTCCCGGCGTGGGTGCACGTGGCGGCGCTGCTGTCCTTCGTCGGCGTCGGTGGCTGGCTCGCGCTGCGCTTGTTCACCCGGAGGCTGGTCGCATGAGCGCCGCAGCAGGCGACGGAGGCCGGGGTGGTGGCGGCCGGGATGGTGGCGGCCGAGGCGAGGGGGTCGACGGAGTCGGGGGCGGCATCGTCAAGGTCGGCGTCGCGGGCCGGGTCGCCCGAGCGTTGCCCATCCCAGCCGGCGCCGGGCTGGCGCGGTGGGTGCTGGCGCGCAACCTGCTGGCCTTCCGGCACGGTTGGGTGACCTTGGTGAGCGGGTTCGCCGAGCCGGTGTTCTACCTCTTCTCGCTCGGCGTCGGGATCGGCGCGCTCGTGCACACCGTGCACACCGATGGGGGCAGTGAGGTCCCGTATGCCGTGTTCGTCGCCCCCGCGTTGCTCGCCTCCTCGGCGATGAACGGCGCGATCATGGACTCGACCTTCAACGTGTTCTTCAAGCTGCGCCACGCCAAGCTCTACGACTCGATGCTGGCCACACCGATCGGCCCACGCGACATTGCCGTCGGCGAGATCGGCTGGGCGGTGCTGCGTGGTGCCCTCTACTCGGCAGCCTTCCTCGTGGTGGCACTGCTGGCTGGGATGGTCACCTCGTGGTGGGCCCTGCTGGCGCTGCCGGCAGCCGTGCTCATCGGGCTGGCCTTCGCGGCAGTCGGCATGTTCGCCACGACCTTCATGACCAGTTGGCAACACTTCGACTACATCACCCTGGCGATCCAGCCGATGTTCCTCTTCTCGGCCACGTTCTTCCCGCTGTCGACCTATCCCGAAGGGATCCGCTGGCTGGTGCAGGCCACGCCGCTCTATCACGGGGTCGCGTTGGAGCGCGGCCTCATGCTCGGCGAGGTGAGTTGGGCGCTGGCCGGGCACACGGCATACCTGGTGGTCTTGGGGGTGATCGGCGCCCTCGGTGCCGCACGCCGCATCGAACGCCTCCTGCTCACCTGACCGGCGCACCCCGTTCGAGAGGCGCTCCGGTGGTGGACGCCTAGGGAATCTGGTCCCAGAAGGTGCCCGGCTGCTCGGCCGCGTGGATGAGGATCGCGCGCATCCGCAGCGGCCAATCCTGCAGGTATGCCGTGACCGTCGGGTCCCACCGGCACAGGTCCTCGAGGACGGTCCGGGCGACGACGAGAGGGCCCCCGCGCACGGTCGCCCAGGTGTCGAGGTAGGCCACTGCGCGGGTGTGGTCCTGAGCGTTCTGGATGGTCTGCGCGGCCTTGAACTTCACCTGGGTGAGGAACATATCGCCGACCGCGCTGCGGTTGGCCGGGCTGACCGTGCGGGCGGTGGCGGTGATGACGTCCTCGACCAAGGAGTCGGGGATGGGCGGAGCGGTGAGTCCCACCAGGCCGGCCGGTGCCGGCGTCGTCGACGCGACCGGCACCCGCTGCCGGAGCGCCTCGATGAGCTCCGGCAGCGGATCCCCGCGGGATGGGTCGCCGGGGAAGAGCCAGCACTGCGTCGCGCCCCCCTGATCCTTGAGCGCGACGAAGATCGGTCTGCTCCCGGCGTCCACCCCCGCATATCCCAGCGCGGGCTGCTCCGCGGGGGTGCCCAGCCATGTCCAGCCGGCCGGCACCAGCCGAGGCAGCTGTGGGTACTGCCGTGGCCGGGCGGCGGACAGGATCTCCTCCACGACCTCGCGCACTTGCGGTGCCTGGGCCGACACCATCAGTTCGGCCCCCACCCCGAGGGTGAGCACCGGAACCTTCGTCGGCGTCGAGGGCGGGCGGGATCTGCGCCGACCGAACAAGGCCACGTCAGTCCGCACCGGCTGCGGGTGCGTCGACCGAGGTCATTTCTCGACGCTAGGGGATGGTTCTGCTGGACAGGACGCGCCGAGTGCGATCCTTCAGTGAAATTGCAGTACCAGCCAGGACACTGAAAACCACCGCTTCACCACGCACCACCATGGGCCCGGTGGCGGTGCCGGTTAGGCGTCGTCGCTCCACTCCCAACGCAGTCCGTAGACCCGCCCGGGCACCATGTCGTCATAGGTCGCAGTGAGGACCGGGTTGGTGTGGGGATCGAGGATCACGCCCGAGGGGGTGTCCAACTCGGCGGTCGGGGCGGAGACTCCGTCCAGTCGCCATACCCGCTTGGCCATGCTCGGTGACCCGAAGTTGACCTCGGTGCTGAACACCCGGCATACCCGTTCCGGGAGCATGACCGACATGGGGTGCAACAGTCGACGCGCGGGTGCCTGGGTCTCGAACGAGTAGGTCGCCGAGTCACCGCAGGCGACCGCTCGTTTGAGCTTGAGCGACACCTGCCAGGTCACCTGGGACTGGCGCTCGACGGAGATGAGCTCACAGTCCCCCCAGGCCCGGAAGAGCGGGTCGGCGTCCGCGGTCGCTCCCGGGAAACTGATCCGCTCGATGATGTGGGTGAGCGTGGGAGAGACGACCCGGATGGTGTGCGTGCTGCGGGTCGTGGGTCGTCCGCTGCGCAGGTCGGTCACCGCGTGCAGCGATGTGAGCAACCACTCCGGCTGCGGCGCGCCCGAGGTGGACGACAGCCTCCCCGCGAGGCTCTCGGCGATGCGCCGGTTGGCGTCGGCCAGTCGCGCCCAGCCGGTGCGTGGCGTCACGCTCAGCGTGGCTGCGGCGCGCTCGATTCGCTCGGTGAGGGTCGGGCGGTCCTGGGTGCGAATGCTGCACGCGGCGAGAAACACCATCCGCAGGTCCGGGGGCAACCCCTCGGCGTGTTTGAGCAGGCTGGTGACCAGCCCACGTCGGCGCTGTTCACCGGGCGCGAACTGGTCGAGTGTCAGCGCGCGCGTCAGTGTCGGTCCGGCGGCATCGGCACGCCCCGGGTGCTGCAGGCCGCGGCGGGCTTGCAGCGCTGACAGTTCGCGCGCGAGGTCCTCGATGGCCGATTCCACGACGGTCTCCTCATCGGTCCGACGCCAGCGAAGGCGCCGGGATTTGCCTGCCCTGCTGCACTCTGCACGGTCCGGGTGATGGCGCCCGCGGCGTGGGTGGCCAGGCGGCGCCGAACTGGGCAGGATGCTGGGCACAGCCTAGACAACGCCAGGCTCGGTGAGAGAGGTAGAGAGTGACAGGTCACCCAGTCGACACCGCCGGCGACGAGAACGACGCGGGGGGTGCCTCGGTGAGGGTAGCGATCGGGGCTTCGGTCGGGGTCGGCCCGTATGCCGGTCCGCCGCTATCCGGCGACCACTGGGATCCGCAGCTGCTCGCCGAGGGCGACCGGCGCAATGTCATCGACCGCTACCGGTATTGGCGGCACGAGGCGATCGTCTCCGACCTCGACACCCGCCGGCACCCTTTCCACGTCGCTGTCGAGAACTGGGGCCACGACTTCAACATCGGCTCGGTCATCCGCACCGCCAACGCCTTCAACGCGGCCGCTTTCCATATCGTCGGGCGCCGCCGCTGGAAACCGGCGCGGCGCGATGGTGACCGACCGCTACCAACACGAGCACCACCACCCTGACGCCGCGGCGCTGGCGGCCTGGGCGGCAGCTGCGGACGGCATACCGATCATCGGGATCGACAACGTGCCCGGCTCTCAGCCGATCGAGACCTACGACCTGCCGCGCTCGTGCGTGCTCGTCTTCGGGCAGGAAGGCCCCGGCCTGACCCCGGCACTGCAAGAGGTATGCCGTGCGGTGCTGCACATCGAGCAGTTCGGGTCCACACGCTCGATCAATGCCGGGCGGCCGCAGCCGTCGCCATGCACGCCTGGGTGCGCCGGCATGTCTTCGACCAGCGACCCTGACGCGACCTGCGACCCTGACGCGACCAGCTACTCGTTGAACATGTCGAAGTTCAGGATGACGACCGTCACCGTCCTGCATGGTGACCTGTTGGTTGACTCGTTGGCCACGCGGGATCGTCACGTTGATCTGTCGGCTGCCGTGGAGTTGGTCGTGCCGCACTTGGTGCCCTCGTAGTAGCGGGCCGTGCCGCTCACCGCGATCTCCCCGGTGACCTCGTTGACCGAGGCGTTGAGGTCGAGGTAGCCCTGCACCTCGTCGCCGACGCAGTCCCCCCACTTGAAGGCGGACGACGTCCCGGCCGCGACCTGCACGCTGCCGGAGATCTTGCCGTGCTTGTCCTCGTCTGAGGCGACGAGTTCGTCGTCGTTGAGGTCGAAGGTGCCCTCGATCCGCAGGGTCCGCTTGGGGTAGGTGACCGGCACCGGCTTGGGGGCCGGCTGGACGACGGTGAGACTGCGCATCGGGGCCCCACTGAGGACGAACTCGATCTTGCTTGTCGTCGCGTTGAACGGCACCCCGTTGGTGCCGGTGTTGAGCGTCACGAGGAACTCACTGGGTTGCTCGGGTGAGTGGACACGTCGACGCGGCCGCTCGCCGACACGGCATACGCCTTGACCACGCTGGTGGAGAGGTTGTAGCCCGCGATCTTGACGGCGGGCGACGCTCGGGCGCGAGGTTGAGGTCGACGACATTGGGGGGTGGGTTGCAGAAGACCGGCGTCACCGGCACGGTCTCGCCGGTGATCTTCGCGCGCAACCGACGCAGCATGGTCAGCGTCCGGTCGCCGAGGGAAGTCGGTGTAGCAGCGGGCCTCGATGCCGGCATCGGAGAGGGCGTGGGCGGCGATATTCGACACCTCATTGGCCAGCGTCGACTGGGCGGCAGCAATGAGGTCGGTTTTGGTCTTCCAGCACCTCGCGCCACATCGAGGACTGCTGTTCCAACTGCTGAATCGCCGTGTTGAGCGTGTCCAGTCCGGTGTCCCGCGTGTTGACGATCTCCTGCTTGAGGCCACAGCCGGTCAACGAGGCTGCGAGGGTGAGGCCGGCCAGCAGAGCGGCGAGGCGGGGCGAGCGTGCAGACATGGCGCCTCCTTCGGATGCCTCCGGGCGGGGGAGAGCCCGGTATGCCGTTCAGGGAGCGCCGCTGAGCCTGGCGTGATACTTCGCCGGCGGCCCTTTCACCACGGGTATGCCGTGGGGCTGAGCGACGCCCCGGTGGGCGGTCCGCTCTCTAAAGAAGGCCTTGTGAGATTGCGTTTCCCCTTGAGATCGAACACGTGTCATAGTACACTCGTGCTATGACGATCACTTCGTTGGACTCGCGGCCAGGCGGCGGTATGCCGTCCGGTGCGGTGTCGCGGCGTGGGTCGCCTTCGCGTGGGTCGGCTGCCGTGGTGGGGGTGTCGACGGGGGTGGTGCATGCACTGGTGGACCAGGTGCATGCTCGGTTGGCCGATCCGGCTGCGAGTGTGGTTGTGGGTGCTGCGGATATTGGTGAGGTGGAGCGGATCGCCCGCCGGGTGGAGGCGTTGCGGTTGGCGTTGGTGGCTCGGGCTGACCGGCAGCAGGTGCATCGCCGGACCGGGCATTCCTCAACCTCAGCGTGGGTCGCGTCAGCGACCCGTAGTGGTGGTGCTGATGCAGCGCGGAAGGTGCAGTTGGCCACCGCATTGGATGGTGAGGGGTTGGCGGCGACCCGGGCGGCGTTCGATGCCGGTGACGTCTCTAGCCGCAGTGCCGGGATTATCGCCGCGACGATGGACAAACTCCCCGAGACGTTGACTGACGTTGAGCGGGTCAAGTCGGAAACGTCCCTGGTCCAGAAGGCGCAGCAATTGAACCCCGGGGCCGGTTCTCTCCGGGCGGCGAAGTTCGCCCTCGCTGCTGCGGAACGTTCCGCGCAAGAGGTGGCTGAGCATGTCGAAGCGCAGTTGGTTGATCAGGAGTGTCGGGCGTATCGGTTGGCGACGGTCACCATGCAGGACCTGGGTGATGGGACCACGCGACTGCAGGCGTTGTTGCCGACGTTCACTGCGCGGATGCTGGGGCAAGGTGTTGCAGTCGATGACCGCGCCCCGGCGTGATCACCTCCGCCAAGCCGCCGAAGCCGCATTAGTTGATGGTCAGACCGCTCAGGTGACTTGGGTGACGGGTCGGTCGCGGCCGACCTCACGCCCTCCACCCGCCCAGGGCGCCTCCATCGGCAACATCCCCGGCGACACCGCTGGGCGGCGGCGGCTGGTGTCGGCGCGGGTCGGGGCGGGTCGGAAAAGCCGATTGGGCCGACATCGACTGGGCTCACCGCCGCGGACGGGCCTTGACCGAGTTGATCGGAACACCTCGACACCGAACGACTCACCGGCAAAGTCGCTGCCACCGTGATCGTCACGATGACCATCAGACAAGCCGTCGGCGCTGCACAGGCGGCACTGGGTGCAGGCCTCGGTCCGCCAGAGCACCGGGACGTTGTTGGAGATGAACCCCAGTGGTGGTGCTGCCAGCACCGACGCCGGCACGTTGATCTCGGCCAGTGCCGTCCGGCGGATCGCCTGCCAAGCCGGGATCCTCCACGCAGTCTTGGGTGGACCTGGGCAGGTCCTCGACCTCGGCCGACATCACCGGTTCTTCAGCGACCCGCAACGCACCGCCCTCGCCCTCATCTACGACACGTGCGCTGCGCAGGTGCGACCGGCCGTTCGCGTGGTCAGAGCTGCACCACCAGCAACCCTGGTCGAAAGGCGGGCTCACCGACCTCGATCAAGCCATCCCGTGTGTGATACCCACCACCGGTTGATCCACAACCCCCACCACCGACACCACACCACCACCGACAACCCCGACAACCCCGGGGCGAAGACCGTCCACTTCCACGAAGCGGTAACCGGCGCCCTGAGTGAGCCACCAGGTTCAGACGGGCCTTGGCTCCGGACTCGACTCACACCTGAGCACGACAGTCGTGCGCAGGATCACTTCACGTCGGTGTCGCCGGTCACCGTCACGACCGAGGTGTCGCCCAGCGACCCAGGGTCGGGGTGGTAAGTCGGCGAGCTCGATGCGCGAGCCGATGACCAGCAGGATGATGCCGAGTCCGATGTACACGGCGCTCCTTCGTGCGGCAGGTGGTTCTGGTGACGCGCTGCCGGTCCGGGTGAGTCTGGCCATTCCCGGCTCGGATGCGCGTCAGACAGACGGCAGCTACAACGGTCCCAGGGACCCGTCCGGCGCCGGCCAGACGGTCCTCGGGAAATCCTCGGAAGTCCTCCGGAAGGCTCCCGCGTGAACCTGCGGTGAACGGCATACCAAGTCCTGGACTGACTTCGGACCCTGGCGCCACCCCCGGCTGGAGCGGAAAGGATGGCTACTGAACGAACCGACCGCTGACGCGAGAGCGCCACCATGCCCATCGCAACCCCGGAGGTCTACGCCGACATGTTGACCGCGCGAAGGCAGGCTCCCTTCGCGTGCCCTCGGCGATCAACATCACCTTGAGCCAGACCATCAACGCCGCGATCCGTGGTTTTGCGGAGGCCGGTTCCGACGGCATCATCCAGGTCTCGACTGGTGGCGCCGAGTTCGGGTCAGGCTCCAACATCAAGAACATGGTGACCGGCGTGACCGCGTTTAAGCCGCCTCGCCCAGGAGGTCGCCAAGAACTACGACGTCAACATCGCGCTGCACACCGACCACTGCCCCGGGCGACAAGTTGGACGGCTTCGTAGCGCCCGCTGCTGGCGATCTCGGCCGAGCGGGTCAAGAACGGCCAGCCGCCGCTGTTCCAGTCGCACATGTGGACGGGTCGCCGTGCCCGCTGGCTGAAAACTCACGATCGCCTAGGAACTCCTGGCGCTGGCCAAGGCCGCCCGCATCATCCTCGAGGTCGAGATCGGCGTCGTCGGCGGTGGCGAAGAGGACGGCGTCGCCAACGAGATCAACGAACAGCTCTACACGACCCCCGAGGACGCCCTCGCGACGGTCGAGGCCCTCGGCCTCGGCGAGAACGGCCGCTACATGGCCGCCCTCACCTTCGGCAACGTGCACGGCGTCTACAAGCCGGGCACGTCAAGCTGCGCCCAGAGATCCTCAAGGCCAGGACGGCGTCATCGCGGCCCGTGGCCTGGCTGCCGGCCTCAAAGCCGCTCGACCTGGTCTTCCACGGTGGTTCCGGCTCGTTGCCGCAGGAGATCTCCGACGCGGTCGACTTCGGCGTCATCAAGATCGGAACGTCGACACCGACACCCAGTACGCCTTCACCCCGTCCGGTCGCCGCCTGGATGATGAAGAACTACGCCGGCGTCCTCCTCCAAGATCGACGGCGAGGTCGGCAACAGAAGCAGTACGACCCGCGCCTGGGGCGAGGAAGCCGAGGCTGCCATGGCCGCCCGTGTGGTCCAGGCCTGCCAGGACTTGCGTTCTGCCGGCACGCACGTCAAGTGACCGCGTGACCGACAACCTCCTGGGTACGCCGGTGACTCCCCTCCCGGCCGACCCGGCGGCTGACATCGGGGCCGCCTCGCGGGGCCCGGCCACGCGTCTGTTGCCGACCCGTCTTCCTCCGCCGCTGCACTCGAAACGCTCGCGGCCGCCCACCTGGGCTCGTCGCTGGCGTGGGCCCTGCTGGCCGAGGTGGCGCTCGATGCTGGGGCGCCGGTCACGGCATACGCCTGCCCGCACCGGCTACCACCGCGGCTCCCTGACGCGCTGCGCCGGGCCGGCTGGCGCGGGGAGGGCCCCATCCCCGTGGTCGCACGTGCCCAACCGCGGTTTTCTGCGCGCCCTCGGTGCTGGCCCACGCGGCCCGCGTGGTCGGGGGAGGACGAGGAAGCGGTGCGCTGCGCATCGTTCCTGCGGAGTCCTCCCGCGAGGCCGCCGAGGCCCTGGGGCTCTGATCGAAGGTGAGTTCGTCCCTCGTTCCCTACACCTTGGTATGCCGGCGGGCTCGTTGCGGCCGGCGGTTGGTGCTGGGAGGGTGTGTTGGCGGAAGGTGCCGAGGCCGTCGGGTGTAGGCTGCTGACCAGCACAAAACGTCGCTTTGAGTGCGTTTTGTGGCGGCGGGCGCACTCGGCGCCGTCGGGTGAGAAAACGGACATCGTTTGTGCGGTCAGGGGCCTCGCCGGAGGTGATAGGGTTCCGCTG
>JADJVI010000023.1 GCA_016710645.1 Actinomycetales bacterium | reverse complement strand
CTGACATGCGTCCCAGCGATCTCGAACCGGAGCCGCGCGACGGACTCGGGTCAGCGCAGGCGTGCATCTCCGCCGGATCGGCGGCCGAGGACGCCATCGCGATGCTGTGCCTGCAGTCCACTGGCCTGACCGACACGGCGGGGGCCGCTGTCGAGCACGTCTGCGGCGCGCGTTGATGAAGGCCGGAACCCGACAGTCACCTACGAGGCGCTGCGCCGCGACCGGCACGCGCGGGCACTGCTCGACCTGCCGCGCCGCTCCTGGTCCGCCCTCCTGAAAGCGCTACTCGGGAACCCCCACCCGGCCTACGGGCCACCAGCAGCGGTCGAGGTGTCCTGCTCCCGGCTGCTGCTCGGCGGCGGCCACCTCGACCTGCTGCTCCGGGACGACGATCTGATCCTGCGCTCGCACTGGCTGCTCCGGGCGGTGGGGCGGTGAGTCGTCGTGACCGAGCCACAGGTCGGCAGCATCCAGCTCGACCGCACCGTCGATTCGATCCTCGTCGGCACACGGCACCGCGCCGATCTCGGCGACATCGACGCCCTCGCGGCATCCATCGACCGCGACGGCCTGCTGCAACCTCTCACGATCACCATCGACGGAGTGCTCGTGTGTGGGGCACGACGCCTGACCGCGATCAAGATGCTCGGCTGGCGCACCGTCAGCGTCTGGGTACGCGGTGGCCTGTCGGACCGGCTCGGGAAACTCCTCGCCGAGCAGGACGACAACATGCTCCACAAGCCCTACAACCAGCTCGAAGCCGCCTGTCTCTACCGCGAGATCAAGGAAGTCATGGCCGAAGACGCCGCCCGCCGCAAGCGCGCCACCAGTTCAGCAGCGAAAACCAGCCGGGAAACGACGGTCCCGCAAAATTTGCGGGACCGTCGAGCTACTCGGCGATGCGCGAGGGCAAGCGGCCGCGATGATTCCCGGCGGTGCCTCGCACACGACACTGGAGAAGAGATCGGCTACCTCGAAGACACCGCCAACAACCCCGCTCAGCCCGAGACGTTGCGCGCCGAGGCCGCCGTCGGACTGGAAAGGATCGAGGCCGGTGACCCGGTGCATCCGATCTACCAAACGATCCGCGAAGCCGACACCACCGAGCGGGGCGGCGCGGAAGCCGAACTACGCCCGCGCCGAAGCAGCCGTAGCCCACGCAAAGTCGATCAAGAAGGGCAAGCGCACCCCACCCCGTCCATTGCCGCTCGTCACCGACGACGGGCAACGCCAGTCCGCTACCCAGTCCGGGCATTCGTCCAGACCTGGGGAGAACTGGCCGACTGGTGGGCCCATTACGACGCCGACACCTCGCATCCGAGCTGACCGACGAGCAGTTCGAGAACTTCCTCGCCACCACCGACGGCACCGTCCGATTCGCCGACGCCCTCCGAGCCGCCCGCGAAGGCACGGCGGATCGGCCCCGACTCCGCGCGCTCTGACCGCAGGCGCAGGTGCCGGGTGCGCACCTGCTCGGCATGAGCCCTGCACCCACCGATCCCTGGAACCGCCGCCGACTCGTCGCCCTCATCACCGCCGGCATCGTCCTGCTGCTCCTGGCCGGCGTCGGCGTCTACGGAACTCCTCACCGGCCCCGGCAGCAGCACCAGCCCCGATCCTGACCCGAGCCCGGCCCAACCACGACGGCACCGCCGACGATGGCCCCGCGCACGCCCCGGCCACCGCAAATTCCAGCGGTTCCGCGTTCGCCAATCCCGAGACCTTCGCTCGGGGCGTCGCGTCCACGCTGTTCGCCTGGGACACGGCCTCGGGTCTGTGGCCGCTGGACTACACCTCGGCGATCCTCACGGTCGGTGACCCCAGCGGGGAAGAGCAAGCCGGTCTGGCCTCCGACGTAGCGACGTACCTGCCGACCCGCGACGCCTGGATCGAGCTGCGCAGTACGCTACCCGCCAGCGGCTCACCATCGAGGTCGCGTACGTCCCCGACGCCTGGGCCGACGCGGTAGCGCAGGCACAGCCGGGGCAGCTCGCGGCAGGCACGACGGCCGTCACGATCGAGGGCACTCGTCACCGTGCCGGGGTCTGGAACGGCCAACCGGTGACCAGCGAGCATCAGGTCGCTTTCACCGTGTTCGTCGTCTGCGCACCGACCTATCCGACGTGCCATCTGCTGCGGCTGTCGCAGCTCGACAAACCCGCTGCGCTGACGGGGTGGTGTCGTGTTCCGCAAAAGCCGCCATCGCAGCCCTGGCGCTGCTGTTCTTCGCCCCGCCGCAGCACTCCTCGGCGTCGGGGTGCTGATGAACCCCGCTGCCGCCTACTGCGCCACGCCTACCGGGACTGTGAACCTCGGACTGATCCCGGACTCGCTCACCGTGACCACCGCGAACGGCGAGACCTTCACTCTGAACCGTCAGCAGCTCAGGCACGCGGCCACGATCATCTCCGTCGGCAACGGCATCACCGACATGGGCAGACCAGGAATCAAGATCGCGCTGATGGCCGCACTCACCGAATCCACGCTGCGGATGCTCACCAACACCGGCACCTACCCCGAGTCGGCGAACTACCCCAACGACGGCAACGGCGGCGACCACGACTCACTTGGCCTGTTCCAGATGCGCCCGCGGTCCGGGTGGGGCTCGGTCGCTGAACTCATGGACCCACCTACCAGGCGCGAGCGTTCTTCGGCGGGCCGACCGGCCCGAACTACCTCGCCACGTGGCCTGCTCGACATCCCCGGCTGGCAACAGATGGACGCCGGCGAAGCCGCCCAGCCGTCGAAGTGTCCGCCTACCCCGACCGCTACCGCAACTACGCGCCCGTCGCCGACAGCATCCTCGCCGCCCTCACCAGCGGAGGCAGTACCGCTGGTGGTGTGGGTGGTCCGGGTCGTCTGTCGTCGCGGGTGGTGTTTCCGCTCCCGGAGGGGACCTGGGTGGCGACCTCGCCGTTCGGGATGCGCGTGCACCCGATCACCGGCGAACGGGAAGATGCACACCGGCACCGACTTCCGCAGCACCCGACGGCACGCCGATCCTCGCCGCCGCGGACGGCACCGTCACCGTCGCGGAGTTCTCCGGCGGGTACGGCGGCCTCATCGTCATCGAGCACACCATCGACGGCAAGACCATCGCGACCGCGTACGCGCACATGTGGCAGAGCGGCATCCACGCCGGAGACCGCGTGACAGCCGGGCAGCACATCGGCGATGTCGGCTCCTCGGGCATGAGCACCGGCGCACATCTGCACTTCGAGGTCCGGCCCGGCGGCACGAACGGTGAGGCAATCGACGCCGCCGCCTGGCTCAACGAGCACGGGCTGCGAACCTGCCGACGGCGACCAGCGGATCACCCGCCGCCTGCAACAACAGCGCCGCGGGCGCGCCGACCGGTGTCGATGGAGATCCCGATCGGCTCATCGACGATCCCACCAGCTCGGGCAAGATCACCGCCCGCTTGCTCCACCTCTACCAGCAGACCCCGCCGCGTTCCCCGACACCGGCTGGGCTGCTACTCGCCGCGCCCCGAACCAAGTCGGAGCATCCGCTCGGCAGGGCGTGCGACATCACCTTCGGCAACCGGATCAGCCAGCGACCCACCCCAGCACAACTCGACGCCGGCTGGAAGGTCACCAACTGGATGAAAGACAACGCCGACGTGCTCGGCATCGAATACCTGATCTGGCAAGGAAAATCTGGTCCCTCGCCCGCGACGTCGAGGGCTGGCGACCCTACAACGGCGGCGGCATGCACGATCCCGCCTCCATCACCGGAGGCCACTACGACCACCTCCACGTCACAGTCAAAGCATAAGGTCCGATGTTACATCTAATGTACGATTCGTACCTTAGATGTAAGCCGAATTCTCGGAGTTCTGCGGGATCGCGGTCGTCTCCAACCTAGTAGGGACACCCCACCTGACCAGGCGTTTCGCTGATGATCTTACATTTGATGCATGATTCTTACATTTAATGTAAGGTCGTGACATGGTGTTCTCAGACGATCAGGTGCCCGGTGCAGGGGCGTCGGCGTCTGGCAATGTGTCGCTGCTGCGGCCGGCGGAGCAGTTCTTCGATGAGATGGTGACCGGCTGGTCGGCGCAGCAAACCTCGCGGATGCTCGCGGTGCAGACGATCCAGACCAGGGCATCGCAGGTGCGACGGTTCGCCGACTTCTGCGGGACTCCGCCCTGGCAGTGGTCGCCGGCAGACGTGGAGGAATGGACGACTCAACTCGTCTCGGGGTCGCGGCCCCTGTCGGTGTCCACCGTTCGGGCGTATCAGAACTCGATCGCGCTGTTCTGCGACTACCTGATCGACCACCGCTACGGTTGGGTTGATCGCTGCCTGGAACTGTTTGACTCGCACCCGGTGCAGGTCTGTCACGAGTGGAACACCGTGATTCATGTCAGCGATCACGAGGCACGACCAGGCGTGCGACCGCTGTCGCGCCTAGAGCTGCAGACGTTCTTCGACTATGCCGACGATCTGGTGGACCAGGCTCGCTCCTCCAAGCGGAAAGGCTGGCTGACGCTGTTCCGCGACGCCACGTTGTTCAAGATGATCTATGCGTTCGGGCTGCGTCGCCGCGAGGCCGCGATGCTTGACCTGCCCGACTTCACTCGCAACCCGCAGGGCTGGGAGTTCGGCCGGTTCGGGGTCTGCAACGTCCGCTGGGGCAAGGCGATGCGCGGCTCGCAGCCCAGACGCCGGGCGGTGCTGGCGGTGTTCGACTGGACGCGCCCGGTGATCGAGGAGTACGTGACCGAGGTACGGCCCCGCTTCGATCTTGCCGACAAGACGATCCTGTGGCCGACCGAGCGCCAGGGCCGCATCCGGCTCAAGCACATCGACGATCGCTTCGCCGACTGGCGCGATGACCTCGGCCTGGACCGGTCGCTGCACCCGCATTGCCTGCGGCACTCGTATGTGACGCATCTGATCGAGGACGGTTTCGACCCGCTGTTCGTCCAGCAGCAGGTCGGGCATCGCTGGGGCTCGACCACCGCCCTCTACACCGGCGTGTCCGGGGACTACCGCAACCGAACCCTGCGCCGCGCTCTGGACGCGGCGTTCATCTCACCAACAGCAGTTCAAGGAGGCTGATTGCCATGACGAAGACCGTTGCCTATCACTGGCACCTGCGCAAGGTGATGAACGAGCACGGCATGCAGTCCACGACTGATCTGGTGCCGCTGCTGGCCGACCGGGGCGTGGTGATGACCTCCACCCAGGTATATCGGATCGTGGTCGGCCAGCCTGAGCGGTTGAACATGGCGTTCCTGGCTGCGCTCTGCGATATCTTCGGCTGCACCCCGAGCGATCTGATCGAGCCCTACGTCGCCTCGGCCTCGCAGCGCGGCCGCAGGACGGGCACCACCGGCAAGGCCACCCCGCCGAAGAGCGGGAGCAAGAACCGCCCGACCCGCGCCACGATCCGCGGCGCCGACGAGTCCTGACCGCTTCGCGCAGGTCGTGCCTGGACTGCGATCTGCCGATCCAGCGCTCCAACGTCAGCGGGCCGCGTTGTCGTTGCGGTGACAAGCGTCTCGCCGCGACCCGCCAAGCCATGAAACGTGAAAGCCAGCAAGCGACGATCCTTGCCCTGCTGCGCACTGTTGATCCCAGCGTCACCGACGGCCTGGTCGAGGAACTGCTGGCCGAAGTCGCATCCGCGCCAAGTTCCCGGTCGCAATTGACCAAGCACCTCAGCGCTGATCCGGGCGTGCTCACCGCTGGCGGGTCGCGGATGCGCAAGGTCGTCGGCGAGTTCCTCTACGCCGCGATCACCGCCGGTGTGACCGGGCTCGTCTCACCCTCGTGCGCCCTGTGTTCACGGCCTCGCACACTGTTCCACTCCACGGTGACGGCGAACGCATCTGCACGAGTTGCTACAGCCGACTGCGGGTCGCGACCTGCAGCGAATGCGGACGCGAAGGCCAGCGCATCAATGTCACTATCGGGCACAGCCCAGTCTGCGAATGCTGCCATCAGCGCCATCGTCCCCAGGAAGTCTGCGCTGGTTGCGGACGGATGCGCGTACTCACACGTTCCCGTGACGACGGCCTGGGCTACTGCCGCGGATGCCGAGCCGAACGAGGAAGGTGTGAGGTCTGCTCCGGTTGTGGCAAGACGCGCCGGGTCAACGCTCGGACCGAAGCTGGCGACGCGCTCTGCGGCACCTGTTACACCCGGACGCGCACCGCCGAGGACGCGTGCGACGAGTGCCGAGCCATCGGACCATTGGCGGCCAGAGCTGGCGGCAGACGTGATGGCTCACAGAACCTCTGCGCACGCTGCTACCGGCATCCCAAGAGGCCCTGCGGCCTTTGCGGACGGCTCAAACGAGTCGCGCTGCGGGCCACCGACACGACGCCGGACGTCTGCCCGACCTGCTACCAAGCACCTGTGATCGACTGCTCGATCTGCGGTCAGCAGGCCCTCGGTCGTCGCGCCACGAACCACGGTTCACCGCGCTGCTTCGCTTGCCAAGCCGCCGGGCTGATCGACACCGCGCTCACCGGCCCCGACGGGAGCATCCGCCCCGAGCTCATTCCCGTCCGTGATGCGCTGACCGAACTCGAGCGTCCTCGGTCACTGCTGAACAACTGGCACAGCCTCGCCAGCATGCGGCTGCTGACCGACATCGCCCAGGGGAGGATCGAACTCAGACACGAGGCCCTCGACGCGCAACCGCAGGTGTTCTCGGTCAACTACCTTCGCGCCATGCTCGTCGCCGCCGGGGCGCTGCCTCCACGCGATGAGAATGCCGCCCGGTTGTACCGCTACGCCGCCACAGCCGCAGACGAAGTGACTGACCCCGAGCTGCGCAGCGTGCTCACTCGCTATGCCCGCTGGCATGTCTGCGGCCGCGTCAAAACCGACCGACACCAGCGGATCGCCCCCAACGTCGCGGCACGCTGCCGAGCCGACATCGACACCGCCCACGCGTTCGTCGATCACCTCACCGCAAGCGGGCACGACCTGGACGACTGCCCGCAAGCCTGCCTCGATGCCTGGATCACCACTGATCGCAGCCGACGCCTCGGCTTCATCCACTGGCTCAAACGAGGCGGCTACCTTGCCCTGACCCGGTTACCTGAGCCTGTTCCTCGCAAGGACCCCGATCACGAGGTCGACCCCGACGACCAGATCGCCCTGGCCCGCCGCCTCCTGCATGAACCCGACAGTGGCAGCATCGAGGATCGTGCCGCAGCCTGCCTGATCTTGCTCTATGCCCAACCTGCCGCGAAGCTCGCCACCCTCACCATCAACGATATTGAGATTCGCGGCGGAGACACCTACCTCGCCCTCGGCCCCGAACCTCTGCTGCTCATCCCGCCCTTGGAC
>JADJVI010000022.1 GCA_016710645.1 Actinomycetales bacterium | reverse complement strand
GGCACGGGTCGGATCCATCCGCGATCGGCGGTCGCGGGCCTGTCGACAGGGGTCCTCCTGGCCACCGTCCTGGCCTTCTTCAAGATCGGCGGCGACGCCTACCCTGGGCGGCTGTCCGGATACTTCGGCGATCCCAACGTGGCAGGCCTCATCCTCGCGGTCCTCGGACCGGTCATCGTCGGATCTGCCAAGACCAAGCCACGGATGGTCCTTTACGGCGGGATCGTCGTCGCCGGCATCCTGGCCACCCAGTCGCGCACCGCCCTGCTGGCGGCCGGGCTGGCTCTGGTGTGGGCCATCATCGGCCGCGCAGCCACGCGCTTCCAGGCGTGGTTCTTCCCCATCATCGCGATCACGCTCATCACCAATGTGCCCCGCGAGTGGCGCACAGCGGGCGCCTTCCAGAACCGGACCGGCAGCGACTGGCTGCGCGATCAACTCCTCATTCTCGAAACGCAGGCTGTCGATCGGGCTCCGTGGTACGGCAACGGTCCCAACTCGGCGTTCACGTGGTTCGGTGACAACTTCTTCCTCTACCACAGCTCCTACCTGGCAGCGCGGGCCGAAGGTGGCTGGCCATTCCTGCTGGTCATCCTCGGGTTGTACGTCCTGGTCTTCTGGTGGCTGGTGTCGCTTCCCCGGCAGCACCGCAACCTGTGGATGGAGGCGTCGGTCCCGGCGGTCCTGGGGATGGCGCTCTATCTCGGCGACGTCTTCTACTCGACCACCTCGATGGTGTTCCTCGGGATGGCGGTGTGGCATATCCGGCAGGTCCGTCAGCAGATCAGCCAGGAAGCCACCGAGGCCGCCGAGGCCGCCGATATTGCTCGGGCCGCCACAGAGGTCCCTCCTGCACCGTCCGCGGTGCGCTGGGGCGCAGCCTCGGGAGGCTACCCACCAGGCTTCGTGCCTTCCGCCTCGAGGCAGCGATGACCCTGCACATTGGCGCGCTGTCCAGCGACCAGCCCGCCGTGGGCGCACCGAGCGCCCGGACGGGGCGATTCCGCGAGCTGGACGGGTTGCGGGGGGTCGCCGTGGCTCTCGTTGCCCTCGGGCATTTCTCGTTGTCGGTCGACCAGTTCTATCCGGATCTCACGCCCTCGGGCTGGGCCTTCGAATACGGCGCCTGGGGCGTGCAGCTGTTCTTCCTCATCTCGGGTTACGTCATCCTGCTCACCGCGTCGCGATCGCCCCGGCCACGTGACTTCCTCATCGCGCGCGCTGCTCGGCTCTACCCGACCTACTGGGTGGCGCTCGCCTCGTCGGCGCTGTTGCTCCTGCTGCTCCCGCATCCGCCCTTTGCGATCACCGGCGGGCAGGTCGCGGTCAACGCAACGATGCTGCAGCGCTTTCTCATGGTGGCCGACGTCGATCCGGTCTATTGGACTCTCGCGGTCGAGCTCATCTTCTATGCAGCGATGTATGTCCTCCTGGTCGTCCGCCGTGCCCAGCGGGCCGACCTCGACGATCGGGTCGTGACCCGAGCAGCCGCTGCCTGGGTGACGATCGCGGTGGCAGCGGCCGTCTGGGGCGCGGGCCGACCGCTGACGACCCCGGTGAAGATCGTCCTCAACCTCACCGCTGCCGAGTTCGCCCCGTTGTTCGCCACCGGGATGTTGCTTTACCTGTCCCGTCGCGACGGCCGCCTGCATCCGCTCACCCTGCCCTTCGGGGGGGCCGCGGTGCTCACGTCGACGCTGCTGCACAACCCCGTCTCTGGGGTGATGATCGGCCTGCTCGTCCTGCTCTTCCTCACCGTGACCACCGCGCCCTCGGTGCCCGTGCTGGCGTCCGGCCCGCTGCACTTCCTGGGGCGGATCAGCTACTCCTACTACCTGCTGCACACCGTCACCGGGTTTGCGCTGGTCTACGAACTCACCCCGAGGATCGGCCGACCCGCCGCGATGCTCATCGCCACCGCAGTCACCC
Organism: Actinomycetales bacterium; assembly: GCA_016710645.1. GTDB lineage: Bacteria > Actinomycetota > Actinomycetes > Actinomycetales > Dermatophilaceae > Phosphoribacter. Next base: position 154,624 of record JADJVI010000022.1, on the reverse strand, counting down.
TCCTGTTGGCCTGGGCCTCCTACCGGTGGGTCGAAGGCAGCCTCAGCAGACGCTTCCGAGGTGCGCTGACCCGGGTGGCCGGTCCGCCTCCCAGCCGTCCCGACGCCACCCGGCGGGTGCGCGCATGACCGCGCCGGCATCGGCAGGGTCCGCGACCAGCACGCGGCGCTTCGCCGAGCTCGACGGACTCCGTGGGCTCGCCGTCGGTGCGGTGCTGATCTACCACTACACCAGCCCCTTCGACGGCTACTACCCCGGTATGCCGTCCGCCCCCTTCGACTTCGTCGACGGGGAGTACGGCGTCCAGCTGTTCTTCCTCATCTCCGGTTTTGTCATCCTGCTCACCGCCGAGCGGGCCCGGGTCACCAGCGATTTCGTCATCGCGCGAGTCTCGCGGCTCTATCCGACCTACTGGGCTGCGCTGGCGCTCACGACCGCGGTCATCGTCCTGAGCCAGGCCGAGCCGGTGCGAGTCACCCTCGGCCAGGTGCTCGTCAACACGACGATGCTGCAGCGGTTCGTGCTCGTCGAGAACGTCGACCGGGTCTATTGGACCCTCGCGATGGAACTCGTCTTTTACGCCTTGATGACGATCTACCTCGCGGTGAGCGGGTGCCGGATCAGCATCCCGACACTCAGGAAACTCGCCGCGGGGTGGGTCGTGGCCTCGGTGCCGATCTGCCTATGGGCGGCGACCAACCCTGCCGGGGAGCTGACCAAGGCCGTCCTCACCGTCACCCTCGCGGAGTATGCCGGGCTGTTCGCCGCGGGGATGATGTTCTACGTGTCCCGATCCCGCCAGGTCGTCGAGCCGCTGGCCTTCGGCTTTGCCGGGGTCGCTGTCGTCGACGCCGCGATCATGCGGGGCTTCCGCGGTGCACTCGTCGTCACCCTCGTCGTCCTGCTCTTCGCCGCCGTCGTGGCCGCGCCACGGGTCGACCTGCTCGCGCGCGGCCCGCTGCACGCGCTCGGCGTCATCAGCTATCCGCTCTACCTGGTCCACCAGGTCATCGGGGTGGTCCTACTGGCCGGCCTGATCCCCATCCTCGGCCGGGTCCCCGCCATGGTCGTCGTGTCGGCGATCGTCATCGGGCTCGCCACCCTCTTGCACGTCACGGTGGAGGGCCCGGTGAGCCGGCGGCTGCGTGCGAGTCTGCTGCGTTGGCGCGTGAGGGGAGCGTCATGAGTCTCTCGCCCGGGACGTCAGGGCAGCCCAGCATCGTCCAGCAGCGTCGAGTCGAGACCTGGACCGGCCAGATCTTCCTCATCGACATGCTCGCCATGCTCGTCCTGCCGCTGGAGCGGCTGGAGGTCCCAGGCTTGCCCTTCGTCGTCAATGACGTTGCCGTAGCCGGGTTGGCCGTGCTGGCCAGCGTGCGGGCCCCCCGAGTGCGTGGCACCCGAGGCCTCTGGATCGTCTATCTCTTCGCCGCGATGATTGTCCTGCTCACCGCGAGCATGTACCTCAACGGGCCGGGAGTGATGTACAACCTCGGACTCGACGGTCGCCGGCGCATCCTGCACCTGGCGTTGCTCTTCGTCCTGGTCGTGGCATTGGCAACGGGTCGGATCCACCCTCGCTCGGCGATCGTGGGGATCAGCACCGGGGTGACGGCGGCCACCGTGCTGGCGTTCTTCAAGATCGGCGGCGATGCCTATCCGGGGCGGCTCACCGGCTACTTCGGTGACCCCAATGTGGCCGGCATGATCCTGGCCGTCCTGGGTCCGGTGATCATCGGCCGACAAGAGTCCCGCCGACGGCAAGTCCTGCTCGGGCTGCTCTTCCTCGTCGCCATTCTCATGACCCAATCCCGCACGGCGCTCATGTCGGCTGCCGTGGCCGTGGGCTGGCGCCTCGTCGGCCGTCGGTTGGCCCGCGCGTTGGGCATCGTCGTCCCGGTGGTGGCCGTCTGGGCCATCGCGACCTTTGGCACCGATTACAAGCAGGCAGGCGGCTTCGCCGATCGCGCCGGGAGTGACTGGCTGCGCGACCAATTGCTCATCCTGGAGACCGCGCACGTCGACAGCGCACCCTGGTATGGCACCGGCCCGAACACCGCATTCGTCAGCTTCGGGGAGAACCTCTTCCTCTACCACAGCTCCTATCTCGCGGCCCGCGCCGAGGGAGGCTGGCCCTTCCTCGCGCTCATCCTGTTGGCCTACGCCGGCGTCTTCTGGCAGCTACTGTCCCTGCCCAAAGAGCGTCGCGACGTGTGGATGGAGAGCTCGGCGACGGCCATCCTCGGCATGGCTCTCTACCTCGGCGACGTTTTCCTCTCGACGACCGGCATGGTCTTCCTGGGCTTGGCGCTGCATCACGTCCGCGCCAACCATCCCGACGGCGGCGCGGTCGCACGCCGCCGTCGCACCCGCGAGCGACCACTGCCCGAGGCCTGGCAACGCCCGCTCGCGGGGGTCTTCCCGCTTCCTCCGCGGGACGCCCAGCCGTCCGCCGCGCCCGCGCAATCGGGCCCTCCGTCATGACCCGCTCCACCCTGGACCGACCGTCGCGGCTCTTCGTCGCGGTCAACAATGGCGGCCTCGGCGGCGGTGAGTTCATGGCCCTGGAGGTGGCGCGGGAGGCGAGGCGGCACGGCATACCGTGCGCAGTTGTCGCCCCCGCGACCCCCTCGGGAGTCCTCGATGCCGCGGCAGCCGAGGGTATGCCGTGCGTCCGCATCCCCGCGCGCGACCGGCGCGGCTACCTGCTGCGCCTGGCCTGGTGGCGCGCCACCCACCGCGAGGGGCTGCTCTGGTGCGCCGGCCTCATCCCCGCGGTGGCCGCGCTCGGCGACCGGAGCAAGGTGGTGCACCTGCACAAGCTCCCCGAAGGTCCGGTGCAGCGGACCCTCGCGCGACTGGCCCGGGTTGCTGCGCTCACCACCTTCGTGCCGTCCGACTTCATGGCTGGCCACGTGCGCGGCGCCAAGGTGCTGCCCAACTGGACGCTCGGCCCCGACCAGCTCGGTGACCCCGCTCCCACCCCGCAGCTTCCGGCCGACCGTCCGCCGACGATCGGCTACCTGGGCCGGCTCACGACCGCCAAGGGAGTGCTCGACCTGCTCGCGGCCGCCGAGACCCTGGCCAGCACCACCCGGCCGGATCTGCGGTTGGTCCTCGCCGGGGAACCCCTTTTCGGGGGCGACGCAGACCAGGTATGCCGTGCCCTCGACTCCGCGGCCGCTCGACGGCCAGGACAGGTCGAGCAGCTCGGCCGGGTCGCCTCGCCCACGGACCTCTTCGCCCGGATCGACCTGCTCGTCGTCCCGTCGCGGGCGCCCGAGTCGTTCGGCCTGGTCGCCGCCGAGGCGATGGCCGCCCGGATCCCCGTCGTCGTGACCGACGCCGGGGCCCTGCCCGAGGTGGTCGGCGACGGCTATCCCTTCGTGGCCCGCGCTGGTGATCCTGCCCACCTCGCGGCGACCATCGACCGAGCGCTCAGCGCGCTGGAGGATCCCGGACTGCGGAGGACCCTCGTCGCTGACGGACGGACCCGATGGGCAGGGTCATATGCTCCCGGTGTGGGTAGGAGTCGGTTATCCACCATTTTCGCCCGATTGGGCTGGACAGGCGTGTCGCCATGACGACCACCGCGGTCCAGGCCAGCGTTGTCGTGCCCACGCACCGGGGAGCTCACCGGCTGCCGGCCTTGCTCACGGCGCTCGCCGCGCAGGACCACCCTGAACTCGAGATCGTCATCGTCATCGACGGCGATGTCGACGGCTCCGAGCGCGTCGTCCGTCGTCTCGCCGCCGGCATCGACCGCCCGGTGCAGGTCGTCGTCCTGCCCGAGAACCGCGGTCGGGTCGCGGCTCTCAACGCGGGGTTCGCCGCCGCCATCGGCAGCATCCTCATTCGCTGTGACGACGACCTCGAGCTGGGCCCGGGGTTCGTCGCGGGGCACGTCGCACGGCATACCGGGTCGGCCGAACCGATCGGTGTGGTGGGCCTGTGCCGCAACCACTTCCCCGACACCCCCTATGCCCGCGCCTACGGCACTCCGGCCGACCAGGAGGCGCGGGCCACGGCATACCAGGCCGCCGCCGGCACGACCTGGCGGTTCTGGGGCGGCAATGTCTCGGTGACCCGGGCAACCTTCGAGCGCATCGGGCCCTACGACGGCGACTTCCGCGAGTACGGCTGGGAGGACGTCGACTGGGGCTATCGCCTGCACGAGGCCGGCATCCCGGTCGTCGTCGCGCCCGAGCTCGAAGTCATCCACCACCTCGCCGCCACCACCACCGCGGTGCGCGCGGGACGGGCCTACTACTCGGGGTCCGCTCGCGCGCTCTTCCGGGCCAAACACCCGCAGGCCCGGCTCTGCCCGGGTCCGCCCCAGGTGGGCACCTGGCGCACGTCCGCCTGGCACGCTCTCGTGTCCCTCGCGACCCCGGTATGCCGTCCACCGCACCTCGATCGGGTAGGCCGGGTGGTCGACGGCGTCGCACGATGGGCCCCTCGACCGGTCGGGCGTAAGGTCGTCGCTGCGGTCGTCGAGAGCGCCGCCCAGGCTGGCGCGAGCCGCGTCCGAGCGGGCAACTGAACCGCGCCCGGACTCTGCGTCATGACGTCAGAGAAGAGGGCAACGACCCACTGACCGCCATGCCCCGGCATGGGTAGAATGTCCGGGAAGCGCCGCTGGTGGGGACTTGTGGGCGTGCGGAGTCGTCGCTCTGCTGTGACAATCGGCAGAGTTCAATTACCTGGAGGTGGCCGTGGTGGCCGTGGTGGCCGTGCAGGCTGAGTCGACGCTGGCGGACGCCGCCACCGTCGAGTTGGTGCCGACCCCGCCCTGCACCGTGGCGATCGTCCACGACTACATCACCCAGCGCGGGGGCGCCGAGCGAGTGGTGCTCTCGATGCTGCGGGCCTTCCCGGGCGCCACCGTTTACACGACCCTGCACAACCCGGACACGGCATACCCCGAGTTTGCGCAGGTGCCCATCGTCACCTCGCCGCTCAACCGGATCCGCTTCTTCCGGCGCCACCACCGGGTGGCCCTGCCGCTGCTGCCCTGGGCGATCTCGCGGCTGGCCCCCGAGGCCGATGTCGTCGTCGTCTCCAGCAGTGGTTGGTCGCACGGTGTGCGCACGCCGAAGCGCGGGCGCAAGCTGGTCTACTGCTACACACCAGCGCGCTGGCTCTACCAGAGCGAGGACTACCTCGGCGGCGCCCCCTCCCGCAGCCCGATCGGGTGGGCGCTCGCGGTGCTGCGACCTTGGCTCAAACGCTGGGACGTGCGGTCCGCGCGCAGCGCCGACGGCTATCTCGCGATCTCGCGGGTCGTCCGTGAGCGCATCGCGGACCACTACGGCCTGCCGGCGACGGTGCTGGCAGCGCCGGTGACCCTCGACATCAATCGACCCACCGAACCCATTGCGGCACTGGCCGATTGGGCCGACACGGGTTATCACCTCATCGTGTCGCGGCTGCTGCCCTACAAGAACGTCGAGGTCGTGGCCCGGGCCTTCCGCGAGTCCGGTCGGCGCCTGGTCATCATCGGCAGCGGCCCCGAGGCCGAGCAGATCGACGCCGTCAAGGGCCCCCACACCCGGATGCTCAGCGACCTGTCCGACGGCCAGATGCTGTGGGCCTACGAACACGCCACGGCGATCGTCGCCCCCAGCCGCGAGGACTTCGGGCTCACCCCGTTGGAGGGCGGCCTCTACGGCAAGCCAACCATCGCCCTGCGGCACGGCGGCTACCTCGACACCATCGCCGAAGGGCACACCGGGGTCTTCTTCGACGAGCCCACCGTGGCGGCGATCAACGCCGCGGTGACCGCTGCGGACGCCATCACGTGGGACGCGGAGGCGATCCGACGGCATACCGCGACGTTTGCGGAGGAGCGCTTCCTCAACGCGCTGCGCACCGCGGTGTCCGATTTGGTATGCCGTCCGGCCGACTGACCCGGATTTCCTTGCGCGGGTGACATTTTGTGGGGCCGCTCACCCAGTGCGGCGCGGGCGACACCGGAGTACAGTGGCGAGAGCACGCCGGTGAGGGACCGCGTGTCGAGTCGGACACAACTGAACACTCGGACGGTGCGCGGGGTGCCGCCGGGCAGTCGGTACGACTGGCAATGAGGGGTCACAGAGTTTCATGGATGGGGTCGCCGCGGGGGAACGTATGCGGCGGTGTCATCCTCGTCAGAGCGGGGACATCTCGTGTTACGAATGGTGTTGGGACGTGAGCAGGTCGACCGACCGATGAGCTCCTCCCGTCAGGCTGGCACTGGCGCCCATCCATCGGGCCTCATCGCCTCGATGGTCATCCTGGACCTGATTTCGATTGCCGTCGCGATGGGCTTGGCCTACCTGGGCCGCTCCCGGTTGTCGGTCTTCCCCGACACCGGTGACGTCGACCAGATGGTGCTGCCGGTCGTCCAATTCCTGCCGCTGGGCTGGATCCTGCTGCTCATGGTCGTCGGGGCGTATTCGCCGCGGTCCTTCGGCGTGGGCACCTTCGAGTTCCGGCGCGTGCTCAACGCCTCGCTCGTCACGGCGGGCGGCGTGGGCATCGCGTGCTACCTCGCGCGCTATTCGCTGTCGCGCGGCTTCTTCGTCTTGACCTTCGTTCTCGGCATCACGCTGCTCATCCTCGGTCGGCTCATGTTGCGCCGCATGGTGCAGCGCGCTCGGCGCTCCGGCAAGCTCACCCTGCGCGCCATCATCGTGGGACCGGAGCGCTCGGTGACCGAGGTCGCCCAGGTGCTGCAGCGCGAGAGCTGGCTGGGCTACCGGGTGGTCGGGGCGGTCACGCCGCTGGGCGACGAGGTCGAGCTGTCCTCGGGGCTGCCGGTGGTCGGGCACGTCAACGATGTGCTCGATGCCGTCCAACGGACCCACGCCGACACGGTGGTCTTCACCTCGGCCGGCTTTGCCTCGGCCAACGACCTGCGCCGGGTGGCCTGGGAGTTGGAGAGCCACAACGCCCAGATGATCGTCGTGCCGAGCATCTCCGACGTCTCGCGCGGCCGCGTGCACATGCGCCCGGTCGGCGGCCTGCCCTTGGTCTACGTCGAGCGCCCACAGAGCGAGGCAGCGTCGACCTGGCTCAAGCGGGCCTTCGACATCCTCGGCGCCCTGGCTGTGCTGCTGGTCGTATCGCCGGTCCTGGCGATCACCGCGCTGCTGATCAAGCGGGAGGACGGTGGCCCGGTGCTCTTCCGCCAGGAGCGGGTGGGCCGCGACGGCAAGACCTTCGAGTGCCTGAAGTTCCGCTCCATGGTCGTCGATGCCGAGGCTCGGCTGCAGGCGCTGCAGGCCCAGAACATGGGCGATGGGGTGCTTTTCAAGATGACCGACGACCCGCGGATCACGCGGATCGGAAAGGTCATCCGGCGCTTCTCCATCGACGAGTTCCCGCAGTTGGTCAACGTGCTGCGCGGCGAGATGTCGCTGGTCGGGCCGCGGCCCTCGCTGCCCAGCGAAGTCGAGCGCTACCACAGTGACGTCATGCGTCGGCTGCGGGTGCGTCCGGGGCTCACCGGTCTGTGGCAGGTGTCCGGTCGCTCGGACCTGTCCTGGGACGACGCGGTTCGCTTGGACCTCTATTACGTCGACAACTGGTCGATGATGCAGGACCTGCACATCCTCGTGCGCACGGTCCGCGCCGTCTTGGCCGCCCGCGGCGCTTACTGAGGGATCGCTCAGTCCGCTGAGTCGGTCGAGTGGCCGAGGTCGTGGGCGACCATGCGGGCGACGAGTTCCTCGAAACCCACGGTCGGGGTCCAGCCCAGCTCAGCGCGCGCCTTGCTCGCATCGCCCACGAGCACCGCGGGGTCGGTCGGGCGCACCAACGCGGGGTCCGTCTCGACCAGAGACGCCCAGTCGCGGATGCCGGCGCCGGCGAACGCCGCCGCGACGAAGTCGCCCACCGAGTGCGCCACCCCGGTCGCCACGACGAAGTCGTCGGCTCGGTCGTGCTCGGCGGCGCGCACCATGGCTTCGACATAGTCCGGCGCCCAGCCCCAGTCTCGGCGCGCGTCCTGATTGCCCAGCACCAGCTTGTCGGCCCGCCCCTGCACGATCGCCGCGACCGTCGAGGTGATCTTGCGGGTCACGAAGGCGTGCGGCCGCCGCGGCGACTCGTGGTTGAACAGGATCACCGTGCTCGCGTGCATCCCCCGCGTGCGATAGACCCCGGTCGTCACATGCGCAAAGGCCTTCGCGGCGCCATAGGGGCTCACCGGAGCGATCGGGGTGCGTTCGGAAATCGCCTCACCCGCAGCCAGTTTCGGCTGCCCGAAGATCTCGGCGCTGGATGCCTGCAACCACCGCACCGGTATGCCGTGCCGCTCCTGCAGCCGCCAGGCCAGCTCCAGCAGGGTCACCGCGGCCAGTCCGGTGACTTCGGCGCACCGCACCGGGTCGGCCCACGACGCCGCCACCGACGAGATGCCCGCGAGGTTGACGACGAGGTCGGGGCGCACCTCGTCAAGCACTGAGGCGAGGAAGGGCGCGTCGGTGAGGTCACCGACGTGGATGGTGACGCCGGACGCTGGGGAGGCGGACGCAGGGGAGGCGGACGGCATACCGGCTGGGGTGGTGGAAGCACCGCTGGCGGGTGGGCTGGTCGCGAGGCCGTGGACCTCCCAGCCCCGGTCGAGCAGGGCTTCGGCGAGGTAGGAGCCGTCCTGTCCGGTGATCCCCGTGACGAAGGCCCGCGCCATCACCTCACCGCCGACGCGACAGCGCCGCGAGGTCCGACTCCACCATCATGGTCACGAGCCCTTCGAAATCGACGGTGGGTGTCCACCCCAGTCGCTCGCGGGCCTTGCTGGCATCGCCGATGAGCAACTCGACTTCGGCCGGTCGCATGAACCGCGGGTCCTGGGTGACATAGCTCTCCCAGTCGCTGATGCCGACCACCCCGAACGCGACCTCCAGCAGGTCGCGGATCGTGTGGGTGACCCCGGTGGCGATGACGTAGTCGTCGGCCTGCTCCTGCTGCAGCATCCGCCACATTGCCTCGACGTAGTCGCCGGCGAAACCCCAGTCGCGGCTGGCGTCGAGGTTGCCCATCGGCAGAGTGTCCTGCTGTCCGAGCTTGATGCGAGCGACCGCCTGCGAGACCTTACGCGTGACGAATTCCGGCCCTCGGCGCGGCGATTCGTGGTTGAACAGAATCCCCGACGAGGCATGCAGGCCGTAGGACTCGCGATAGTTGATCGTCATGTAGTGCCCGAAGACCTTGGCCACCCCATAGGGCGAGCGAGGCCACAGCAGCGTGGTCTCGCGCTGCGGCACCTCCTGGACCTTGCCGAACATCTCCGAACTCGACGCCTGATAGAACCGCACCGACTTGTCGCCGGCGGCATACAAGCGCACGGCTTCGAGGATGTTGAGCACGCCGTGTCCGGTGACCTGCGAGGTGAGGTGGGCGTTGTCCCAGGAATACGCGACGAACGAGATCGCGCCGAGGTTGTAGATCTCGGTCGGCTGCGCGGCCTCCAGCGCCCGGGCCAGGCTGAACGAGTCGAGCAGGTCGCCGGTGTGCAGGATGACCTCGGGCACAACCGCGCGCACCAGGTCGAGCTTGGGGTTGTTCTGGCCACGGATCACCCCGTGGACCTGGTAGCCCTTGGCCAGCAGCAACTCGGACAGATAGAGCCCGTCCTGGCCGGTGATGCCGGTGATGAGGGCACGCTTCACGGGTTCTCCCAGGCGGGGACGGGGGTATCGGGTCGCGTCCACTCTAGTGCGGCCCATTGGCTGGTATGCCGTGCGCGGACCGCTATCGCACCGAGCCATCGCACCGCACTATCGCACCGCGCCGAAAGTGGTCATCCGCGTATAATCGGGCGTTCGAGGCGGGGGTGGGCCCGTCGTCGCCATCACGACCGACGAGGATCACGTGACCATACTCGACTTCATCAGGATGACCCGGGCCAACTGGAAACTCCTGATCCTCGCTGTCGCGATCGGCCTCGCGGTGATGGCCCTCTATACCCGCACCCAGCCACGGATCTTTGCCTCGGATGCCTCGGCCTATGTCTCGGCGGGTAACTCCAGCACCGTGGGTGACTCGTTCACCGGGCTGACCCTCGCCGGCAAGAAGGCCCCCATCTACGCCACCTTCCTGGGCAACCGGGCCACCCAGGCCCGCGTCGTCAAGGAGATGGGCCTGCCGCCCGGCTCCGGGTTGCCGGGCTCGGTGTCGGCGTTCGGGTCCGAGGGTGGGGTGCTGGTGCAGGTCACCGCTCGGGCATCCACCCCCGAGGCAGCGCGCGACCTCGCCGACGCCGGCGTGCGCGCCCTGATCACCGAGGTCAAGACCGTCGAGTCCGGCGGCCCGCTGGGTGGTGACCCGGTGCCCGGTGTCGAGCCGACGGTGCGGCTGGTGCAGGTCGAAACGGCATACCTGCCGGGGGCCCCCTTCACCCCCAACCTGCGGATGAACCTGCTCATGGGCCTGGTCGGCGGCCTCGGTCTGGGTTATCTGTTGGCGCTGGTCAAGCGCCAGATCGACCGGCGCATCCGGCACGTCGAGGACGTCGAAACGCTGCTCGGAGCGAGCGTGCTGGGCGTCATCCCCCGCACCGACGAGCTGTCCAAGTCGGTCGCCCCGGGGCCCCATGGTCTGGGCAATGCCGCCGAGGCGATTCGCCAGCTGCGCACCAACCTGCGCTTCGTCCACGTCGACAACCCACCGCGCGCGATCGTCATGACCAGTGCCACCCCCGGCGAGGGCAAGTCGACGCTGGCGCTCAGCCTGGCTCAGGTGCTCGCCGCCGCCGGCCAGGACACCATCCTCATCGATGCCGACCTGCGCCGCCCGCGGGTGGCCGAGCGGATGGAACTCGACGGCACCATTGGCCTGACCCAGGTGTTGGCCGGCGACGTTTCGATCCACGACGCCCTGCAGGGCACCGCGGAGCCCCGGCTGTCGATCCTGTCGGCCGGCCGGGTGCCCCCCAACCCCAGCGAGCTGCTCGGGTCGCGGCGGATGCGCGCACTCATCGACGACCTCAGCCGCGATCACGTCGTCATCCTCGACGCCCCGCCGCTGCTTCCCGTGACCGACGCGGGCCTGCTCGCCGCGATGTGTGACGGCGCCATCCTCGTGCTGGCGACCGCGCGCACCCGCAAGGAAGAGCTGGAGATGTGCGGCAAGATCCTCAGCCAGGTCGGCGGGCGGCTGCTCGGGGTGGTCATGAACCTCGCGCCCAAGCGGGGGGTCAGCAACGTCTACTACGGCTATGGCTACGGCTATGGCACGGGGTACGCCAACTATGAGCGGGCCTACCGGGCTTACAGCTCCGGCAACCGTCGCAACAGCAAGCGCCGCTGGTGGGAGCCCAAGGGCAAGAAGTCGTCCGGCCGGTCGTCGGGCCGCAGTGGCTCGTCTGGCTCCTCTGGCTCCGGTGGGCGCCGCTCGAGGTCCGGCGGGTCGGGACGCTCGGGGTCCTCAGGATCCTCGGGGGCGGGAGGGTCTGGTGCGGACGGTCGCATCTTGTCCGCCGACAGCCCTCGCACGGCGCCAGAGACGGTGAGCATGCCGCAGCTCGGGGCCCGCTCCACCCGCCCGTCGGACGGCAGCTGAGGCGTTCGTGGCTGACGGCGGCACCCCGCCCGGCGGGTTCACCATCCGCGCCTTCGGGGTGGATGTCCCCGTCGTGCGCGGTCCCGAGTGCCCGGCGCAGGACTTCGCCCGTGTGGCGCGCACCTGGGAGGGCTGCTCTCCTGATCCTGCCCGCGAGCCCCGGTATGCCGTCCCGCCGCTCACCTACACCGGACCCCTGCCGGACGGCTCGGACGCCGTCGCGGTCGACCTGTCCTCCGAGATCACCCGCACGGTCATCGACCACGCCGACCCGGCCTGGGTGCTCTTCCATGCTGCCGGGCTGGCCCACCCGGTCACCGGTGTGGCGGCGGCGTTCGTCGCAGCGTCGGGCACCGGCAAGTCGACGCTGGCCCGCACGTGGGGCCGCACCTATCGCTACCTCTCCGACGAGACCGTGGGCATCGACCCGCACGGCGTGGTCCACGGCTATGCCCGACCTCTGGTGATGCGGGTGGGTGAGGAGACCGGCAAGCGCACCCTGGCTCCCGCCGACCACGTGCGGGTCGGGAGCGGCCCGGCATACCTGTCGGCGATCGTGCTGCTGACCCGCACCACGGACGGACCGGCGCAGCCGGTCCTGGAGGGCGTGCCGACCCTCGCCGCGATCATGGAACTGGTGCCGCAGACCTCCTACCTCGCCCGGATCCCGCGGCCGCTGCACCGGATGGCGCAGCTGCTCGAATCGGTCGGGGGAGCACAGCGGCTGAGCTATCGGAACGTTCAGTCGCTCGGACCGGTGCTCACCAGCCTGCTCGGTGACCCGGCATGACCCGCTATGTCGCGAGCGTCGCCGACCACCTTGTGGTCGAGGGCGACTCGTTGGTGCTGGTCGACAACCAGGTGGTCTGGCTCTCGGCGGTGGCGACCGAGATCGTCGCCTTCCTCACCGAGCCGCGCACCGTGGCGCAGGCGTGCGAGCACCTGGTGGAGATCTTCGGGGAGCCGGCAGATCCCATCGTCGACCTGGTCGAGGACAAGCTGCGCACCCTCATCGACCAAGGGATCGTCGCCGAGGTCGCTGAGGTCGAGGGGTCGGGGAAGGAATGACCGAGCGGCCGATCCCCCTGTCGATCAGGGTGCGCCTGGCTCATGCGCTCGCTCAACGGGTGGCCGACGAGCACGGCGTTGACCTGCTACACGTCAAGGGCCCGGCGGTCGACCCGGCGCTGCGTGACCCCGGCCGGTCCGGCACCGATGTCGACGTCCTCGTCCGCCCGGCCCATCTCGACACCTTCGTCGCGGCCCTGGCCGACCTCGGCTGGGAGCGCTACTCGGAGTTCGAGACCGGTTCGCCCTTCGAGCACGCCGCCAACTATTGGCACTCCGACTGGGGCTATATCGACGTGCACCGGGAGTTCCCGGGCTTCCAGGCCGACCCGCAGACCGTCTTCGATCGGCTGTGGGCTGATCGACAGACGCTGCCCATCGCCGCCCGGGACTGCCAGGTGCCGGGCCGGATCGGCCAGGCCCTGGTCCTGCTGCTGCACGCCGCCCGCGACGAATCCCGAGGCACCACCGAGGTCCCGCGCATCTGGTCAGCGCTCGACACCCCAGGCGCCACTGGCACCGACGGCACCGCTCACATCGCCGATACCGCCGGCCAGGAGGCCGTCCGGGCGCTGGCAGCGGAACTCGGATCCACCGTGGCCCTGGCGGCCGCTCTCGGCGAACTCGACCAACACCGCGGCGCCCGCGACTACGCCTTGTGGGCGGCCTATTCGCAAGGTGGGTCACGCTTCGACAAGGCCATCGGGCGGGTCAAGGCCGAGCCAACGTTGCGCGGCAAGGCCCGCGCCGCCCTGCATGCGGTGCCGGTCAACACCGACGCCCTCGCGATGCGCCTGGGCCGCGCGCCCACCCGCGCCGAGGTCGCCCAGGAGTTCGGCTACCGGGTCTGGCTCGGCATGCGGGACGGCTCTCGGGCGGTGGCCGGCTCGGTGCGCGAGCGCCTCGACCGTTCCGACGCTCCCGATCGCGGCCCGCGACTGCCCGGCCATCGTCAGAGTCGCCTGGCGGGCCTGGCGGGTCGCCTGCGTCGCCGTCGTGACGCCGCGCCCCCTCCAGAATCCGGTGAGCCGCGATGAGCGCGAATTCGGGGTGGCTCACCCGCCGGTATGCCGTCGGGCCGGACACGGCATACGTGACGCCTGAGGAGGACACCCAGGCGGCGACGGACACGGCATACCTGGCCCTGCTGCCGCACGGGCCGATCGTGCTGCTGGAAGGGTCGGCCTACCTGCTTTTCTGGGCGGTCGCGGCCGAGCCGGACGGCGCGCTCGGCGAGCAGGTGCTGGCGGCGGCGCGCGAGGCCGCGGCGGAGGCGAGCATCGGTGCTCCCGAGCTCGCCGAGCAGGTGGCAGCCTTTCTGACCGACTTGGTGACGCGGGGCTTCCTCGTGGAGAGTGGGCGGTCGTGAAGGTCCTTTTTGTGTGCACTGCCAACATCTGCCGGTCGGCCTATGCCACCCGGCGCGCGGTCGCGCTCACGACCCCCGATGCGGGCCTGCTCTTCGCCGGAGCCGGCACCCACGCGCGGCCCGGGTTGGCGATGAGCGCCGAAATGGCCCGCGAGCTCGAGGCCCGGGGCGGGTCGGCAGAGGGATTTGCGAGTATGCCGTTGGGTCCCCTCGCGCGCTCGGCCGACCTCGTGCTGACCATGGAGGAGGCGCACCGGTCTTTCGTGCTCGATGAGTACCCCGGGCTGGTGACGCGGACCTTCACCATTCGGCAGTTCGCGGCGACGCTGGACGACGTGCCGGCGGGGACGGCTCCCGCGGACCTGGTGCGGACGGCATACCGGATGCGGGGGGCGTCGCCGGGGGATGTGGCCGATCCGTATGGGCGGGGCCAGGAAGCGGCGCGGATCTGCGCCGACGAGATCGATGACCTGCTCGCGGCGATCCTGCCGCGGCTGACCGCTGCTCGGGGGAGAGTGCAATGAGCGACATGGACTCGGCACGTCGGGCAGAGCCTGGCGACGAGGCGATCGACGAGGTGCTCGACGAGGGCGGCTACGAGGGCGTCGAGCGAGGCTACGAGGGTGTCGAGCGGAGCGACGATGTCCTCGGGGGCGTCGGAGTCGCACCGGCCTCGCGCAGCGAGCGGCATCGCCCTCGCCGAGGGGGCTTCTTCCGGCGGCACAAGGCGCTGCTGGCGCTGCTGATCCTGCTCGGACTGGTGGCCGGCGGAGTGGCTGGGGTCGGGCTCTATCTCAACAAGCAGTTGTCCGGGATCGGGCGGTTCTCGTCAACGGTGCCGGAGGCGGCCCGGCCGGCGCCGGTGCCGGTTGAAGGCAACGAGGAACCGGGACTGACCTTCCTGCTGGCCGGTGCCGACAATGGTTATGACGGGTCGGGGATCGCCGAGACGCTGCGCTCGGGCCGTTGGCAGCCGGGCGTCCATCGCTCGGACACGATGATGGTCATGCATATTTCCGGGGACCGGAAACGTATCTATGTCGTCTCGATCCCCCGCGACACCTATGTGCCGGTCGAGGGCCATGGCGAGGACAAGATCAACGCGGCCTTCTCCTATGGCGGGCCCAGCCTCATGCAGCAGACCGTCGAGCAGTTCACCGGCATTCGGATGGACCATGTGGCGGTCATCGACTGGAACGGATTCAAGGACCTGTCCACTGCCCTGGGCGGGGTGACCGTCTATATCCCGGCCGACGTCTATGACCCCATGCACAGGTACCAATGGACCAAGGGCGAGCACACCCTCATGGGCGACGAGGCACTGGAGTATGTGCGCACCCGTTATGGCCTGGCCGGCGGCGACTTCGACCGCATCCAGCGCCAACAGAACTTCCTGCGCGAGATGCTGCGCAAGCTGGTCTCCAAGGGCACCTTGACCAACCCGGTCACCCTCAACGACTCGGTCGGCGCGATCACCCGCAACCTCGTCGTCGACGATGCCCTGTCCAACCAGGCGATCGGCCAGTTGGCCTTGTCGCTCAAGGACATTCGCACCGACGACGTGACCTTCCTGACCATTCCGATCACGAGCTTCGGCACGACGGCGGCCGGTGCCTCGGTGCTCAACGCCGACAAGCCGGTGACGACCGCGCTCTTCCAGGCGCTCGCGGCCGAGAAGATGCCGCAGTTCCTGCTCAACAACCCCGGCATCGGCCAACTGAAGGCCCCCAACCAGGTTCGCTGATTCGAGGTGGGTGGCCCGGCTCACCCACCTCGACCCACCCACCCACCCATGCGGATCGCGATCAGTTGACTTGGGTCGCGCTATAACGGCACCCATGTCAACTGATCGCGATCTGTGAAGCGCGGGGCGGGGCGTCTCGGGACCATGAGGCTCAGCCCAGACCTGGTCAGCGGGTGGTCGTGCCAGTGATGGCCCACGCGTCGCCGCGCAGCCGCCACCAGAGCGTCGCCATCCGCACCGCCATGAAGGCCACGAACGCGATCCACAGCACGACGAGCACGTGGCCGGGTTCGCCCCATACGCCTAGCGCGCGCACGAAGGCCGCCATCGGCAGGTATGCCGTGAGGCTGGCGAGCATCGCCCAGGCCAGATAGCGGAAGTCGCCCGCCCCCATGAGCACGCCGTCGGCGACGAACACATACCCGGCCACGAGCTGACCGGCCGCGACGACGAGCAGGGCGCGACCGGCATACCCCTGCACGGCGGGGTCGGGCGTGAGGACCGGCAGGAGCACCCCCTGCAAGGCGACCACCGCGCCGCCGAGGAGCACCCCGCTGGCGATGCCCCAGCGCAGCATGGTGCGGGTGGCTGCGCGGGCGGCGGTGATGTCGCCGGCGCCGAGGTTGCGCCCGACGACGGCTTGCGCGGCGATGGCCAGGGCGTCGACGGCGAAGGCGAGCGTGCTCCAGATCGTCGCGACGACCTGGTGGGCGGCCAGGGGCGCGTCGCCGAGGTGGGCGGCGGCCCAGACCGAGAGCAGCAGCACCGCGCGCAGGGCGATGGTGCGCACGACCAGGGGTATGCCGTCCCGCGCCGCCGCGAGGATGCGGCCCGGGTGGGGGCGCAGGGCCACGGCATGGGTGCGGGCGCCGCGCAGGACGACGGCGGTGAGCGCCAGAGCGATGGCGGTCTGGGCGATCATCGTGCCCCAGGCCGAGCCGGCGATGCCCCAGTGCAGGCCGTGGACGAAGAGCAGGTTGAGGGCGACGTTGGCGCTGAGGCCGACGACGGAGGCAACGAGCGGGGTGCGGGTGTCGAGCAGGCCTCTGAGGGTGCCGGTGGCGGCGAGGGTGGCGAGCATGCCGGGCAGGCCGGCGGCGGCAACCCGTAGGTAGGTGACGGCTTGGGCATGGGCGGCGTCGCTGGCGCCGAAGAGGGCGGCCAGTGGGTCGGCGAAGACGGCCAGGGCGATGCCGGCGAGGGTGCCGATGACCAGGCTCAGCCAGAGGCCGTCAAGGCCCACCGAAATGGCGGCGGCGCGTTGGCCGGCGCCGAGATGCCGGGCCACCTGGGAGGTCGTCGCGTAGGCCAGGAAGATGAACAGCCCACTGGCCGTGAGCAATACGGAGGCGGCGACGCCAAGACCGGCCAGCGGGACGGTGCCGAGGTGGCCGACGATCGCGGAGTCGGCGAGCAGGTAAAGGGGTTCGGCGACCAGGGCGAGGAAGGCCGGCACGGCCAGCCCGATGATCTCGCGCCGGTCGACGGACGGTGCGGGTGTGCTCCTGTCGGGCGGGAGTGGCGCCCGCTCCGGGGTTGGCGGGGCCATGTCAGTCGAGGTGTTTGAGGGCTTCTCGGCGGGACAGGCCGGACAGGTCGGGGTGCCGGGCGACGAAGGCGCGGACCCAATCCGGGTTGGTGCGCGCGTATTCGCGCAGCGCCCAGCCAATCGCCTTGCGGGAGAAGAAGTCTCGTCCGTCGATATTGGGCGTGATGGTGTCGGCGAGCAACTGGGGGTCGGTGCGCTCGCGGCGGCCGACCTGGCTCAGCATGGCGCTACGGCGGATCCACAGGTTGTCGTCAATCGCCCACTGGCGCAGGGTGATTGACATCGCGTCGGGGTGGGTGTCGAGGACCTCGCGCACCCGGTGCGTGGCGATCTCGTCGACGACGTCCCACCACTGACCGGTGAGGATGAGGTGCCGATAGAGGTCGAGGGTGCCCAGGTCGCGCCACGGGCGGTAGTGCTTGTGCCCCGCCAGGGCCAGCGCGGCATACCAGTGTTCGCGGTGGGTCGCGCCGTCCCAGAGGGCGCGGACGGTCGCCTCCCAGCGCTCGCGGTTGTCGAGCCGGTATGCCGGGTCGCGCAGGATCGGTCGCAACGTCACCTTGAGCTGCGGGCTGGTGAGGCCGAGGTAGGGCATCGCGGATTTCATGTAGCGCTGCTGACCGGCGGCGCGGACGGGGTCGGCCTGGGCCGCGAGGGCGGCGTGGATGGCGGCGATGAGCGCGGGGTCTGGCTCCGGCGCGGGGTGCGGCTCAGGCGCGGACGCGGCGTTCGGCTCGGACGCGGGAGCGGTGTGCCGCTCGGGCGCGGGCGGGGTGGCCATGGGGGATGAGGCTACGCTGCCGGGGCTATGGAGCAGCAACCCACGGCGTCAGACAGCGTGGCCGTGTTGGCGGTCTATGGGACCTTGCGCGAGGGTGCGGCGACGGTCGGGGGCGCGGTCGTGCCGGCGGTGCGGACGCTGGTGCGCGGGGTGCGGGTGCCCGGGTGGCTCTACGACACGGGTGCCTATCCGGCGGCCGTCGTGGATTGGGCTGCCGTGCAGGGGGATTGCGCGGTGAGCTCGACCATCGAGTGTGACCTGGTCGAGGTCGGTGTGGACCGGCCGGTGGCGCAGGCGTGGGCCGAGTTCGATGCCTATGAGCGGGTGGCCGACTGCGACGCTGGGCCGGCCCGGTATCGGCGGGTGCTCGTGCCGTGGGAGGCGACGCACGCGGGGGAAGGTGGGGCTGGGAGGTGGGCGGACGGCATACCGGCTGGTGCTGTGACCGACGCTGCAGATGGCGCTGGGAGGTGGGCGGACGGCATACCGGCGCGGGTGTGGATCTACGAATGGGTGCTGCCGGTCGCGGACCTCACGCCGGTGCCGGGCGGGGTGTGGCGGCCGCGACCCTGACTGTCACTCGCGAGCGCCCTACGCCGTGCCGAAGCGGGCGGCGCTGCGGGCGCGGGCTTTGGCGGCTTCGACGTCGCGGTTCTTGGGCGGGGCGCTGGTCGTGAGGTGGTCGAGCAAGTGGGCGGTCGCGGCGGCGACGGCGGCGACGGCTTCGTCGAAGGCGCCGCGGTTGGCCTGGCTCGGGGCGGCGGTGCCGGCGATCTTGCGGACGTACTGCAAGGCAGCGGCGTTGACCTCAGCACTCGTGGCGGGCGGCTCGAAGTTGTGCAGCGGGCGGATGTTTCGGCACATGGCGACAGGCTATGTCGCAGGCGGCAGACACGCCCGAGAAGTTTCTGTTCTCCACAGCGGTGGACGTTCCGGGGTGCTCAGCAGGCGTGAATTCGGGGTGTCTCGGGGGTGTCCGTCAACAGGTTGTCCACACCCTGGGGATAGCTGTGCACATCGCGCTTGGGCGTGTTGCACAGCTTGTCCACTGGTCGTCCACAGGGGCTGGTTGAGGGTCGCGGCGGCGGGCAATAGCGTGGTCCGAGGCCCAGGACGGCGGGCCGGTGCAGGTCCGCGGAAGGCAAGCGGACGGCATACCGGCGCGGTGTTGTGGGCGGTGCGCGAGACGTGGGGCCAGGGCGTGTTTGCGCAGGTCAGCGGGTGTTTTCGGGGTGTGAGACGAAACGCCGAGGTATGCCGGGTGCGGACTCCCGAGGTGGGGTGTCGGTGGCCGGTGGTGAAGTGTGTCATGCCCGCGTGTGGTGGGTGTGGTCTGAGCGGTGAGTTGGTCAATCTGGTCGAGTCGGAAGGATGGCGGGGGAGCGGTGTCGATCCAGCAGCTGTTCCCGCAGTCGGGCGACGGGCCCCCTGAGGACCGGCTTCCTCCACAGGATGTCGCGGCCGAGCAGTCGGTGCTGGGCGGCATGCTGCTGAGCAAGGACGCCATCGCCGACGTCGTCGAGACGCTGCGCGGAGTCGACTTCTATCGGCCGGCGCACGAGATCATCTTCGACGCGGTGCTCGACCTGTATGGGCGCGGTGAGCCGGCCGACGCGGTGACCGTCGCCGACGAGTTGACCAAGCGGGGGTCGCTCCCGCGGGTGGGCGGCACGGCATACCTGCATCAGTTGATCTCGTCGGTGCCGACGGCGGCCAATGCGGGCTATTACGCGCAGATCGTCGCCGAGCGCGCGGTGCTGCGGCGGCTGGTCGAGGCGGGCACCAAGATCGTGCAGCTTGGTTACGCGCAGGGCGGCGGGGATGTCGAGGACATCGTCAATGCCGCGCAGGCCGAGGTGTATGCCGTGGCCGACAAGCGCGGGGGCGAGGACTACCACCGGCTGGGCGACATCCTCGAGCTGACCGTCGACGAGATCGAGGTGGCGTCGGGCAAGTCCGGCGAGATGACCGGCGTGCCGACCGGGTTCACCGATCTGGATGCGCTGACCAACGGCCTGCACCCGGGCCAGATGATCGTGGTCGCGGCGAGGCCTGCAATGGGCAAGGCGCTCGCGCTCGACACCCCGCTGCCGACGCCGTCCGGCTGGACGACCATGGGCCAGGTCGCGGTCGGGGATCTCGTGATGGGCGCCGATGGCCGCCCGACGCGAGTGGTCGCTGCGACCGAGGTCATGGTTGGGCGACCGTGCTTCGAGGTGGAGTTCTCAGACGGTTCGGTGATCGTCGCTGACGCTGAGCACCAGTGGCTGACCGACACGCGCGCGAGCCGCCGCTCCTTCCAGGCCGCGCGCGACCATCGCAATCGGACGCGAAACCAGCGGACTTTTTCGGCGGTGCGAACCACTGTTGAGATCGCAGCGACCCTGCGGACTGAGACGGCTGACCGGCGGTTGAATCACTCGGTTCCCACGTGCGGACCGTTGATGTTGGAGAAGCTGACACTTCCCCTGTCTCCGTATGTGCTGGGGGCCTGGCTCGGCGATGGCACGACTGACTCGGCGGCTCTCACTACGGCCGATGAAGAGATGCTGGTCCTCCTTGAGACCGAGGGCGTGGAGGTTCGTCCGACGACCGGGGTGATGCGGTACTCGCTGCTCTTGCCTTCGTCGGAGCTGTCCAGTCGGCAGTGCGTGGTGTGTGGGGCGGAGTTCACGCCGCACAACTCCAATGTCGTCACGTGCGGACGGTCCTGTGGGGGGCGAGCCAAGGGCCATGGGAAGGCGCCAAGCTGTCCGGACTGTGGCGGGCGGTCCAGCGGGCTGGCACGGTGTCAGCCCTGTCGCGATGACCATGGCACGGTGAAGGCGCTGTTGCGCAAGGTGGGAGTGCTCGGGAACAAGCACATCCCCCCTATCTACCTGAGGGCGGACGAGCAGCAGCGCAGGGCGCTGCTGGCCGGGCTGCTTGACACAGACGGCACTGTCACCAACACCGGGTCGGTGCAGGTAACGACGACGTCTGCGCGTCTGGCTGACGACATCGTCGAACTCGTCGTGTCTCTGGGCTACCGCGTCTCGGTTGCGCGTCGATCAGTGCGTGGTCGGTCGGTCGATTCGTCGGTGGCTTTCAACGTCAACTTCACGCCGTCTGACGACGTCTTCCGCTTGGAGCGGAAGCGTCTCGTGCATAAGGATCGCCGCCAAAAGTCGTTTGAGCGGCGTGGCAGCCGTTTCATCGTCGATGTGCGACCGGTCGCGTCGGTGCCGGTGCGGTGCATCGAGGTCGCGGCGGCAGACCACCTGTACCTCGCGGGTCGATCGATGATCCCGACCCACAACTCGACGTTGGGTCTGGATATCGCGCGATCGGCGGCGATCAAGCACAAGATGGCGGCGGTCGTCTTCTCGCTCGAAATGAGCAAGACCGAGATCACCATGCGTCTGCTGTCGGCGGAGGCGCAGATCCAGCTGCAGCACATGCGCAAGGGCACCATGCGCGACGACGACTGGCAGCGCCTGGCCGCGACGATGGGCCGAGTGTCGGATGCGCCGCTCTTCATCGACGACTCGCCCAACATGTCGCTGATGGAGATCCGCGCCAAGTGCCGGCGGCTCAAGCAGCGCAACAACCTCAAGCTGGTCGTCATCGACTACCTGCAGCTGATGTCGTCCGGCAAGCGGGTCGAGAGCCGGCAGCAAGAGGTGTCGGAGTTCTCGCGAGCGTTGAAGCTGCTGGCCAAGGAACTCGAAGTGCCGGTCATCGCGATCTCGCAGCTGAACCGTGGCCCTGAACAACGCACCGACAAGAAGCCCCAGATGTCCGACCTGCGCGAGTCGGGCTGCCTCACCGCCGACACGCGGATCCTAAGGGCCGACACCGGCGCCGAGACGACGATGGGCGCCCTGTATGCCGCGGGCGAGCGCGACGTGCCGGTCTGGTCGCTCGACGAGTCGCTGCGCTACGTGCGTCGGCACCTCACCCATGTCTTCTCCACCGGGGTGCGGCCGGTCTGGCGGCTCACCTTGGCCTCCGGCAAGGAGATCCGCGCCACCGACAACCACCCCTTCCTCACGTATGCCGGGTGGACGCCCTTGGGCGAGCTGCGCACCGGCGCACGGGTGGCGGTGCCACGGCATACCCCTGCGCCTGAGCGGTTCGAGCCGTGGGAGGACGACAAGGTCGTGCTGCTCGCGCACCTGCTCGGCGACGGATCGTTCGTCAAGCGGCAGCCGCTGCGCTATGCCTCGGTCGACGAGGCCAACCTGCGCGCGGTGACCAAGGCGGCGCTGCGGCGGTGGCGAGGTGCGCGACGAGTATGCCGCCGCGCGGGTGACGTCGCTGCGGCTGCGGGCGCCGTATCGGCTCACGCACGGGGTGCGGAACCCGATCGCGGCGTGGCTCGACGAGCTGGGCCTGTTTGGGCTGCGGAGTCACGAGAAGTTCGTGCCGGAGCGGGTCTTCTACGCCTCCAAGCGGCAGATCGCGCTGTTCCTTCGCCACATCTGGGCAACCGACGGTTCGGTCACGGTCAACCGCGCTGGGCGCGGCGGGCGGATCTACTACTCGTCGACGTCCCGGCGCCTGGTCGACGACCTGTCGCGGCTGCTACTGCGGTTCGGGATCTCGACCCGGCTGCGCACGGTGCGCAAGCAGGGCTACCGGCCGGGTTACACACTGGACATCTCGGGCGCGGACAGCCAGCGGCGCTTCCTGCAGGAGATCGGTGTGCATGGCGCGCGTGGCGAGGCGGCCGAGCGGCTGCTGTCGATCGTGCGTGAGGTCACCGCCAACACCAACGTCGACACCGTTCCGGTCGAGGTGTGGGACAAGGTGCGCTCGGTCATGTCCGAGCGCGGGATGACGACGCGCGAATTCCAGTCGGCGTTGGGTGTCTCCTACAACGGGAGCGCGATCTATCGGCACGCGCCCTCACGGGAGCGGCTGGGTCGGGTGGCGGCGGTGCTCGACTCTGCCGAGTTGGAGCTGTATGCCGTGAACGACGTCCTCTGGGACGAGGTGGTGTCCGTCGAGGCCGACGGCGTGGAGGAAGTCTTCGACGCGACCGTGGTCGGTGGGCACAACTTCATCGCCAACGGCATCGCGGTCCACAACTCGATCGAGCAGGACGCCGACATGGTCATCCTTTTGCACCGCGAAGAGGCCTACGAGCGGGAGTCGCCGCGGGCAGGCGAGGCGGACCTGATCGTCGCCAAGCACAGGAACGGGCCGACCGACACGATCGTGGTGGCGTTCCAGGGCCACTACAGCCGCTTCACCAACATGGCCCAACCGTTCTAAGGCGACGACGACGACGACTGATTGTCGAGATGCAGCTGCGGCGGCTACTGCTCATCGGCCATGCGGACGCCGGGCAGGTCGCTGAAGCGTGCCTCGACGTCGAGAGAAGCGACCTGGCGCCCGGTTTGCCGTGCGTGCGCAGCGATGATGAGGTCGTGGGCGCCACGAGGTTTCCCTGAGCGACGGACGTGGTCGAGCAGAGCGGCGTGTGCCGTCGCCGTCGACCTCGTGTAGGGCAGCACCTCGATCGTCTCCTCGACGTCCTCGACGAATTGCTCACGCGCCTGCCGCCTGGCAGTGTCCGCCGCCAGGACGCCATGCCGCAGTTCGGCGAGGGTGACCGCAGCGATCGCGATGTCGTCGGACTCGGAGATCCCCGTGACGTCCTCTCCGTGGCGGTCGAGCTGGATCAGGGCGTTGGTGTCGAGGATCAGGCGTGCCATGGGTCTGCCGTGTCCACGGTGAGAACGGGGTTTGCGTTCGTCGCGTCGGCAGCGAAATCGTCGTCGAGCGGCAGGCGTCCGGCGCGGCGGGCGAGGAAGCCGGCGACGGTGCGCGTGGTCGCCGGGACGATACGTGCTACCGCTCGGCCGTCACGCTCGACGGTGTACTCCTCGCCGTCATGCTCGACGCGGTCGAGCAGCGCGGAGAATCCCCGCGAGGCGTCTCGTGCGCTAATGGTCGTCATGACGCCAAGGCTACACCGCTGTCAGACAAGTCAGACTGTGGATCCGCGACTGCACGCCTCAGGGGCGCCGAGCGGTCGCAGCACCAGGCCCAGTGGGCGACCACGAGGGCAGCTTCCAACCCAAGAACCCCTCTCGATTGGAAGCTGTGGTCGGGGATCCAAGTTCAGTTGGAGCGTGGCGAGGGTGACTTCAACTCAAACGTGAGTTGGTCTCGATGCAACGTGTCAAGCAAGGCACCATGTGGTGGAGACATGTTAGGAAAGTTCCGAAAACCTAACAGATCGTCTAGTCTGCGCGAGTCAGGACGTGGAGCAGCTCGTGATTGACGAAGAGCACCTCGCGTCCCACCTTGACATCGTGCAGGAGGCCCGCTGCGACCAGGGCGTGCAGCCAGTTCGAGGCCGTCTGCCGCGACACGTCGCAACGCTCGACCACGGTCACGATCCGGCAGTAGGGCTGCTCGAAGAGCACGTCGAGGAATCGGGCGTCCCGACCCCCGGTCGTGGCGGCGCGAGCGCGCTCGGCGATGTCGCGCTGACAGTCACGGATCGCGGCAATCTTGCGCGTCGTCGACTCAGATGACTCACGAACGACATCGAGTATGTAGAGGATCCAGTCAATCCACGCTCCCTCGGCGGTGACTGCACGCAGGAGCCGGTAGTAGTCGTTCTTGCGGCCGATGATCGAGCGCGAGAGGTAGAGGATCGGGTCGTTGAGGAGGCCGCTCTCGATGAGCATGAGGATGTTGAGGACGCGCCCCGTGCGCCCATTGCCGTCATGGAACGGGTGGATCGCCTCGAACTGATAGTGAGCCAGCGCCATCCGCACCAAGGGATCGAGGCCGTCGTCACCGGCGTGGATGAAGCGCTCCCAATCACTGAGCTTGTCGACGATGAGGTCATGGCCCTCTGGGGGCGCATAGATGATCTCGCCCGTTGTCGGGTTTGCGATCCGGGTGCCCGGCAACGCGCGCACCCGCATCTCTCGCCCGTGCAGGGAGGAGCAGATCTGGATTGCCGTCTGCGCGGTGAGCGGTCGCTCGCTCAGGGACGTCAGTCCACTGAAGAGTGCCGTGCGGTAGCGCAGCGCTTCCTTGGTGGCATGGTCGCCGCCGCCGGTGTGAACATGCTTGAACAACTCGTCGGCGGTCGTGACGATGTTCTCGATCTCGGAACTCGCCTGCGCCTCGAGGATGGGCACGGCGTTGATGAGAATGCCGGGGTTCGGGAGCATCTTGGCTGCCTGGGCCATGGTGGCCAGTGCTGTGCGCGCCTCGATGGCGGCCTTGAGGACCACTTTGGGTTCGAGCTCCATGGCCGGGGGGAGCGCGGGCAGGTCGTTGTAGGGCACGTCAGGCCGCCAGGTCATGTGAGGCCCCCTTCCACGCCGACGCAATGTGTTAAGTTCCGCGGGAAATCCTAACACGTTCCGTTAGCGCCGCAGCTGCAACAGCCCTGCTCACCCGCCGCCAACGGAATACTTCGGCGCCAGCGACTCCATCTGCTCGATCACCTGACGGATCGCCTCGGGCTGCTGGTCCGGCGGATACCGATACTTCACCAGCAGCCGCTTGATCGATGACCGCAGCTTGGCCCTGACGTCGTCGCGCACGGTCCAGTCGGTCTTGACGTCGCGCCGCATCACCGCGACCAACTCGCGGGCGATCTGGGCGAGCACCTCATCACCCATGAACTCCCGGGCTGACTCGTTCTCCGACACCGCGTCGAAGAAGGCCAGTTCGTCGTCAGCCAACGGCGGATCGAAACTCTTGCCACGGTCCCGGTCGGCAGCCACGTCCTGAGCCATCGCGATCAGTTCCGCGATGACCTCGGCGGCCGTCAACTGCGAGTTCGTGTAGCGCTTCATCAGCTCGGCCAACCGCTCCGAGAAGGCCCGCTGCCGCACCAACGACCCTGCCGAGGTCGCCTTTGACTCGGCGGTGAGCATGGCGCGCAACGCCTCGATCGCCAGGTGCGGGTTGGGCACTGCCGCGGCGGCCTTCGCATAGTCCGGCCCCAGATCCATCAAGCTGGGCTTGGCCAGCCCGGCTGCGGCGTAGATGTCGAGGATCTCGCCGGATTCGGTCGAGGTGGCCACGAGATCAGACAGCAGCCGCCGCACGTCGTCGGGCACCGGTTCGCCGCGGGCGATCCGCTCCTCCGCGTCGAACTTCGCGATGTAGACCCGCACCTCCTCGTAGAAGCGCACCGCCCTCTGCTGCACCTCGCTGAGCGTCGAATGGCCCGAGGCGAGTGCCCACGCGCGCCCGAGTCCGGCACTCAATCGGCGGTATGCCGTGAGGAGACTTTCGGTCCCGTCCTCCGTCTGGTTTCCGGGAGTGGCGGGATTGCGCAGGTATGCCGTGAGGCCCAGTGCCGCTGCCTGCCACCCCTTCTTGGAGTCGCTCTTCAACCGAGCCCGCCAGTCGTAACCGGCTGCCAGAGAATCGAGTTGGGACAACAGGTCAGTCGCTAGCGCGACCGCCTCGTCGATGTTGCGTCCCATCGGCCGCTTCGCCTGGTCCGTCGGCGAATACTCCGCGAGCGCCTGCCCGAGGTTGTCGACGAGCGGCGCATACGAGACGAGCAACCCGTCCTCCTTGCCGCGGAAGGTGCGGTTGACGCGCGCAAGAGTCTGCATGAGCAGCGCACCCTTGAGCGGTCGGTCCAGGTAGAGGGTGTGCAGGGGCTGGGAGTCGTAGCCGGTGAGCATCATGTCCTTGACGATGACGATCTCGAGTTCGTCGTCGACCTGCCGCAGCCGCTCCTTGATGGTCGCGTTGGCCGAGTCGCGCCGCACGTGACGCACGATCGACTCCGGGTCCGAGGGCGTCCCGCTGTAGACGACCTTGATCCGGCCGCGGTCGAGTTCGTCGGAATGCCAGTCCGGGCGCAAGGCGACGATCGCGGCATACAGGTCGGCGCAGATCTGGCGGGTGGCGCCGACGATCATCGCCTTGCCGGGTGCCTCGATGAACTTCGCCATCTCGGTGCGGCGCCGCTCCCAGTGCTCGACGATGTCGGCCGCCAGGGCGCGGATCCGGTCGGGCGCTCCGTAGACCGCGCTGATGACGGCCACCGAGCGCTCGATGCGCTCGCGCTCGGCCAGGTCGAGCCCGTGCACAGCTTCGTCGGCGGCCTGGTCGATGTCGTCTTCCGACAGGCCGGCCGCGAAGGCTACCTTGATGAGCCGCGGCTCGAAGGTCACCGGCACCGTGGCGCCGTCCGCGACCGCGCGGCTCAGGTCGTAGACGTCGACATAGTCGCCGAAGACCGCGCGCGTGTTGTGGTCGGCCTTCGAGATCGGCGTGCCAGTGAAGGCGATGAGCGTGGCGTGCGGGAGGGCGTCCTTGAGGTGTCGGGCGTAGCCGTCGAGGTCGTCGTAGTGGCTGCGGTGAGCCTCGTCGACGATGACGATGACATTGGTGCGGTCCGAGAGCAGCGGGTGCTCGGCGCCGGCGACCCGCTCGGCGTCGGTGCGCCCGAACTTCTGCAGGGTCGTGAAGTAGATGCCGCCCGTCACCCGCGAGGTCAGCGCCTCGCGCAGCTGGGCGCGAGTCGTCACCTTGACCGGCTCCTCCGGCAGCAGTTGGCTGACCTGGAACCCCTCGAAGAGTTGTCCGTCGAGCTCCCTGCGGTCGGTGATCACGACGATCGTCGGGTTGAGGAGGGCAGGGTGGCGCATCACTTTGGCGGTGTAAAGCTCCATCTCCATCGACTTGCCTGAGCCCTGGGTGTGCCAGACGACGCCGGCCTTGCCATTGCTGCGCACGGCGTCGATGGTGCTACCGACCGCCTTGGTCACGGCGAAGTACTGGTGCGGCTTGGCTATCCGCTTGACCAGCCCCTTCTCGGTGGCGTCGAAGGCGACGTAGTCGCGGACGATCTGCAGGAAGCGCTCGACGTTGAAGAGTCCGTCGATGAGGACGTCCAGGCCGGTGCGGTGGTTGCCGAGTTCGTCGGTGTCGTATGCCGTGAGCGGACTGCCGATGTCGTCGACGTTCCACGGGGCGAAGTGGTTGAGCGGCGTGAAGGGCGTCCCATATTTCGCGACGACACCGTCGCTGATGACGGTGAGAACGCAGAACCGGAAGGCCATCGGCAGCTCGCGGACGTAGGTCGCCAGTTGCGCGTATGCCGCGGAGACGTCGGCCTTCTCGGACCCGGCCTTCTTGAGCTCGATGATGACCAGGGGCAGACCGTTGACGTAGAGGACGATGTCGAAGCGGCGTTGATGATCACCCACCCGCACCGTCACTTGATTGACCACGTGATAGTCGTTCTCGTCGGCCTGCGGGCTGAGCAGCCAGATCGTCGGATTGACCTCGCGGCCGTCGCTGTCGGTGTAGGTCAGGCCGCGGTAGCCATGCACCAACAGGTCGTGCATCCGGCGGTTCTCGGTGATCGCGTCCTGGCTGGTGGTCGAGAGGATGTCGGCGAGCGCCTGTTGCAGGTGTTGGGTCGGCACATCCTGGTTGAGGCGGATCAACGCTTCCATCACCCATGGGCCGACCACCGGATCGGTCCAGGTGTCGCGCAGGCCGGTGCCGGGCGCGATGTCGTGCCCGGTCAGTGGCTCCCAGAAGTCGGTCTCCCCGAGCCGCTCGATGGCGGCCAGCTCCCACGCCTCTTCGGACATGCCGTGACTAGTCACTTCGGCTCCTCCCTCTTGATCTCGTTCGCGACCCCGTAGGGGATATGTACGCCGACCGCAACATCACTAGCCCCGTCGAGGTGGTGGTCTGGTCGTCGAAGAAGATGTGGGGACGGAGGACCCCCAGCACGCGGGACTTCTCGACGCCCCCCATAAAGAAGGCGTCGTTGACGCGAACGCCCCACTCTCGCAGGGACAGGATCGCTCTTTCGTGGGCCGGGGCATTCCTGGCCGTCACGAGCGCGATGCGAAGCCTCGGCCGGTAGGTCGGGTCGTCCTTTCGCCGAGTCTCCTCTCGGTCTTGGATCACGTTGAGATCAGCGAGGAGTCGCTGGAGAGGGCCGGGCGCGAGTGCCTGGTGACGTTTACCCGCCTCGTTCTTCTGGTAGGTCGGCAGTCCCTTGGCCTTGTAAACACGCTCCGATGTGTCATCCGCCAGCACTCCGTCGAAGTCAAACGCGACTCGGACTGACGAGTCCTTCTCGTCATAGTCCGCTGTGGACGGAAGCACGTGACCAGCCGGGAACCCAAGGCGGATGGCAGCGTCCACGTCCTTGCGCTCTGCCGAAAGGAAGAGGGACATCCCGAGAGCCTGGATGTAGTCGTACGGGGCCTGGCCCTGGGTGAAGACGGCTCGTGTGATTGGGAGCTTGTGGTGCTCCAAAGAGCGCATCACCCTCAGCCCGGTCGTGGGGTCGTTCTTCGACAAGACGATCACCTCGACGAGTGCTTGTTCCTCGTCCAAGTCGTTGAGGCTCAGCAGCCGCTCAACGAACGGGAACGCGACCCCCTTACTCAAGGGCTCCTCGAGGTGATCGTCCTGGAACTGCCGGTAGGCGGCTTCGCCATGCTGTTTGAAGTAGGCGCCCGACTCCTGTAAGTCGAACAGCGCGCTGGAGGCGATCCCAACCACAAGGCAAGAATCGAGGTCGAGCTTGCGCGGTTTCGTTGACTGCTTGGTGCGGGCCATCAGAGCACCTCTCCCACAACCGATTCCGCATCTTTGATGGTGATGCGACGAGAAATCAACAACGGCAACAATGTGTCCCGAGCCCTGACAAGGACCGTCACCTCACCCTCGATTCCATCGACCGCACGCATCAGGTCTGGAACCAGCGAGCTAAAGTCAGCAATTCCGTCGCTGCTCGGCACCCGTACCATCTGCGCGTACGCGTCATCGCGGTTCAGGCCCGGCACGGCGCTGTCGGAGTTCATCTCGCCGAGTCTCATCGCCTTCAATGCGAAGTACAGATACTCAAGCGACAATTGCGCCAGGGGCACCACTGAGTAGGTGGTGTCGATGGGGAAATGCGGACCGGAGGCCCAGTAGGTCGAACCCACTGTGCCCTTTCGTCCCAAGACAACGCCTGCTCGATCCACGAGCGCGATGTTGTGGGAGCCGGTGATCCCGCCGCTGCCGTAGACCATGACGTCGCCTGCAACGCGCTCGCTGGCTTTGAGTGCCTTGCCATAGTCGAGTCTCGCTACTTCACGCAGTGGGACCATGCGATCACCGGTGAGGGAGGCGCGCACCCAGCATGCCTCCGCAAGCGACAGTGCAGTCCTCTTGGCTACAGAGTTTGCGGCGATCTTGTCGTCGAGCGCCCCCAACACCTCCGCAATCCCCTGCTGGTCCCGCCTGGAAGGGAGGGAGATCTGGAGGCGCGCTTGGTCGCGCAGGCTGAAGTACGGCGCCATGTCCGTGCCGAAGGCCAACTGGCGCAACTGCGAGCTGAACCGCTCACTTCGTGCCCAGTAGTAGAGGTAGCCCTGATCCAGCACCTCGGGTTCGACCGAGCGCCAGAAACTCAGATGCGGAGAGTAGACGAAGTCAGGAGCCACGCCAGGCACTCGTCCCACACGCCCGATGCTGTTGCCTTTGGTCGTGATGACTACATCGCCAATGCGACCCCGCTTGTTGTCTAGTTGGAGATCTGTGTGAAACGCATCGAGGCCTGCCCAATCGAACCCGCTATCGGACAAGGCGCCCGCTCGCAGGAATAGCGGACCGCCGCCAACCAGCTCGTTGAGTTTCGCTCGATGCCCATCGCCTACTACCAGCACGCCGCGCTTGATCAAATCCGCGAAGGACACGACGGATCCGGTCATGACACCCTCCCGAGTTGGGTGCGGACGACCTGTTCTAGACGGGCGCTCTCGTCGAAGGCGGCGAGCAACTCCTTGGTCAGTCGCTCGATCTTCGCGTCGATGGGTTCGCCGTCATCCTCGGCTTCGGGCGCCCCGACGTAACGGCCCGGTGTCAAGGCATAGTCGGCAGCCTTGATGTCCGCCAAGCTGACGCTGGCACAGAAACCCGGCACATCGGCATACGCCATGTTCGTGGGTTTGCTTGCAGCGGAAGGAGATCCGCGCCACGCGTGGTAGGTGTCCGCGATCTTCGCAATATCCTCGGGCGCGAGCGAGCGCTCCGCCCGGTCGACCATGAAGCCGAGTTCGCGCGCGTCGATGAAGAGCACCTGGCCGGTCCGATCGACACCCCCCTGAGCACCGATGCCCTTGTCCTTGGCGAAGAACCACAGACACACCGGGATGCCGGTGCTGCGGAAGAGCTGGGTCGGCAGCGCCACCATGCACGACACGAGGTCGGCTTCGACGATGCGGGCGCGGATCTCGCCCTCGCCGCCAGAGTTCGTCGACATCGATCCGTTGGCCATGACGACACCGGCCCGGCCGTCGGCGGTCAACTTGGAGAGGATGTGCTGGATCCACGCGTAGTTGGCATTGGTGGCCGGCGGGACGCCGTAACGCCAGCGCGGGTCGCCCTCGACGCGGTTCCAGTCCTTGAGGTTGAAGGGCGGGTTGGCCATCACGAAGTCCATCTGCTTGTCCGCATGGAAGTCCAGGACGAAGGTGTCGCCCCACCGCGAGTGCAGGCCCTCGGTGCCGATGCCATGGATCGCGAGATTCATCTTGGCCAAGCGCCAGGTGGTGTTCTTGCTCTCCTGCCCATAGACCTGCACATCGGTCGACTCGCCATCGTGGCGGTAGATGAACTGCTCGGTCTGCACGAACATGCCACCCGAGCCGCAGCACGGGTCATAGACCCGCCCGTGCGTCGGCTGCAGCACCTCGACGAGCACCTTGACGACGCTCGCCGGCGTGTAGAACTCCCCGCCCCGCTTGCCCTCAGCCCGGGCGAACTTCTCCAGGAAGTACTCATAGACCTCGCCGAGCAGGTCTCGCGCCCGCCCCTCGCCCTGCCGGGTGAAGCTGAGACCGCGGCTGTTGAAGAGGTCGATGAGCTCGCCCAGCCGCTTCTGGTCGACGTTGTCGCGGTTGAAGATCCGCGGCAGCGTGCCCGCCAGCGTGGGGTTGGTGCGCATCACGGCATCCATGGCGTCATCGATGAGTGCACCGATCGACTTGGCCGACCGACCCATCGATGCGGGCAGCCCCTTGGCGTGAGTAGCCAGATAGGACCACCGGGCCCGCGGGGGGACGACGAAGACGCCGTAGCCGTGGTATTCCTCCGGGTCGTCGATGAGCATGGCGATCTGGTCGTCATCCATGCCCTCGGCACGCAGCCCGGCGTCGATCTGGGCCCGGCGCTCGTCGTAGGCGTCGGAGACGTACTTGAGGAAGACCAACCCGAGGATGACGTCCTTGTATTGCGACGCTTCCATCGAGCCGCGCAGTTTGTCCGCGGCTTTCCAGAGGGTGTCCTTGAGCTCCTTCAGCGTCGAGGGCTGGGTGGCCTCGGTGGCCTTCTTGGCGCGAGGGGGCATCAGTGGTCTCCTTCGGTCGTCGGTTTCGTGGTCAGAGCGAGGGTGCCGAGGGTGGCCCCCGCGGTGAGGAGGCGGGTGAGTTCGTCCAACTGGGTATGCCGTGTGGTCAAGTCCGCGCGCTCATCCTCGATCGCGCGAAGCACCTCGGTGAGGGCGTCAGAGTGCCGATGATCGGCGCGTGGAAAACGCCACCCGCGCCACTGGCGGTCCCTGTCGTGCAGTGCATTGATGAGCGCGGCAGCGACCTCGGGGACGACTTCGCGTCCGACGACCCGCAGGATGCGGGCTGGGTAGGCGACGACCGCGCCGGCTTCACGGCATATCATCGCCGCCGGCCGCGGTGAGGTGACGAAGACGACGTCCCCGGCCTCCACCCGTCGCGCGCGCGGGTGCCGAAGGGTCAGGTCGAGTGGGTCGACGCGGATCGAGCTGTATGCCGTTCGGTCACGACGCGCGTGCACATCCGAGGCGGTGATGACCTCCACGGTGCCCTCGGCCAATCCGTCGATGACGATCCGTGTGCCGGGGAAGACGCGGAGGTGACTCTCGTCGAGGAGGGTGTCGACCGTCGCGGGTTGGCCGGGCAGTCGGCGCGTGGTGTCGGCCGCGACTGGTACGTCGACCTCGACCGCGCCGAATCGGTCTGCCGGTTCTGCCGACAGCGCCGCGAGCACCGTTCTCGTCGCGAGCACGTGCTCGGCTGGACTGTGGGCAGCCGGGCCCTCGGTGAGTCGCGGTGGTCGAGTGCCGAGAGCAACCAGCGGACCACGGGCGGCGATGAGTGCTGGGAGGCTGACCGCCCGGGCCGTGGCGAAGACGTGCTGTTTCAGCTCTGCCTCAGACCCCAACGCGGCGGCGATGTCTCCGACCAGCTGGTCGATGGCCACGGCATCCAGGGGCCGAGAACTGAGGTCCGACACGAACAGCCAGCGATCAGCTGGAGGAAGCGGGCTCGCAGGCGGGGCGATCACCCAGAGAGCGAGGCGTTGCCGCGATGCCCGGGGTTTGAGACCGGCCGGGAGCCTGACGACAAGGCGGACCGCCCCGAGGCGCAGGAGACTGTCGCGTTGGCCGTCGAGGGTGGCCGTCGGGAGGCGGTCGACGAGGATGTCAGCGGGCCCGAGGACCAGGCCGATGTCACCCGGGCGCAGCTCGAGTTGCAGGTCGTCGACATGGTTGAGCAAGTCTGACGCCGGCAGGTCATTGACCGCGAGCAGCTGGACGATCGGTGCCGTTCTGTCGGTGGCAGCCACAGCGCGACGGACGAGAAGATTCCGTTGCAGCCACCGGGGGCTCGGATCGGTGACGAGCGACGTGACTTCGACGTCGTCAGGACTGGATCGCAGGATTGCCGCTGCCAGCTGGGGGGACGACTCGAGTCCCGCCACGAGACGGGGCGTCCGACCAGGAACTGTGGCGTGCCAGACGATTGCCGTCATCAGGTCGACGCCCGCGTCGGCGAGCTCGAAGGAGCCAGGGTGACGGAGTCGGTCGAATGCGGGCGCTGGTCCGAAGGCTGCTTCGCACAGAGCGTCTGCCTCGGCCGCCGCATCGAGCAGCTCAGCGCCGGCGCCTGAGATCTCCGTGAAGAACGCCAGATCGTCAGGGTCGCACTCGTCGGCAAGATCGACGAGGGATTCATGGTCGAGGTCGGATAGCGGTCGGTCGGTGAGTGACCTCAGCGTGATGAGGGACTCCTGGAGCGTGAGTCGCTCCGTCGGGAGGTGTTGGCCGATCTGCACCAGGGGCACGTCGACAGCGGCCTCGGGGTTGTTACCCCGTCCGGTCCGCTGCAGCCAGTCGATGACCTCTGCGGCCTTGAAGCGTTCCACGGGCGTTGTGGCGGTGGGCTTCGGGAAGGCGACCACGCCATTTCGGGTCTGCTGCCGCTGTCGCCACATCGACACCACCGGCCGTTTGACCTGAGCCAGCCGTGCGATGTCGCCCAACGTCAACAGTGCCTCGGTCATGGTTACCTCCCTTCCTCGGCTCACCCTAGGCTGCTTACGGCGAGGATGGGAGCGGATTACTGATATACCCTGTTATCAGTAATCAGATTCATGATTGAGCCCAGGAGCGCGGATGGTGGTGATGTCCGCGAAGGCCGCGGCGCATTGGCCCCCAAGGAGGCCGTCATGTTGTCCATCCCACCCGCCCAGCCGAAAGTCACCTTCGACAGCACCATTCCGGCGCTCGTCATCGCCGATCTCAGCGTCACCCACCCTGCAGTCACCACAGAGGCCATGCGCTGGGGTTCGGGTTCGCGGGGGCCCGTCGCCGCCGCGACGGATCTCGATGGAGGTGACCTCACGGCATACGCGAATGTCTGTCTCGCCATCGGCGCCCAGGCGATCACTGCCGCCGGCGGAACTCAGGACACCTTCAACCTGGAGCAGTTGGTGCAGGACGTGGGGAGCCGTACGGCGGCCTCGATGAAGCAGGCATCCGAGGTCACGGCGGCCTCGGTGGCGACCGCAACGAAGGCGATGGCGGAGGCCGCAACCAACGCACAGAAGGCCCTGAGCGACATCAACGCCACCACGCGGGATGCCATTGCAGCGGCGGTCACGTCGGCTCGCGAGGAGCTCGGCGCCGAGGTCCGCCGTCTGGTGGGCGGAGATGACCCAGAGCTGCAGGTGCGGTTGTCGGCGCTGGTCGACCGGTTCGGCACCTCGCTGACCGAGCGGGCGGACAAGCACACAGACGTCCTTTACGAGAAGGCAACCCGGGCTCTGAACCCCGATGACCCCACCTCTCCTCTCGCGAAGCAGCAGGCAGCCCTCGCCGCCCAGCACAAGACCCTCATGGACCAGCTCCAGCAGCAACACGACGACCTCAAGCAGTCGATGGCCGACCTGAAGACTGTGGTTCAGGTGCAGGCTGAGGCCGAGAAGGTCTCGGCGCGCCTCATCAAGTTCAGCCCCCAGAAGGGCGCGTCATACGAGGCGCGAGTCAACGCCGTCATGGCCGAACTCGCAGCTGGCCTGGGCGATGAATATGTCGAGACCGGGACCAGAGGTGGCGCTCTCAGCCAGCAGAACAAGAAGGGTGATGGCGTCCTCGTGGTCGGCGGCGGACCCGCGCGTGTCGTACTCGAAATGTCGGACTCGTCGCGGACTCAGTGGGGCGACTACCTCGATGAAGCCGAACGCAACCGCCAGGCCCAGGCCTCACTGGGGCTCGTGCCCACGGTTGAACAGAACGGTGGGGTCGGCCTTCGGATCGTCGGTCCTCGACGCCTGGTGCTGGCCTTCGGCGCGGACACGGACGATCTGAGCGTGCTTCGGACGACTGTGCAATTGCTGCGCTTCGCGGCGCAGACAGCCGTGGCGCGAGCCGACGACGGCAGCGCCCATGTGGCGCGTGAGCGAATCGAGGAAGCTCTGGTGACCCTTGCCAAGCTCGACGGAATCCGCACGGCGGTGGGCCAGCTTCACAAGAGCGCGGAGAAGATCTCCTCAACCGCCGATGACGTCCAGACCGCACTGAACCGCCTCCTGCTGCAGGCGCAGGCAGCGTTGGCGGCTGGGGGGAGCTTGGCGAGCGTGCCGCAGGCCCACGGCGAACCCGCAGCCGAGGTTGCCTGATCGGGCTTGGCGGCTTGGCGCGATGGTGCGTCTGGGGTGCCTCGGCGACGAGCTCGGGGTGCCCCGGACGGCATACGAGGCCGTCTTCACCCGGCACGCATCATCCGGCATACCGGAGCGTGACGTCAGCGGGCTCCCACGACCGGGTTGATCGGGGTGGCAGCGCGCTCGCCGGGTCGGAGCCCGGGGAGCCACTGGGCCAGGTCGGTCTCCTGGGAGCTGTTCGTGGGGTGCTGCACGGCCAGGCCGTCGGCGAAGTAGATGACGGTCATCACGGCCCGCATCTGGTCGGTGTGGTTGCCGCCCGCCTTGTGCACGGTCCACCCGCCGTGGAAGCTCGCATCACCGGCTCGCATCGGGCGCGGGACGGTGAGCGGGAACTGACGCTCGGCAATGACGCTCTCGAAGTGGGCCTCGCTCGCGTCCGAGATCGTGACGTCGCTGAGCGGGCCGTGCTGGTGCGAGCCGGTGGCGAAGGTCAGCGCGCCCCATCTCGGGGACGATGTCGACCAGCGGCATCCACATCGTGATGCACTGGTGGCCGTCGAGCGGCCAATACATCGCGTCCTGGTGCCAGGGCGTGTAGCCCCCGCCGGGCTCCTTGAACAGCGCCTGGTCGTGATAGATCCGCACCCGCTCGACACCGAGCAGCTGTGCGGCGACGGAGGCGAAGCGTTCGGCGAGCACGAAGCGCGCCACGACATCGTCGTCGCGCCACAGGTTCATCGCTTGCAGGAATGCCTTGCCATAGGTGTCCCGGTCCTGCAGCGGCCCGGCGGTCGCGGTGCGCCGGGCCGTCGCCGCCGCAATCGCCGGCCCGAACGGGGCCAGTTCGTCGGCGCTCGCCAGGCCCGCGATCAGGGTGTGTCCCTCGGCTCGGTACCGCTCGATCGCCTCGGCGCTGAGCTCGCGGCGACCGCTGAGGTCCATGGTCATGCCGATCTCCTCTGATGGCTCGTTCGGTAGATTCTGACGAGCTGGAACACGACGTACACAGGACGTTCTGGGAAATGGGGGGGGGCCCCACCCCCCCCCCCCCCTCCGCGGCCCCCCCCCCCCCCTCGCTTCCGCAGGTCGGCACCACCCCCCCCCCCCTCCCAGCACCCAGACCCCCGCCGGCTTTCGGCCGTCTCGCCCCCCCCCCCCCCCGCCCACCCCTAATTGTCCGCAACCCAGCAGACCCGCGACAAGGAGCAACCGATGACCACGCCAGCGACCACGCCACCGGCCGATCACCCCGACCACCCCGACCAGGACGTCCGCGTCGCCGTGCGCACCATCGACGCCACGCCGGAGCAGATCTTCGCCCTCCTCGCCGACCCGTCCCGCCACCACGAGACCGAACCCGGCGAGTGGGTGCGGGATTCGGTCGAGGCCAACCCGGAGCCCATCACCGCGGTCGGTCAGACCTTCGCGGTCAAGATGCATCAAGCCTCCCTCGGCGGCGACTACACGATGGTCAACCGGGTCACCGACTTCGTCGCCGGGCGCACCATCGGCTGGGCGCCGGGCATGCTCAGCCGCTCCGGTCGGGTCACCGAGGGCGGCCACACCTGGCGCTACGACCTCGAACCCGACGGCGCCGGCACCCGCGTCACCCTCACCTACGACTGGCGCGCGATGTCGCAGGCCACCCGGGACTGGATGCCCAGCGGCATGCCGCCCTTCCCGCCGCACTACCTCGACGCCTCCCTCGCCGCCCTCGACCGCGCCGTCACGGCCACGCCGCCTGCCTGAGCGCAAAGCCAACGGCGAGGTATGCCGTGCAGTCCAGCACCCGGCATACCGCCTCTTTGGCCGGCCACCAAGACCACAACACGTCCCGTCAAGCCGCCCCGCTCGCCCCTACCGCACGGAGGTGCTCGACGCTGTAGCCGGGGAACACGCTTCCAGCCGCACGTGCACGCCGTTGGAGTTGAGGAACCAGAAGGTGCCGGCTGACAGCTGGACGTCCGTGGGCACCTTCTCGACGAGGTACAGCTGGCCCGCTCGCTGAGGGATGTTCGCGGGACCGGGAGCATAGGTCGGAGGTGTGCTCGTCGGCCCCCAGGCGAGCGTCGTGCGCCCCACGGCCGGGTCGAGGACGCCGCCACGCAAGAACCCGGTCGCCGTGAGTCGATAGGTGCCCCCGCCCAACGTCACCGCTGTGCGCGGCGCTGCAGCAAAGGTCAGCGGGTCGAGCTCGACCGCTCCGGTGACGGTGCACGGGTGACTGGTCGCCGACGTGCTCGCTGCCCCCGAGCCCGGGTCCAGCGAGCAGGCTCCGAGCATCACCGAGGCCGCGAGGGCCGCCCCGAGGAGGTGGCGACGGACCACCGGGTCACCGATGCCCAGGTGCCCGACGGCCACGCGGACCATTCATGAGGGCAACGTACAACGCCGAGGTATGCCGTGTGGCCGGGAAGGTATGCCGCCCGGCCGGCGCCGCGGCATACCAGCGTCCCCCGGCGCACCGGACCCAGGAGCGCGGGAGGAATCATCCTTTCGGCCGACCCAGCTCAGGCCCTGGGGCTGATGTGCGCGCCGGGCCTCGCAGCCATCGTGGAAGCACGACACCACGACAGCGAAGGACCCACCCCGTGACCACCCCGCAGATCCCCGTCCAGACCAAGCTCGCCGCGGCCTGGACGAGCTTCATGTTCCTCTACGTCTACGTCGACGTGCTGGGCCTCTACAAACCCGGCGCGGTCGCAGGCATCCTCCAGGGCCAGGTGTGGGAGTTCGACATCTCCCAAACCTTCATCACCGCCTCGCTCGCCGCCGCCTCGGTGCCGGCCCTCATGATCCTGCTCTCGACGACCCTGCCGGCCCGAGCCAACCGCCTCACCAACCTTGTCATCGCGACCCTCCTCGTCCCGTGGATGGCCTTCAACCTCGCCGGCGGGGAGTGGCTGGCCTATTACGGCCTCGGTTTCGCGGTCGAGCTCGGCGCGCTGGTCTTCATCCTGCGCACCGCCTGGACCTGGCCCCTTACCTCCGCGGTCCCTACCCTGGGCACGTGATCGCCGTATGCCGGTCCGTCTGGCGCGAGCCCCGGCCCGCCGACCCCCCTCCCGTGGGTCCGGTGGACTGGCTCGTCGCCGGCGGGTTCGCGGCTGCCGCGCTCGTCGAGGCCATGGCCCGCCCTGACCTTGGACTGCGCCCGCTCGTCACGGCGTTGGCGCTGGGCCTCGCGCCGGCCCTCCTCCGGCGTCGCCACCATCCCCTCACGACCTGCCTGATCGGATTCGGGGTCGCCGGCCTCCTGTCGATCCTCCAGTTGGCGACCCGGGCCGGCGACCTCGGCCTGACCGCGATGACGGCGATCCTGGTCCTGCTCTACTCCCTCGTGCGGTGGGGTTCCGGCCGGGAAGTGGCGCTTGGTATGCCGTTCGTCGCCGCGGTCGTCGCCCTCGGCATGGTGACCGCCACTGCCACCGCCAGCGCAGGCTCCGGTGACGTCGTCGGCGGCATCCTCTTCGTCCTGCTCGTCATCGCGCTGGCCGCCGCGGCCCGCTATCGCGCCGACCTGTGGGCGCGCCAGCAACGCGAGATCCGCAACGACGAGCGTCTCGCGCTCGCCCGCGAGTTGCACGACACGGTCGCCCACCACGTGTCGGCCATCGCGGTGCAGGCGCAGGCCGGCGGGGTGGTCGCGCTGGCCAAGCCTGCCCGGGCGGCTGAGATCCTCGCCTCGATCGAGTCCGAGGCAGCGCGCACCCTCGCGGAGATGCGCGACATGGTGCGGGTGCTCCGCGACGAAACGTGGGACGCCTACTCCCCGCAGCTGGGTGTGGCCGACCTGCCCGCGCTCGCGCGCACCACTCCGCCACCGGTCGTGGAGGTCTCGGTGCCCGACCCGGCGTTGTGGCTGTCGCCGGCCGTGGACGCCACGGTCTATCGGATCGCCCAGGAAGCCCTCACCAACTCCCTACGGCACGCGCGAGGTGCCACACGGGTGGGCATCGAGGTATGCCTTGTCGGCGACTTCGTCCGTCTCCGGGTCGCCGACGACGGGGAGATCCACCCGGGGCAGGGCGCTTCACCAGGTTTCGGCCTCACTGGCATGACCGAACGCGCAGCACTCCTCGGCGGAGCCCTGACCGCCGGGCCAGGGGCCGGGTCGGGTGGCGGCTGGGTGGTCGACGCGACTCTCCCCGCCGGAGGTCCGCGATGACCATTCGCGTCGTCGTGGCCGACGACCAGGATCTTGTGCGAACCGGACTCGTCATGATTCTCGGCGCCCAACCGGGCATCGAGGTCGTCGGGGAGGCCGCGGACGGCACACAGGCCCTCGAGGTGGCGACCCGGCTGCGGCCCGACGTCCTCCTCGTGGACATCCGCATGCCGGGTCTCGACGGTGTGGAGGTGACGCGGCGGCTGGCCGGGCCGGACGTCGCCGATCCGATGGCGGTCGTCGTGATCACGACCTTCGACCTCGACGAATACATCCTCGGCGCACTCCGCGCCGGTGCGCGAGGGTTCCTGCTCAAGGATGCCGGGCCGCACCTCCTCGTCCAGGCCATCCACGCCGCGGCCAACGGCGATGCGCTCATCGCGCCCAACGTGACCCGCCGACTCCTGCAGGCCTTCGCCGATCGAGCGCTGGCGACGCCAACCCAACCCATCCACCCGCTGACCGACCGCGAAGAGGAGGTGCTTGTGCTGGTCGCCCGCGGCCGCACCAACGCCGAGATCGCCGCTGACCTCTTCATCGGTCTGAGCACGGTCAAGAGCCACATCGCCGCGTTGATGACCAAACTGGCAGTCCGCAACCGAGTCGAACTCGCGATCTGGGCCCACCACGCCATGAACCGCCCCGGCATGTCCGGAGACTTCGAACCTTGGGAAGGTTGGAGTCATGCCAGGAGACACGCACAAGCGGTACCCGCCTGAGTTGAAGGAGCGGGCGGTCCGGATGGTCGCCGAGAACGTCGGTGAGCACGAGTCGGAGTGGGCAGCGATGACCCGGGTCGCGGAGCTCCTCGGGGTCGGCACCCCGGAGACGGTTCGCAAGTGGGTCCGCCAGGCGCAGGTCGACGCGGGTGCCCGACCAGGGGTCACGAGCGAGGAGTCAGCCGAGGTCCGCCGGTTGAAGCGGGAGAACGCCGAGCCCAAGCGCGCGAACTCGATTCTGAAGGCCGCGGCGGCTTTCTTCGAGCCGAGCTCGACCGGCCCTCCCGGTGATCGTGGACTTCATCCGCGAACACGCCGACCACCGCGAACCCGGTGGCCTGCGTTGGGGTGTCGAGCCCATCTGTACCGTGCTCACCGAGCACGGGCTGAAGGTGGCCCCGTCGACGTACTACGAGCACGTCGGGAAGACCCCGACCGCTCGCGACCAGCGCGATGAGTTCCTGGTGACGGAAATTCGTCGGGTCCACGCCGCCAACTACGGGGTGTACGGAGCGCGGAAGGTCTGGCTGCAGCTGAACCGTGAAGGTGTCCCGGTGGCACGGTCCACCATCGAACGCCTGATGAAGGCTGAGGGGTTGACCGGCGCGATCCGCGGCAAGGTCAAGAAGACGACGATCCCCAATCCGGTCGCGGAGCGGGCACGGGATCTGGTCGGCCGCAACTTCGCCCCGGCCGCGCCGGACCGGCTGTGGGTGGCTGACATGACGTACGTCTCGACGTGGTCGGGGTGGGTGTATGTCGCGTTCGTGACCGACGCCTACGCCCGCCGGATCCTGGGCTGGCGCTGCGGGACCTCGATGACCACCCAGCTCGTCCTGGACGCCCTCGAGCAGGCCGTGTGGACCCGCCAGCGCGACGGCCGATCACTGGATTCCGTTGTGGCACATACCGATCGCGGGTCGCAGTACGTCAGCATTCGTTACACCGAGCGGCTCGCTGAGGCGGGGATCGCCGCCTCAGTCGGGACCGTCGGCGACTCGTATGACAACGCTCTCGCCGAGACGATCAACGGCCTGTACAAGACCGAACTGATCAAACCGCGCAAACCGTGGAAGACCGTCGACGACGTCGAATACGCGACCGCCGAATGGGTCGACTGGTTCAACCACCGCCGGCTCTACGAGTACTGCGGCGACATCCCACCCGTCGAAGCCGAGGCCCTCTACTACGCTCGAAACCAAGCCCAGCAACAGCTGGAGCCGTCAAACCAGTAAGTCTCCGGACTCACCGGGGCGGTTCACCAGACGCGTGTAACCTGTCGCAGCCACGCAGACGCAGCGAAAACCCCGCGATCCGTCACAGACGAGTCACAGAATCCTGACGGGCGACACACCGACAGCGGGCCCAAGATCCTACGCATGACAGCTGACTCGCCTCGCACCTTCGAGGGCCTGGCCCTGCCGCATCCCGACGAGTCGGTCTACGACCAGGGCCTGCGCTTCGATCTCGCGGTCCTCAACCGTCGCACCGCCCTGTGGTCATTGGGCGCAGCCGTGCTGGGCGTCGCGGCTGCCGGCTGTTCGGCCGGCACCGGCTCGACCAGCGCAGCCTCGGCCGGGGCCTCGACCTCTGGCGCCACCGGGGCGGCGAGCGCCGCGAAGAGCGCGGCGGCGAGCGGCACGGCATACCAGAGCACCGCGACCACGAGCGCAGGCAATCTCACCGAGATCCCGGACGAGACCGCCGGGCCCTACCCGGGCAACGGTAGCAACGGGCCCGACGTCTTGGAGAAGTCCGGCGTGATCCGAGCGGACCTTCGGTCGAGTTTCGACGGCGCGACCGGCGTCGCCCAGGGCGTCCCGATGACCCTCCAGCTCACCGTGCTGGACATCGCCAAGGGCGGCGTCGGCATGGCGGGCGCGGCCGTCTACGTCTGGCACTGCGACCGCGGCGGCGGCTACTCGATGTACTCCAGCGGCCTGACCAGCGAGAACTACCTCCGCGGCGTCCAGATCGCCGACGCCGCCGGCGTCGTCACGTTCACCAGCATCTTCCCGGGCTGCTACTCGGGCCGCTGGCCGCACATCCACTTCCAGGTCTTCCCCGACCAGGCGAGCATCACCAACGCGAGCGCGGCCATCGCCACCTCGCAGGTCGCGCTGCCGCAGGACGTGTGCAGCGCGGTCTATGCGACCTCGGGCTACCAGGCGTCGGTCGGCAACCTC
This sequence comes from Actinomycetales bacterium, assembly GCA_016710645.1. Classification (GTDB taxonomy): domain Bacteria; phylum Actinomycetota; class Actinomycetes; order Actinomycetales; family Dermatophilaceae; genus Phosphoribacter. The sequence goes on along the minus strand of JADJVI010000022.1, from coordinate 111,571 downwards.
GCCCGCTTGTCGCTCACCTCGGACAACGTCTTCGGCAACGACGGGGGCATCCATCAGCTCGGCACGGCGGTCGGGGACACCACCACGGCCGGGTATGCCGTGCGCCTCACCGTCCCAGTCGACACCAGGACGGCGCCCACTGGCGGCAATGCGCCAGGGGACGCGGTCGGCGGAGGACCGGGCGGGCCGGGTGGACCGGGCAACCCGCCTCCCGGCGGCCCGATGACCCCCTGACGACGCGGTCCTGTCCCGCCGTGCCGATGCCAGGCCTCGACGACCAAGACTGAGCGCACCGGCATACCCGCACTGTCGCGTGTGTCGCCGCTGGCGGTCGGCAACGTGGTGGCAGTGCACCCTCGCGGCAACCGTTCGGAACCTTGCCCGAGTGTCAGGATCGGGGCATGAGCGTCGACTATGCCCGCCCGGAACGTCCCCGCGCCCATGCGTGGGAGCGCCTCTGGAGGCCGTATTGGGCACTCCCGGCGATCGTGGCAGTCGGGTCGGCCGGGCTGGGCCTCACCCTGCCCCGGGCCGACGAACGGTTGGCGGGATGGGTGCCGTATGTCTTCGAGAGCGGTCCGGACGGTGCCCGGCAATTGCTCGGCACCATCGCCAGCGCCATGATCTCCGTGACGGGGCTGGTCTTCTCCCTCACCATGGTGGTGCTCCAGCTGGCCAGCAGTCAGTTCACCCCTCGGTTGCTGGGCCAGTTCCTGCAATCGCGGGTCGTGCAGCTCACCCTCGGTGTCTTCGTGGGCTCCTTCCTCTATGCCCTGACCGTGCTGCGCCTCATCCGCGGTGGCGACGGCACGGACTTCGTGCCGCAGGTTTCGGTGACCTTGGCGTTCGGATATGTCTTGGCCGCGGTGGCGTTCTTCATCGCCTTCATCCACCACATCACCCAGTCGATCCGACTCAGTCATGTGCTGATTGACATCGGGGCACGCACCACGGCCTCCGCGCGGCGGCTGTATGCCGGGCAACGGCCGAGTGCGACATGGTCACCCGCGCCCCAGACTCCCCGGCAGGTGCTGGAGTTCCCGGCGGGGCCCGGCGTCATCACCGCGCTGGACTCGACGGGGCTGGTCCGGTGGGCGGCGCAGCGGGATTGCGTGGCGGTCCTGGAATTCGGCCTCGGTGACTTCCGCGTCGAGGGTGACCGCATGGCCGTCCTGTGGGGCCTCGACGACCTGCGCGCGAGCAGCCCTTCGGATCTCGCTGGTGAACTGGCCGAGTTGGTGGGGCGCTCGGGCGAGCCCGATCTCGCCACCGATTTCAGCTATGGGATCCGTCAGCTCACCGACATCGCCGAGCGCGCTCTCTCGCCCGGCGTCAATGACCCTACGACCGCCATCCAGGTCATCAATCAGCTGTATGCCGTGCTCGCGCCGCTCGCGTGCCGGCCAGACCTCAGCCCCTATCTGACCGACGACGAGGGTGTCGTGCGCGCGATGTACCGGGCGCCGAGCTTCGCCGGGCTGATCTGTGGATCGCTGCAAGACATTGCCCACTACGCAGCTGAGTCACCCCGCGTATGTTCCCGGTTGCGTGAGGTGGCCGAGCTCTTGAGCGAGCGGGCCATTGAGACCCACCGGCCGAGCTTGCGTCGCGTGTTGGCGAGTTTGCCCCCCGAGTTGCCGTCGGAGAGCGCGCCCGAGGACTGAGCCCACCGGCATACCAGGGCTGTTCTTCAGGCCGGTATGCCGGCGGGGCGCCGTGGCTATCAACTGACCTCTCTCTTAATGCCCCTACTCCTTGCGATAGGACATCTGTACGAGTACAATAAGGCCATGACGATCACCCACCTCGACCCGGACACAGCCGGCGGTATGCCGTCTGGTGCGGCGTCGGGTGGTGCGTCCGGTGGGGCCGGGTCTGGTGTGGTTCGGAAGGTGGCGGGGGTTCCGACTCGGTTGGCTGATCGGATGTTGGATCTGGTCTTCTCTCGGCTTGCTGATCCTGAGGCCGGTGTGGTGGTGACTAGCGCCGACGTGCAGGAAGTGGATCGGCTCGCTCGTCGGGTGGAGGCGGTGCGGTTGGCGTTGGTCGCTGCAGCTGATCGGCAGCAGGTTCATCGTCGGTGTGGGCATTCCTCGACGTCGGCGTGGGTGGCTAGCGCGACGCGTTCTGGGGGTGCTGCGGCGGCTCGGGATGTGGCGTTGGCGACGGCGTTGGCTGATGGGTTGGACCGCACCCGGGTGGCGTTCGAGGCTGGTGAGGTCTCTCGCTCGAACGCGGGGATCATCGCCAGGACCATGGGCAAGTTGCCCGACACGACTACGGTGGTGGATCGGGAGCGGGTCGAGTCGGCGTTGGTGCGGGATGCTCGCCGGTTGGACCCGGGCCGGTTGGATCGGGCGGCGAAGGTGGCGTTGGCTGCGGCGGAGAAGTCGGCGGCTGAGGTGGCCGATCATGTCGAGGCGCAGTTGGTGGATGAGGAGCGTCGGGCCTACCGGTTGGCGACGGTGACCATGCACGACCTGGGTGACGGCACCACGAGGCTGGCGGCGACCTTGCCGACCCCAGCAGCGAAGATGTTGGGCAAGGTGTTGCAGACGATGACCGCCCCCCGCCGTGACCATCTGCGCAAGGCTGCCGAGGCCGCATTGGCGGACGGGCAAGCCCCTGCCGGCTGCCTGGACGACGGCTCCGTGGCTGCTGACTTGTTGAGCGCTACCGGCACGCACGAGCACCCGTCGTTCGGTGCCGGTTCGCAGGGCACGTCTGGCACTGGTGCGCACCCGACCCTCGGCGTTGGCGCCCAGGCGGCGTATGGCGCGCAGGGGCGCATGGCAGCCGACGGTCGGGCGTTGTCCGGCACAACCGCGATGTCGCCCAGCGGCGCCAGCGGACACCGGATCGAGGGTCGGAATGCGGACTGGGCCGACATCGACTGGGCCCACCGCCGCGGCCGGGCTCTCACCGAGTTGATCGAGCACCTCGACACCGAGAAGCTCACCGGGAAGGTCGCCTCCACCGTCATCATCACGATGACCGCCGAACAAGTGATGGGCGCCGCGAAAGCCGCCAAACTCCAGCAGACCATCCTGGACGCGACCGGCACACTGATCGACATGGCTCCGAGTTCCGGGGCAGCGACTACCGACACCGGCCAGTTGATCTCCGCGAGTGCCGCGAGGCGGATCGCCTGTAACGCCGGGATCTTGCCGGTCGTGTTGGGTGGACTCGGACATGTCCTCGATGTCGGTAGACAGGAACGGTTCTTCACCGAGCACCAACGCACCGCCCTGGCGACCATCTACGAAACCTGCGCCGCGCAAGACTGCGACCGACCGTACGCCTGGTCGGAGCTGCATCACGAGGATCCGTGGTCGAAGGGCGGACTCACCGACCTCGACAAAGCCATCCCGTTGTGCGGTTTCCACCACCGCAAGATGCACGACCCGGCATACCAGCAGGACATCACCCGCAACGGACCCGCGCACGGGCCGAAGACCGTCCACTTCCGGCTCCGCTCCTAGACACCGCGGCCGGAGACTGCCCGCTCCACGTTCCGTGCTTCCACGCTGGCGAGTAGCGGCACTCGGGTTTGCCGCGTGGCCTAGCCAGAAGGGGGCGACTGGCCACGAGGGCGAGTGCTGCCACGGTCTCAGCCGGAACTGGTGCCCGCCGCCTCCTGCCGCCTCGGTGCGTCGATGTGGGCCAGAATCGGAGCCATGGGAAGCGTGCGATGGGCGATTGCGGGACCGGGGCGGATGGCAGCGGCAATGGCGGCCGACTTCGCCCGCGTGACCAACGGCGAACTCGTCGCGGTCGCCTCGCGCGACCAGGCGCGTGCCCAGGCGTTCGCCGCGGCGCACGGCATACCGAAAGCGCATGGCTCGTATGCCGCGCTGGCGGCCGACCCGGACGTCGACGCGGTCTACATCGCGACGCCGCACCCGCAGCATCTCGACATCGCGCTGGCCGCAATCGCCGGCGGCAAGGCGATCCTCGTCGAGAAGGCCTTCACGTCGACCGTCGCCGACACCCAGAAGATCATCGAATCCGCGCGCGCAGCAAAGGTTTTCGCGATGGAGGCGATGTGGACTCGGTTCGTCCCCGGGGTCGCCGCGATTCGCGAGCTCGTCGCGGACGGGGCGATCGGGCAGGTGCGGATGGTCCAGGGTGACCTCACGGCCTTCCGCGCCTTCGACCCGGCCGACCGACTCTTCGACCCCGCGCTGGGCGGCGGTGCGGTGCTCGACCTTGGGGTCTATGCGATCTCCTTCGCCCAGCATCTCCTCGGCACCCCCGACACCGTGTATGCCGCCGGCGGCACCCTCCCGTCCGGCGTCGAGGGCGAGTTCGGGGTGCTCATGGGCTACTCCGACGGACGGTCGGCGACGCTGTCGGGAGGGTTCACGGCATACGGGCCGGGGCGGATGATGCTCGCGGGCACTGAGGGCTGGATCGACGTGCATCCGCGCTTCCATCGCGGGCCGAGTTTCACGCTGTGGCGCGACAAGGAACTGGTCGAGACGCGAGAGTTTGCCAGCGGCTATGAGCACCAAGTCATCCACGTCGGGGACTGCCTCGCCCAGGGGCTGACCGAGAGCCCGATCATGCCGCTGACCGACACACTGGCCGTGCAGCAGCTCATGGCCGAGGTGCTCGGGCAGATTCACGCTCGTGGCGAAGCGGTCGCAGTCGCCGCGCCGCGGTAGCGCGCACGACGTCGGTCACCGTGTCGAGCACGGCGACCCGCTGCTTCCAGCGGTGCCAATACAGCGTCGCCTCGACGTATGCCGTGGGGTGCAGCAGGACGCCCGCCCCGGTGTCGCTCAGCCGTCGGTAGTCGTCCTCGAAGAGCGTCCCCCACCCGAGCCCCGACGCGACGGCGGTGAGATAGCCCTGGCTGGACGGCACGTGATGGGCGGGCGCCTCGCTGGACACCCCCAGTGACGCGAGGAGCTGGGTGTCGAGATCGTCGCCGGCGTCGTAACGCACGACCGGGATGCGGCCGAGGTAGTCCAGCGAGCCGTCCCCGGGGGCGGTATGCCGTGAGGCCAGTGTCGGGGAGATGACCGGGAGGTACCGGAGCCGCCCTAGCGCCACGACCTCGCAGCCGGGCGCGGCGCGCGAGTCGGTGGAGACGGCGGCCATCACCTCACCCCGGGTGAGCAGCTCGAGGGAGCGCTGTTCGTCGGCCAGCCGGATGTCCAGTCGGATGCCGCCGAGCTCGCCCACGGCGGCGATGACCGGGTCGAACCAACTGGCGAACGAGTCGGTGTTGACCGCGATGGCGACCACCGGGGCATCGGTGGATGACCTGCCCAGACTCGCAAGCGCCTCCTGCTGGAGGGTCACGGTGCGCCGGGCCAGGCCCAGCAGCACCTGGCCGGTGGGCGTTGCCATGACCGGCTTGGAGCGGTGCACGAGCACCAGACCGACGGTCCGCTCCAGCGACGCGATTCGCTGACTGACTGCCGATGGGCTGATGTGCAGGGCCGCCGCAGCGCGCTCGAACGACCCGGCGTCGCACACTGCCAGGAGCGCTTCGAGTTGGAACGAGCTCAGCACGCGATAAAGGTTACCTTCAGCAGCTTCACCAGAATGAGCTGGACCTTCACCGATGAGCGACCTAACGTCGGGCCGCATGACGCCGACCCCACGTTCACACCAGCCACCGTCCGCACCCCAGAGCCCGTCTGGGGTGCGGACGGTCTACTGGGCCTTCGCCTGACTCCCCGATCTCAGGGCAGGAATCGTCAGGTCGTGGCAGACAGCAGTGACAGATGGGACGAGAAGCCGGACCCGACATCACCGGTGACCTTGATGAGATATCCGCCCACGAGGGAGATGCCGTTGTTTTGCAGCGACTGATCAGCAGGAGAGCGCCACAACTCCGTGCCATCCGAGACGGCGAAGCCGATCAATGACCCGTCGATACCCGACATCACGCCGTGCCTGCCGTCGCAGAGATCGACCGTCGATAACGGCATGGACCTCTGCCAGATCTCCCGGGTCATGCTCAGATCCCACGCCCTGACGGCGACCTTCGACAAGGGATCGTCGGTCCCCGCCGCTTCGGGCTCTGAGGTGAGGATGAGGTCACCGCACCTGGCCATGGGCGAGATGCCCGAGCCAGGTCGGATCTCGACTGCCGTGCCTGACTCGATCCGCCACATCCGCTTGATCGTCGATACCTCACTCTCCATGAGGGCGGTAGCGACGATAGAACTGAGTAGGTTGAACTCGGCCCAGGCGTCGGCCGAGCCGGGCAGATCGGCCATGGCCGGGCCCACCGAGTCGCCGACGGTGATCTCGTTGTGATCGACATCCACCGCGACCCGGCGGATCGTTCCGTAGGACGCCACCCACGCCCCGCGCTCGGCGTCGACGACGAACGATCCAGCGGCGATGTCATAGGACAGCGCGCGACCGTCGGCAGACGTCACGCCCTCCACCTTGAGGGCGCCTTGGTCCTGAAGCCACCGGGTCGGGCCGTACACGAACTCAGTGAGCGCGGTTCCGCGCGCTCGCACATCTCCCTGTCCCGTTACCTCGTATGCCGTGACGGCAGATCCAGCCCCGAACGTGGTCCTGCCCAGGATGAGAAAGCCGCCCGTGGTGGCGACCGCGTCGACGACCGGCTCGCGCAACGGCATACGGGAGAGGACCTCGCCGGTCTCCTGTGAGATCAAGACGGCCGTGCTCTTGTCCTTGCTCGTGCTGCTCCCACACAGGATCCACGTCTCGCTGGGATGGGCCCAACAGGTGCTGAAACCAGGTAGCACCTCGCTGCGCCACCGCGTGTGCCCGTCGCCGGCGTCGATGAGAACGACCTGACTGAGCAGCACCGGCGTGCCGCCATCTCCGGGGGTCTGCCCGATGGTGGCGACCACAAGGAAACCGCCCGGGATGGACGTGACCTGCGAAGGGCTGGCGCCGTGCAGCAGGGGATCCGCGGCATCGTTGAGGGCGACGGTCCAACGTTCGGACGGTTTCGACCCGAGGCTCGGGAGGGTCTGCTCGGCGTGCGAGGCCGTCTCAAGCGTGAGGGTGCCCAGCTCGCCGGAGGCTGATTGTCGGGGGACTGACGCGGGCCGACAGGTCGAGCACACTGGCACGACTGTCACCACGGCCGGCCAGAGGTCCTGGTTGTCGGTGAGGACCGCAGGTTTGACCCCGCGCGGTCCGCCGTTGACGTACGGCGCCGAGTCGACCATGGCCCCGTCGCCACTCACGAGCCACGGGGAAAAGCTCACCAGTGTGCGGGAGTCAGGTGCGAACTGCGGCCAGGTCCGCATCGGGACCATGCTGGGCGTGCTCTGCGTTTGGACGAGATCGGCCGTCCCGAGGATGACCACGGCCGTGGCGCCCGCTGCCACGACCTGGGCGCCATCCCATGACGTCTCAAGGGTGTCGAAACAGTCCCGCACGTATGCCGTGCGCTCCACCGTGAGCTCGGGGCCGAGGCGGCGCAGCATGCCGTCGCGGCCAACCGCAACAAACCCGGGCTGCGGGCCATGGATGGCCGAGATAGTTTGCGTGGTTCCACCGTCGAGGATCTGAGCGGCGACCGTCGACGATCCCCGATCAAAGGCAACGAGGCGGCCGGTGTTCGTGGCTACCAGGATGCGAGAGCCGGCGCTCGCGGCCGAGATCACCCGTTCACGGGAGTCCAGGCCGGGAACCGTCACCCGCGTCGTCGCGTCGGAGTCGAGCCTCGCTTGGAAGAGCGTGCCGTCCGTCTGAGTGATGTCGACGACGGTGCCATCCTGCGAGAAGCGCATGTCCGCCAGGTTTCCGCTCAGGGTCCACTGACGGACGACTCCCCGACCGGACAGGCAGTAGACAGTCGGCCGTGACCATGCCAATGAGCAGGTGGGCCCGCTGCGGGCCGCTATGCCGACACGCGGCAACTGCACCCCGACGCGTCGCGCGGATCCTGCGGCCAGGGGGACCATCCAGAGCTCTCCCGTGACGTCCTGGGTGAGGTAGCCCTCAGGGGTGGGCGTGACGTAGATCGAATCGTTGAGTTCTCGGGAGGTCACCGGGGCGGGACCCATGACGACCACCGCTCCGGTGGCGTGTACGAGCATGGCCCGCGTGCCGGCCGCGTTGGCGGCCAGCACTGTCCCGCGAGTGAATCGGTCGGCGTCGTCCATGACCCCGACGGGAGTCCACCGACGCTCGGGCGCCACCGCCAGCTGATTGCTCATGAAGGCCCCGCCGAGGAGGGTGCCATCCGCTTGACACATCTGTCCCCGTAGCGGTGACTGTCGAGCTGCTGGCATGAGGACGGCCCCGGTGCTTTCGTCCAGCGCCGTGTGAACAGCGGCGGGGAACTGAGCAAGACGCGTGCTGAGCAGTATGTGCACTGTCGTCGAGCAGGTGCGCAGGACATCAGGGAACCCGAAATTCAGCGGGGTTGCTTGCAGGCGTCGATAGTCAGCCATGGCCTGATCCGACGGGTTGCCGGTTGCAGGGGCGGGGCTCGTCGCGTCCGCCGCTGGGGGTCGCGAGTAGTTCGTCTTGGCGTCGGGCCCGCTGTCCAGGGTCGGCGGAAAGACTGTCTGCCCCAGGTTTCGGGTCCATTCGGGGGCCGGGTCACTGGATAGGGGTAGGGCGTAGCGGTGCACTGTCGTGTGATTCGACGCGACGACCAGCCCGGTCAGGGTGGCGTCCACGGCTGTCACCGGACCTCCGGTCGTGAGAGCCGTCACCACCTGGTCCCCGGAGATGAAGCCGACCTTCCCGCTGGCTGCGCCCCACCAGATCCGGCCGTCAGTTCCCTTGGCGAGAGCGGTGAAGTCCTCGTCCGTCCACGACCGTTGGAGGTATCCGTCCTGCAGAGACATCCTGACCAACGGGTGCGAGGGCGATCCCGGCCCGAGGGAAACCATCTGGCCGATGTCATCGAGGACGATTGGCGACGCGCCCACGTCTTTGTCGAAGTTCACCTCCCCGACGAAATCCCCGGAGCCAGTGAAGACCGACGCGCCGGTTCCGTAGCTGAACACCGCCAAGCGGCCGTCGTTGGAGACGTCGCCGCTCACGTAGGGCCGACTCGGCGCATCGCTGCGCGTGAAGGTCTGTGCATCGGCCAGCGCCATCGCCGAGGCTGAACGACTGCTGGCGTTGTCGTCAACCCGCAAGGCGGTTTCGGCCAGTAGACCTGAGCTGGCATGGTTTGGCTGGAGCAGGGAATCATTCGCGAGTTCCATCGACCGTGCGGTCGCTGCTGACGCCACTGCTGCCTGGCGGTGCGCGGCGGCTGCCAGCCCCAACGCGCCTGCTGATGCAGCCAAGATGACCAGAGCCGCGATGATGGAGCTCAGCGATCGGCGCAGCAGAGCCCTGCGGCGCTGATCCCGCAGGATGAGATGCGCAGCGAGTTCTCGCACCGCAGTCGGCGGATGAGGACGACCCACTCCGCCGACCATGCCCAGGACGACCTGGGCGTCATCGACGAGTGGAACCCCTCGGAGAATGTCCCGCAGTCGACTTTGGGTCGTGGTCTCCGAGTCCACCAGGCGGGTGTGTGACTGCGCCTCGTGCCTCCCGTCCAGGGTTTGGGCAATGAGTCCGTCACAGTCGTCAGGAGCGGGGATGACGAGGTCTTCCGGTCCGGCCAACGACGTCTCCAACCAGGTCGTGTCGGGCCGACCCTCAGCGACCGTCGGGGACAGGACGGCGATCACCTTTCCGAGGTCGCGAGCGACCTCAAGTTCCCAGCGGCAGTAGTCCGAGTCCCTCCAGTCCTGGCTGTCGAGAACGACGAAGGCCAGGGCGGCCCGAATCGCCGCCTCGATGGTGGGCCGGTGCCGGGAGCCAGCGGGGACGCCAACCGGCCCCTCGAGGTCGTCGTCGGGCGCATCGAGCCACACGACCTGTCCGGCGGCAGCCAACCGCTGACGGATCCCGATTGCTCGCTCACGGTCTTCGTGGCCGTAGGAGAGGAAGTAGTCGCTCATCGGGAGCCTTCCGGCAGTCCGAACACGTGGATCTCGTCGGCGGTCGGAGCCCTTGGAACAGCAGCCGAGACCCGATCCGCGATCGTCGAGGAGGACGCGAGCGTGCGCACGGTGAGGACTCCTGCGTGAGTGACGGCGAGCACCCTCTCCTCATCGAGGAAGGTGAGATCGTCGATCGGCCCCACCCACGATCGGTCGAAGGTGTGCAGGAGCGGCTCGCCGCTGCTCGTGTCGAGGACCAGAGTCTCACTCGGACCGAAGAGCGCCAGCCGTCGGCCGTCGTCATCCACCTTGGCCGCGAAGGCCCGCAGGGACTCGGGGAGCAGAGTCAAGGGGGTGGCGCTGGTGTTGTTGCAGGTGATGAGCGCACCGTTGCTCAGGACCCGATACCCCCGTCCGGACGCATCGACATCCATCGCCGCTGTTTCGCCCGAGCAACTCGGGAACGCGACAAGCGAAGAACTCCCGGTGTCAGGACCCAGACGGTAGGTCTCGCCGGCCTTGTCTACGGCCGTCACCGACCCCTCGCGTCCGATCAGCGCCTGAACCGGGTCACCCCGAAGCGAGACCTTGCGGGTCGTGCCGTCCGAGAGCCACTGCTGAGCCTCGTGGGGGGAAGCAGCCACGATGCTGTTTCCGGCGCGGTCGATGACGACCGCGAGGGTGGCGCTGGCTGGCGGGGCAACCGTGCTCGTCCAGCGGACTTTCATGGTGGCGAGGTCGAGGGCGAGGGTGCTGCCCTCTTGCCACGCCTGACCGATGAAGTGTCCTCCCGGCGAGAGCGCGATGCCGTATTGGCCGGCGGGGATTTTGAGGAAGGTCGACCTGATCTGCGTGAAATCTGCGGTGCTGAACGTCACCGCCGTGCCGGCCGGGTAAACCAACACCGCGCCAGTCCCGGTTGTGCGGTCGACTTCTACCCGGGACCGGCGCCACGCCACGGTGCTCGAGTCCTTGTTGGGGATGCGGTCAGGGGCGATGGCAAACGCATTCGGTGACTTCGGAATAGGGATGCCACGCCACAACCGCAGGAAGCCATCTGAGCCCGCCGTGACCATCCCCCTCTGCCTAGGGGCGCCGAGGTCTTGAGCGCTCCTACATGGGCGGGCGGACAGAAGTACTCATGACCTACTTCTGGTTGGAAAAGACACGCGCGACCATCTCGGCGGATCGTCACGAGGACACCCTCCGGTCCCCTGGCGTAGCTGGCCTGATCTGAGATTGACGGCGTGAGCTTCGAACCGGTCAGGCTGAGGAGAGCGTTCTTGGCTGTCCCGTGGATGAGTGCGATCCAGGTCGCCGAATGGTCGAGAACGACCCCCGCGATGTCGCCCGGAGCGCTGTCGACCACCGTGGCCGAGCCGTCGGTCCGCCCCACCCATAAGCGGGTGCCGTCGGTCACGGCGACGGTCTTGCCGTCGGGCGTCACATCCGCGGCAACGGCCGGGCCAAGCGTGCTGGGAAGCAGAGTGGTGACAGTCTCCACCTGTCCCGCCCCGTCCACCGTGGTGAGCCCGGTTGTTGTCACGACCATCAGCACGTCGTCGCGGAACCATCCGGTGAGCGGGGTGCCACCCAGGTCGACATCCTGGCTCTGTTCACCCTCCCGAAAGACACGGGTTCGATGGGCGAGGATGGCCAGCCGCGTGCCATCCGGGGAAAGGACCGTTCTAGAGGGCGAACCGTTCCCATCTGCAGTCGGCTCGAGGCTCTGCAGCAGTGCGCCGTCGGCCCCCCGCACTTGAACCGCGCCCGTCGAAAGGGTGACAGCGATTCGCGATCCGTCGAGGGATGTCGCCACCTGGGCCGCGGACTCGCCCAGCGGGATGGATACGTGTTCAGGTATCGCGTCCAGGACTCGCCGGGCCATCGTGATGGCCTGGTCGGTGGCTTTCGACCGGAGTGCTTCGCCGACGAGGAGATAGGGAAGGTCGGGGTCGGTGCCAGATCGCAGGGCTTCGTCGGCCAGGCGGACGAACCTACTGCTCGCACTCTCGGCGGCGCGCAGGTCGGCAGCCGTGGCGGCTGCGGACTGGTTTGTCCTCGCTCCGAGGGCGAGGCCGGAGAAGGCCACCAGGCTGGTCGCCGCCACGGCGCTGGTGATCGCGAACCGGCGAGACCTGCGACGGGCTGCGGCCGTGCACTCGCGTAGGTAATCGGCGAGTTCAGGCGCTGCCGAGTGACCGATGCGCCCGGCAGTTCGCAGAGCAGACGTGAGGCCGCCGAGATCCCGGTGCAGCTCCAGCGCACGGCGGGGTCGACCCGCCCGGCTCCAGGCACGAGCACGGTTGACCCACTCGTCGACCTCAAGGCGCTCGACGCCCGACGCCTGGGTCAGCAGGGCGATCTGCTGCACCGCGCGCGACATGTCTGCGGCGGGGGTGACGATCTGCGAGAGATGACCGAAGACGGGGGACGGCGTGGACCCGACCACCATCGGAATGAAACGGGCCGGAAATGCCTGATATGCAGCTTCCAGGCTGGTGACGGATAGACCCTCCCGAGGTGGAAGGAGCGCGAGAATCCACGCGGGCTCCGGCTCAGCTGACGAGCGCTGCAGTGTGACATGGAAGCCCGCGCCGTCCAGCTGCTGCGCGAGTCGCGCGCAAAGATCGTCGGACGAGTCTTCCCGACCGTCCAGCAACCACAGGCGCGGACGCGTTTCATCGGGTCGTTGTGCTTCAGCCAGTGCAGATCCGGAATCGGTATCTCGGCTGAACTTCACAGCCGGCAAGAATACCCATCCCCATCTCGGCGCGCGCTAGCCTCGGTCCTTCATGGGTGCGGGGGTGACACGCTCCCTGGATGTACCAAAGTGCCTGTCCTGTAACGGAATACTTGTGATTGCGACGTCACAAGGAACGGTACGGGAAGGCACTTGGTAGGTGAAGAGTACAGCGTGGGCTGCGGGCCTGTCGGTCTCTGGTGATGGTGTCGGCGTGGTCGCCCACGCTGGGGGTTTGGCGGTGCGGCTGCTGGCGGATCGGGTCGGCCTGACCGGCGAGTTCTCCAGCGCCCTGACGCGTCGTGGTTTCGTGCCGGGGCATGACCGCGGACAGGTGCTGGTGGATGTGGCCACGATGCTCGCCGGTGGTGGGGAGGCGATCGCCGACATTGACACTCTGCGCCATCAAGACGCCGTGTTGGGGTCGGTTGCCTCACCGCCTACGGTGTGGCGGGCCCTGACGAGCTCACCCCGGCCAGGTTGCGCCGGGTCCAGAGGGCGCGGGCCCGCACGAGAGCACGGGTGTGGGACCTGGCCGGTGGGCCGCCGGCGGCGCGGGTCGCCGACCGCATCCTTGAGAAGGACCTGGTCGTCCTTGATGTGGATGCCACGATCGTGGTGGCCCACTCCGAGAAGGAGAACGCGGCGGCCACGTTCAAGCACACCTTCGGGTTCCACCCGCTCGGCGTATGGTGCGACAACACCTCTGAGCTGCTCACCATGGCGCTGCGTCCGGGCAACGCCGGCGCGAACACCGCCGCCGACCACATCGAGGTCCTGACCGCTGCGCTGGCCCAAGTCCCGCGGGCACACCGCAAGAAGCTGCTGGTCCGTGTCGATGGGGCGGGCGCCTCGCACGCACTGCTGAACTGGCTGACCGCTCAGGACGCCAAACGTGGCCGATCCATGCAGTATTCGGTTGGGTTCGCGGTCACCGAGCACGTCCGCACCGCGATCACCGCGATCCCGAAGAAGGGCGTGTGGTCCCCGGCAATCGACGCCCACGGCGACCCGCGCGTGGAGGCTGACGTCGCCGAGATCACCGGCCTGCTCCCGGCCCATGTCCGGACGTTGTGGCCGGACGGGATGCGGGTGATCGCGCGCCGCGAACGGCCCCACCCCGGCGCCCAGCTGTCCCTGTTCGAAGAGAGCGACGGATGGCGCTACCAAGCGTTCGCCACCAACACCACCACCGGTGCCTTGCAGTTCCTCGAAGCCCGCCACCGCGCGCACGCCCGCGTCGAAGACCGGATCCGGCACGCCAAGGACACCGGTCTCGGACGGCTGCCCTCCAGGGAGTACGCGATCAACCAAGCCTGGCTGGTAGCCGTCGCGATCGCGGCCGACCTCATCGCTTGGCTGCGCCTGCTCGCCCTCCCGCAGCGGCTGGCCGACTGCGAACCCAAAGCACTGCGCTACCGGCTGCTGCACGTCCCAGCCCGGATCACCCGCGGCGCACGACGGCGGAGGCTGCGGTTCCCAAGACCTGGCCCTGGGTCCACGACATCGTCGCTGTCTTCGCCCGCATCATCGCCATCCCACGAGCCGCCTGACCGTCCCTGCACACCCTCGACCCGGAGCCACCAGGAGACCCGCACCGCAGCGCCACGCGGCACCCGGTCCTGCCCACACCCCCGGTTCGCCGTCCCCGCCCTCACCCAACCGCCTCAGGGCAGCGACCTCGCTGACTCATGAAAGACGGAGGCTAGGGAATGCGCACCCAATCCCTTTGTCAGGGAGTGGAACCCGTGCCGGGACGGAAAGCTGACCCCGACGCCTCCAGGGCCGCCGGGTCGCAGGGCAGGTCGCCACGACGCACCGCCGCCACCAACGCCGCATGGTCGGCTTCGGTCTGGTCGGCATACCCGCGGGCGAAATCGACCAGAGCCAGCGCGGCCGCATCCGAGCGCCCCAGATAGCCGGCGATCATCGACGCGCCGCTGGTGCGGGCGTGGCCCTTGGCCAGCAAGTTGCCGACCACCCCGGCGTAGGCGATGAGCGCGGCGGCGTCCATGGCGTCCAGCGGGACGGTGCCCTTGGAGTTGCGGAACTGGCGCACGTAGTAATGCCGGGCGTCGAGCGTGGTCCAGCCGAGCAGCGGGTCGCTGACCGTCTGCAGGGCCTGCTGGTACTCCACGACCCGGTGCCCCTGATGCTCGTGCCAGGCCTTCTCGCCGTGCACATAGGGGGCGAGCACCGACCGTCGCGCCTGCTTGAGCTGCAGGAAGACGACATCCGACGGGCTCGATCCCTCCAGCAGCGCGACATAGGCCCGCAGCCCGACACTCCCGACGCCGACGACCTTGTGGGCGATGTCGACCAGGTGATAGCCGCCGAGCACCCGTCGCCAGTGCGGCGCCAGCGTCGCGAGGTAGTCATCCAATCCCGCTGCCACGACGGCATACTCGGTCTCGTCGAGGCGGGTGATGAGTGGCGGCTCCTCGACGATGCGCCGGGTCTGGCCGTCCTCGCGAGTGAATCGCGGCAGGGCGCGGTCGCTGGTGCGGGCACGCGCCTTGCGGGCCGAGCGCTTGATCACCTCGCGCAGCCGCACGTCCGACGTCGTCGCGCTGAGCCGGTCGGCGTCCAGCCGCGCGTAGGAGCGCGACAGCAGCGACTGCCGCGCGAGTTTCCAGACTTGATCCCGGTATGCCGTGACGCACGAGATCACGGCCTCGGCGCACCGGTCCTCGCCGGCGCCGTTCTCGCGGCCGGCCACCCAGATGGAGGCGACCAACCGACGCAGGTCCCACTCCCAACCACCGGGGTGGGCCTCGTCGAAATCGTTGATGTCGATGACGAGTTCGCCCTCGGGGGAAGCGTAGAAGCCGAAATTGCCCAGGTGAGCGTCGCCCGCCACGACCGGCGTGATCCCGGTCGCGGGCAGGTTGGCGACGTCGTCGGCCATGACCACCGCGCTGCCGCGCAGGAAGCCATAGGGCGACCCCACCATCCGGGCGACGCGGATCGGGATGAGGCTTGTGACCCGACCGAGGTGGCTGGTCTGGATGAGGGCGACCGGATCGGGGCGGCTGCGATCAGTGGTGTGGATGGCGAGGTCGGCGCGAGACACCCTCTGCCGCAACGATTTCCCGAAGGCAAACCGCTCCTCGCGCGACATCGGCCGCCGGCGCAGCGAGACGTAGTCCTCGCCGTTGGCCCCGTCGACGACATGCGGAGTCATGCGCGGTCCCCCCTCGGCAGCTCCACCGAGGAGCGGCAGCGGCGCAGGGCGAGCTCGGCCAGTAGGGCGGCCGCATCGGGCAGCACCGAGTCGTCGAAGTCTGCACGCGGCGAGTGATTGTCCTCCGCCGTCTGCGGATCGGAGCTCGCGCAGGCGCTGAGGAAGACATAGGCCCCCGGCACCTCCTGCAGCACATAGGAGAAATCCTCCGCGCCGGCCTCGGGATCGGGCATGTCGACCCACCTCTCGGTGCCGAACAGGTCGAGGATGGTCGCCTTGGCGAAGGCAAACTCGGCCGGGTTGTTGACCGTCACTGGGTAGCCCAGATGCAGCGACACCTCGGCGCGCATCCCGTGCGCGGCAGCGATCTGCTCGGCCACCCTGACGACCTCGTTGTGGAGTTGCGTCCGCGCCGCCGCCGAAAAGCTCCGCAGCGTGCCGGTCATGGTCGCGTCGTCGCTGATGATGTTGGGTGCCGTGCCCGCGTGCAGCGTGCCGACCGTCACTACGACCGGGTCCCAGATCGAGTGCCCACGCGCGACCGTCGACTGCAGCGCGAGCACGATCTCGCACGCCACCGGCACCGGGTCGAGCGTGCGATGCGGCGCCGACCCGTGCCCGCCCCGCCCGCGCACGACGATGGTGAACTCGTCGCTCGCAGCCATCTCGGGTCCCGGCCGCCCCCACCACACCCCGCGCGGGTGCTCACTGGAGATGACATGCAGCGCGTATGCCGTGTCCGCTCGCCTCCCAGCCGCGTCGAGGGCACCCTCGGCGATCATGGGTTCGGCCCCGCCGGGTCCTTCCTCGGCGGGCTGGAACATGAAGACGACGTCGCCGGCGAGGTCATCGCGCAGCTCGTGCAGAATTCGCGCGGCGCCGACGAGGGCGGCGACGTGCAGGTCGTGCCCGCAGGCGTGCATCGCCCCGGGGGTGGCCGACACCCAGTCGTGGGGGAGGTCCTCCTGCACCGGGAGGGCGTCCATGTCGCCGCGCAGGAGGACCACCGGCCGCTCGGCGCCCGCTGGGGTGGCGGCACGGCCCCGCAACACCGCGACCACCGACGAGAGCCCAGCGCCGAGAGTGATCTCCAGGTCCAGCCCGGCCAGCGCATCGAGCACCCGCTGCTGGGTGCGCGGCAGGTGCAGCCCGATCTCGGGGTGCCGGTGCAGATCGCGGCGCAACGCGACGAGGTCCTCGCCCATCGCCCGCGCCAGGTTCAGCGGGGTGCTCACCAACCCACCGTAGTGGCGCGCCCCCACGCGGCGAGCCACGTCGCAAAGGCGGCTGCACGGCATACCGGCGCGGTGTTCCGCACCTCTCGACGGCTGGCGGGGCTCCCCTGGCTAGGCAGAACGAGCGCCAGGACGCACGCTCCGCCTAGCGCAGTGCCGACAGCCGCATTAACCGCTACTCAATAGCTGCATTTGCGGATAGCGAGTAGCCTTTAATGCATGGCCATCCCCGTGGACTACCTGCCACGCCACCTCGACCTGACCCTTCAGTCGGCGTTGACCGGTGCGCCCGTGCTGGTCCTCGACGGGCCGCGAGGGGTCGGCAAGACCACGTCAGCGCGTCGCTTGGCCCGGTCAGTCATCATGCTTCCGCGTGACCTCGACCAGCTTCGCGCTGACGCCGAGGGGTATCTGCGGGCGCTCCCGGCTCCGGTTCTGGTCGACGAATGGCAGCTCGCGGGAACCGACCTGCTCTGGACGATCAAGCGGATCGTCGACGACGACCCCGCGCCCGGCCGCTTCATCCTCACCGGCAGCGTCGAGCCCGCCGCATACGGGCCGACCTATCCACTCACCGGGCGGGGAGCCCGCTACGTCATGCGTCCCATGACCCGCGCGGAGCTGGCGGGGCGCGGCGGCGAGACGACCCTGCTTCAGTCGCTCGTGGCGGGAAACGAATGGGTGGCGTCCGCGGGCGCGCCGTCCGCGTTCGACCTCGACTGGCTGGCTCAGCCGGGTTTTCCCGCCGCGCGCCAGCTGCCAGATCCCACCTTCTTCCTGGATGCGTATGCGGCTGTGGTGGCTCAACGCGGTGGGGATGAGGGCCGCGACGCGTCACGAGTGCTGCGCACGCTTCGGGTCCTGGCCACGTTGACCGGGCAGGCCGTGCCCGATCAACGGGTTTGGGAGGCAGCCGACATCAACAAGGTGACCTGGAAGCACTACGACGACCTGCTGTTGCGGGCCCATCTCTCCGTGCCGACCCCGGCCTTCTCCAGCAATCGCCTCGCCCGCCTGACGGCCTATCCCAAGCGATTCCTCGCAGACACGGCGATGGCCCTGGCTCTGTCGGACCTCGCGGTTTCCGACCTCCGGGCGAATCACTCCGTGGCTGGGCGCTACCTCGAGTCCTTTGTCATGCAGCAGCTGCGACCGCAGGTCGATCTTGTGCGGGGTGCCCTGTTGCACCTGCGCACCAGCGCCGGAGAGCGCGAGGTCGACGCGGTGGTGGAGACCGCGGCGGGGCTGGTGGGTATCGAGGTCAAGCTCGGCACGCATCCCGGCCCGGCCGACGCGCGAACGTTGGAGTGGCTGCGCGATCAACAAGGCGAGCGGTTCTTGCTGGGACTCGTGGTTCACTCCGGCCGAGACAGCTATCCACTCGGGGAGCGGCTATGGGCCGTGCCGATCGCGGCCCTGACGCAGCCCGTGCACCGCTGACGCGGGGTCGCATCCGCGCCAGCGCCAGTTCCAGTGCCAGTGCTCAGGCGTGGGTGGAGGTCACGCCGTACTTCTCCAACAGCAGTGCCAGATAGCGATGCCCCTTGACCTCGTATGCCGTGACCGCCATCCACGGCGAGAGCATGACGACCCCGAGACACCAGGCGATCGGCACACCCAGTGCTGCCAGGGCGACCGCCGCCACCAACGCCGCCCCCACCATGCTCATCAGCCGGGTGTGGAACGAGTTTCCGCCCGGCAGAAGGTAATTGGCGAAGGTGAAGATCCCCAGCACGGCCAAGCCGACCGGGATGGCGAGGGTGAGCATGGCGCCGACCGCCCCGATGGTCGCCTCGCCCTCTACGTAGTAGGCGACGACGTGCAGGCCGGCTCCGATGGCGGCAAGCACGACGTAGAGCGGCATGTGGCCGTAGCCGAAGCCCATCCCCTTGGCGCGATAGGCCGCGAGCAGGTCGCCCCACGGGATGGCGAAGTAGCACCACCAGATCCCCACCGCCAGCGAGATGCCGGCGACCGCGACAACTCCCGCGTCGACCGTCCACCCTTGGCGCTCCACCATCGCTCCGACCGCGGTGGTCGTGCCGAGGATGACCTCACCGAGGGCGATGATGACCAGCAGGCTGTAGCGCTCGCTGATGTGGTGGGGGTGCCATGGCGTCGTGTTGCCGGCCCGCCGCTGCACCCAGACCACGCCGTAGAACTCCAGAGCCAAGCCGAACAGGCTGCCGATCAGGGCGGGCACCATCGGCAGGTCGAGCACGCCGAGGACCACCCAGACGAGTTGGGTGATGACGATGCCCTTCGCGAACGCGTGGCCGCGCACGGCATACTCCGGCGCGTCCTTGGCCACCCGGAGCCAGAGGTAGATCATCGAGACTCGCATGATGACGTAGCCGGCGATGAGGGCGCGGTTGTCCCAGTGCCCCTGCTCGATCGACGCGAAGAGCGGCGCCTGCCCAAGGCCGAGCACCAGCACGCCCACCATCTGCACGAGGGTGGCAATGCGCATGGCCCAGTCGTCGGTGTCGAACGCCGACGCGAACCAGGTGTAGCCCATCCACGCCCAGAGGATCCCGAACATCCCGAACGCGAACCCGAGGATCCCCCCGCCGATGTGGCCGGCCGCCAGCGCCTGGGCCAATTGCGAGCCGCAGAGCGAGATCGCCACGACGAAGGTGAGGTCGAAGATCAGCTCGAGCGGAGTCGCCACGCGGTGCTGCTCGTCCGGCTCGCGACCCTGCATGGGCCGACGTCCGTGGGCGACCGGGCCTTTGCTCATGGGGGGATGGTAGGTCCAGCGGGTGCGCCCCGGCTCCCGCAAGGTCGGGTATGCCGTGAACCCTCCGGCTCGTGCACCAACCGACCGCGCCCGACGGCATACCCGTCCTGTCTGCTCCCGGTGCTGACACCCGTCCCTGCCAGGATGAAGGCCGCGCAGCAAAGGAGGAGCCCGCCCATGGCCACATCCGACCTGACCCATCCCAAGCTCCCTCTGCAACACCTGCTGGGCAGTTTCTGGGAGAACACCTGGACGGCGCTGGCTGCTGATCTCATGCAGGCCGACCCGGTCACGACGGCTCGTTGGCTGAGTGCAATGGGGGCGACTGGCGGTCTGGTCGACCAGGTCGCCCGCGGTGATCTTGCTCCGTCGGAGCTACGGGTGGCGACGCAATATCTCAAGGTCGACCTGGTCGTCGCGGTGTTGGGCACCGTGGTCGCCGTCATCGAGGCGAAGACGCTCGACGGGCTGCAAACGGGCCAACTCGGCAGGTATTCAGACGCGGTCAGTAGGCGGGGCAAGAGTCTCCCCACTCCGGAGGTCTGGGTTCTCTTGACGTTGGCCGCACTGCCGGCCACGCGGGAGGAGAAGGCGCGCGCGGGAGGCGGCGGTAGTGACGGGACCTCTCGTTGGGTCGACGCGACCTTCGAGCACTTCCTCGACGCCTTCCGGTCGAGCACCGTCCCGTGGGTCAGCAGTGTCGCGACCGACTGGCGTGCCTTGATCAACCACGTCCTGTCGGCTGCCGACTATCACCCGGTCGCGGGCGACCGGTGGGTGCGCGACGCCCTGGGGGGACAGACCGTCAAGGCCGCCACCATGATCCGCACCCGGCTGACCTCGCAGTGGCTCATCGATCAGGTGGACGAGCGGCTGGCGGAGCCGTCAACGGGCCTGCGCGTGGCTGTGCGCCACTTCAGCAGGCAGCGACTCGGGCCGGAGCTGCGGATCCACGGATCCAACGGCGCACTCATCGCGCACGTCCTGGATTACGCCACCGACATCCTCCAGCCGAGCCAGCCGATGCTCCAGGTGGGAGTCGCGCCCTTGACGTCACGCACTCGGGCGGTGATCCCGCAGGATTTCCTCAGCGCCGTACACGCGAGTCTCGCGAGCTGGATCGCCGACGGTTCGCTGACCCTGTGGCCCCGGGACGCCGAAGGCCTGCGGGCGAAGCGGCAGGGTGAGAAGGCGGGTGAGCAGGAGCGTGAGCAGGACGGTGAACAGGAGGGTGAGCAGGAGGGTGAGCGGCAGGGTCAACAGCAGGTTGGGCCAGCGGATGGGCGGGCGCTGACTCTCGACGGGAATCCGGTGAGGGTGGTCGCGGACGCGTCGGCCAAGAGCGACTCGCTCAAGCATGGCAACGAGCCGGTGGTTCGTTACCTCTTCGGCCCAAGGGGTCGTGACAACACCACAACTCTGGGTCAGCTGGCTGACGCGCTGACTGCGGTCGCCAGGGCGATGGCCGAATACGCGGCCACGTCGGTCGACTACGCGGCCACGTCGGTCGACGGTTCCGACGGTTCGGTCGACGGTTCCGACGGTTCGGTCGACGCCACCGTCTGACGTCCTATAACTGCCCGCGAGGCCGGAACGAGTTGGCCCTCCCAGGCGCGGCGACGAGCCAAGCTCGCGGCGGCGACCCACCGGCATACCCGTGTCTCTGGTGCTCTTGACGGAGTTCGCAATAGAACGTATGATCGAACCTGAACGGAGTTGTCCTTCAGTTAAGCGTCTTCATGGAAGCGAGGTGCGCGGTGAGTCCTGACGATGCTGAACTGGGAGCGGCCCGCGCCGGTGCCTCCGTGGCTGATCGAGCCGAGTCGCTTGCGGCGGCACGCGTGGCCCTCGTCGGGCTGGTAGAGACGCTCTGGCAGGCGTCCGGCGGTGAGCTCGCGGCGTTGCTGACGACCCTCGACGAGGTGTGCACCTTGGCCGCGGCCGGCCGCGTCGCGGTCGTTCGAGAGGCCGTCACCCGAGGTGAAGTGTCGGCCAGTCAGGCCGGGTCACTGACCGCGTGGATCGCGCAGCACGCTCCATCGCTGGCCGTGGCGGGCGGGTGCGCCCACGTCGCGACCGTGGTGGAAGCCGGTGGTCGGTTGACGACCGCGCCGGTGACGGCTGCGGCCTGCGAGGGGCGGGTGCCGATTCCGGTGGCGGTGTCGGTGATCCGCGAGATCGATCGGTTGCGCCCGCGTCTGGTGCCCGAGGCCGTGCCGACGGTGGTGGAGTCCATGCTGACGGTCGGGGCGGCCTACGGCACTCGGGCGGTGCGCGAGTTGCGCGTGCGCCTGCTGGCCCAACACGGGCACCCGGGGCAGTTCCAAGCCGAGCAGGATGCGGCGGCCGGGCTGGTGGCGCTGTCGGCGGCATACGGAGACGAACTCGGCGCCTTCACCTACCACCTCACCCTCGACGCCGAAGGCAAGGCAGTCCTGGAAGCCGCGATCGGGCCGCTGTCCGCGCCGAAACCCGATCCAGACGGTGCGCGCGACGTGCGCCCGGCCCGGCTGCGCCGCGGCCAGGCACTGATCGAGGTATGCCGTCGGGCCACCGCTGCCGGCGACCGCCTGCCCGCTGGCACCAAGTCCACGCTCATGGTGACGATGTCCTGGGCAGACCTGCGTGACCGGGTGGGGGCGGGTCGGGTCGTTGGATCGAGTGCCGACGGGATGCTGCTCGGACCCGAGACCGTCCGCCAGGCCGCCTGTGAGGCAGGCGTCGTGCCGGTCGTCCTGGGGTCGGCTGGCGAGGTGCTCGACCTGGGCCGAACCGAGCGGCTGTTCATGCCGGGCCAGCTCAAGGCCCTGTGGTTGCGCGATCGCTCGTGCACCTTCCCCGGCTGCCAGACGCCGGCGCACTGGTGCGACGCACACCATGTGCGGCATTGGATCGACGGTGGCACCACGGCTCTGGACAACGCTGCGCTGTTGTGCGGTCGACACCACACCGTTGTCCACCGTGATCGGCTGACGGCCAGTGTGCGGGGAAGGTCCGTCGTGTGGGATCGCGTGCCCGGGTCCTACGACCGCGCCCTGGCCGCCCGTGCAGTCGACACGCACGGTCCGCCACCGGGTGACCGGCTCGGACCGCCACCGGATGACCCACTCGGTTCGCCGCCGGGTGACCGACTCGGACCGCCACCGGGTGACCGGCTCGGACCGCCACCGGATGACCGGCTCGGTTCGCCGCCGGGTGACCCACTCGGTTCGCCGCCGGGTGACCGACTCGGACCGCCACCCGAGGCCCCACCTGACCCGCTATCCGACCCGTCGCCGGGTCTGCCGTCCGATCAACCACCCAGCGTCATCGGCGGATCACGCATGCCCTCGACGCATGGTGCTCCTGCGATCAACCCGCCCACGGCTGCCTGATGTCCTGCGACAGCGAGTGTCGGTGGGGTTGGTTTCCTAGAGTGGGCTCGCATCGGCACTCGATCGACCTGTTGTGGTGAGCAGCCGCCGGTTTCTCGTGGGCGGCCGGCCCGATCGGGTGGCCACGAGTGCCTGACGAAAGGAACCGAGATGGCTGGGCACCGCATCTACACCACGAGCTTCGCGAGCATCTATCCGCTCTACCTCGCCAAGGTCGAGCGCAAGGGCCGCACCCAGGCCGAGCTCGATGAGGTCATCGGCTGGCTCACCGGCTACGACAGTGCCGGCCTGCGCGATGTGATCGACCGCGAGGTGACGATGGAGGGCTTCTTCGCGCAGGCGCCGGCCTTCACCCCGTATGCCGCTCTCATCACCGGCGTGATCTGCGGTTATCGCGTCGAGCAGATCGAGGACCCGCTCATGCAGCGGATCCGCTATCTCGACAAGCTTGTGGACGAGTTGGCCAGGGGTAAGAAGCTGGCGTCGATCCTGCGCTCGCCTGCCTAGGCGCGCGCAACCTCAAGCCCGCACGAGCCGTCACGCCCGCACGACCTCAAGCCCGCACGAGCCGTCACGCCCGCACGACCTCAAGCCCCAACGCGTCGAAGTCGCCGACACTCGACTCGGGCAGGTCACTGTCGGTGATGAGCAGGTCCACCTCATCCAAGCTCGCGAACCGGTGGAAGGTCACCGCCCCTGCCTTGGTCGAGTCCGCCAACACCACGACCCGCGGCGCGCACGCGACGAACGCCCGCTTGGCCACCAACTCGCTCTCGTGCGGCGTGGTCAACCCCCGGTCGACCGAGAAGCCATTGGTCCCGAGGAAGGCCACGTCAACACACACATCTGCCAGCGCCTCGGTCGCCCACATCCCCACGACATCGCCAGCGGGTCGGCGCACCCGACCGCCGAGCATGAACAGCTCGTAGCCGCCCTTGGCAAACACGGTCGAGGCCACCGCGAGGTTGTTCGTCACGACGGTCAGCCCGCCGCCGTCGGGTAGGGCATCCGCGAGCGCCCAGGTGGTCGTCCCGCCGTCCAGCAGGATGGTCCCCCCGGCCGGCAATTCCTCCAGAGCCCGCCGCGCGATGCGGCGCTTCTGCACGGCATACCCCTCGTGGGACAGGCCGGGAGTATGCCGTGTCGCCGCCGGCGCGACGTCGACCGGGAGCGCGCCGCCGTGGACGCGCCGCACCTGGCCGCGCCGTTCCAACACGGTAAGGTCGCGGCGAATCGTCTCGCCCGTGACGTCGAAACGGCGGGCGAGGTCGGTGACCTCGACCCGGCCGTTCGCGCGAGCTTCGGCGACGATGAGGCGTTGGCGCTCCGCCGCATATTTCACGGGACCGACCACCCGCAGCCCGGGGCGTTCTGGGCTGGGGATGGTCGGCTCGATGCTCATGGCTCGACAGTAACCTTGATCGCCTCGCCGCGGGCGACCAGGTCGAACGCGTGCATGACGTCGCTGAGGTCGACGTGAGCGGTGATGAGGTCCTTGACCGGCACCTGGCCGGTGGAGATGTATTCCAGCGCCTTGCGGTTGTGCTCGGGCGAGGAGCCGTTGGCGCCGTGGATGTGCAGCTGGCGGTAGTGCACCAGGTTGGAGTCGCACTTGATGAACGGGTCGTTCTTGGGCAGCCCGCCGAAGAACGAGATCCGGCCGTTGCGGGCGGCCATCGAGATGGCCTGCTCCTGGGTGATGTTGGCCGGCGTGGCGGTGATGATGACGTCGGCGCCGCGGCCACCGGTCAGCTCCATGACGCGCGCGACGACATCCTCCTCGGCGGCGTTGATCGTGCCGTCGGGCTGCACGGCCTCGGCCGACATGGACAGGCGCTCGGCGTTGACGTCGACGAGCCAGACCTGGCCGCAGTTGTGCACGCCGCGGGCGATGCGGATGTGCATGCAGCCGATCGGGCCGGCGCCGAAGACGACGACGAAGTCGCCCTGCTCGATGCCGAGCTGCTCCTGGGCGTTGATCGCGCAGGCGAACGGCTCGGCGGCGGAGGCCTCGTCGTAGCCCACGTTCTCGGGGATCCGGTTGAGCCCGTCGACGTTGAGCACCTGCTCGGGCACGATCATGTACTCCGCGAAGCCGCCGTCGTACTGGTAGCCCACCGAGGTCTGGTTCTGGCAGACCTCCATCCACCCTTTGATGCACTCGTAGCACTCACCGCACGGCACGGCCGCGATGCACTGCACCCGGTCGCCGACCTGGAACCCGCCACGGGCGTCGGCCCCGACCTCGACGACCTCGCCGGCCACCTCGTGGCCCATCGTCGTCACGCGGGTGATGTTGACGTGTCCGTTGTTGCGGATCTTGACGTCGGTGCCACAGGTTGAGCAGTTCTTGACCTTGATCTTGACCTCGCGGGGCCCACAGGTGGGCTCGGGGACGTCTTCCAAGCGGACATCGCCGGGGGCGTAGAACCGCAGTGCCTTCATCGAGAGCTCCTCTGTGTCTGGGTGGCTTCAGTATGCCGTGCATCACACGTTTGCTTGGACTTCCACATCCAAGTTTGCCCGATCATGTGGAATCAGTCAAGAGAACCCCTTGACGAGAGTGGGATCAGGTGGATATAAAGGGAAACACAGATCCCACAGTGGTGTGGGTCACAGCGAAAGGAGCCCGCGTGGCTAGCACAGCGGCACAGCCTCGCACCCCCGACTCGGGGCGCGCGACCGAGCGCGCGTCGGCGCGCGTGCACGTCCAGAAGTTCGGGACATTCCTGTCCAACATGGTCATGCCCAATATCGGCGCGTTCATCGCCTGGGGCCTCATCACCGCGCTGTTCATCAAGTCCGGCTGGCTCAACATGGGCGGCTCGGGCGGCCTTGCTGATGACAGCTGGGTGGCCCAGATCGGTGGCTGGGGCAAGTTCGACGGCAAGGGCATCGTCGGCCCAATGATCACCTACTTGCTGCCGATCCTCATCGGCTACACCGGCGGCAAGATGGTCTACGAGACCCGCGGTGGTGTCGTCGGCGCGATCGCGACGATGGGTGTCATCTCCGGCACCAGCATCCCGATGTTCATGGGCGCCATGGTTATGGGCCCGCTCGGTGGCTGGACGATGAAGAAGATCGACTCGATCTGGGACGGCAAGATCAAGCCCGGCTTCGAGATGCTCGTCAACAACTTCTCCGCCGGCATCTGGGGTCTGATCCTCGCCTGCGCCGGGTTCTTCATCGTCGGACCGAAGCTCATCATGCCTTTCGCCGACGTCGCCGGTAACGTCGTCAAGACCCTCGTCAACAACGGTCTGTTGCCGTTGACCTCGGTCTTCATCGAGCCGGCCAAGATCCTCTTCCTCAACAACGCGATCAACCACGGCGTGCTCACCCCGCTCGGGACCAACCAGTCGCTGACCGACGGCAAGTCGATCCTCTTCCTCCTTGAGGCCAACCCCGGCCCGGGTCTGGGTCTGCTGCTCGCCTTCATGGTCGCCGGCAAGGGCATGGCCCGCGCCTCGGCTCCCGGCGCTGCGCTCATCCACTTCGTCGGTGGCATCCACGAGATCTACTTCCCCTATGTGCTGGCCAAGCCGCGTCTCATCGCCGCGATGATCCTCGGTGGCATGACCGGTGTGTTCACCAACGTGCTCTTCGGCTCCGGCCTGCGCGCCCCGGCCGCTCCTGGTTCGATCCTCGCGGTGCTCGCCCAGACCCCCGGCCCGAGCCTGGTCGGCGTCATCCTCTCGGTCGTCCTCTCGGCCACGGTGACCTTCCTCGTTGCCGCCTTCCTGCTGCGCATGGACAAGTCCGACGACGCGGGTGACCTCTCCGCAGCGACGGCCTCCATGGAGGCGATGAAGGGCAAGAAGTCGGTGGCCTCGGCCGCTCTCACCGGCGCAGCCGCCGGCGGTGCCGCGCTCACCGGCCCGGTCCGCTCGATTGTCTTCGCCTGTGACGCCGGGATGGGTTCCTCGGCCATGGGCGCCTCCGTCCTGCGTCGCAAGATCCAGGACGCCGGCATCACCGGGGTGACCGTCGTCAACAAGGCGATCAGCAACCTCACCGACGACGTCGACCTGCTCGTCACCCACCAGGACCTGGCGACTCGCGCGGCGCAGCGCACCCCGTCTGCGGCGCTCTACACGGTCGACAACTTCATGGCCAGCCCGACCTACGACCAGATCGTCGCCGATCTGCAGGTCAGCAACGCGCCGTCTGACGCGTCGCCGACCTCGGCGCCTGCCGCGGCGGCCACGGCGGTTGCGGCCCCCGCAGCTGCGGTCGCGACGGCCGCCGCGGGCCAGGCGACGGACGGCATCCTCACCGAGGACCTGGTCCGGCTCAGCGGGCGCGCGTCCAGCCGCGACGACGCGATCCGCGAGGTCGGAGCGATGCTCGTCGGCTCCGGCGCGGTGGACGCCAGCTACGTCGACTCGATGCTCGAGCGCGAGCGCTCGGTCTCGACCTACATGGGCAACCAGCTGGCCATCCCGCACGGCACCAACGAGGCCAAGGCGGCCATCC
Organism: Actinomycetales bacterium; assembly: GCA_016710645.1. Classification (GTDB taxonomy): domain Bacteria; phylum Actinomycetota; class Actinomycetes; order Actinomycetales; family Dermatophilaceae; genus Phosphoribacter. Next base: position 83,911 of record JADJVI010000022.1, on the reverse strand, counting down.
ACCGCACCGCGATGGCGTTCATCCGCTACCCGAACGGCATCGACTGGAACGGCAAGCCGGCCACCTTCGTCATCGGCATCGCCGGTGCCGGTGACGACCACCTCACGCTGCTGTCCGGCGTCGCGAAGGTCTTCCTCGACAAGGGGCAGATCGCTGCGTTGACCGACGCAACCACGCCGCAGCAGGTGCTCGCGATCCTCAACCGCTGACGATCGCAGCACGCGGGCCGTCGGACCAACCCCGATAGCCCAACCACCACAGGTATGCCGGGTGCCTCCAGGGGGGGCACCCGGCATACCCATGTCTGGGTCACGGGCAACCCCCGGCGCGATGTAGCCCGCTATCCGGGAGTCGCCGCGAGGGTGTCGAGGTCGCGGACGGCATACCGCAGGTGCTCCCACTCCTCCTCGAGGATGGTCTGCACGCAGGACAGCACGGTCTCGCCGTGGGCGGGCGCATGCGGGTTCTTGCGGGTCGCTGCCAGATCCTCAGCGGTGACGCCGGCCAAGGAATCCCGCACCATCGCCTGCCGCTCGCCACGAGCCGCGAGCACCTCCTCCCAGCTCGGGTTCGGCTGCGAGAACACCGACGGCTCGTATGCCGTGGTGTCGGGATCGTCGTGTGGCAATCCGGCCGGGTGGTAAGGGTTTTCGAGCTCCCAGACAGCACGACCGAGCCAGGTGTCGGTGGCCATGACGAGGTGGCGCAGCGTCTGGGCCAGCGACCACTCGCCGGCGACCGAGGCGTCGACGGTGCCGGACGGCATACCGGAAGCGCGGTGCAGCGTTGCGGCCCAAGCCTTGTCGATCGCAGCCCAGGCCGCCCGCAGCCCATCCGGATCGGTCGCCCGGCGCAACTCGCGACCCGGGAAGCGGCGATTGAGTTCGGCATCGATGAGCGGCACGATGTCGACGCCATTGACCACCAGGCGCCCGCCGGGCTCCAGCAGCCAGGGCGAGTCGAGCTCCATCCCGGACAGATCGCTGCCGCGGATGACCACCCCGCTGAAATCGCAGTGGGCAAACCGTGAGCCGCGCAGGCTCCGGCCGCGGAACTCCCGATCGCGCAGGCTCTCCGGCTGGTCTGTCGTCATGGCGACTACTGTCACATGACGGTCGGGCGCGTCGCCAGCGGTGGCCGCGCGGCAAACCGGCTCGCACGGCATACCGGTTCGTGGGCCATGCCAGCGGCGAATCGGCGGCTGCACGGCATACCGGCATTAGCCTCGCCAGTATGGCTCTCGCGCTGGGCGTCGCGCGCCCTCTTGCCGCCGGACCGAGCGGTGATTCGTGGCTGAGCCGCTGGTGGTCCGACGAGGTCATCGCCGGTCACAAGGGGCCGCTGCTGCTGTGTTTCGTCGCGTTCGTGCTCACCTTCGTCGCCGCGCGCACCATCACCCGAGCCATCCGGGCCGGCCGCGGGCCGTTCCACAACCTCAGCGACGGCGGCACCCACCTGCACCACTCGACCCCGGGTCTGGTCCTGCTCGTGACCGGCGCGTTCCTCGCGGTCGGCACCGGCGGTCGCGCGATCTGGCCCTATGTCGCATCGCTGCTCGTCGGGGTCGGATCCTCGCTGGTGCTCGACGAATTCGCGATGATCTTCCGGCTCCAGGACGTCTACTGGACCCAGGAAGGGCAGCTCTCGGTCAACATCGTCACGCTGTCGGCCGCGTGCCTGGGGTTGGGGGTCCTCGGCATCTCGCCGCTGGACGTCGGCGGGCTCAGCGACGTCGAATTCGCCACCCGTGCCAGTCTCGCCATCCTCATGGCCCTGCACGGCGCGCTCGTGGTCATCACCGCGCTCAAGGGCAAGTACCCGACCGCGCTCATCGGCCTCTTCGTCGCACCGGTGATCTGGTATGCCGTGCTCCGCCTGGCCCGCCCGACCTCCCCGTGGGCGCGCTGGTTCTATCGCGACCCGCACCGGCTGGAGCATGCGCAACGTCGCGCCGAGCGGTTCGACGCTCGGTGGGGGCCGGTGCGCCAGCGGTGGGATGACCTCATCGGCGGCACTCCCACGACTCCGACGACTCCGACAGCCTCGACTACCTCGGCCACATCGAGCACATCGAGCACGCCGGCTCAGACCTGACCACGCCCACCCGGTGGCACGGCGTCGGCGAGATCTCTAGGGTGGGGTAGGCACGAATCGGGCAAATGCCGCGTCTCGGCCCGCTGAGGAGACCGATGGCGCTCGAAGGATTCAGTGCCCACGAGCATGGCGAAGCCATTCGCGCTGCCGGTGGCGACGGCAGTTCATGGCTCGCTGGGGCCGAGGGTGAGCGCCGGGTGGCTGCCGCCCTCGCCGTCCTCCCCGCTGCCGAGTGGCAGACCTTGCACGATCGCTTGCTGCTGCCTGGCGTCACCGCGTGGAATCTCGACCACGTCGTCGTCGGGCCGGCGGGCGTCTTCCTCGTCGATGCCAAGAACTGGACGGGCGAGGTCAGGGTCCACGACGGCAACCTCGTCAAGCGGATGGCCGACCCCGACCACCCCGACCGCCCCGACGGAGTGCTGCGCAGCCTGCACCGCGAGCTCGACAAGGTCGCCTGGATGGCGCAGCGCATGGGCGAGCGGCTGCATCTGCGGGTCGTCCCCGTCCTCGCCTTGGCGGGAGAACGCGCGGCCGAGATCGGCGACCCCGTCGTCGTGCGCACCGTCTGTGTTGTGTCCGTGGATCGGCTCGCGTCCTGGCTGCAGAGCTGCCCGCACTACTACGGGCCCGCACACGTCGGACCGCTGGCGACCCGCCTGATGACCGAGTTTCCCTCCACGACAACGGATCCTGAACTGCTCGCCGCCATCGGGAAGGACTTGCTCGCGGCCGGGCACGGTCCGCGGGGCATCGTCACTCCCACAACCCGGTATGCCGTGCGGCCCCCGGCCGCTGGCACGCGAGGCCGAGCCCTGGCGGGTGGGGCGCCGCGAGATCGCGGCCCGGCTGGTCGGGGCACGACGGGTCGGAGCCCGGTGGTGCGAACGCGGAGTCAGTCAGAGGCAAAGGGGTGTCTTCGCGGCCTGGTCACTCTCGTGCTGGTCACCGTGGGGATGGTGCTGCTCTGGGCAGTGCTCACGGCCGCCATCCCTCGGGCCATCAGCACCATCTTCACTCCGACACCACGGGTGAACGCCACCCAGACCACGAAGCTCGCTACCACTCCGCCGACCACCCGTCCGGCCGCTCCGACAGCCACCACGCGGGGTACCGTCGGGCATGGTCACGATCCCCGATAGCCTCGTCCACCTGCTGACCGACCCCAACTTCGGTTACCTCGCCACGGTGCGGCCCGACGGGGTCCCGCAGGTCAACCCGATGTGGTTCCTCTACGACCCGCAGGCCGGCACGCTGCGCTTCACCCACACCTCCAAGCGCGCCAAATTCCGCAACCTGCAACACAATCCGGCGATGGCGCTCTGTGTCACGGACCCCGCCAACCCCTACGGTTACCTGGAGGTCCGCGGTCACCTCAGCGAGGTCATCCCCGACCCGACGGGCGCCTTCTACCCGGTGCTGGGAGCCCGCTACGGCAACCCCGACACGCCCATCCCGCCGGACTTCGCCGACCGGGTCATCCTCGTCATGACGATCGACCACGTCTCCGAGCGCTAGGGCTGGGTGATCGTCAGGGGTGGACGCGTTCTGCCCCCCTGGCTCGGCGCGGACGCCGAGCCCGAGCATGTCGCCCGGTTCCTGTTCGCGGTGATGCCCGGCAATCTGCTCCAGCGGCACGTGGTCGGGCCGTTCGGCCCCCGCCGACGCCGCTGCCGCCTTCCGGGCCCTCACCACCCATCAGGCCGGGCCGGACGGCATACCGACCGCAGGTCGCTCAGACTGAACTGGTGACCTTGCGGCGGATGTAGACCTGCTTGCGGGTGCGCGCGACGACGGCACCTGAGGCGTCGAGGATGTCGCACTCGAACCAGTGCAGCACTCGCTCGCCGCCGGCCGCCTTCGCCCGCAGGTCCTCCACGACCGCGGGGTCGAGCACGAGCTCGGCGCGCACGGCGGTCTTCCCCGGCGTGACGAAGTCGATCTCGCCGGCCTTGTCCCACACGACGTGGTCGGTGCCGAGGTTGTGGACGAGCATGATGACCCAAAACGGGTCGACCATCGAAAACAGCGACCCGCCGAACTGCGTGCCGAAGTAGTTCGTCGTCAGCGGCGTCTTGGCCAGGCGCACCTGCACCCGCCGCCAGTCGGGATCGATCGCCTCGATCCGCACGCCCGCGAAGAGGTAGGGCGGCCAGAGGTTCATGCCGCGCCGCAGCCAGGTCGGGGTGCTCAACGCCGCCTTGATGCCACCGATCCGCTGGGTCACGCCAGTCCTCCTCGCCGACGCGCGTCACCTCCCGTCGGGCGCGCGCAGAGGCCAGGGTATGCCGTCCCGGGCACCTCCCCGACGCCCACGGATCGCGATCAGTTGACTTGGCGCACGCTATAGCGCGACCCAGGTGAGGTGATCGCGATCAGGGAACCCCGGCCAATGGCTGGGGCCGGGGAATCGCTCAGGTGTAGAAGGGGCGGTCCGGGCTGGCGGGGTCCTCGGTGCCGACAACGTGCGGCTCGAACCGCGCGACATCGAGCGCAGGATCACCATGGATCACCTTGCCGTAGGCCGCGATGTGCACGACGCCGTGCGCGCTCAAGAGGCGGTCCACGAGTTGCTCGGCGTGCACCGGCGCCATCGGGAACCCCGCAGCCCGCATACCGGCGTCGAGGCGCTCGGCGACAGCGTCCTGGCCTTCGCCAGCGGCGGCGACATCGGCCGCCGCGACCAGAGCCTGCACGTATGCCGTGAGGCCCGCCTCGTCGAGTTGGTCGACGAACCGGTCGTTGAGGTTGACATAGGCCGCGCGGGGAACGTCGTCATGGTGGTTGGCCTGATCCGAGGTGATCGCCCATGGGGCAGGGCTGTCGTCGTGGGCATCCGCCGGCACGAAGACGTGGTGGTCGGTCCCGTGTGGGTCGGGATGGTCGGGAGGGTCATGGGGTGAGTTCGTCATATGAAGCTCTTTCCCAAGGTGCCGCCCGGTCAATCCTGGGCAGTTCCAGCCGGCCTGGCGGGAAGAATTCACCGACCGTTGACTTTTACGACCAACGAGGAGCATCATCGTTCTCAACGCGTGATGAATTGAGGGTTCGGCGATGGCGAGCGATCGCGCTACGAGGGGCAGGCGGCCCGAGGGTGACGCTTCGGCCAAGGCTGCCGCCAAGCCCCGCGGTCGGCGGCCCGGCGCCTCCACCGCGCGTGAGGACATCCTCGACGCCGCTCGCGAGCTCTTCGCCGAGCGCGGTTACGACGGCACCTCCACCCGGGCCATCGCTGCAGCCGCAGCCGTCGACCCTGCCCTCATCAACCACTACTTCGGGGGCAAGGAGGGCCTCTTCCAGGCCGTCATGGAGTTGCCGGTCCACGTCCTCGAACTCGCCGCGCAAGCGTTTGCCGACGCCACCCCCGACGACCTGGCCCACCGAATGCTCGACGCCTTCCTGCTCATCTGGGAGAGCCCCGACACGGCGCCGGCGATGACGAGCATGCTGCGCCGATCGCTCGCCGACCCCGACCGCATCGCCTCGATCCGCGCCTTCATGACGGCCGTGGTGCTGCAGCCCGCGGCGGCGCGGTTGCACGGCATACCCCCGCAGGAAGCGCGCCTGCGGATGTCGCTCGTGGCGACCGCCCTCGTGGGCACGATGGTCGTGCGCCGCATCGTCTGCCTCGAACCCGTCGCGAGTATGCCGTCCGAGCAGCTCCGCGCGCTTCTGCTGCCGACCGTCACCCGTTGTCTCACCGGCGAACTCCCCATCGTCAACACCAACACCACTCCCGCAGAAGGGACCTCGTCATGACGCCACCCGAAAAGGTCATCGCCATCGAGGGATTGGTCAAGCGGTTCGGGTCGTTCACGGCCCTCGACGGAGTCGACCTCGACGTCGGTCGCGGCGAGGTGCACGGCTTCCTCGGACCCAACGGCTCGGGCAAGTCGACGACCATCAGGGTGCTGCTCGGCCTGCTGCGGGCCGACGGCGGCCACGTCGAGTTGCTCGGCGGCGACCCGTGGCGCGATGTCATCGCCCTGCACCGACGGCTGGCCTATGTGCCCGGCGACGTCTCGCTGTGGCCCGGGCTCAGTGGTGGTCAGGCCATCGACCTGCTCGGCAACCTCCGCGGCGGCCTGGACCGCGCTCGGCGCGACCGGCTCATCGAGCGCTTCGAACTCGACCCCACCAAGCGCGGCCGGCAGTACTCCAAGGGCAACCGGCAGAAGGTCGCCATCGTCGCGGCCCTGTCTTCCGACGCCGAGTTGCTCATCCTCGACGAACCCACCTCGGGCCTCGACCCGCTCATGGAGGCGGTCTTCCAGGACGAGATCGCCGCGGTCAAGGACGAGGGCCGCACCGTGCTGCTGTCCAGTCACATCCTCACCGAGGTCGAGGCCCTGGCCGATCGGGTGAGCATCATCCGCCAAGGCCGGATCAGCCAGACCGGCACGCTGGCCGAGTTGCGCGCCCAGACCCGGGTCACCGTGTCGGCGCGGCTGGCCCACCCGCCGACCGACATCGCCTCGATCCCGGTGCTGCACGACCCGCACCTGGATGCGCATGGCCGGCTGACCGCCACCGTCGAGCCCGACCAGGTCAATGCCGCGATGGCTGCTCTCGTCCCGCACGAGATGTCGCAACTCACCGTGTCGCCGGCCTCGCTGGAAGACCTTTTCCTGCGTCACTACGACGACGAGCGGGCCTCGTGATGGGACGGCATACCGAAGCCAGCCATCGTCGCGAGGTCTTCACCGGCACCCGCACCCTGCTGAAAGTCGCCCTGCACCAGGATCGGCCCAAGATCGCCCCCTGGGTCGGGCTCATCTCGGTGCTGTCGGTCTCGTCGATCCTTGCCTATCGCTGGATCTTCCCCGACCTCGCCGACCGCAAGACCCTCGCTATGGCCATCGGCGCCAACCCGGCCATGCAACTGGTCTTCGGCGCCCCGCGCGACCTGCTGACCAACGACGGCTTCAACGCCTGGCGGGCCGGCGCTCTCGGGGCCTTCTTCGCCGGCCTCATGGCGATCATCATCGTCGTGCGCAACACCCGCGCCGACGAGGACTCCGGCCGCGCCGAACTCATCGCCTCGGGCGTCATCACCCGCGAGGCGCGCCTGCTCGTGGCCGTCCTCATGGCCACCGTCGCGGCGGTCGCGCTCGCGGTCGTGTGCTTCCTGCTTACCTGGGCGAGCGGGGGAGAGCCGCACCCCACCGCGGTCCTCTCGCTCACCTTCGCCGCGTCGGCGCTCATGTATGCCGGTATCGCGGCGGTCGCCGCCCAGCTCGGGTCCGATGCCCGCAGCGCCAGCAGTATCGCGATCGCCGTGCTCGGAGTGAGCTATGTGGCCCGTGGCTACCTCGATTCCACGGGAGCGGAGGAGTGGACCCGCTGGCTCACCCCACTCGGCTGGCTGGAGCAGACCTATCCCGCGACCCAGAACAACCTGTGGCCGCTCGTCCCAGCGGTCCTGCTCGCCATCGCCATGGTTGCCCTCGCTCTCGGGCTGCAGCGGCGCCGCGATTTCGGGCTGGGCCTCATCGCCACCCGTCCTGGTCCGGCCCGCGCACCCGGCCTCGGCCTACCCGGCCTGGCCGTGCGCATTCATCGCGGCTCGGTCATCACCTGGATGATCGGGTTCGCCTTCCTGGGCCTGGTCTTCGGCACCCTCGCGGCCTCGGTCGGCGACGTCTTCGCGAGCAACCCGGCCATGGGCGCGATCATCGCCTCGGGCGCGGCGACCGCGGAGGGCCTGCGGTTCGCCTTTGTCGCGACCATCCTGCACATCGTTGGGATCGTCACCGCTGTCATGGGCGCTCAGGTGCTCATGCGGGTCTACGCCGAAGAGACCGACGACCGCGTCGAGCCGGTCCTCGCGACCGCGACCTCGCGCACGGCATACCTGGGCAGCAATGTCCTCATCGCTCTCGCGAGCACCGCGCTGGGCATGGCCGTGGCGGGCACGGTCATGGGCCTGGTGGCCGGCGCGAGCGACGCGGGGATCGGGTTCGGTGACGTCGTGCGGCAGGCGATCGTGACCATCCCGGCAGTCTGGGTGCTGGTCGGCGTGTCGGTCGCGACGGTCGGAGCCGAGCCGTCGCGGCGGATCGCGGGCTGGCTGGTCATCGTCGCGACCTTCGGGATCACCCTGCTCGGGCCGACCTTCAAGCTGCCCGATTGGATGCTCGGGATCAGCCCGCTGTATCACGTGCCCAATGTGCAGGCCCCGTCGCCCGGGTGGATCAGCCTCGCCGGGTTGGGTGCGGTCGCCTGCCTCCTGTATGCCGTGGGGTTCGCCGGCTTCCGCCGCCGCGACGTGCACTGACTCCGTGCCGCCCCGGCGCGTCATCGTCGGCGCCAGGCGCCCGGTGTGGCGCTGCTCACCAGCGGGCATAACCCCGCTGGTGGGCGGGGTTGCCCCTGGCGAAGGAGTTGATCGAACGTGACACGACACCGTGTGGTCGTCATCGGGTCCGGTTTCGGCGGGCTCTTCGCCACGCAGGCGCTGCGCCGCGACGACGTCGAGGTGACCCTCATCGCCAAGACCACCCATCACCTGTTCCAGCCGCTGCTCTACCAGGTCGCGACCGGCATCCTCTCCGAGGGAGAGATCGCGCCGGCCACCCGTGAGGTGCTGGCCCGCCAGCGCAACGCCGAGGTCCTGCTCGGCGAGGTCGTCGACATCGACCTCACCGCCAAGACGGTCACCTCGCGGATCCTCGATCAGGAGACGGTCACGGCATACGACTCGTTGATCGTCGCCGCGGGAGCTGGCCAGTCCTACTTCGGCAACGACCATTTCGCGACCTTCGCGCCGGGCATGAAGTCGATCGACGACGCGCTCGAGCTGCGCGGCCGGATCTTCGGGGCGTTCGAGTTGGCCGAGCTCGCGAGCACGCCCGAGGAGGTCGAGCGGTCGCTGACCTTCGTCGTCGTGGGCGCTGGCCCGACCGGCGTCGAGATGGCCGGCCAGATCGCCGAACTCTCCCGCCGCACGCTGCGCCGTGACTTCCGCCGCATCGACCCGACCAAGGCTCGGATCATCTTGCTCGACGCGATGTCCGCGGTGTTGCCGAGCTTTGGCAGCGAGTTGGGTGGCAAGGCCCGCGCACGCCTGGAGGAGATGGGCGTCGAGGTCCGCCTGGGCGCTCGGGTCACCGATGTCGACGCCACCGGGCTGCAGGTCTCCGACGACACCGGGTCGCACCGCATCGACGCGCTGACCAAGGTGTGGGCCGCCGGCGTGCAGGCCTCGCCGCTGACCGCGACGCTCGCCGAGCAGACCGGCGCCGGGCTCGATCGCGCCGGGCGCATCGAGGTGCTGCCCGACCTCACCCTGCCCGGTCACCCTGAGGTCTTCGTCGTCGGCGACATGGCCTCGCTCAACGGCTACCCCGGGGTCGCGCAGGTCGCCATTCAAGGCGGTCGGTATGCCGCGGCCCGGATCCGCTCGCGGCTCGCCGCGGAGCCTGCCGCTGGTGGCGACGCTGAAAACGGTTCTGGCGCAACGGCATACCCGCCGTTTGTCTATCGCGACAAGGGGAGTATGGCGACCATCTCGCGGTTCAGTGCGGTCGCGAGCATCGGACGGATCCGGCTCACCGGGTTCATTGCGTGGGTCGCGTGGCTGGCTGTGCACCTGGTCTACATCATCGGCTTCAAGCACCGGGTGACGACCCTGCTGCACTGGGCAGTGAGCTTCGTCGGCCGCGGACGCGCCGAGCGGACCGTCACGGTGCAACAGATCTTCGCGCGCAATGCGCTGCACGAGCTCGGCGACGACTATGCGCCGTGGCTCGGCGAGACGAACGTCCGGAGCTGACCAGGGCGGGTTAGCGTGAGCCATGGCTCTGCTCACGCTGCCCGCGCCCCGCACCCCCGACCCGTATGCCGCGCCTGTCGTGCGCTGGGGCATCCTCGGCACCGGCTGGATCGCCGACCGCTTCGTCCACGCCCTGCAGACCCACACCCGCCAAGTGATCCAGGCGGTCGGCTCGCGCACCGACGCGGGCGCCGCGGCGGCCGCGGCGAGGTGGGGAGTCGGCACGGCATACGGCTCGTATGCCGCCCTGGTCGCCGACCCCGACGTCGACATCGTCTACATCGCGACCCCGCACAACCACCACCTGCCCGACGCGCTGCTCGCGATCGGCGCCGGCAAGCACGTGCTCATCGAGAAGCCGGTCGCGATGACCGCCGAGGAGGGACGCGAGATCTGGGCAGCGGCGCAAGAGCGTGGCGTGCTGTGCCTGGAGGCGATGTGGACGGCGTTCCTGCCGAAATACGACGTGCTGCGCCAGGTGCTCGACGGCGGGGTCGAGGCGGGCATCGGCAGGATCCTGTCGGTGCGCGCTGACCAGGGCGAATGGTTCCCGCCGACGCATCGGATCATGAACTCCTCGCTCGCCGGCGGGCCCCTGTTGGACCTGTTCACCTATCTCGCGACGCTGTCGACCTGGACGGTCGGTATGCCGTTGCAGGTCACCGCCGTGGGCTCGCCCGTCGAACCGCCGCCGCCGGCGAGCCCGGGTGGGATCAACGGCCAGCTGTCGGCCTCGCTGGTGACGGCCACTGGTGCGGTGTCCACGCTGTACTCGTCGATCGTCGAGGACACCCCGACCGGAGCCGTGATCCAGGGGACGCATGGGCGGATCGAGATCGACGGCTGGTTCTATCGGCCGGGCGGGTTCACCGTCGTCATCGACGAGCGCCAGTTCGGCGGGTCGGGGGAGCGGCGGTTGCGCTATGACGAGCCGGAGATCGGACACGAGGCACTCTTCTGGCAGGCGTGCGAGGCGGCGCGATTGATCGCGGCTGGCGAAACTCGTTCTGCGCTGCGGCCATTCGAGGACACCATCGCCACGCTGGAGGTGCTCGACCGGGTGCGACTGGCGGTCGGGTTCGACTTCGCCGAGGCGCTGGCCGAACGCGAGGGCACGGTCGCCGCGGACTGAGCCGGACGGCATACCGGCTGCTCTTGGACAGTCGCGGGGTCAGGCAGGGGTCAGGCGGGGCGGGTCAGGCGGGGCGGGCGATGAGCTCGATCCGACAGCGTGGCCCCACGGCGGTGGCGATGCCGCGGTCGCCGGTCACGAGCGGCACGCCGTGCGCCTCGGCTGCCGCGACGAACACCGCGTCGTATGCCGTGAGGTTGTCGCGCAGCTCCCATACCCGCGGCAGTAGGGGTGCCATCGGCAGCCGGTCGAGGGCCAGCCGACACCACGTGCCGAGCAAGCTGCGGCCCTGGTCAGCCGAGAGCTTGGACCCACGGACCAAGCCGCGCAGGGCGTGGGCGACTTCGGCATCGATGACGTGCGGGGCGATGAGGCGCTGACCGATGAGGGCTTCGCGGGCCGAGGACTGGCCGAGCAAGGCTGCAACCGCCGCGGAGGTGTCGGCGACGATCACCTGTCGCGGCCGGATCGCACGGCGGCCACGACGTCGTCCAGCTCGACGGCAAGATCAGGCTGGGCGTAGAGGATGTCGGCGTTGAGCCGGAAGGCGACCGCGGCCTTGAGCTCGCGCACGGCGAGCGCACTGACGGACATGGACTGGTCTCGGGCCAGCACTTCGAGAGCGTCGACGACCTCGTCGGGCACGTTGCGCAGATACAAGGTCTTCATGTCGCATCACGCTAGCATTGTGCGACAGCATGGGTCTCAGCGGATCGGCGGGTGTCGCTGCATCAGTGATGCAGTGGTGAGCACATCAATGATGCCTAGAATGTTCTATGCGCACGACCGTCAATCTCACGCCAGATGTCGCAGCTGAGGTGGCCCGCATGCGCCGGGAAGAGGGGTTGGGCACCAGCGACGCTGTTATGGCCCTGGCGCGGCGCGGAATGCAGCGCTCGGCGGCTGGCGCGGCGGCCAAGCCGTTCACCCAGCGGACAGCCCGGCTCGGGGCTCGCGTCGACCTGAGCAATATCGCCGAGGTGCTCGATCTCCTCGATGACGCATGATCCTCGACGCCAACGTCCTGCTCTATGCGGTGGACGAGAGTGTGCGCCACCACGAGCGCGCCAAGTCATTTCTCGAGGAGCATCTCAACGGTGACGTCCGGGTCGGCCTGCCCTGGCAGAGCCTGTCCGCATTCCTGAGGATCGTCACCCATCCGCGAATCATGGCCACGCCGCTGACCATCGCCGAGGCTGCAGCCATCGTCGACGACTGGCTGGCGGCACCGGCAGCGTGGGTGCCAGAGCCCACTCTCACCACCTGGAATGTCCTGCGTCGGCTGTTGGTCGAGGGTGAGGTGAGGGGCAACCTCGTGCCGGACGCCCAGTTGGCGGCACTGGCCATCGCCCACGGAGTGCCGGTGGTGAGCGCCGACAGTGACTTCGCCCGCTTCCCGGAGGCCCAGTGGCGAAATCCGTTCCTCGGCTGACCCGAGTTCACCCGAAGGTGAGAGGCACGCGGGCTGAGGGCACGGCATACCGGGAAGGGTGTGGCTGTTGTCCACCGACGGTTGCGCACCCCGTGACCCGACCCGACCCGACCCGACCCCGCCAGCGATCTGAGACGAGTACCCCGTGAAGCTGCTCCACACCGAGACCGTCGCCGCTCCCCGTGAGCAGATCTGGGCCGCGTTCATGGACCTCAAGCGGGTCGGACGGTGCTTCCCCGGCGCAGAGGTGACCGAGGTCGACGGCGACGACTTCGTCGGCAACGTCAAGGCCAAGATCGGGCCGTTCGGCTTGACCTTCACCGGCACCGGCACGCTGACGGTGGCCGACGAGACAGCCGGGCACGCCCGGATCGAGTCGACGGGATCGGAAAGCCATGGCTTCGGCAAGGCCGACATCGTCATCGACCTGCACCTGCACGAGCCGGATGCGGCGGCGGCCGCAGACGGCATGCAGACCCGGATGGAGTTGGTCACCGAGCTGACCGTCCACGGTCTCCCGACCCGCTTGGGCAACGGTCTGGCGCAACGGATTTCCGGTCCGCTCGTGGGGTCGTTCCTGCGCTGCATGGCCCGCTGACCACAAGCGGGTCGGCCGCTTGGTAGCGTCGCGAACGTCAGCGACGACTCAGGAGCAGCGATGACCGACCATCACCCCGACGGCGAAGGCAGCCCCGACGCGACCGTCCCCGAGGCCACGCTCGACCCGATCCTCACGGCATACTTTGCCGATCTTGCCGAGCGCGGGGTGCCCAAGGTCTGGGAGGTGACCCCCCAGCAGGCGCGCGACATGTTCCACATCCGAGCCCGGATGATGCGCGAGCTCGACCCGCCGCCCGAGCTTCCCGAGGTGCGCGACATCGTCATTCCTGACGACGCCCACGGGACCGGCGGCATCCCGGCGCGGGTCTATCGGCCGATCGCCGACCTGCCGCTGCCGACCGTGCTCTACGCACACGGCGGTGGCTGGGTGATCTGTGACGTTGACACCCACGACGCGGTATGCCGTCGCCTCGCCGTCCTCGCGCAGGCGGTCGTGGTGTCGATCGACTACCGGCTGGGGCCGGAGCATCCCTTCCCGGCGGCGGTGGACGACGCGCTCACCGCGGCCCGATGGGTCGGCACGCATCTGGCCGAGCTGGGCGGCTCCCACGTCTGGGCAATGGCCGGCGACAGCGCCGGCGGAGGCCTGACCGCCGTGGCGACCCACGTGCTGCGCGACGAGCGTCGGGCCGGCGCCGGTCCGGAGGTCGTCGGGCCGCCAATGGCCGCGCAGCTGCTCATCTATCCCGCGACCGACCCGGCGGGGTCCTATGAGTCGCGGGTGCGGCTCGGCTCCGGCTACGGCCTGGAGACCGAGTCGATCGACTACTTCATGCGCCTGTATGCCGGCACGAGCGACCCAGCGGCGCTCACCGATCCTCGGCTGTCGCCGCTGCGCTATCCCGACCACACCGACCTGCCACCGGCGATTGTCGTCACCGGCGGTTTCGACCCGCTCATCGATGAGGACGTGGCCTATCTCGAAGCGCTGCGGGCGGCCGGGGTGACCGCCGAGTGGCAGAACGCGCCGGGCTTGATCCATGGGTTCGTCGATCTCGGGCCGATGATCCCCGCGGCGGCCCAGGCCCTGGAGTCGATGGGCCGCCGCCTCGGAGAGCTCCTGCGCGGCGACTGACTCCCTGGTCACCCGCACAACCCCTGTCACCCGCACGCCCGGTCACCCGCACGCCCTGTCAAGATCGCGATCTTGTCACTTGGATCGCGTTGCAACGGTACCCAAGTGACAAGATCGCGATCTTTCACCCGGGTCCAGGGTGCAGGGTTTGTGGGACCCGTCCCCTTGAGCGACGTCACCGAGCGCGCAGGTCGGCGCGGACCACGGCCACCAGAGCGATGACGAGCAACAGGCTCACGACCCCGAACCCCAGCCACGGGATCAACGGCAAGACCGTCCCCAACCCGCCGCCGACCACCCAGGCGCCCTGCAACCGCGTCTCGGTTTGCGCGAACACCCGAGAGTGCATCGCCTCGTCGGTGTCGGACTGCACGATGGCGCCGAGGCACAGCCGCCCGAGCTGGGCAAAGGCCCCCGTCACCAACCCCAACACGACCAGCGTGACCAGCGAATACAAGGCTGCCGTCGCGATCGCACTCACCGACGCGAGCAGCAGCATCCCGGTCGCGACCCGCAGCGGCGCTCGCTGCCCCAACCGATTGCCGAGGAAGGCGCCCGCGGCGTTGCCCACCCCGGCAGCAACGGCGACGGCACCGAGTGCCACGACCTCGCGCACCCCCTCCGGCGGCGCCTCGCTCACGAGGAACCCAGCAAACAACGTCAAGAACCCGGCCAACAGCCGCGCCGCACTGCCCGCGAGCAGCGCGGTCCGCACGGATTCGGGGACGATGAGGCTCAGTCGCCGCCGCAGTCGGGTCCGGACTCGGGTCTTCCCCGCCCGCGGCGGACCCGTAGCGGCTTCGAGGTATGCCGGGTCGCTCGCCTCGAGGTCGCCCTCCTCCCACGTCAGGTCGTCGTCGGTGCCCACGTCTCGGTATGCCGTGGGCAGCGCCTCCCGAGGCGGCTCCCGGTGCGAATCCACCACCGCCGGAAGGGTGATCGCCAAGATGGTCGCGACGACATAGGCGAGGAAGGCCACCCGCAACGACCAGTCGGGACCGATCCGCCCGACCAGCCCGGCAACCGCGCTGCCCAGGGCCATCCCGATGAGGCTCGCGATCGAAAATCGAGAGTTGGCCTTGACCAGGGTGATGCTCTCCGGCACGACCCGGGGGATCGCGGCGGCGGTCGTCACGGCATACGCGCGGGCTGCCACGAGGCAGACCAAGGCGACCGGCAGCACCCAGACCGAGCCCTCGGCGAGTAGCGCGGCGAGTTGCCAGGACAGGAACGCCCGCAAGGCCAAGGTCGCGCCGATCGCCCAGCGGCGGCCGTGGCGATAGCGGTCCAGCAAGGGGCCGATGAGCGGCGACAACAGCACAAAGGGCGCCATCGTCGTCAGCAGGAAGACGGCGACCTGACCGCGAGCCTGCCCGGTCGGCAGGGCAAGGACAGTGCTGGCCAGCGAGATCGTGAAGGCCGCGTCGGCGGCGGAGCCGACGGCGTGCAACTCGACCAGCCGAGCCAGGCCGCTTTGGTCGGCGCCGTCGGCTTGGGCAAACGCGCGGAACTTCGCCGTGCCCGCTTTGGTCCCCCGGCCGACGAAGCGCGCGCTGGCTCGGGAGCCGCGAGCGGTCACCCGCCCGGTACTCGCGATCCCGCGGCCGACCGCCTTGGCAGCGCGGGCCGCGCGGGCGCGCCCGGCCGGCCGGCCCGGCATACCCGTCGTGCCCGGAGCGGCCGGGTCGTCGCCCGCGCCCGGGTTGCCGAGCAGCTCCCAGCCGTCGTCCTCGTATGCCGTCCCGGCGCCGCCTGGCCCGGGCTGGTTCCCCGATCCATCGTCGTATGCCGTCCCGGCGTTGCCTGTTGCGCCGTCGTTGTTAGCGTCGGCATCGGCGCTGGGACCCGGCCCCCCGGCATACTCGCCGTCGTCGCGTGCGCGACCGCCGCCGGAGCAGGGGGCCCCGGCTCGCTTCGGTCGTTTCCACGGAGCGGCCACGGTGTCATCCTGCCCCGATCCGGTCCGCCGAGCGATCAGACACCGCCGACGAAACGACCGGTCAGGGGAATCCCAGCAGGCGATGGACGTGGGTCAGGCGTGCGCTGGACGCGGGTCAGACCTGGGTTAGGCGCGGTCCTGCGGGGTCGGCGCGGACCCGCGATCCGGGTCGAGGCCGAGAGCGGTGTCGACGTCGCGTCGGGCCTGCTTGAGTTTGGCAAACGCCGCGGAGGTCTCCGGGGCCTTGCCGACACCCGCGCCCACCTCATCGGTGGCGTAGACCAAGGCGGTCCACGCCCGGGTCAGGTCGGCGCGGCGGATGTCGGGATGAGAGGCCGGATCGCGCACCACCTGGTCCAGGAGGCGGAAGGCATCGTCGTCGATCTGGCTGAAGTAGTGGTCGCCCATCCGGTTGCGGGCCGGCTTGCTCGGCTTGAGGCTCAACCACAGCCCGCCCGCCCAGATCAGACCCCAGAGCACCACCCACCACCACCCGGTCGTGGGTCCCCATAGGTGGCCACCGACCAACCACTGCCAGGCGCAGAATCCGGTCCACGCGAGGACGCCGAAGACAGCCCAGCCGAATTGCCGCACGCGGTCGCCCCGCGCAAAGGGCAGCAAGCCCCCGTCAATGGCGACGGGGTAGAGCTCGCGGTGGGGTTTGGGTTTCATGGCGACCTGCCTGGGACTATCGGGTGGCGGCGATGAGGTTCTTGACGAGCGCGACGGCCCGGATGTCCTTGTTCGGCGCTTGCGGGCTGAAGCCCAGGCGCACGACGACGAGCTGCTCCGATGGCACCACGAAGACCCGCTGCCCGTCGTGGCCGCTCGCCCAATAGGTGTCGGCCGGCAGCGACGGCTCGACCAGCGAGCCGTCGGGGAGCTTGTTGGCCCACCAGCCGGCCGCATAGCCGGGGTCCTCGGTCTTGGCGACCGGTTGAGCGGTGGTGGAGGTCGTCATCCAGCCCTCGGGCAGCAGGCGCTCGCCGTTCCACACCCCGTCCTGCAGGGCGAACTGGCCAATCGCCGCCCAGTCGCGCGGGGTGGCCCAGAGGTAGGAGCTGCAGACCGGCATACCCGTCGTGTCGGTCTCCCAGATCGCCGAGCCGAGCCCGAGCGGGGCGAGCAGCGTGCGGGCGGGAAGGTCGGCGCGGGCCCCGGCCTTGCGGGCCAACATGTCGCAGAGCAGGTTGGTGCTGCCGCTGGAGTACTGCTGATAGCTCCCGACAGAGTGCGCAAGAGGTTGGCTGGCAACGAATTTCGACATGTCGGGTTCGAGATAGAGCATCGAGGTGATCGGCGTGCCCAGGTCGTAGGTCTCGTCCCAGGCCAGTCCGCTGGTCATCCGCATGAGTTGGTCGACGGTGATCGTTTTGCGGTCGTCGGTCCATTCCGGGCGCAGGGCCGCGTCGGTGACCTTGACCGTGCCCTGGGCCACCAGCCGTCCGACGATGAGGTTGGTGACGCTCTTGGCCATCGACCAGCCCAATTGCCTTGTCGTGGCATCGAATCCGGTGGCATAGCGCTCGCCCACCAGCTTGCCGTCCTTGAGCACGACGATCGCGCGGGTGCCGAGGATCTCCTTCGCGGTCGGGTCGAGATCATCCCCGTATGCCGTGGCCAAGGCCGCGTCGATGGCCGGGTTGGGGGCGGGGCTGGGAGCCGTGGCCAAGGGATTGCGGGAGGCGTCGACCCTCGTCGTCACGCGATCGCTCACCGTGCCGCCGATCGTGCAGCCGGTGTCGGAGCGATAGCTCGCCGTCTGCCGCGCGAGCACCCCGAGCACCGTCGAATTCACCTCGCTCCCATCGGAATTGGGCGAGGTCCGCAGGTAGGGCACGAGCGGGTTGGGCGGCAGATCGGTGCGCTCGCCGACCTGACGGCCCGCGATGCCCGCCACCGCGCAGGCGTTGTGCGCGGCATACCCGGTGCCAGTGAGCAGGAGCGGTTTGGCGTAGAGGTAACCACCCACGAGGGCAACGAGCACGAAGGCCAGCAACCCGAAACCGATCCGGCGTGCGATCCGCCAGCCCCGCCGTCCACGTGTCATGGCCCGGACCCTATCCACCATCGACGTCCGGCGGGCATAGTGGAGGACATGCGCGCGATCTGGAACGGGACGGTCATCGCCGAGAGCGACGACACCGTCGTCGTCGAGGGCAACCACTACTTCCCGGCCGACTCGGTGCGCCACGACGTCCTGCGCCCGTCGGCCACGCACACGATCTGCCCCTGGAAGGGCACGGCGTCCTACTACTCCATCGAGGTCGACGGCCAGGTCAACACGGACGCCGCCTGGTACTACCCCGACACGCTGCCGGCCGCCGACTCGATCAAGGGCCGCGTCGCCTTCTGGAAGGGCGTCACCGTCGAGCGCGGTTGAGCGCGTCGCGCACCCCGGACTCCGGCGCCCCGAGCACGGGATCGCGGCGAGTCAGCAGGTCCCACACCGTCTTCCAGGCGGCCCCGCGCTCGCGGAACTCGCCCCACCGCCAGGTCGCGCCATTGCTCAACGGCTCGACCGACCAGTCGCCGACGGCCTCGGCGTCCAGCCCCAGCGCCCGGCAGGTCGCCACCGCCCGCGGCACGTGATAGCCCTGCGAGACGACCAGCAGCCGGTCGACGCCGAAGATCCGCTGCGCCCGTGCACACGAGTCGTAGGTGTCGCGGCCGGCGAAGTCGAGCACGATCCGCCAGGCCGCCACGCCCTGGCCGACGAGGTAGTCGCGCATCGCCGTCGGTTCGTCGTAGTCCTCGGTGCGGTTGTCGCCCGACACGAGGATCACCTGTGTTTTGCCGGCGTCGAGCAGCGCCTTGGCGACATCGAGCCGCGCGGCGAGGTAGGGGGACGGACGCCCACTCGGGGTCAGCCCCGCGCCGAGCACGAGGGTCACGTCCGCTGACGGCGCGTCGGCCAGGCGGTGCACGTGCCCGTCCGATTGCCGCATCACCCACAGCCACGGCAGGTATGCCGTGAGCCCACCGACCGCGAGCAGTGTCACCGCCCAGCGCAGCACCCGCCGCCGGCGACGCGGCGATGGCGCTCGCGGGCCCCGGGCGGGGTCAGGGTTCTCGGACATCGACGCCACCCTAAGCGAACCAACACCAACTCTCCCCGCTCTACTTTGCCGTGAACGCCTCGAATAGGGCAGGCTCGCAAGCGGGGGCCGAACGACGAGCCCCGCACGACCCGGAGGCGCGCCATGACGGCATACCCACATCTGCTTGCACCCCTCGACCTGGGCTTCACGACGCTGCGGAACCGCGCGATCATGGGCTCGATGCACGTCGGCCTCGAAGAGGTGCCGGGGGGTTTCGACCGCATGGCGGCCTTCTATGCCGAGCGTGCGCGCGGCGGGGTCGGGCTCATCGTCACCGGCGGATTCGCACCCAACGACGCCGGGCGGGTCCTCTATGGCGCGGCCATGATGAGCACGCCCGAGGAGGCCGATGCCCACCGGGTCGTCACCTCGGCGGTTCACGAGGCGGGCGGCAAGATCGCGCTGCAGATCCTGCACGCCGGCCGGTATGCCGCGCACCCCAACGCCGTCGGTCCGAGCCCGATCCAGGCGCCGATCTCGCCGATCACCCCGCGAGAGTTGAGCGGCTCGGAGGTCGTGCAGACCATCGCCGACTTCGCTCGCTGCGCGGCGCTGGCCCAGTCTGCGGGCTACGACGGCGTCGAGATCATGGGGTCGGAGGGCTACCTGCTCAACCAGTTCCTCGTGACCCGCACCAACCAGCGCACCGACGAGTGGGGCGGTGAGTATGCCGCGCGGATGCGCTTCCCCGTCGAGGTCGTGCGGGCCGTGCGCCAGGCGGTCGGGCCGGATTTCATCGTCATCTATCGGCTCTCGATGCTCGATCTCGTCGAGGACGGCTCGACCTTCGACGAGGTTGTCCAGTTGGCCAAGGCCGTCGAAGCGGCCGGCGCAACGATCATCAACACCGGCATCGGCTGGCACGAGGCCCGCATCCCGACGATCGCGACGAGTGTGCCGCGCGGGGCCTTCACCTGGGTGACCCGCAAGCTCAAGGGTCAGGTGTCGCTGCCGCTCGTGACGACCAACCGGATCAACATGCCCGAGGTCGCCGAGGAGGTCCTGGCCCGGGGCGATGCCGACCTCGTGTCGATGGCGCGCCCGTTCCTCGCCGACTCGGACTTCATGGCCAAAGCCGCTGCGGGACAAGCAGATCGGATCAACACGTGCATCGCCTGCAATCAGGCCTGTCTCGACCACACCTTCAGCGGCAAGATGACCTCCTGTCTGGTCAACCCGCGCGCTTGCCACGAGACCGAGTTGGTCATTGTGCCGGCTGAGACCGCGCGCCGGGTGGCCGTCGTCGGCGGTGGGCCCGCGGGGCTGGCCTGCGCGACCACGGCTGCGCGTCGAGGTCACCAGGTCGTGCTCTTTGAAGCGGCCGACCAGATCGGCGGTCAGTTCAACCTGGCCAAGCAGATCCCCGGCAAAGAGGAGTTCGAGGAGACGCTGCGCTACTTCCGCGGTGAGCTCGAGGCGACCGGGGTGGACGTGCGGCTCGGGGTCCGGGTCGGGGCCGCCGACCTGTTGCCCGGCGGGGTCAGCCCGGAGGGCTTCGATGTCGTCGTGCTCGCCACCGGCGTCGTGCCGCGGGTGCCCGAGGTCGAGGGCGTCGATCACCACAAGGTCGTGTCCTACCTCGACGTGCTGCGCGACAAGGCTCCGGTCGGGGCGACGGTCGCGATCATGGGCGCGGGTGGCATCGGCTTCGATGTCGCCGAATTCCTCACCCACAGTGGGCCGTCGACCTCGCTCGACCCGCAGGCGTGGGCCGCGGAGTGGGGCGTCGACACGGCATACCGGCAGGCGGGCGGGCTGACCGAGCCGCAGGAGGAGCCGCCGGCGCGCAAGGTCTACCTGCTGCAGCGCAAGGACTCCAAGGTCGGCGCGGGCCTGGGCCGCACCACCGGCTGGATCCACCGCACCGTGCTCAAGAACCGCGGCGTGGTCTTCATCGCGGGCGCGGTCTACGAGCGGATCGACGACACCGGCCTGCACGTGCGGGTCGGGGAGCGCTCGACGGTGCTGCCGGTCGACACCATTGTCCTGGCCACCGGGCAAGAGCCGATGCGCGACCTGTATGCCGTGCTGCAGGAGTCGGGTGCCGACGTGCGGCTCATCGGCGGTGCCGATGTCGCAGCCGAGCTCGACGCGAAGCGGGCCATCAAGCAGGGCACCGAGGTCGCCGTCTCGATCTGAGGACGCGGTTCAGCGCGAGTTTGGTAGGTGCCCGAAGCGGCGAGCGGCGCGGCGGCGAGCGGGCGGCGAGCGGCACGGCATACCGGAGCCGTTGGGCGCGCGGTCTGTGCCGACGGTGGACGGGCTCTTGCCCAGGTGCGGGTGGCGGGTTCTACTGAGCCATGGCTCAGGGGCGCAGCGGGACCGGCGACGTGGATCGCCCGGGAGCTCGGACGCGCTTCCTCGAGACCGGGGCGTCGACCGGAGTGCGGTCAGTGGTCGCCGAGTCGTGGGTGCGCTCGTCGGCCGCGGGAGTGGACCCCGACCAACACCTCGCGCCGGTGGTCCTCGACGGATCGAGCCTGGTTGACTATCGATCGGCGCATCCGCTGTCGGCGGTGTTCCCGTTGCTCTACGACGTGCTCGGGCGCGCCGCGGTCGACTGCGACTGCGTCATGGCGGTCGGTGACGCCGAGGGCAAGTTGCTGTGGGTGAGCGGCCCGCGCGATGTCATGCGGCGGGCCGAGCGGATCCATTTCGTCGAAGGCTCGGTGTGGGACGAGGGCAGCGCGGGCACCAACGCGCCCGGCATGGCGCTGCACCTCGACACGCCGAGCCAGGTGCACTCGGCCGAGCACTTCAACCGGCTCATCTCGTCGTGGAGTTGCGCGGCGGCGCCGATCCATGACCCGACGACCGGCGCGATCCTCGGGCTGGTCGACATCACTGGCGGCCCCGACGTCGCGACCCCGCAGACCATGGCGATGGTGCGGGCCGCGGCGCGGATGGCCGAGTCGGAACTGGCGCGCATCGCAGCGTCCGGCGGCGGTCCCAAGCGCCTCTGGGTGCCCGAGTCCAGCGACTCGCGCCCGGCCGATGTGCTCCGGTTGCAGGGGCTCGGGCTGCCCGACCTCATCGCGACGATCGGCACGCGGACGCTGCGCCTGTCGCGGCGGCATAGTGACATCCTCGCCGTGCTCGTCGACCACCCGGCCGGCCTCACCGCCGAGCAACTCGAAATCGAGGTGTATGCCGCCGACGTGCACTCCTCGACGATGCGCGCCGAGATGACCAGGCTGCGGTCGCTGCTCGGTGATCAGGTCGTGCAGTCGCGGCCCTACCGCCTGGTCGTCGACGCCCAGTGCGACTGGAAGGACGTCGCCGCCCATGTCGCGGCCGGCCGGGTGCGCGAGGCGTTGCAGGCCTACCGCGGTCCGCTGTTGCCGCAGTCCGAATCCCCGGGCGTCGTCTCCCGCCGCGAGTCGGTGCAGTCGCAGTTGCGGGCGGCGGTCCTGGCGTCCGGCAGGCCGGACCTGATGGTGGCCTGGACCCGTTCGCGCTGGGGAGCCGAAGACCTGCAGATGTGGCAGCGCCAGGAGACCGCGCTGCCGACCTCGTCACCGCTGCGTCCGGTGGCCCGCGCCGAATCGGCCCGCCTCGAGCGCGAACTCACCTGAGGGAACCTCGCGACTGACCTTCTTCAGCGGGTGCGGTAGGCGTCCCGGCGGTGATCGACGCGGATGACGATCACTTCGCGGCGTTCCTCATTGATGCGATAGAGAACCCGATAGGTCCCACGCCGTGCGGCGAAGGCGCCGGCCAACTCATGACGCAGTCGCTTGCCCACTCGACGCGGCTCGAGCAGCAGGGGGCCGGTGATGAACTCGATGACGGCGGCGGCCACCGGTTCCGGGAGCGCAGACTCGATGGCACGGACGGCCGGAGGGGCGATCACCAGGTCATACGGCCGGTGAAGCAGCGAATCCACGGCAGCTCACTTCGGTGCGGGCGCGCCGCGCGGTCGACGGGATGGGGGACGGGTGAGCTTCGGCGCGGCTCATGTCGCCGCACCGGTCGGGGTCAGGATTTAGCTGCCTTGGGGCGCAATGCTCGTGCGGCCTCAACGCCACGCAACACGTTTCCTTCCGCGTACGCCCGATCAGCCTCACGGATATCGGCCATGGCCACGGGATCGCTGAGGATGGCGAGCGTCTCTTCCATCTCTTCCAGATCGTCTGGGCTGAGGATGACCGCAGCAGCGCGGCCGTTTCGCGTGACCGTCACGCGTTCGTGCTGCAACTCGACACGGTCGATCACGTCACTGAAGTGATCCCTCACGTGGCGCAACGGTTCGACGCTCATGGACACAATTGTGGCCGACAGTGTTCGGATGGGCAAGGGAGCGTCGGTGGTGGTGCGGAAACCTACGTCAGAACGTCGGTTTCCGCACCACGTATGCCGTTGGGCCGGGTAGGCCGTGCGGCCGGCGGCCTAGGAGCTCAGTCCGCCGACTCGTCGGGCTGGTGGATGCCGAAGGTGTTGCCCTCGGTGTCGAGGTAGTAGCCCTGCCAGGCCATCCCCGGCAGCGCGTACTTGGGCAACGCCAGCTGACCACCTGCAGCCAGGATCTTGGCCTCGGTCGCGTCGTAGTCCTCAACGCCCATGGTCAAGACCGCGGCATTGGTGCCCTGACCGATCCCGGGCGCGGGCGCGGGGCGAGGCAGCAGACCGCCGTTGATGCCCGGCATACCCTCATCGCCTGTCACCACACCCCAGTAAGGGGAGTTCACGAAAGCGCTGTAGTCCTGGTAGGTCCAACCGAACACGGCGGCGTAGAAGGCCATCGCGCGCTCACAATCGTCGGCCTGGATCTCGAAGTGCACTGGACGTGACAAGTGGCTCTCCGCTCAGGCCGCGCCGTCGGCGCCGTCAGCGGCCGCCGCGCCGGCACCGCCCGCGATGTTGACCATCCACGGGGTGCCGAACTTGTCGACGAGCATGCCGTAGTCGTCGCCCCACATCTGGCGCTCCAAGGGCATGACGATCTGCGCGCCATCGGCGAGGGCGTCCCAGTAGCCACGCAGCGCCTCAGCGTCGTCGCCCGACAGGCTGATCGACGTGGAATTTTCCGAGATCGACATCTCCGGCGGGGCGTCCGAGGCCATCAGCGCGAAACCGGCGGGAGTCACGAGCATCGCGTGCATGACGTTGTCGGCGAAGGGGGTGTCCGGCATACCGAACTCGCCGAAGGTCGAGATGGTGAGCTCGCCGCCGAACACGTCGCGGTAGAACTCCATAGCCGCGCGCGAGGAGTCGCGGAAGTTGAGGTACGGGTTGAGGCGCATGGCCATGGGTGTGTTCCCTCCAGGGTGGACGTAAGTGAGGACACCCTAACCCCGCGCTGTGACAGCCCTCACAGGTTGCAGCGTCGTTGCAACGTTGGCCCAACTACCGTCGCCCGAAACCCGCCAGAGGGGCGGGAGTCACACTGAGCGCACGGAGGATCGCATGGCCGTTTTCCCCCAGCCCGGTTCCGCAGACAGCACCGTCTCGGTCAAGAGTCGCTACGACAACTACATCGGCGGCGAATGGGTCGCCCCCGTCAAGGGTCAGTACTTCGAGAACATCACTCCGGTGACCGGCAAGCCGTTCACCGAGATCGCCCGCTCCACCGCCGAGGACATCGACAAGGCGCTCGACGCCGCCCACGCCGCCAAGGACGCCTGGGGCAAGACGTCGGCAGCCGCCCGCTCGGTGATCCTCAACCAGATCGCCGACCGGATCGAGGCCAACCTGCAGGACCTCGCGATCGCCGAGACCTGGGAGAACGGCAAGTCGGTCCGCGAGACCATGGCCGCCGACCTGCCGCTGGCGGTCGACCACTTCCGCTACTTCGCCGGCGTCATCCGCGCCCAAGAGGGCGGCATCTCCGAGATCGACGCGACGACCGTGGCCTACCACATCCAAGAGCCGCTGGGCGTCGTCGGCCAGATCATCCCCTGGAACTTCCCGATCCTCATGGCTGTCTGGAAGCTCGCCCCCGCCCTCGCTGCCGGCAACTGCGTCGTCATGAAGCCCGCCGAGCAGACCCCCTGGTCGATCCTCAAGGTCGTCGAGCTGATCGGTGACCTGCTCCCGGCCGGCGTGCTCAACATCGTCAACGGCTTCGGCGTCGAGGCTGGCAAGCCGCTCGCCTCCAGCCCGCGGATCGCCAAGATCGCCTTCACCGGCGAGACGACGACCGGTCGGCTGATCATGCAGTACGCCAGCGCCAACCTCATCCCGGTCACCCTGGAGCTCGGCGGCAAGAGCCCCAACATCTTCTTCGACAACGTCGCCGCCGAGAAGGACGCCTTCTACAACAAGGCCCTCGAAGGCTTCACGATGTTCGCGCTCAACCAGGGCGAGGTCTGCACCTGCCCCTCGCGCGCGCTCATCCAGGACTCGATTTACGACCAGTTCCTCGGCGACGCCCTCGAGCGGGTTGGCAAGATCAAGCAGGGCAACCCCCTGGACACCGACACGATGATCGGCGCCCAGGCGAGCAACGACCAGCTGGAAAAGATCCTGTCCTACATGGACATCGGCACCCAGGAGGGCGCCAAGATCCTCGCCGGCGGTCACCGCGCGGAGCTCGAAGGCGACCTCGCGGGCGGCTACTACGTGCAGCCGACGGTCTTCGAGGGCAACAACAAGATGCGCATCTTCCAGGAGGAGATCTTCGGCCCGGTCGTCTCGGTGACCCGCTTCAGCGACGAGGCCGACGCGCTCGCGATCGCCAACGACACGCTCTATGGCCTCGGCGCCGGCGTGTGGAGCCGCGACGGCTCGCAGGCCTACCGGGCCGGTCGCGCCATCCAGGCCGGCCGCGTCTGGACCAACTGCTACCACGCCTACCCCGCGCACGCGGCCTTCGGAGGCTACAAGCAGTCCGGCATCGGCCGCGAGAACCACAAGATGATGCTCGCGCACTACCAGAACACCAAGAACCTCCTGGTGTCCTACAGCCCCGACGCCCTCGGCTTCTTCTAAACCGATGACACAACACTCAGGTATGCCGTCCGCTCCCGGTGAGCGGACGGCATACCGTCGCGTGGAGATCACCCCCGAGGCGGCAGCCTTGGCGCGGAAGCTCACCGACCTGCATGGGCCGCTGATGTTCCACCAGTCCGGTGGGTGCTGCGACGGCTCGTCGCCGATGTGTTACCCCGACGGCGACCTGCTCGTCGGAGACGCGGACGTGCATCTCGGCGATCTCGACGTCGGGCTGGAGCGGGCCGTGCCGTTCTGGATGTCGGTGCCGCAGTACGAGTACTGGAAGCACACCCACCTCACCGTCGACGTCGTGCCCGGCCGTGGGTCGGGGTTCTCGGTGGAGGCTCCGGAGGGTGTGCGGTTCATGATCCGGTCGCGGTTGCTGACCGAGCCGGAGTTGGAAGCGTTCGGTCTGGTCTGAGTCGGGGCTCAGACCGGGCGGGGCACGCGCGGCAGCGACACCACTGCCCGCAGCCCAGGGGCGGCATCCACCAACCGGATGCCGCCCCGACCTCAACTCATGACCAGTGGATGTCCGAACCAGTGGTCTAGCGCTCGACGCGCTGTTCGGTACTGGACGGCCCGAGTTCCTTGATGACGATCGCGGCGCCGACGAGGGCACTTCCCAGCGGCATGAACGACCACCGGATGAGAGTCAAGGCGGGATCGAGAAGCGTCCAGAAGGGGTTGCCCGGCTCTCCTACGCCGCGGAGCGCGACGAAGATGGCAGGAAGGACCGCGTGAACGATCGCGCCCACGGCGATCAAGGCGATGCCCAGCCTGAGGTACTTCCGGTACACAGCGGTCGTGCCCGGCCTCTCGGACGCGGCCGTGGTGCTTGGCTTCATGGTGGAGTCGCTCAACGTCGTCCCCTAACTGCACCGTGGCGATGAGGGAGTCTGGGCCAAAGGCCCGTGCGACGAGGATGACACAGCATGTGCCTCGCCGCCTGTTGTCGGCGATCTCGGGTGATGGTGACGCGGGTCCTTGGGTCAGCCGCTGATGGGGTGCGTGGGCAGGGACACCACGGCTCGCAAGCCGGGTGCGGCGTCCGCCAACCGGATGTCTCCGCCACTACGTCGGACAAGCTCGCGGGCGATCGACAGGCCGAGCCCAGATCCGCCCGCGTCGCGGGTGCGCGCGTCGTCCAGTCGGGTGAAGCGCTCGAAGACCCGCTCGCGATCCGACTCCGGTATGCCGTGTCCGTCGTCCGAGACGATGATCTCGACCCGTGGCGGGTTGGTCGGGACCCCGGCGGCCGTCACGGTCACTGCGGAGGCCGCATGGCGCACGGCGTTGTCCACCAGGTTGGTCACCGCTCGCAGGACGTCCCCCGAGATCCCGTATGCCGTGAGGTCGCCTTCCGGGACGGTGACGTGGACGGGAACTCGGGCGACGGCATACCGATGTCTAAGGCCGTCCAGGAGCGGTGCAATCGGGACTGGCGTCGGCGCGGGGGGAGCGGAATCGCCGAGTCGGGCGAGGGTGAGTAGGTCGTCGACGAGGGTGCTGAGTCGGTCGAGTTCGGGGATCAAGTCCGCTGGGAGAGAGCCACCTTCGCCAACGTGTTGGGCGACATCGAGCTGCATCCGCAGCGACGCGAGTGGGCTGCGTAGCTCGTGAGCGGCGTCGGCAATGAACGCGCGTTGGCTGACCCTCGCGGCAGCCAGCCGGTCCAGCATGCCGTTCAGGGTCTGCGCGAGGGCGCTGATCTCGTCGCGGGAGGGTGGCACGGTGAGCCGCTCGTCCTCCGGGCTGACCGGCGGCGCGACCGAGCCGGAGGTGGTGATGCCGGACGCTTGAGGTGCAGCCGCGTCGCCAAGAGCGGGCGACGGCATACGGGCGGTGCCTGCTGCGCCAATGCGGTCGGCCTCCCGACGCAGGGTGTCGACCGGCCTGAGCGCGGCGCCGATGACTCGCCAGGCGATGAGCGCGGTGATGCCGAGGAAGATCGGGAAGGCCCAGAACAGCAGCCGGCGCAGGGCTTCGCTGGCGGTGTCCATGTCGGTCGTCGGGACGGCGGCGACGACGAGCACGCGGGCGGAAGCGGGTCCCGCGGCATACCCCGCGACCCGCAGTTGTCCGGTCTGGGCGCTGCGGGTGCCGGAGACGGTGAGCACCTCGCCGGCCGCGAGTCGAGTGCGTTCGGCCGACGTCACCAGTGGGGTGAGCCGATCGGCGGTGAGCGAGCCGCCCGCGACTCGGCCGTCGGCGTCGAGGATCTGCACCACCTGCGCGCCGAATTGCGGCACGGGATCGGGCAATCGGGCGCTGTCGACGAGCAGGCCGACATCGCGTGCAACGGTGCGCGCCTGGGTGTCGACGGTGTGCTCGACGCTGGCCGTCACCGCGGCATACAAGACGGCGAAGCCGACCACGAGCGCGCCGGCCAGGCCGAGAATGCCGATGGTCATCAGCCGCGCGCGGATCGACAGCCGCGCCCACGCCGACGGCCGGGCGCTCGTCATGGCGCCATCCGGTAACCGACCCCGCGCACGGTCTCGATGCGGGCCTTGCCGAGCTTGCGGCGCAGGTAGCTGACATAGACCTCGACGACGTTGGGGTCGGCGCTCTCCTGGCCCCAGACCGAGTCCACGATCGCCTCTTTCCCGACGGCTGCCGGCGCTGCACGCATGAGGTGTTCGAGGAGCGCGAATTCCCTTGGGGCGAGAGCGATTTCGGTGTCGTCCAGCCAGACCTGATGGGTGGCAGGGTCGAGTTCGATTGGGCCGCAACGCAATCGGGACGGCCGCGGCACGGGATCCCGCCGAAGCAACGCCCGCAGCCGGGCCAGCAGCACGACGAACGAGAACGGCTTGACGAGGTAATCATCGGCGCCGTAATCAAGCCCGTCGGCCTGGTCGTACTCCCCGTCCTTGGCCGAGATCATGAGCACCGGCACCCAGTTGCGCTCCGAGCGCAGCGTCCGCACGACCGTGTAGCCGCTCATCCCCGGCAGCATGACGTCGAGCAGCACGGCATCGAACCCGCCGAAGCGCGCCGCCTGCAAGCCGCTCGGCCCGTCGGCGGCATGCTCGACGACAAACCCCTCCGACTCCAGCCCCTTGCGCAGCGCAGCCGCCATCGCCCGTTCGTCTTCGACGAGCAGCAGCCGCATGCCCTCACCCTGTCACGAGCCGCCTCGCGGGCACGGCATACCGGCTCTGGCTCTCAGCGCCCTCTCAGCTTCGGGGTCACGCCTGAGACGGGCCGGGCGGCTCGAGGTAGCGCACGAGGGTGCCGGTGCGATGCGCGTAGTCGATCTCGGCGCGGGTCGAGGCGCCGATGTAGCCGCCGACATTGAGCACAAGGATCTCGTCGGCGAGGTCGATCTTGGCGAAGTGCAGCGCCCCGAGCCGCTCGATCGCGGCAGCCCGCTCGTCATCGTCCAACCCGGCAAACAGCTCGTCGTCGTCGGTGCGAGTGGAGGCGATGTTCAGCACAATCCGCCCGGCCAGCGTCTCGGCGACGGACGCCGCGTCGAACGCGTCGAGGAACCGCGTGCTGCCGCACAAACACACGACGCGGGGCCGCTCGCCTGCACCTGTGGTCACTGACACATCCTCGGGTATGCCGTCCGGCTCGCGCTCATCTCGGCCCGCCCCGCTAGGCAGAACGAGCGCCCAGACGCACGGTGTGCCTAGCCGGGATCCGAGCATCCGTCTCGCGCTCAGCCTTTCGCCTGGCCAGGGGCGAGATAGGCGGAAAGCAGGGTCGGCAGATCGCGCTCGCGAGCGAAACCCCGAGCCATGACGAGCCCAGCCAGCCGATGCGCCTCGGTCTCGTCGTCAGCGGTGAGGACCGAGCGCAGGGCCCGCAAGTCCATGGCGTCCTGAGGCCGACCGTCATCGCGGGCCAGCAATTTGAGCACGACGAGATGTCCCGCATTGGCAACCGGGACGGTGAGGCCAGGGAGGATCTCCAGGAGTTCAGCCCCCTCAACGGTCTCGCGTTCGACGCCGGAGGAGGCAAAGAGCAGGTCGACGACACCACCCTCGGCGACCGGAGAATGCAGTCGGATGGTGGCGAGTCGATGGCGATACTCGTGCTCCACGATGCTGCCGACCGTGTAGCCCATGCCGGTCAGAGCCATGCCCAAGCCTTCGGCCGCGGCATCAGAATCGGCCACGACGCACACGTCGACGTCGCGCGTGAAGCGCGGCTCGGCTCGTGCCGAGACAGCGAATCCGCCGACAAGGGCCCAGGCCACCGGGATCCGAGCGAGGTCATCCGCCAGCCGAGCCAACGAGGCGGCGAGCGCCGGCATCATGAGGTGGCGCCGTCGTCTGGACAGCCCGACCCGCCATCGCGGTCGGACCCGTGAGGGCCATCCAGGCGCTCATGGCCACCGAAATCACCCAGCCGACGCAGGGACGGCTTCCCCGGGTAGTCGCCATAGGGCGCGCCAGGTCGATCCTGCAGCCAAGCCCGCATCGCCGCCGCCACCTGGGACTCGTCCCACTCCGGTTGCTCGCGGCGGAACTGCATGCGCTTCATCTCGATCCCCGTGGCGGCCATGTCCAGGGCGATCCGCAGACGCTCCTCCGGGGTGCTGGCCGACATGGTCGGAGTCTAGGCGGCGACCGAACCGACCCACTCGCTCGCGCAACCTCTCAGGGAACTCTCAGCACCCATCGCGCACCATGGACTCATGAGCATCTTCACCACCCGTCCCTGGACCCGTTGGGCCGTGCCCACCGCCGCGGTCGCCCTTGTCGCCGCTGGCTCAGTCGCGGTCTCGTCGACCGCCACCGCCGACCCGACGCTCCCGCCGATGACGCCGGCGGAGTTGCTCGTGGCCGTGCAGCAGGCCCGCCCGGCCGGCCTGTCGGGCACCGTGGTGCAGACCTCCGACCTCGGCCTGCCGTCCCTCACCCTCCCGGGCATGAGCTCCGGCCGCGGCTCCGCCGAACTCTCCGGCACCATCACCGGCACCCACACCTGGAGGGTCTGGCTTTCCGGCCCGTCGAAGGCCCGCCTGGCGTTGCTCGGCCAAGGCGGCGAAAGCGACATCGTCCGCGATGGCAAGGACATCTGGGTCTGGTCAAGCAGCTCCAAGGAAGCCACCCACTACCTCGTGCCCGAGACCATGAAGCACCCGACCAGCCTCGGCGATCTCGGCGCGCTTCCGGGCAAGACCGGTATGCCGTCCGCGACCGGCGCGCCGGCCGCGTCCGTCGCGCGTGGAGCCGCCGGTGCCCCCGGTGCCACCCCACTCCCGACCACCCCACAAGAGGCCGCCGACAAGCTCCTGGCCATGGTCGACCCGTCGACCGAGGTGACCGTTCCTGGCACCACGACGGTGGCCGGCCGCGCGGCATACCAGCTCGTCCTGACCCCGCGCGCGAAGGAGAGCCTGGTCGCATCGGTGCGTCTCGCGGTCGACGCCGAGACCAAGGTGCCGCTGCGGGTGCAGGTCATGTCGACCCGCATCGCGACGCCGGCGTTCGAGGTGGGCTTCACGGCCGTCGACTTCGGCGTGCCGGACGCGCAGACCTTCGCCTTCACTCCGCCGGCCGGCACGACGGTCACCGAAGGCAAGACCCCCATGACCGGCGACCAGCCGGCCGACAAGGGCGCCAACTCCATGGTCCCTGGCGAGCTGCCGGGCAAGGCCACCCCGCCCGGATCGGGAATCGCCTCTGCCAAGCCGAAATTCGTCGGCACTGGCTGGGCCACCGTCGTCATTGTCAAGGGTGAGCCGATGACTGGTTCCAGCCCCGACGGCGAGAGCTCGGGCCAAGGGAAAGCGCCTGACTCGATGACCTCGATGCTGCAGCAACTGCCCACGACGTCCGGAGCCTGGGGCACCGGCCGAGTCCTGGAAGGCACGATTTTCACCGCAGTGCTCGCCGACGACGGTCGGGTCGCCATCGGCGCCGTGCCTGCCGACCGCCTGTATGCCGCCCTGGCGGCCGGCTCGTGACCAGCGCAACCCTCCCGCTGGCCCTCTCAACGCCGATGACCCCGCCCATGACCGCCACCCCGCTCCCGCTCGCCGTGCGCACCACCGGTCTGACCAAACGCTTCGGGTCGCGCACCGTCGTCACCGACCTGGCGCTGGCGGTGCCGACCGGCGCGGTCTACGGCTTCCTCGGCCCCAATGGCTCGGGCAAGACCACGACCATCCGGATGCTCCTCGGCCTGGTCACCCCGACTGCCGGCACCCGTGAAGTCCTCGGCCACCCCATCCCCGACGCGGCCGACCAGGCGTTGCACCGGGTCGGCGCCCTGGTCGAAGGCCCCGCCTTTCACCCCTACCTGTCCGGGCGGGCCAACCTCGCGCGACTCGACGCGGCCGACCGGCATACCGATCCCGCGACCGCCAAGGCGCGCATCGACGCGGCCCTGGACCGGGTCGGGCTGCTCGCGGCGGCGACCAAGCGCTACCGGGCCTACTCGCTGGGCATGCGTCAGCGCCTGGCCATCGCCGGCGCGCTGCTCACGCCGCGCGACCTGCTCGTCCTCGACGAACCCACCAATGGCCTTGACCCACAAGGCACTCGGGAGGTCCGGTCGTTGGTCGGGTCGCTCGCGGCGGACGGCACGACGGTGCTCGTGTCCAGCCACCTGCTCTCCGAAGTCGAGCAGATGTGCACCCACCTCGGCGTGATGCGCGAGGGCGAGTTGGTCGCCCAAGGCACGGTTGCCGAGATCCGGGGCAAGAGCCGCCCGGTATGCCGTGTGCTCACCTCCCAGCCCGACGCTGCGGCCGACGTGTTGCGCGGCCTCGGCTTGGCGGAGGTGACCAGTCAGACGGGGGAGGCGCACGGCATACCGGGGGAGGTTGCCCCGGAAGCGATCGTCGCGGCGCTGGTCGGGGCGGGCGTGCCGGTCGCGGGCTTCACGGTGACCTCGGCCAGCCTCGAGGATCTGTTCGTCGCGTTGACAGGAGAGGGTTTCGATGTCAGTGGCTGAGGGCCTGGATCAGGCCGCGGTAGCCCCGAGCGCGGCGGCGAGCGGGACGGCGACTGGACTGGCGAGCGGGCCGGCATACCGGCCGAAGCCGTTCTCTACCAGGCTGTTTCGCTCGGAAATGACGCTCATCGGCGGACGTCGGCGTAACCAGATGGGCCTTCTGGTCCTCGCCGCGATGCCGATCATCATGGCGATCGCGACCAAGCTGACCGCGTCCGATCATCGCCGCGGCGGCGACCTGATGAGCTCGATGACGACCAACGGGCTGTTCGTGCCGCTGGCCGCCTTCATGGTCGAGATGACGATGTTCCTGCCGCTGGCCATCGCCATGCTCAGCGGCGACTCGATCGCGGGCGAAGCCAACCTCGGCACGCTGCGCTATCTGCTCACCGTGCCGGTCAGCCGCACTCGGCTGCTCGCGGTGAAGTTCGCGTCGCTCTGCGCGGGCGCCTTCTGGGGCGTGCTGACCGTGGCCATACCGGGAGCGATCATCGGCATCGCGCTCTTCGGATTCGGGCCGATGCCAACGCTGTCCGGCTCGACCCTTAGCGCGGGCGAGGCGGTCGGCCGGCTTGTGCTGGTCTGCCTCTATCTCACCGCTGGCCTCTCGGCGCTCGCGGCGGTCGGGCTATTCATCTCGACGCTCACCGAACAACCGATCGGTGCCTCCGTCGCGGTCATGATCGTCACCATCGTGTCGTGGATCCTCGTCGGTGTGCCGCAGTTGTCCTGGCTGCACCCGTGGCTGCTCGTCGACCACTGGATGGCCTTCCAGGAGTTCCTCCGCGACCCGATCGCCTGGGATGCGCCCCTGGCCGGACTGCGGCTGTTCGCCCTGTATGCCGTGGTGTTCTGGACCCTCGCGTGGGCCCGGTTCTCCGGCAAGGACGTCACGAGCTGATCGAGCGAACCGTCGAGGGACTGTCTCAGGTTTTGCCGAGGGAGTGAATGCGCCTGTCCGCGTTGGATGTCCGGCAACTATTTGGTCATTCATAGTTCACATTCGCCGATGACGTTCGGCTACCCTGAACAAACTCTCTTGCTCCCACCGGGTGGTGTCACCGCTCTCGTGGGCCTCTCCCTTGGCAGGAAGGACGGCGTTCATGGGACCCTCGGCAGTCGCTCGCTACGGCAAAGACCACTATCGGATCACGGCCTGGGCGCTGGACTGCGCGGAGCGGGTCCTGCCGATCTTCGAGGCGCACCGACCGGGTGACTTCCGCCCGCGCCGAGCTGTCGACATCGGCCGCGCCTGGCTGCGGGGGGAGATCTCGATGATCGATGCCCGGTCGTTTGCCTTCCCGGCCCATGCAGCTGCTCGGGACGCCACCGACCCGGCAGCCGTGGCCGCAGCTCGGGCAGCCGGTCAGGCACTCGGCGTCGCCCACGTCGTCGGCCATGCGCCGCACGCCGCGGCCTACGCGTTGCGCGCCATCGACCACTCTGGCGGCGACGTCGTCACCGAATGGGACTGGCAGCAACGCAATTGCCCGCGACGCCTGCACCCCATCGCTTTCCCCGATACTGCCCGCGTGTTCTGACCGTGGGCTTTGCGCGCAGCGCCGAGCCAGCGCAGCTGACCTATCGCCCAGAGTGGCCCCCATGGTCTGGCAAGGTGTGGGGGTGAGTCCTGTCTCGCTTGACGACGCCGTCGCCCGGTATGCCGCCGCGCAGCCCGCCCTCGGACCCGTCGCCGACTCGTTCGTCAGCCTCATCCGCGCCATCCTCGACGAGGCCGGCATCAACTACCTCGCCGTGACCGGGCGAGCCAAGACGGTCGCGTCCTTCGCCACCAAGGCCCAGCGATTGCTCGACAACGGCCTGGACGCCATCCGGGCGGTCGACCTGCGCGACGGCCAGGCCCAGGCCGACCCCGATCCGCTCGTCGACATCACCGACCAGGTCGGGGTGCGCGTCGTCACCTATGTCCAGAGTGACGTCGACGCCGTCGCCGAGTTGCTCGCCGACTCGTTCACCGTGCTCGCCGACCGCGACATGGGCCTGGAAACGGCCCGCGCAGGTCGGTTCGGTTACGCCAGCCGGCACATCCTCGTCTCGCTCGACCAATCGGACTCCGGTGGCGCGGCCGGGGAGGTGGATGGCGAAGGTGAGCGGGACGGCGACGGTGACCGGACCGGGGACGGGGACCGGACCGGGGACGGGAACCGGACCGGGGACGGGAACCGGACCGGGGACGGTGAGCGCACGGCATACCGGCCGGTCTATCGCGCCGATCGGTGCGCGTCGGTGCAGCTGCGCACCGTGCTGCAGCACGCGTGGGCCGAGTTCGAGCACGACATCCGCTACAAGGGCACCATCCCGCCCGAGCATGTCCCCGACCTGGAGCGGCGGTTCACCCTCGCGGCGGGGTTGCTGGAACTGGCCGATCGGGAGTTCTCGACGATCCGCGACCGGCTGCAGCAGGGCATGGGCGATGAGGACGTGCACGGCGACGACGCCGACCCGCGGATCAGCGCGCAGGAGCTGGCGACCTTCCTCGCCGGGCGGTATGCGAGCGCCGGGTGGTCGCGCAAGGATCACTATGAATGGGTGAGCGGGTTGCTGCTGGAACTGGGGATCGGCTCTCTCGACGAGCTGAGCGAGGTGCTGCGGCCTGTGGACAGCGCGGCGGTCACCGAGCGGATGGCCTATCGATACCCCGCCGGCGCGGTGCGGCGGCTGGATGACGATCTGTTGGCGCGCTACGGCGACCGGTATGCCGCCCTGCCGAGCAATGCGCACCGGCAGGAGGCACTGCTCACCCGGTTGGCCAAGCTGACCGGGGCAGAGGAGTCGCCGGACTAGTCTTCTTTGGTGCGCCTGCTGTGAGGATCGCGATCTCTCACGGCGCAGGGGGACTCTTCTGTTGCATTAGTACGTGTGTCCGAGTAGAATGGGGCCATGACGATCAGCCTCCTCGACCCGGACACAGCCGGCGGTATGCCGTCTGGTGCGGTGTCCGGTGGTGCGTCCGGTGGGGCCGGGTCTGGTGTGGTTCGGAAGGTGGCGGGGGTTCCGACTCGGTTGGCTGATCGGATGTTGGATCTGGTCTTCTCTCGGCTTGCTGATCCTGAGGCCGGTGTGGTGGTGTCGAGCGCCGACGTGCAGGAAGTGGATCGGCTCGCTCGTCGGGTGGAGGCGGTGCGGTTGGCGTTGGTCGCTGTTGCTGATCGGCAGCAGGTGCATCGGCGGTGTGGGCATTCCTCGACGTCGGCGTGGGTGGCTAGCGCGACGCGTTCTGGGGGTGCGGCGGCGGCTCGGGATGTGGCGTTGGCGACGGCGTTGGCTGATGGGTTGGACCGCACCCGGGTGGCGTTCGAGGCTGGTGAGGTCTCTCGCTCGAACGCGGGGATCATCGCCAGGACCATGGGCAAGTTGCCCGAGACGATCGCGGTGGTGGATCGGGAGCGGGTGGAGTCGGCGTTGGTGCGGGATGCTCGCCGGTTGGACCCGGGCCGGTTGGATCGGGCGGCGAAGCTGGCGTTGGCTGCGGCGGAGAAGTCGGCGGCTGAGGTGGCCGATCATGTCGAGGCGCAGTTGGTGGATGAGGAGCGTCGGGCCTATCGGTTGGCGACGGTGACCATGCAGGACTTGGGCGATGGCACGACGAAGTTGGCGGCGACGTTGCCGACGCCGGCAGCGAAGGCGCTGGGCAAGGTGTTGCAGTCGATGACCGCGCCTCGGCGTGACCACCTGCGCAAGGCTGCCGAGAAGGCGTTGGCGGACGGGCAAGCCCCTGCCGGCTGCCTGGACGACGGCTCCGTGGCTGCTGACTTGTTGAGCGCTACCGGCACGCACGAGCACCCGGCGTTCGGTGCCGGTTCGCAGGGCACGTCTGGCACTGGTGCCCACCCGCAGTTCGGCGCCGACGTGAGGGGCACGGCCGGCGCGAAGGGGCGCATGGCAGCCGACAGCCGGGCGCCGTCCAGCACAAGCGCGATGCCGGCTAGCGGCGCCAGCGGACATCGTGATGGTCGGAACGCGGACTGGGCCGACATCGACTGGGCCCACCGTCGTGGCCGGGCTCTCACCGAGTTGATCGAGCACCTGGACACCGAGAAGCTGACCGGGAAGGTCGCCTCCACCGTCATCATCACGATGACCGCCGAGCAAGTGATGGGCGCCGCGCGCGCTGCCGAGCTGCAAGCCACTGTGCATGGGCTGACCGGGACCCTCCTGGAGCTAAGTCCTTCCAGTGGAGCAGCGACCACCGACACCGGGGTGTTGATCTCGGCCAGTGCCGCGCGACGGATCGCCTGCAATGCCGGGATCTTGCCGGTCGTCCTTGGCGGACCCGGACATATTTTGGACGTCGGCAGACAGGAACGGTTCTTCACCGAGCACCAACGCACCGCCCTGGCGACGATCTACGAGACGTGTGCCGCCCAAGATTGCGACCGACCCTACGCATGGTCCGAGTTGCACCACGAGGACCCGTGGTCCAAGGGCGGATTGACCGACCTCGACCGAGCCGTGCCCCTATGCGGCTACCACCACCGGAAGATGCACGACCCGGCATACCACCACCAGATCACCCGAGATGCCCAGGCACACGAGAACGGCGCGGGGGCGAAGACCGTCCGCTTCCAGTTGCGAGCATCGGTTAGGCAGAACGTGCTCCCTGACGCACAGTCTGCCTAGCGGCCCGAGCTCATCTGGAGCGCGTCGGCGTGGGTGGGGAACGCCGGGGCGATGGAGTCAGCGATGCGAGCTCGAACTCATCTGCCGCGCGTCGGCGTGGGCGGGGTACGCCGGGGCGACTGAGTCAGCGATGCGAGCTCGAACTCATCTGGCGCGCGTCGGCGTCGGCACCGATCCCAAGGCCGCGTCGAGGATGGTCAGGAGTGGGGTGAGCCGGCGCCAGCGGTTCGCGATTTCGTCTAGGGCGGCCGGGGTCTCGAGCCAGTCCGGGGCTCCGAGGGGTTCGATGAGCATCAGTTCGCGGCGGCGGATGAGGTCGATGCGCGGGTGGTCCACGGCATACCCGCGGGGTGTGGTCTTTACCTGCTCGCCGCGCACCTCAGCGCCCGTCGCGGTGGCCGCAGCGACGAGCCGCGCGATCTCGCTGCCGGTCCCGGGCGCGTCGGCTGCCGCTCGCCAGGCCGCCGTCTGTGCGGGTGAGGCAGCGTGAAAGCCGCCGCCGACAGCGAGCCCGTCGGCCGACACCTGGACGTAGTAGCCGAGGCTCGGCGGCGCGCCGACGACCAGGCCCTGGTGAGTCTTGTAGGGCGACTTGTCGGCGCTGAACCGCACGTCGCGATGCGGCCGGAACAGTTTTGGTGTGCCGAATTCGGCCTGGACTGCATCGGCGATAGCCTGCAGCGGCGCCCGGACGCAGTCGTCATAGACCGCCCGGTGGCGGGTCCAGTAGGTGCGGGAGTTGTCGGCCTCCAGGCCCTCGTAGAACTCCAGCGCGCGAATGGGTATCCCCTGGAAGGTCACGCCTCGCAGACTAGAGGTCTGCCGGTGGACGGCATACCGCGTGCCTGGCATCCCGTGCGGGCACGGCATACCGTGAAGCACCCTTGCGGACCCGACGACCGAGGAGATCGAGATGACCACACACGACGGCGGATGGCCGGCCGGCACCCCCTGCTGGGTCGACACCATGGCCAACGACCTGGAGCGCTCGCAGGCCTTCTATCGCGCCGTGCTCGGGTGGGACTTCAGCGGCGGCGGTGAGGAATTCGGCGGTTACACCAACGCGAGCGTCAACGGGCGACTCGTTGCCGGGGTCATGCCGACCCACCCGTCGATGGCCGAGGCGCCCAAGGCGTGGACGGTCTATCTCGCCACCGACGACGCCGCGGCGACGGCCGCCGCGGTCGAGGAGGCCGGCGGGCGGATCATCAGCCCGGTGACGCAGGTCGGTGACCTCGGCGCCATGGCGATCTGCAACGACAACACGGGTATGCCGTTCGGCCTCTGGCAGGCGGGCACGCACGGCGGGTTCGGCACCTTCGACGAGCCCGGCAGCGCCGCCTGGCTGGACCTCATGACGCCGAGCTTCGTTGGGGCGCAGGAGTTTTACGCAGCCGTCTTCGGCTACACCTATCAGTCGATGGGGATGGCGGGTCAGGACTACGCGATGTTCACCGTGCCCGGTGGCGAGCGGCCTGCGGGCGGCATCGGCGGCGCCTCGGAGGAGATGGGCGAGGGCTGGTCGGTGGCCTTCGCGGTCGCTTCCGTCGATGACGCCGTCGCGGCAGTCGAAGCGGCGGGTGGCACGGTGACAGGGGCGCCGTATGACTTCGAGTTCGGGCGGCTGGCGCATGTGCTCGGCCCGGACGATGAGTCGTTCAGCCTCTTCGCCCCGAGCGCGCAGTCAGGTGGCAACGCAGACGCGAACGGAGACGCCGACGCAGGTGCCGACGACACCGTGTGACTGGCTCAGGCCGACGATCGAACAACCCCGGCCTGACCGCTGATAGGAACGGAGTTTTCTGGGTAAGGCCCGGAGGCGGCCCCGAGTGGCCCCCTGGGCGCTCGGGGCCGCCCGATCGAGGAGGCGAGTGTGACGGCATACACGACGTGTTTGTGGTTCGACACCGAGGCCGAAGCGGCGGCGGCGTTCTACTGCCAGACCCTGCCGGGGGCCGAGTTCGGGACGATGAGCTACTACGGCGAGGGCGATCAAGGGCCCGCAAGCAGCGTGTTGACCGCCGAATTCCGGCTCGGCGATCAACATTTCGTGCTGCTCAACGGCGGTCCGATCTTCCCGCAATCCGAATCGGCCTCGATCCAGGTCATCTGCGAGGACCAAGAGGAGTCCGACCGGGTGTGGAACGCGCTCGTCGAGGGCGGTCGGGAGAGTCAATGCGGTTGGCTCAAGGATCGCTGGGGCGTGTCATGGCAGGTCTTTCCTCGAGCGCTGATGGACGTCACCAACGACCCCGATCCAGTGCGGGCGATGGCCGCGCGCAAGGCGATGTATGGCATGCGCCGTATCGACCTGGCTGCTTGCCAGGCAGCAGCCGACGCCGCATCAGCGAGCTGACCCGCCCCCGGCCAGGTCTCCCCCGGCCAGGTCTCCCCTGCCAGTTTTGGTGTGGCGAATGATGCGCTATAGCGCCGCATCCGCCACACCAAAACTGGGAGAAGGGGGCGTGGGCGGGGTGGGGTGGGGTGGGGTGGGGTGGGGGCGGTTGCAGCTGTTCGCGCCGGTGGCCCAGCTAGGCCGGCGACGAGAGCCAGGCGCGCAGGGCGGCGTCATGCTCGCCCAGTGCCGGAGGCGGCGTGGGATCACCCGCCTGGTATGCCGTCCAACTCACCGGGTGCCGCACTTGATGGGTCCAGCCAGCGCCGACCTCGACCAACGGGTCCAGGCCGAGCCGGTCGGCCAGCGCGAGCCCGTCGAGGATGCTCCCCACCGAACCAGCTGGCACCCCGGCGTCGGAGATCCGCTGAGCCCACTCGGCCACGCTGCCCTCGGCCAGCGCCGACTCCAACTCCGCTACCAAGGCCTCACGATGGGCCACCCGTTGGGCGTTGGTGGCGTAGTCCGAGCGGTCGGCGAGCGACGGCATACCGAGGGCATTCGCCAGGCGGCGGAACTGGCCGTCGTTGCCGCAGGCGACCACGAGCTGCCCGTCGCGACAGCGCAGCGTTTCGTAGGGCGCGATGCTCGGATGCCGGTTGCCCATGCCGCTGGGAGCGACGCCGCGCTCGAGCGCAGACTGGCCCTGGTTGACCATGGCGGCGAGCGACGACATGAGCAGCGAGACCTCCAGACGGTCGCCGCGACCGGTTCGAGCACGACCGGCGAGGGCGGCGAGGATGCCGATGATCGCGTCCTTGCCCGTCAGCACGTCGACGAGGGCGACGCCAGCCTTCATCGGCGCACCGGGTTCGCCGGTGATGCTCATCAGCCCGCCGACCGCCTGGACGAGGAAGTCGTAGCCGAGCATGGCTCGACCGGCACCCGACCCGAACCCGGTGATCGAGCAGTAGACGATTCCCGGGTTGCGGTCGGCCACCACGGCATACCCGAGTCCGAGTCGTTCGGCGGTGCCGGGGGCGAAGTTCTCGACGAGGACGTCGGCGCGAGAGGCGAGTTCGCGAGCCAACTCCAGATCGCCCGGATCGGTGAGGTCGAGGGTGATCGACTCCTTGCCGCGGTTGACCGACTCGAAGTAGGACGTGCCGTGGGCGCTGAACGGCGGCCCCCACGCGCGGGTCTCGTCGCCCATGCCGGGGCGCTCGACTTTGATGACCCGGGCGCCGAGGTCGGCGAGGGTCATCGTGGCCAACGGGCCGGCCAGGACTCGACTGAAATCGGCGACGAGGATGCCGTCCAGGGGTTGGGTCACGTCGCCATCCTGTCGCATGGGGTTCACGTCAGGCGTGTACCGTGACCGAGCCGGGTACTGGGGTGGTGCCGAGGCGTGACAGATATCCGGAGCCGCGCGGCTGCCGGACGGGCTCAGTCGGCGCAGGGGCGACGGTCGACCCACGAGAAGGACGACTCCGCATGACTTCCTCAGGTTCGGGTGCCGAACCGGGCGCCAGCCACCCCTCAGGAGCCTCGACCAGCAAGGTCACCATCTACGAGGTGGCCCGCCGCGCCGGCGTCTCGATCGCCACCGTGTCCCACGTGCTCAACCGCCCGGAACGCGTAGCGGCTGCCACCCGCACCAAGGTCCTCGAAGCTGTCGACCATTTCGACTTCGTGCCCAAGGCCGTAGCCGTCAGCCGGGCCCGCCAAGGCGTCGGGCGGATCGGCGTGATTGCGCCGTTCACGGCATACGGGTCCTATCACCCGCGGCTGCTGGGACTGTTCGACGGATTGGCCGCGAGCGCACTGGAGCTGGCCGTCTTCGACTGCCGCGCGCCGGTCGGCGCCGCGTCGCCCACCCTCGAATCGCTGCCGATGACCGGCCGGCTCGACGGGCTGATCGCCATGGGTCTGCCGGTGTCTGACGAAGTCGTCGAGCGCACCATGCGTCGCGGGCTGCCGACCGTGCTCGTCGACACCATTCATCCAGCCCTCGACCGAGTGCTCGTCGACGACGTCGCCGGTGGCCGGCTGATCGGCGAGCATCTCGTGGCGCGAGGCGATCGCCGGATTGCGTTCGTCCACGAGCTGCCCGAGGTCGTGCTGACCCAGACGGCGGGTGAGTTGCGGATGCAGGGCTGTGGGGATGCGCTGGTCGCTGCATCGGCGGCGGACGCGACGATCCGGCACATCCCGGTCGCCAATTCGTTGGCCGGTGGTCGCGCCGCCGCGGCGGAGATCCGCGGGTGGGACGAGCGCCCGGATTGCATCGTCGCCCACCACGACACGCTCGCGGCGGGAGTGTGGCAGGGCCTGACGTCGGCCGGCTGGCAGCTTCCGGCGGACGTCGGGCTGATCGGTTACGACGGCACTGACCTCGCCGACGCGCTGGGAATCACGACCGTGCGGCAGCCCTTCCACCGCACCGGGATGGAGGCGGCTGACCTGCTGCTCTCCCGGCTCGACGGGTATGCCGGTCCGCCCCGGACCGTGCTACTCCAGCCCGCGTTCGTACCTGGCGCGACGAGCTGACCGACCGCCTTCACCGCGCAGGTGTCGTTCGATCAGAACCCCTTCTTCTCACAGTTTTGGTGTGGCGGATCTGGCGCTATAGAGGCAGATCCGCCACACCAAAACTCGTGGGGGGCGGGGGTGGGCGTCACCGCGGAAACGGGTGGCGCTCCGGACGGTCCCACGCGTTGGGACGGCCACGCGTCGGTCAGCTGGCGCGGGACTCCAGCGCCAGGAGGGCTTGCTTGGCAGCCAGCCCACCGGCATACCCGGTCAGGGCCCCGGACGCGCCGACCACGCGGTGACAGGGCAGCAGGATGCACAGCGGATTGGCGCCCAGGGCCGTGCCGACGGCGCGCGCGGCCTTCGGTCGGTCGGTCCAGGCTGCGAGTTCCCCATAGCTTGCCCGCGCGCCGTAGGGCACCCGCCGTCCCAGCGTCTGCAGAACCACCCGCTGGTATGCCGTGGCGAGACTGAGCTCCAGCGGCACGGTGAAGTCGTGGCGGGCTCCGGCCAGGTAACTGTCGAGTTCCCGGCGGACCTTGTCGAAGGCCGCCGCGCGCCGCAGGATGCGGGGGCCGGTCGTCCGGGCGATCCGGGTGAGGGCGGTCTCCTCGGTGTCATGGCCGTCGGCCGCCCCCTGGCCCGTGGCCGCCTCGTGCAGATAGAGGCTGGCGATGACCGGGCCGTCGTCACCACGGCGGGCCAATAACAGTCGGCCCACGGAGGTGTCGTGCACGGCATACCCGATCTCGGGGGTCGGGAAGGTGGGCGGCACGACAGCGGCCGGGAGAGTGGAGCGAAGCCGGGCAGTGAGATCGGTCATGAGCGGTCCTCGGCAGGTGAGTCGGCCGGTGAGTCGGCCGGTGAGTCCGGAGAATGGGCCGGTGAGTGGGCGGTTGAGGGGGCGAGGTCGGTGGAAGTCGGAGCGAGCGCCCGTCGCAGGGTTGCCAGGCCATCGCTGACCAGGCGCCGAGTGGCCCCCGGAGTGGTGGTGAGCACGGCGGCGACGGTGGCGTGGTCGAGGTCGCAGACATAGCGCAAGGCCACCGCCTCTCGTTGGCGTACCGGCAGAGCGGCGACGGCGGCCCAGAGTGCGGGATCCGACTCGGCGGACGCGCTGACGTCGGCGGCAGCAGAGGTGGCCGGCGCGAGAGCGGGCTCGGGCAGCTCAGTCACCGGATCCGGTCGGCGGGCCCGAGCGCGGTGGGCGTCCATGGCTGCTCGATGGGTGATCGTCAGCAGCCAGGAGCGCAGGTTGTCGGCGCCGCGCAAGCGAGGGTAGGCGGCATACGCCTGGGTCCACGCCTGCTGGGAGACGTCCTGGGCTTCGCCCGGCGGGGCGAGGGCAGCGGCCAACCGCGCGACGTCGTGCCAGTGGGCGTCGACGAGGAGTTGGAAGGGCGGCAAGGTCACGGTGATGGAACGTCGCGGCCGTCACGCGTGTGAGGGCACGTTCGGATAGTGAGACGCCTTGCATTCAGGGCCGGGCTCTCGATTCGCCTCCAAGGC
Organism: Actinomycetales bacterium; assembly: GCA_016710645.1. Lineage (GTDB taxonomy): Bacteria > Actinomycetota > Actinomycetes > Actinomycetales > Dermatophilaceae > Phosphoribacter. Next base: position 39,875 of record JADJVI010000022.1, on the reverse strand, counting down.
CCGGTTAGGGTGGTTGCAAAGGCAAGAATCCAGCGCTGGATGCCTTGCCGGGAGCCTGAGGAGGCATGGTGGTCGAGGAGCTGATCCGCCCTCTGGACCCCGAGGCCCCGAGGACCATGCGGTTGCCCTGGGTGGTCGAAACCGCGCCCTATGCCCGCCGCACGATGGTCGAGGACCTGCGCATGTTGGAGGTTCCGCCGACGGTTGTCGACGAGGCCGAGATCGTCGTCGCCGAGTTGGTCTCGAACGCGCTCAAGCACGCCCGCCCGCTGCCCGATGGCGGGTTGCGGGTGCGCTGGAAGGCCAAGGGCGGCGTCGTCGAAGTCGAGGTGTCCGACGGTGGCGGTCCGACGGTGCCGCGACCCGCGCCCGTCACGGTGTGGTCGACCTCCGGCCGGGGCCTGCGGATCGTCCGCAGCCTCGCCCACGAGTGGGGCGTCACCGAGGACAAGTCCGGCCGCACGGTCTGGGCCTGCCTCGGTGGGCCGTCGCGACGCCGCAGCCACTGAGCTCACTCGCTCGTCTCCCGACGGGCGCGCCCTCGTAGCGCGCGCACAGGGGTGGCACAGTTGTCGCCCGCCGAGTGCCCGTTAGGGTGCCAGCATGGGTAAGGCGAGCAGACGGCATACGGGCGGAACTTCTGGCAGCGCGCGGCGCGCGGCACGACCAAGCGGCGGTATGCCGTCCCCGGCACCGTTCGTGCGGCGGCCCTTCGAGGGCTTGCCCGGCGAAACCGACTGGGTGGCCATGCGTGAGTTTCTGCCCGCGGCGACCGCCGCCGTGCGTTTCGCCACGAAGGTGAGCGCAGCAGACGTCTCGGCGCTGCCGCAGGAGGCGGTCGTGGCGACGGTCCTGCCGATGGCGTGGCCGGGACTGCACCGCGAGGGCGGCGGGGTCATGGTGGCCACGCAGTCCGGTGCGACCAGCGGCGATGCCAGCCGGGACGTCGCGGCGGCGTGGCTGCTGGCGGCGGCTGCCGAGGAGGGTCACCCGGTCGTGGCTGTGCCGACGCCGACCGCGGACAGTCCACGGCTGCAGGACATCCTCGACGTGAGCGCGCCGTTGGAGGTGACCGTGCACGAGGGGTTCGAGTTCTGGGTGGGCGACACCGAGCTCGATGAGGACAGCACCGCATCGCTGCAGCGGGCCAACGAGTCGGTCGTGCCGACTCGGCGGGTCGTCGCTGCTGGCGGTGGGGCTGATGGTGGAGCCGCTGCGGACGTCTCGCGGTCGGTCTTCTGGGTGCGGTTCGGTCCGCGGACGTTTGTGCGCTGGGTGCTGCCCGATGACGAGGACGCGGCCACGGACGGGTTGGCTCGCCTGGTGGCGGCCGACCGGCAGCGGCTGACCCCGGAGTCGCGGCTGCTGGGCGCCTTCCGGGCGAGCGGCCTGCTGGTGCCGGTGTGGGAGGTCGATGCCGAGACGGAGGTCGAGTCGCTCGGCGCTGCCGTCGCGGCGCTGGTCAACCCGATGCGGGAGGCCATCGAGTCGAGCGTTGCCTTGACCTCGGACGAGCGGCGCGCTCGCAATGGCTTACTCAGCCGTCAGGTCACCCTGCGCTGATCCCCTGCCTCAGGCGGGGTGCGAGGGCCTTCGTCCGGGGCTGTGGTCCGGGCTGCTGCCCGACTGTCTCCAGGGCTGGCGTCAGGGCTGGCGCGGTTGCTGGTCGGACGGCTCGGCGCGGGAGGCGGCGATGCGGTCGGCCACCTGGTCGAGAACCGTGAGTCGACCGGCATACGGGCCTTCGGTGCGTGGCCAGTGCGTGACGACGTCGGTGAACCCCAGTTCGCTCGCGCGCCCGATCATCTCGTCCCAGACGTCCAGCGATTCCAGCGAGAAGACCGGCCCGGCATCCAGGGACAGCCAGCGCCGCAACGGCGGGGCGTCGGCCGACCGAGCGCCACTCGCCAACACCTCGTCCAGCCGCTCGACGAGCCCGCGCACCCCGGCGAACCATTCGTCCAGGGTCTGCCCGCCGACGCCGGTCGTCACCCAGCCCTGGCCATAGGCAGCCGCGAGCCGCAGCGACTTCGGCCCGTTGGCGGCGATGAGGAATGGCACCTCGTCGCGGATCGGTGCGGGCAGCGTGCGGGCGTCGCGCACGGCATACCAATCGCCTTGTGCCACAACGTGATCTGAGCGCAGCAGGCGATCCAGCAGCGGCACGAATTCGTGGAACCGCGCGACCCGTTCGCGGGTCGTGAGGCTCTCGCCGAGGATGCCCGAATCGAGGGTGCCTCCGGTGCCAAGCCCACAGACGAAGCGCCCGCCGGTCAGGTCGTGCAGGGTGAGCACATCGCGGGCGAAGGTGTAGGGGTGCCGGTAGTTGGGCGAGCTCACGAAGGTGCCGAGGGCGATCCGGTTGGTGACGCCGGCTGCCGCCGCGAGGGTCGGCATCGCGGCGAACCACGGCGACTCCTGTAGCCCACTCCACACCAGGTGGTCATAGGTCAGCGCGCAGTCGAAGCCCAGCTCCTCGGCCGCCCGCCAGAGCGGAGCGGCCTCGCGCCACGGGTACTCGGGAAGGATCGTCACGGCATACCTCATGCCGTCCATCCTCCGGTATGCCGTGCCGCTCACCACCCGCGCGCGGCGGCGGGTCAGCCGGGCAACTCAGCCGGGCAACTCAGCCGAGGATCGGGACGTCGACACCGAAGATGCCGACAATGGTGAGCGTCGCGAGCAGCAGGCAGACCGTGCCGCCGATCCGGCGGATCGTCGCGAGCTGCACCCGCGCGAGCAGCTGCTTGCCGAGCATGGCCGCGAGCCCCGACACCGTCGCGAGCGCGAGGAAGGCACCCATGCCGACCGAGAGCGGCTCCTCGTAACGCACCACGAGGTTGGCGGTGAGGATCTGGGACAGGTCGCCCCATTCGGCGAGGAAAAGCACGAGGAAGCTCGTCGCAATCGCGCTGAAGCCGGTGCGCGAGCCCTTGCTCGCCGCGACCTCGGTGAACTCGGCCTCGGCCTCCTGGCTCTCCTGCACAGCGTGCGAGGCGCCGCGCAGCAGGATGAACCCGCCGATGAGGAACAGCACGGCCGAGGCGATCTGCACCGGCAGCGTCGGCAGCGCGGTCAGCAGCGCGCCCGCGGTCACGGCGATCGTCGTCTGGACCAGGAAGGCGCTTGTCACCCCGATCCACGCCAGCAGCGGCCGGAACCGGGTCGCCAGCACGAGCGTCGCGATGAAGGTCTTGTCGGGGAACTCGACCGGGAAGATGAGGGCGAAGGCCGCCGCGGCGACGGTGAGACTGATCGGCATGATGGGCCCTGAGGGTAATACCCTGCGGGGCGAGCCAGCATGGTAGCCCCGATGAGGTGCGCGACATCGCCCCTCGTGACGGATCGGCAAGGGAGTGAGAGCGGTGGGTCGTCAACGTCACCCCCGCCCGCGTCACCTCATCGTCGTCGGCGCTGCGGCCGGCATGGGCCGGTGGCTCTCGGACAACGTCTTCGCCTCGCAGTCCTGGGATTCGGTGACCCTCGTCGACACCGTCGAGGCGTCCGCCGGGCTGGTCGAGGCGGTGTCCCGCTATCCCGCCGGGGTGGCCAGCGCCGCCGTCACCGAAGGGGGCGCGGACGGCATACCCCTCAGTGAGGTGCGCGATCTCACCTCGGGTGCCACGACGGACCTCGGGCGCGAGTATGCCGTGGTGTGCTTCGCGGTGCCGCCGCGGATCCTGCCGGCGCTGGCCGCGCGGATCGTGCCTGGGCTGGCCGATACGAGTCAGGTGCTGGTGAGCGCGCAGGGGATGCAGGCGCCGCTGGAGGCGCTCGCGGCGGTGGCTGGTGAGCGGCCGGTGATCGGCATGCACGCGCTGTTCGACGTCGGGTCACGGCAGCTGGAGGGGCAGGCGGTCTACGTCGTGCCCGCCGGCGACCCGCACCCCAACGCCCATCGCTGGCTGGTCGAGCTGGTCCGCGGGCTGGGCGGGACGGTGAAGTTCGGGACGGCGGCCAAGCACGACGCGTCGATGACGGTCGTGCAGGCGTTGGCGCACCAGGCGCTGCTCGGCTTTGCCGGGGCGGTCGTGTCCTCGGGGCTCGATCTGCATGACGACGTGTGGGCGGCGCGGACACCGCTCTTCGAGACGCTCTTTGGGTTGGCCGTCCGGGTGCTCGACGAGGCCCAGCAGCCGACCGTCGCGGCGATCCAGACCGTGCTCGACGGACCGGGCGCGTCGGCGGCGCTGCAGCGAGCGGCCGAGGCGGTCGCGGGTGATGTCGCCGCGGGGGCTGCAGTGGGTGACCCGGCGGTCGTCGAGGCGCGGATTGCCGCGATCCGGGAGCGGTTCAGCGGCGCGCTCTTCGACACCGTCCGCGGAACGGCGGCGGCGGCGGTGGTCGCGGCCCAGTCGAAGCGACTGCAACTGGCCCACCATCAGCGCACCGGCCAGCTCGTCGGGATCCGTCCGCTCGGGCGGGCCGACGCGATCCGGGTGGGGCGCATTGTCGAGGTCGACCCGGTCGAGGTGACGATCGACGAGGTGCTCGTCGGGCGCCGCGGCCGGGCGGCCCTGCTCGACGGTCCGGGCGCGCAGAACGCCGCCCGACTGGGCCTGGGCGGCAAGGTCCGGCGCACGGTCTTCTCGTTGGGGCACGTCGATCTTGTCGTCGGTGACGACCTCGACCGGGAGCTGTCCTCGTGGCTGGCCTACCTGCGACGGGACGTGCGCTTCCTCGTGCCGGAGTCGGTGGCCGGCTCGGGAGTCGCCGAGGTCGTCGCGCCGGTGCCGGGCATCGGGCACAGCGAGTTGGTCTCCGAAGTCGTCCGAACCGGACAGCGCTCGGTCGTCGTGCGGGTCGAAGTGCGCGTCGACCGCGACGTCGACGACATGGTCGAGCAGTTGCGGCGGCGGGTCGGCGACGCCTTCCGCTGGCCGCGTGGGCTGTCCCTCCCCCTCGTGACGCCCACCGATCGAGTCACCTATCTTGGCCCGGCCGGCACCTTCTCGGAGGTCGCCGCCGCGCACCTGGCCACAGACCTCGGTATGCCGTCCGCCCGCCTCGTGCCGGTCGACTCCTTCGACCAAGTGCTGGGGTCCGTGGCGGCTGGTGGGGTCGCGGTCCTGCCGATCACGTCCTCCTCCTCGGGACTGGTCAGCCGGTCGGCCGACGCCCTCCTGCGGTATGCCGGTGACCTCACCGCCGGCGGAGTCATCGACGTGGCCGTCCGTATCGACGCCTACATCCGCGAGGACCTACGGCTCGACGAGCTGCACGGAGCGCCGGTCTATTCGCACCCGCAGGCGCTGGCGCAATGCTCGGCGTTCATCCGGCGGTGGGGGCTGGTGCCCTCGCCGTGCGCCTCGACTGCCGATGCGCTGCGGACCGTGTCCGAGTCGGTGCGGCCGGCAGTGGCGCTGGCCGGCGAGGGCCGTGGTGAAGGACTGCACCTGAAGGTTGCCGAACGCGAAGTCGACGACCTGTCTGGTTCGGTCACCCGGTTCCTCATCCTTGGGCTGCCGGGGTGTTTCGGTGATCTGGTCGGTGGGTCGGCCCCGACCTTGCGCTCGATTTACCTGGCCGAGTCGCTGACGCACGTGGCGGAGGTCATGGGTTCGGCGGTGGGGGAGCCCGGTTTTGACGAGGTGCTCTCGGACGCGGCCGGTCGCGCCCTCTGGGTGACTAGCCGCACCGTGGGCTCTCCGGGTGGTGCGGCGGGACGGCATACCTCTGGGGTCGACACGACCGGTGGTGCGGCGGGACGGCATACCTCTGGGGTCGACACGACCGGTGGTGCGGCGGGACGGCATACCTCTGGGTTTGGTGCCGCGGCGATGCGCTCGCTCGGCCGGGCGCCCTGGTCGCCCCGCACCCCCGTCGTCCGCGTCGAAATCTGACGGGTCCCGCGCGCGTGTCGTTGCGTGGCGCCACCGCCTCTGAGGGAGCCTTCCCGGCTTCAGCGATCGCGATCAGTGAAGCTGGGTCGCGCTATAGCGGGCGCCAAGTCACCTGATCGCGATCTGCCCCGAGTCGTCGCAACGCGGCTTGTCGACGCTTGGACCCGTGTGGCGTACGCCTCTGTCCCCGCGGATTGTCGTCCCGGCGCCACGGGCCGTATGGTTAGTTAGGTAAGGCTTACCTAACTAACCGTGGCTCGCAAGCCAACCCCCAAGCCCGAGGAGTAACTGTGTTCGCCAGCAATGCCCTGATCGGCCTGCGCGAAGGGCTGGAGGCGTCGCTGGTCGTCGTCATCCTCGTGGCCTTCCTGGTCAAGAGCGGCCGCCGTGACGCGCTGCGCTACGTGTGGCTGGGGGTCGGCACGGCCGTCGGCCTCGCGGTTCTGCTGGGCGCGATCCTCACGTTCGCCACCGAGGGCCTGGACGACACCACCGCCGAGACCGTCACGGGCATCGCCTCGCTGATCGCCGTGTGCTTCGTCACCGGCATGGTCTTCTGGATGCGCAGCGCCGCCCGCAGCTTCGCCGGCGAACTCAAGGGCCGCATGGACCGCGCACTCGACCTCGGCCCGTATGCCGTCGCGCTGGTCGCCTTCCTCGGCGTCGGCCGCGAGGGCTTGGAGACCGCACTGTTCTTCTATGCCACGGTGACCGCTGCCGACGAGACCGGCCTTGGTCCGGTCTTGGGCTGGGTGGTCGGCATCGGCTCGGCCATCGCGCTCGGGATCGCGATCTACTACGGCGCGGTGCGGATCAACCTCGCGCGCTTCTTCCGCTGGACCGGCGCGCTCCTGGTCGTCGTCGCGGCCGGCATCCTCGCGTATGCCGTGCACGAGTTGCAGGAGGCCGGCCTCGTCCCCGGTGAGGACGCCTATGCGTTCGATTTCACCGGGAGCATCGACCCGAAGGGCTGGTTCGCGACCATCGTGCGGGGCATCTTCAACCTGCGCCCGAGGATGTCCGTGCTGGAGTTCGGGTCGTGGGCGGCATACCTGGCTGTCGTCATGACGCTCTTCCTGCGCCCGGCCCGCCGTCCCGTGGCCGAGTCGGTGGCGGCGACGGCTGCCCCGGCCCAGGTGACGGCGAAGCCCGAGGAGAAGTCGATCACCCGCTGATCCCCCCGGGGTTTCCGCTCTCCCGAGTCAGTTTTGGTGTGGCGAACTTGGCGCTATAGCGCCAAGTTCGCCGCACCAAAACTCGTGTGAAGGAGGGTGCGATAGGGGTTGCGCGAAGGTCGTCAGGAGGTCGGCTGGGCGACCCCGGACGACCAGCGAGCGTCAGGAGGTCGGCTGGGCGACCCCGGACGACCAGCGAGCGTCAGGAGGTCGGCTGGGCGACCCGGACGACCAACGCGCGCGGCAGCACCGTCGCCGAGACGCCGACCGCTTCGGCCACGATGTCGCCGTCGAGTTGGAGGTCTTTGGGGCGGTCGGTCTTGACCCGGATCTCGGTGCCGGTGTGGTGATCGACGATGCCGTGGCCCTTGCGGCGGCGGCTTACCACCCGGGCAGCCACGGCGGTCCAGCCGACGACGCCCTTCGGTGAGAGCAGCACCGCGTCGATGAGGCCGTCGTCGACCTTGGCCTCCGGCATCAACACCAGCCCGCCGAAGAGCTTGCCGCAGTTGCCGATCAGCACGGTCTGGGTGCGCCGAGTGAACTCGATCCCGCCGTCGACGCTGACCCGCACCTTGAACTGCGGGCCCTTCATGTTCTGCAGGCCGGTGACGACGTAGGCCGCCATGCCGACCTTCTTCTTCAGCTCTTCATCAGTGCCGGCCATGACGGTGGCGTCAAAACCCAGCCCGGCCATGACGAGGAACTGGTCGGTCACCGACTCCGAGGACTCGCCGCGGTCGATGACGACCTGACCCACGTCGATGGTCTTGTTCTGACCGGTGAGCGCGACGAGGAGGGCCTTCTCCATCGAGTCGCTGGGCAGGTCGAGATTGCGCGCCAACAGATTGCCGGTGCCGGCGGGCAGCAGCGCCATCGGCACCTCGCCGCCGATGAGCCCCTTGGCCACCGCGCGCACCGTGCCGTCGCCGCCGAGGGCACACACCAGGTCGGCGCCCTCAGCCACAGCTGCGCGGGCCTGGCCGGTGCCCGGGTCGGCGATCGTCGTCTCGTGCCAGATCGGCGCTCCCCATCCGTTGGCCGCGCAGATGCCGGCAATTCGGGCCCGCACGTCGGGCAGGTCGTCGTATTTCGTCGGGTTGACGATGATGGCCGCGCGCTTGAGTGGCGCCTCCGGCACGTCGTCGCGATCCCCGAAGGCATCTCGCGGTGGACGCTTGCCGCGCAGTCGCTCGGTCAGCGCGTCGTAGTCGACAGCACCCCGGTTGGCGACCGCGCCGACGATCCCGATGACGATGAAGAGGACGAGCGCGCCGAGAGCCCACCACCACACGTTGTCTGGCACCCTCCGACGGTATACGAGCCGTAGCCGTCGGCGTGGCCGGGTCCACCGGATCGACCGTCACATCCTGGCGCCGACCGACCAGGACGTCCCTTAGAGATCCCGCGCCAGTCCCTTGAGGACCATGTCGGTGTAGCTGACGATGCCCATGATCACGCCTCGCTTGGTGACCGGCGCCCGAGACAGCCCGAACTTGTCGAAGAGGCGCGCGCAATAGCGGATGTCCATGTCAGGGTGGACGCTGATGACGGGCTTGGACATGATTTCGTACACGTTGACGCGCTCGGGCGCCCGGTCGAGCGCCAGGACCTGCCGGGCGATGTCGGCGATGAGCACGATGCCGTACTCGTCGTCGGCGTCGCGTTTGTCGACGATGAGGGCCTTGGTCTCCACGTGGCGCATCTGGCGCAGGGCCTCGGCGACCGTGGTGGTCCGGTCGACCAAGTCGACGTGCTCCTTCATGACGTCCCTCACTCGGACCAGGGATCGCGTGCCTTCCGGGTGGTTCACAGTTCGTCCTCCAGTCGTTCGGTGAGGGTGGTGGCCTGGTGGGCCACGCCGACAGCGTCTTCGACGTCGATCTGGAAGGCGATGCCGGTTCCGTCGGTGCTGTCGAGCGCGCCGACATCGGCGATGCGCTCGAGGATCCGGCGAGCGAGGTGCTGCTCCACGAGCATGAGCACGACATCTCGCTGACCGTCCAGCTCGAGGCCAAAAAACGTCCGTGGTCGCACCAAACCCTCCCCGCGGGCTTGTGCGATGACCGTTGCCCCGGTGGCACCGGCGGCCCGAGCGGCGTCGACCACCTGGACAGTGCGCTCTTGGCTGACGGTGGCGACGATGAGTTTGAAGTGCATCAGATCTCCTTGCGGGTCGGCTGGACCGGGTCGGGTCCGCGACGTTGGTGTTGGGCAGCGGCAGGCGCTTGTCGCCGGGCCCGCCGAGCGCCGATCTGGGCGTACCCCATGACGGTCATCATCGGGAAGAGGCTGGCAAAGGCGATCAGCCCGAAGCCGTCGATGAGGGCGCTGCGGCCCGGGATGGTGCTGGCCAAGCCCAGGCCGAGAGCGGTGACCAGAGGGACAGTCACCGTGGAGGTCGTGACGCCCCCGGTGTCGAAGGCGAGCGCGAGGATGGTCCGTGGAGCCCGGGTCGCCTGCAGCATGACCACGACATATCCGGCGATGATGTATGCCGGTAGCGGAGTCCCGGTGACGATGCGGAAGGTCCCCAGGGCGATACCGATCGCGACTCCGATGGCGACGACCAAGCGCAGGCCCCAGGCCTGCACCGTGCCGCCGGAGACCGTCTCGGCTTTCATGGACACGGCAATGAGGGCGGGTTCGGCAATCGTCGTCGCGAACCCGATCAGACCACCGAAGACGTAGACCGCCCAATACCGTTGCCAGGCGGGCGATTCCAGTGCGCTCACCCCGAGGAACTCCGGTGAGGTGAGTTGCTCGGCCATGACCCGACCGAGGGGAAAGAGCGCCAGGTCGAGTCCAGCGAGGAAGAGGACCATTCCGGCAACGACCAGTGCGAAGCCGGCGACAATGCGGCGCAACTCCGGGAGTGGTTTACGGATGACCACGGTCTGGAAGAAGGCCAGCAGCACGACGATGGGAACGAGGGACAGCGTGGTGTCCCAGAGGATCGCCGTGAGGGTGGTCAGGCTCATGCGAAGATCCCGTAGCCCATGACGAAGATCATGGGCGTGAGCGACGCAAATGCGATGAGGCCGAAGCCGTCGATCATGGGGTTGCGCCCGCGGATCGAGGATGCCAAGCCCACCCCCAAGGCCGTGACCAGCGGCACGGTGACCGTGGAGGTCGTCACCCCGCCGGAGTCGTAGGCGATGCCGATGATGTCCGGTGGGGCGAAGGCGGTCATGATGACGACCCCGACATAGCCGCCGAGGATGAACCACTGGATGGGCCAACCCTTGATGATGCGGATCACTCCGACGACGATCGCCGCGCCCACCGACAGTCCGACGGTCAGCCGCAAGCCAAGTGCGTAGGAGTCACGTGAGGCGGCGGTGTCGAGGATCGCACCGTCGAGCGCTGCGACGGTGGCCGCTTCGTCGGCGATCGCGATGAGGGCGGGCTCGGCCACGGTCGTGCTGAAGCCCAAGACGAGGGCAAAGACGGCAAGCCACAGCACACTCCCGCGCCGGGCGAGTCCGTGGGCCAACGCCTCACCGATGGGAAACAGCCCCATGTCCAGGCCGCGGATGAACAGGGCCAGGCCGATCACGACCGCCACTGCACCGACGAGGATTCCGCCCATGTCCGGCAGAGGCGCTCGGATGAGCAGGACCTGGAAGACCGCGACGACGATGACGATGGGTAGCAAGTCACGAACCGCGCCGCGGAGGTCTGCCAGGAGGGCGGTTCCGATGTCACGCAGCATGGTCCACCGAGCCTCGACACAGCGGTGCGCTGAGGGCGGCTCGCACCGGGACGGCCACGCTCAACTCCTCCCGAGAGACGTCGGACAGTCTGGCTTCCTCGAGGGCCGACGGAACGACGCCCCGGTGGTCCGGGAGGGGGAAAGATGGGGGTGGTGGCGTCACCCCCAGGGTGGCGGGTGCTCTAGCAAATGCGCATGGGGGACAACACCCATCTCTGCACGGCGGGCCCACCAATCACACCCGTGGTGGGAATAGCACGCGTACTCTCGGCCTCGTGTCCCTCTTCTGGCGGCTGTTCCTCGGAACCGTCGTCACGCTGCTCGTCTTCGTCCTCGTCCTGGCCTATACGCCGATTACGGTGAGCACTCGGGCGAGCACCGGCGAGATGATCGTCCTGCTCGCGGGGCTCAGCGTCGTCTACGTCATCAACGCAGTCATCATCCGCCGCGCCCTCGCCCCACTCGCGCGCCTGCGCCAGGCCCTCACCGACCTCGATTCCCCCCGCCCTGACCTCACCGTGCCGGTCCGGGGGACCGACGAGGTTGCGGCGGTGGCCACGGCATACAACCTCATGCTCGACCGCCTCGATCGGGAGCGGGAGAACACCATGCGGTCCTCCTTGTCTGCGCAGGAGGAGGAGCGGGCGCGGGTGTCGGGCGAGTTGCACGACCAGGTGGGCCAGTCGCTCACCGTGCTGCTGCTGCGGCTGCAACTGCTCGGCCGTGCGGTGCCGCCGGAGCTCGCCGACCAGGTCGACAACTTGCGCGATGGCGTGCGGCAGACCCTGGAAGACGTCCGCGACATCTCCGCCCGGCTCCGGCCGGGCCTGCTCGCCGAACTCGGGCTCGGACCCGCGCTGCATGCCTTGGTCGCGGACCTCGCCACTCACACGGGGTTGGACATCCGGCTGAGTATGCCGTCCGGCTGGCCCCACGGGGATAGCTCGCCGGAGCAGGATCTGGTCATCTATCGCGTGACCCAGGAGGCGTTGACCAATGTCGTGCGCCATGCCGACGCAACGCAGGCCTGGGTGGAGATCACCGAGACCGCCGCGACCAGCGAGGTGTCGGGGTTGCTGTCGGTGACGATCCGCGACAACGGCCGCGGCGTTGGCGGCGAGCCCGGCACCGGCATCACCGGCATGACCGAACGCGCCCGGCTGGTGCGCGGGCGGCTCACCATCGACAGCGAACCCGGTGTGGGCACTACCGTCGTCCTCGACATCCCGGCGCAGTCGGGGAGGGAGGGGCAGTCGTGAGCACACCCGTCGTCACCCCCGAGGGCAGCTTTGGTATGCCGCGTCCACCGGCCCGCATCCTGCTCGCCGACGATCATGCGCTGGTCCGCCAAGGAGTGCGCCTCATCATCGACGCTGAGCCGGACCTCACCGTCGTGGCCGAGGTGTCCGATGGCGCGGCGGCGGTGGAGCGGTGCCTGCAGCGCGACATCGACCTGGCGATCCTCGACGTGTCGATGCCGCGGATGACCGGTCTGCAGGCTGCCCGTGAGATCCAACGACGGGGTCTGCCGGTGCAAATGCTCATCCTGTCGATGCACGCCAACGAGCACTTCCTCTTTGAGGCGCTCAAGCTCGGGGCGGCTGGCTATGTGCACAAGTCGGTGGCAGACCGCGACCTCATCACGGCCTGTCGGGCAGCCTTGCGCGGGGAACCGTTCCTCTATCCCGGGGCGATCTCGACTCTCATCCGCAACTACCTGGCCAACCCTGGTGGCGCCGGCGCCGGTCCCGCCCCGGTGCTCACCCCTCGCGAGGAGGAGGTCCTCAAGCTCATCGCCGAGGGCCACAGCGGCAAAGAAATCGCCGACCTGCTCGTGCTCAGCCCCAAGACGATCGAACGACACCGAGCCAACCTGCTGGAAAAGCTCGGGATGCGCGACCGGCTCGAACTGACCCGCTACGCCATCCGCACCGGCCTCATCGAACCCTGACGACAGCAGGCGAGCCCCGAATCTCCCAGGGGGTGGAGATCTCGGGGCTCGCGACCGGTCAAACGAACCTAGGCGCCGACCAATTCCCGGCCCTTCGCCAATTCCCGTGTGGCAGCGCGCTTCTTGCGACCGCCCCGGACCTCCCGGGGCGCCCGCAGGGTGGTGACCACCCGGCATACCGGCTCCAGGACCGGCTCGAGACTGGGCAGCCGCTCGGGCACGACAGCGACCGGGCAGGCGGCCGAGCGGACGATCTCGCGGCTGCGGCAGATCATCTCGTGATCGCCGTGCTGGCCGGCCTCATGGGCACCGGCTCGCACCTGCGCGCAGTGGCAGCCCGTGACGACGAGCCACGAATGCCGGCTGGCCGACACCGTGTCGGCCAACGAGGTCGAGGTCGTTGCGTGGTCGCTCCCGGCGAGGGTGGTGAGCCAGTCTGCGCTGTCATCGCCCCACCCGGCGGCGGCGACCGGCAGTTCGTCGCGGTATTCGGCGGCCAGCGCCGGCACGACGACGACCGGGCCGCGGGCGTCGCTCAACACCCGGTCGATGACCGGCCCGAGCGGGCGGCCGGTGACGCGCGCCGGCCCGTGAGCTCCTAGCACGACCAAGGCAGACCGGGTATGCCGGACGAGCACCTTCGCGGGGTCGCCGACGATGACATCGAACCGAACCCGCAGGCCCGGGTAGCGCCGGGTGATCTGACCGGCCAGCTTGCTGTCGGCGCGCTCCTCGTCGCGGGTGAGCAGATCGCGACCGGAGGCGAGGCGGGCGCGGTGGTTACCCTTGGGCAGGACGCGCAGCACCATGAGTTCGGCACCAGACTCCCGGGCAGTGCGGGCGGCCCACATCACCGCACCCCGGGCGTGGGGGGTGTTGTCCCAGCCGGCGACGATGGTGTGAGTGGGTTCGAACGCCAGGGAGCGCACCGGGTTCCAACGCTGGAACGCCAGCCCAATGGACGTGGTGAACCGGCGCGTGAACGAGGTGCGCATCATGGTTCGGTGACTCCTGAGTGCTCTACTGGGGATCGAACTGATCGAGGCGATGGCGGTCACGGCGGGCTCCCGTCGGGGCTGTCGTCGTCGCGGTGCGGTGGTGGATCCTCCGGTGCGTCGTGCGAGGGTGGGTCGGTGGGGCGGTGGTCGGTGCTGCTGCATCCAGGCTCTCGTGCGCGCGCGCAGAGTAACCAGTGCGCGAGCGGTTTCTGGGGTGCGGCCGCAGGGGAGATGGGTGCCGCCCCCCACGGGAGGTGAGCGGCACGGCATACCGGACGGGTCTTCGTATGCCGTGCCGGAACGTTCCCTCCCTCTCTGGCCCGCCCACTCCGAAAGGGGCTTGTCAGGTGAGCCGTGGTCGTGGCGATACTGGGCGATGGACACTCCGCGCGCGACGCAGCCCGAGCCCGACGAGAAGGACTGGACCTGGGTCCTCACCCGGCCGTGCGATCAGTGCGGCTACGACGCCTCGCTCATCGAGCCGCGCGACCTGCCCACCCTCATCCGCGAGCACGCCGCTGACTGGGCAGACGTCCTGGCGCGGCCCGATGCCACCATCCGTCCCGAGCCGACGGTGTGGTCGCCGGTGGAGTACGGCGCGCACGTGCGCGACGTCCTGGTGATGTTCGCGGCGCGGGTCGGGGCAATCCTCGACTCGCGGGCCCCGGTCTTCCAGAACTTCGACCAGGACGCGGCGGCGATCGAGCGTGAGTATGCCGGGTCCGACCCGGCAGCGGTCGCGCGCGAGATCGACGACGCAGCCGCTTTCACGGCGAGTGAGTTCGCGCGGGTCGGACCGGACGATTGGGGTCGGACCGGCACACGCAGCGACGGGGTGGAGTTCTCGGTGGCGTCGCTGGGCGTCTACTGCATCCACGAGCTGGACCACCACGCGTGGGACGTCCACGCCTGAGCTCGTCACGCCTGACTCGGCGGCCGGATCCGCTCAGCGGCGGTCGATAGGCTGACCGGCGTGATCGACATCAAACTCCTGCGTGAGCACCCCGACGAGGTCCGGCGCTCGCAGCTGGCCCGCGGCGACGACCCGGCAGTCGTCGACCAGATCCTGGCGGCCGACGAGCGCCGCCGGTCGACGTTGGCGGAGTTCGAGTCGGCGCGCGCTGCGCAGAAGGCCATCGGCAAGCAGGTCGCCGCGGCCAAGGGCGACGAGAAGGCTGCCTTGCTGGCCGAGGTCAAGCAGCTCGCCGAGCGGGTCAAGTCGCTCGACGCGGCCGCCGCAAGCGCCGACGCCGAGCTCACGGCGCTCGTGACGTCGGTCTCCAATGTCATCCTTCCCGGCACGCCCAGCGGCGGCGAGGAGGATTACATCGTCCGCGAAATCGTCGGCACGCCAAGGGATTTCGCTGCTGAAGGGTTCGAGCCGCGCGACCACCTGGCCCTGGGCGAGAGCCTGGCTGCCATCGACACCGAGCGTGGCGCCAAGGTTGCCGGCGCCCGGTTCTACTTCCTCACTGGCGTCGGCGCCCGTCTCGAACTGGCCCTGCTCCAGATGGCGATCGCCCAGGCCGTCGAGGCCGGCTTCACCCCGATGATCACGCCCACCCTCGTGCGCCCCGAGGTGATGAAGGGCGCGGGCTTTATCGACCACCACGCCGACGAGGTCTACTACCTGCCGGCCGATGACCTCTACCTCACCGGCACGTCCGAGGTCGCCCTCTCGGGCTACCACGCCGACGAGATCATCGACCTCGAGAACGGCCCCAAGCGGTATGCCGGGTGGTCGGCCTGCTATCGCCGCGAGGCCGGCAGCCACGGCAAGGACACCAAGGGCATCATCCGGGTGCACCAGTTCCACAAGGTCGAGATGTTCGTCTACTGCCGACCCGAGGACGCCGAGGCCGAGCATGAGCGGCTGCTCGCCTGGGAGCGGCAGATGCTCGACAAGTGCGAGCTGCCCTACCGCGTCATCGACACGGCAGCCGGTGACCTCGGCGACCCGGCCGCCCGAAAATTCGACTGCGAGGGTTGGGTGCCCACCCAGGGCCGCTACCGCGAGCTCACCTCGACGTCCAACTGCACGACCTTCCAGGCCCGCCGCCTCGGGGTGCGCGAACGCGACCCGCACGGCACCGGTGGCACCCGCATCGTCGCCACCCTCAACGGCACCCTGGCGACCACCCGGTGGATCGTCGCCATCTTGGAAAACCACCAGCAGGCCGACGGGTCGGTCATCGTCCCGGCGGCGCTGCGGCCGTTCATGGGGGGCCTCGACCTGCTCACGCCGGTGCGCTGAGTGGCGAGCGGCACCGCATACCAGCCTGGTCGTTCTCTTGTCGGGCTGGACATCGACGGCACGATCATCAGCCACGCGGGCGTCCTCGATCCGCGGGTGCGCGACTCGATCCGGGCGGTGGCCGACGCGGGGCACCACGTCGTCATTGCGACGGGCCGCTCGGTGGTCGCGACCATGCCGATCCTCGACATGCTCGGGATCTCCCGCGGGTATGCCGTGTGCTCCAACGGCGCGGTGACGCTGCGGCTGGACCCCCAGCGCAAGCGTGGCTACAAGGTCATCGAGAAGGTGACCTTCGACCCCAAGCCGGCGCTCACGCTCCTGCGCGACGAGTTGCCCGATGCCCTGGTGGCCGTGGAGGTGCTCGGGCGCGGGTTCCTCGTGAGCAGTCCCTTCCCCGAAGGCGAGCTGGGCGGCAAGCAGAAGGTCGTCCCGTGGGAGCGGCTGCTGGAACGCCGCGCGACGAGGGTCACCTTGCGGATGCCCGACACCGAGCCCGACGCGTTCATGGCGCACATCGAGCGGATCGGCTTGCACGAGGTCTCGTATGCCGTGGGCTGGACCGCGTGGCTGGACATCAACCCCGAGGGGGTCTCCAAGGGCGCGGCGCTGGAGTTGATGCGCCGCCGGCTGGAGGTCGAGCCCGCCGACACGGTCGCGGTCGGCGATCAGCGCAACGACATCGAAATGCTGCAGTGGGCCGCGCGCGGCGTCGCGATGGGTAACGCCCCGGACGAAGTCAAGGCGGTCGCCAACGAAGTGACCGGCGACGTCCACCACGCTGGCCTTGCCGACGTCCTCGAGTCCCTGCTCGACTAGGCCGGGCGCTGCTGACGCCTGTCGGGCGGTGGGCGGACGGCATACCCTGGGGGCGCCATGAGCGACCTCGTCATTTCCTCCCTCGCCAACCCGCGGCTGAAGTCGCTCGTCGGACTGCGCCGCCGTCGGGCGCGCGACGAGGCGGGAGTGACGCTCGTCGAGG
The DNA here is from genome assembly GCA_016710645.1 of Actinomycetales bacterium. GTDB lineage: Bacteria > Actinomycetota > Actinomycetes > Actinomycetales > Dermatophilaceae > Phosphoribacter. Next base: position 22,957 of record JADJVI010000022.1, on the reverse strand, counting down.
GGTACGAAGAACTCGCGCTCGCACTCGCGGCCGGTTGCGTGCCGCGCAGCCTCTACGTGTGCCCCGAGATCTATAGCCCAGCCGGGTATGCCGGTGTGCAAGACATCGGTCACCAGCAGGATCTCGTCAGGCAGGCTCGCGCGCTGGGAGTCGAGATCGTGCAGTTGAGTCGGGCGGCGTTCGAGAAGGTCGCCTATCGCGAGGGCCCGGATGGGTTGCTCGGAGTGGTGGCATCGGTCGACCGCTCCGTCGCTGCGCTGACCGTGCCCGACGACCCGTTCGTCCTCGTCGCGGAAGGCGTCGAGAAACCCGGCAACCTTGGCGCGATGTTGCGCACCGCCGACGCCGCAGGAGTCGATGCCGTCGTCGCTGCCGATGCCGTGACCGACTGGGGCAATCCCAATGTCGTGCGTGCCAGCAAGGGCACCGTGTTTTCGGTGCCAGTGGCCAGTGACACGACCGAGGCGACCATCGCGTGGGCGCAGCGGCACGGCATACGGATGGTTGTCACGACGCCTGAGACGGAAGTCCGCTATACGGACGTCGATCTCACCGGACCCGTCGCGATCGTCGTCGGGGCGGAGAAGCACGGGGTGTCGCCGGTGCTGCTTGACGCGGGGGAGCGCGTACGAATTCCCATGTCTGGCAAGGCAAATTCCCTCAACGTCGCGGCAGCGGCAGCGATCGTGCTGTTCGAGGCAGTGCGCCAGCGCGGGTCGAAACGGTTACACCCATCGGTCTGACGCTCGGCGTATAGCGCCTGGTCAGACGCTGGTCAAGAGCACCACTCAAGGTATGCCACGATTGAGCGCATGCGCGTTGACCACGTCTCCTACGCAGCCGAGCAGGATGGCTTGCACGCCACCGCGGACCGCCTGGCGAAGTTGATTGGCGTGCCAGCGATCGACGGCGGTGTGCACCCCCGATTCGGTACGCGCAACGTGATCCTCCCGTTGGCCGGCGAGCGCTATGTCGAGGTCGTCGAAGTCCTCGACCACCCGGCGTCTTGCCGCGCGCCGTTCGGCCAGGCCGTGCGCGCCCGGTCGGAGCAGGGCGGCGGGTGGATCGGCTGGGTGGTCCGGGTCGACGACATCACCGAACTCGAGCAGCGACTGCAGCGCACCGCGACCGAGGGCTACCGGCATACCCCCGACGGGCACGAGCTGCGCTGGCGCCAGCTCGGCGTCAAGGGCCTCATCGCCGACCCGCAACTGCCCTTCTACGTCGAGTGGGAAAACGGCACCAAGCACCCCTCTGGCGACGCCCCGTCCGACGTGCGGCTCGCGGGCCTGGAGATCGCCGGCGACCCGATGCGGGTGCGCGAGTGGTGCGGTCTGCCCGAGGACTACGTGCCCTCGACGCTGGAGTTCACCTTCGTGTCGCCGCGGGGCACGCCCGGGCTGATGTCGGTCACCTTCGAGGGCCCGCACGGCCGGGTCACGGTCTAGCCGCACCGCTTCGCTCCGGTATGCCGGGTCGGTTCCGGTATGCCGTGTGCTCACCTTTGGCGGGTGAGTCGCCACTGACGACGGGCGCCCCCCTGAAGGCGCCCGTCAGCACTGGGGAAGGGCCACGCTGCGCAGCCCTTGGGTGTCGAGCCGGTCGAGGATGATCCGCAGCGCTGCGACGCTCTGAGAACGGTCTCCGCCGGCATCGTGCATGAGGACGATCGAGCCAGGCCGCACCTGCGACATGACGCGGTCGACGATGACGTCCGCCCCTGGGCGTGACCAGTCCTTGGGATCGACGTCCCACAGAATCTGCCGCTCCCCCCGGGCCGCGATGATCCCGGCGATGGTCGGTGATGTGTCGCCGTAGGGCGGGCGAACACAGCGGGTCTTGCCGATGACGGCCTCGGTGCGGTTCAGCTGGTCGGTGACCCCGGCCGCCGAGAGCTTGGTGAGCTGGGGGTGGTCCCAGGTGTGGTCGCCCACGGCGTGACCGCCGGCGCGGATTGCCGAGAGCAGCCGCGGGTTGGCCGCGGCGTTGGAGCCGGTGACGAAGAAGGTCGCGGTGACGTGGTGTTGCGCCAAGAGCGCGAGCACCTCGGGAGTCGCCGGGCCCGGGCCGTCGTCGAAGGTCAGGTAGACCACGCCCTTCTTGGCCGAGGGGGTCGAGGTCGCCGGGCGGGTCGTGGTTGCGGTGCCGGTCGAGGCGGCCGGGGTGGTGTTGGTCGTCTTCTTGGCCACGGCGGGTGTCGCAGTGGCTGGGGCCGACGGGGCTGGGGCCGACGGGGCTGGGGCTGCTGGTGAACCGGGCCGGGTGGCCGCCGTCGCGCTGGTGGTGGGGCTCAGGGCGAGGGTGCTCGTGGTCTTGATCGACGCGGGAGACCCAGCGGGGGTGGCTGTCCCCGCGGCCGAAGTCACCGTGTCGCCCGGCGCGTGGCCGACGGCTGAGGCGGCTGGCGGGGCGATGGCGGCCAGTGCCGCGATCGTCAGCATGGCGGTCGCAGCGGAGGTGCTGAGGACGATGCCGGCCCGAATCCAGGCGCGCTGAATCGACATGAGAGATCCGTCTCGGGAGAGCGGGCAACCTGCCCGTGAAGGGTGCCGGCCCGTCTGCCGGCTGCTACTTCACCAGACGCGGCACTGGGCCGAAAGGTTGTCTGCCGACGGGATCGCGATCATTGCAGTTGGGTCACGCTCTAGAGGCACCCAAGTCCACTGATCGCGATCTCTGCAGCGGTGGACGACCTGCTCTAGCCCCGGTCTTTCGGACTTGTCGCTGCTCGGTGCCACTTGTCGCGGCATACAGGGGGCCACAAGTGACCGGAAGGCCCGACAAGTGCCGGACCGACCCCCCAGATTCGGAATCAGCCGAGGTGGTCGACCAAGGCCGGCGCGATCCCGACGTAGTTGTGCGGGGTCATCGCCTGCAGCCGCCGCCGCACGTCCTCCGGCAGCCCCAGCCCGTCGATGAAGGCACGCAGGTCATCGGCCCCGATCCGGCGGCCTCGGGTCAGCTCCTTGAGCCGTTCGTAGGGCTGGTCCATCCCCGGCACACCCCTGGCCGCGAGCGCCCGCATCGCCGACTGGATCGGCTCGGCGAGCACCTCCCAGTTGGCCTCGAGGTCGGCCGCCATGACGGCGGGGACGGCATCGAGGCCGGCGAGGCCACGGCATACATTGTCGATCGCGAGCAGCGAGTGCCCGAAGGCCGTGCCGATATTGCGCTGCATCGACGAGTCGGTGAGGTCGCGCTGCATCCGCGACTCGACGAGCGTCGAGCCGAGCACGTCCAGCAGCGCGGTCGAGACCTCGAGGTTGGCTTCGGCGTTCTCGAAACGGATCGGGTTGACCTTGTGCGGCATCGTGCTCGACCCGACCGTGCCCTGGCCGCGCACCTGCGCGAAGTAGCCCTTGGAGATGTAAGTCCACATGTCGACGGCCAGGCCGTGCAGGATCCGGTTGAACCGAGCCATATCGGCATACACCTCGGCCTGCCAGTCGTGGCTCTCGATCTGCGTCGTGAGCGGGTTCCACGCCAGGCCGAGCCCCTCGACGAACGCGCGCGAGGTCGCCTGCCAGTCGTGGTCGGGCACGGCGGCCAGGTGCGCGCCGTAGGTGCCGGTCGCGCCGTTGAACTTGCCGAGGTATGCCGTGCCGCTCACCCGCGCGAGCTGCCGGCGCAGCCGGAAGGCCGCCACAGCAAGCTCCTTGCCCATCGTCGTGGGCGTCGCCGGCTGGCCGTGGGTGTGCGCCAGCAATGGCACGTCGGCGAGGTCACGGGCCATCTCGGACAGCTGCTCGACCAGGCCGGTCGCTCGCGGCAGCCAGACCTGCTCGACGGCACCCTTGACCATGAGCGCATAGGCGAGGTTGTTGATGTCCTCACTCGTGCACGCGAAGTGGATCAACTCGGCCAGGCCGGCGTCGGTGGGGTCGGGGGCGATCGCGGTGAGACGCTTCTTGAGGTAGTACTCGACGGCCTTGACGTCATGCACCGTGACCCGCTCGATCTCGGCCAGCTCGGCAATATCGCTCGGGCCGAAACACTCGACGACCCCGCGCAGCGCCGCCTGCTCGGCGGTGGTCAGCGCGCGGACGCCGGGCACCACGGCATACGAGGTGAGGTGGATGAGCCACTCGACCTCGACCCGGACCCGCTCGCGGTTGAGGGCGGCTTCGGAGAGGTGGTCGACGAGCGGGGCGACAGCGCTGCGGTAGCGACCGTCGAGGGCGCCGAGGGCGATCGGGGGCTCGACATCACCGAGAGAAGGCATGTCGCCATCCTCCCAGAGCCTCGGTATGCCGTTGGGCTGGGTCCCGGCCAGGGCGCCCTTCCGGCGCCCGCGCCGGAGGTTGCGCAGATCAGGCGGTCGGCGTGGCGAGCTGGGTCTGGATGTGCTCGACGACGCCCTTGGCGGCCGCCTCCACCTCGGCCAGGCAACGCTCGAAGTCCTCGAACGTGCCGTAATAGGGGTCGTCAATGTCGAGGGTGTCCGCCGCGACCGCTTCGGGGTCGAACTCGCGCATGAGGTGGATCTTGTCGCGGTCGGCGGGGTCATGGGCCATCGCGCGCAGGGCCTTGAGGTGGCCCTGATCGGCGGCTAGGACGAGGTCGAGCTGGGCGAACCACCCTGGGGTGAACTGCCGCGCCCGGTGTTCGGATCCGTCGTAGCCACGCTCGCGCAGCAGCCGCAGCAGGCGTCGGTCAGCCCCGTCGCCGATGTGCCAGCCGGCCAGACCCGAGGACGATACCTCGACCTGGTCGCCGAGGTCGGCATCGTCGAGCATCTGGCGCAGCACGATCTCGCCCATGGGGGAGCGGCAGATGTTGCCGGTGCAGATGACGGTGACACGGTAGGGCGCGATCATGGCGCCCATTCAACCCTGAAAGCCGTGCCGTTGGGGAGCCTGTGGGTGACCTACTGGACGGTGGCGCCATCTCCGCCGAATCGCCCTGCCTCGGTGGCAGTGCAGGCTCGGACGGGCTCCAGCTCCTTTGCGCCATCGATCCGCCAATACCCCGAGGTGAGTTTGAGGGTGTACTGAAGATGCCAAGCGGCGCAGGGCAACCCCTTCGGCCCTTGTGCCGCGTCCTGCTTCGTCAGCATGCGCACATCAGCCGAGTCGGTGAGTGGGTCAACGAAAGCCGCCTTCTCTACGGTGAGGTCTTTGAGGAACGACGACTCTTGCCGTTTTGCAAAGGTCTGAACGTTCCCGTACTGCTCACGAAGACGGCCGGTGATGAACTGCCAGGCTACGTCGTAATCGGCGGAGTTGATGCTCTCAGCGTAGGCCGACAGGGACTCAGCAATCGCTTGCGCCTCGGCATGCTGCGAGGTGATCGTGACGGCTGAGGCCACCGCGCCCTCGCAGGTGGTTGCTGCCACCGACACGGGTTTCGCCGCCCAGGCAGCCAGCAGTGCAGCGGCGGTATCCCCGGCAACCGCGTACTTGGGGCCCTCGGGCTGGGCGTAGACGATGCGCTCACCATCTGCGGACTCGGCTCGGATCCGCGCAGGGCCGGCTTCCAAGAGGCCGGCAACCGCCCCGGTCGACGTGACCAGCGGGCCACCGCTGTTGCCGCCGAATACCGTCGCGTCCAACTTGATCAAGCCGTTGAGAGTCCGGTCGCCGAGTTCGATCTCGGCATTGGTGCCCATGACGCTGCCAGTGGCGACCACGCGGGGTTGCCCGGATGGGTACCCGATGACCATGACCTTGGCCGCAGCCTTGAGCGGGGAGGTGGAAAACGTGAAGACGTGTCCCGGCAACTCGTTCTTGAGCTGGAGGAGGGCGAGATCCCGCCGTGCGTCCAGGCCAATGACTGTGGCTTTGGTGACGCCCTTGTCGCCTCGAACACTCACGCTTGCTGCGCCTTCCACGACGTGGGCGACGGTGGCGACGAGGTTGGGCGCCAGAAGGAATCCAGAGCCGGTGGCGATTCCGCCACAGGTCACCGTTTGAACGCGAACAACGCCAGACTGGACGGACTCGGCGATCTGTTCGTCAGTCATCGGCGCTGACACCGACGGTGTCGCCGAGGGTGTCGGGATGACCGTGACTGTGGCGGGGGCGGTCGCGGCTGTGGTGGAGCACGCACCTACTGCCATGAGCATGAATAGGGATGCCGAAATTGCCGCTTTCATAACCATTTTCGCACCTGCACGGGGGGAGAGGGCACGGTTGTCAACGGCTATGGTGTCGAAACCAGGTGAGTCCGCATTGCTCCTGCGACCTATTGCACAGCTGAATCAGGAAATTGAGAGCCGTTCGTGAGCGGAGGCCGCGAAGGCGCCTGCGTCGAGACGACCCGCGCCGTCGGGGAGGATGCCCAGCAATGGGGCTCCGGCGGCCCGCGGGAGGTCGGCGAGGTTCTCCTGCATGGCCAGGTCGGGGGTGTCCGGCGGCTGAGGCCAGGTGCCGACGAGCACCCCGATGACCGGTATGCCGCGCTGCTGCAGCGCCTGCGCGGTGAGCGCGGTGTGGTTGAGCGTGCCAAGGCCGGGAGCCGCGACGATGACCGCCCCGACGCTGGTGCCCTGATAGCGCAGCGCCACCGCAAGGTCGGCGAGAGTGCCTCCGCGAGAGTCGAGTTCGACCAGCAGGCCGCCAGCGCCTTCGACGATCACAACATCGTGGTCACCAGCGAGCGCGCGAATATCCTTGGCGCGCAGAGCGATCGGATCCAGGGTGACGCCGATGCGTCGAGCGGCGGCCGACGGCGCGAGTGGATCGGGCAGCCGCACGAACTCCCGATAGGTGACCTGCGCGTCGTCGCCGACCAGACGGCATACCTCGTCGAGGTCGCCCGGTTCGCCGGGCAGCACGCCGGTCTGCGCGGGCTTGACCACCGCAACGCGCGCGCCACGACGACGCACCATGACCGTCAGCGCGGCGGTCGCGACCGTCTTGCCGACCCCCGTGCTGGTGCCAGTGACGACGACGACCGACGGCAGCGACATCGGGTCAGCCACGGGTCAATTCCTTGAGCAGCAGGCACGCCGCGTCGAGATCGTCATGGTCGGCATGCGCGGTCAGACGCAGCCGGGAGGTGCCATCGGGGGTCGATGGAGGGCGGAAACACCCGATCCGTATGCCGTGCTCCGCCGCGGTCGCGACGGCCGCCAGAGCCTCGTGGGGACCAGGCATCGCGACCGACAGCACCGCACCGGCCGGGGGTTCGACGCCGCACGCGTCGGCGAGCAGGGCGCTGTTGCGCCGCACCGCAGCCGCCATCTCGGGGTGCTCGCCCAGCAGCTCGAGCGCTGCCAACGCAGCACCCGCGGCGGCAGGAGCCAGGCCGGTGTCGTAGATGAACGGCCGGGCGGTGTTGACCAGGTGGTCGCGCACCTCGGCCGAACCCAACACCGCGCCGCCTTGCGAGGCAAGCGATTTGGACAGCGTGAGGGTGATGACGACGAGCGGGTCGGCGCTGATCCCCAGGGCAGCAGCGCTGCCTTGGCCGCGGTCGCCGGTGACCCCGATCCCGTGCGCCTCGTCGATGAGCAGGACGGCGCCATGGGCACGGCATACCTCGAGTAGTTCGGCGAGCGGGGCGGCGTCACCGAGCACCGAGTAGACCGACTCGACGAGGACCATCGCCCGTGGCAGCCGGGACTCGGCAAGCAGCTCGGCGACGTGCGCCACGTCGTTGTGACGCGCGACGACAACCTGCGCCCGAGCCAAGCGAGCAGCGTCGACCAGCGAGGCGTGGATGTGGGCGTCCGACACGACGAGGGTGTCGGCGTCGGTGAGGGCCGTGACTGCGGCCAGGTTGGCGGCATACCCGGTCGAGAAGGCCAGTCCGGCCGGCGCGCCGGTGAGCGCGCACAGGGCGGCTTCGAGTTCCGCGTGGACGGGGAGGGTGCCGGTCACCAGCCGCGACGCTCCCGCCCCACCGCCGTATGCCGTGGCCGCCGCCACCGCGCCCGCGATGACGGCGGGGTGGGTGCGCAGGCCGAGATAGTCGTTGCCGGCCAGATCGAGCATCGGGTTGGCGGGGTCCATGACAGGCGTCGAGCGGACCAGTCCGAGCTCACGGCGGCGCTGCGCGGCGGCGGCGAGCCAGTCCTGGAAGGCAGTCACGGCAGTGATCCTCCCACCTGGCGTGGACACGGCGTGCGTGGTGTCGTTGGGAAACTATTTGCCAAACTGGAAAGTAGTTGTCTATGGTCAGGACATCGGATTCGCCCGACTCTCCCCAGGAGCACACCATGAATGAGCAGATCACCCCCGCCCAGGCCGCAGCAGCGCTGGCGCAGGCATCGAGCGTCCGGGTCGTCAGCCCCGCAGACGTGCGCACCCTCACGGCATACCTCCTCGGTTTGGGCGCGGCGGTGGCCGGCATCCTGGCCGCGAGCTGGTGGACCCTCTCGCACGAGAGCCCGATGGGCTTTTCGTTCAGCGTGGCCGGCTATGCCGCCGTGATCGCCCTGCTCGTCGCCATCCAGCGGCGGGCTCGGTCGACCCCGCGGGGCTTCAAGCGGATCTACACCTGGGGGCTCGGCGCGACGATGACCCTCTATGTCATCGGCGTGATGTGGTTCTCGTTCACCCGGCCCTGGCTGTCGGCAGCGGTCTTCCTGCCCTACTGCTTGCTCGTCGCGCTGCCTGCCTGGGCCGCTGCGGTGATGATCCGGCGCGCGGCACGATGACCGACATCCAGCACGCCAGGTTTCGGATCGACGAGGTCATTCACGCGCCGGTGCGGTTCTCGATCGTCGCGGCGTTGGCGCAGGCCGATGAGGCGGAGTTCGCCGCCGTGCGCGACGCCGTGCAGGTCAGCGACTCGGTGCTCTCCAAGCAGGTGACGATCCTGGAAGCCGCCGGCTATGTCGTGGTCAGGAAGGGCTATGTCGGCAAGCGCCCGCGCACTTGGTTGCGCCTGTCGAAGACCGGCGCGGTGGCCTTGCAGGAGCACCTCGCGGCGCTGCGCGCCATTGCTGACGGTATGCCGTTGGGCGGCGGCAGTGTCGACACGACGGCCGACGACGCGTCCTCCTGACCACGCCTGACGGCGCCTGACTGGTTTCCTCAGCCGTGCACCGTGGCGACAGCGTGGACCAGCACCTCGGTCAGCGTCGCCAGATCCTCGTCTGAGGTGACGTAGGGCGGCATGGTGTAGACGAGGTTGCGGAACGGCCGCACCCAGACCCCGCGCTGCACGGCATACGCGGCAATCTCGCTGCCGCGCAACGGCTCCCGCAACTCGATGACCCCGACCCCGCCGCGCACCCGCACATCGCGCACCGACCCGAGATCGCGCGCAGGGGCCAGCCCCTCAGCGAGGCCGCGCTCCAGGCCAGCCACCGCGCTCAACTCCGGATCTCGAGCCAACAGATCAAGGCTGGCTCCGGCAATGGCGCAGGCCAACGGGTTGGCCATGAAGGTCGGACCGTGCATGAGGCCCCCGGCCTCGCCGCCACTGACCCGCTCGGCGACGTCGGTGGTGCAGAGCACGGCAGCGAGGGTGAGATAGCCGCCGGTCAGCGCCTTGCCCACGCACATGATGTCGGGCACCACGCCCGCGGCCTCGGCGGCCCACATGGTGCCGGTGCGCCCGAACCCGGTCGCGATCTCGTCGAAGATCACCAATGCCCCACTCTCCCGGGCGATCTCGGCCAGCACCTGCACTGCTCGTGGGTCGTGGAAGGTCATCCCGCCGGCGCCCTGCATGATGGGTTCGAGGATCACCGCGGCGATCTCGTGGGCGTGCACGGCATACAGCGCGCGCGTATCCGCCTCCCAGGCAAGCAGATCCGCGGCCGAGGCATCGGGCGCCGGTGGGTGTGGGGCGAAGAGGTGCTCGGGCAGGATGCCGCGCCAGAGTGAGTGCATCCCGCCGTCGGGGTCGGTGACAGACATCGGCGAGAAGGTGTCGCCGTGATAGCCGCCGCGGATGGTGAAGAACCGCCGCTTGCCAGTGCCCTCCGCGACGTGCACCTGCAGCGCCATCTTCATGGCGACCTCGACCGACACCGACCCGGAGTCGGCGAAGAACACGTGCTGGAGCGGGGATTGGCCGGTGCCATCGGCAGCGTCGGCTCGCAGGCCACTCACCACTCCCGCCTCGGTATGCCGTGGGGCCAGGTTGACCAGCCGCCTGGCCAGCGCGATGGCTGGCTCGTGGGTGAGGCCGCCGAACATCACGTGCGACATCCGCTCGAGCTGGGCGCTGGCCGCGGCGTCGAGTTCGGGCACGGCATACCCGTGGATCGCGCACCACCAGGACGACATGGCGTCGATGCACTCGCGGCGGGACCCGTCGGGCAGGCGAAGCCGCAGCCGCACACCCGATGCCGACTCGACGAGGTAGGGGTGCTGCGGGGTGAGCGCCGAGGAGTAGGGGTGCCACAGGTGCGCCCGGTCGTAGGCCAGCAACTCCTCCAGGCGCGGGTCGTTCACGCCCCCAGTCTGCCCGACCGGGAACGGTGACGCAGTTGCGGTGCTAACGTCGAGCGCTATGACGCAATTGCGGATCGCCGAGGCTGCTGAGCTGCTCGGTGTCTCCGACGACACGCTGCGCCGGATGGTCGACTCCGGCCGCATCGCCGCGCGCGCCGACCAGGCCGGGCGAATGGTCGTTGACGGCGTCGAGCTCGCGGCGCTCGCCCAGTCGCTGGCCCACCCGGTCGCGCCCGGACCCGTGCGTGACGAGTCGGCCCGCAACCGGATGCGCGGCATCGTCACCGGGGTACTCAAGGACACCGTCATGGCGCAGGTGGAGCTGCAGTGCGGGCCGTTCCGGGTGGTGTCGCTGATGTCCCGCGAAGCCGTGGATTCCCTTGGCCTGGAAGTCGGTTCGGTCGCCATTGCCTCGGTGAAGGCCACCAATGTCATCGTCGGCATCCCGCAGTGAAGCTCATCCGCGTCGCTCTGGCCACGCTCTTGGCAGCCACGACGGTGTCGTGTTCTTCCGCACCGGCTACCCCCTCGACGGCCACCGCCCCGGCGAGTCGAACCATCACCGTCCTTGCCGCCGCCTCGCTCACCGAGCCGGTCAATGCGCTGGCCAAAACCTTCGAGCAGGCCCACCCCGGCAGCACGGTGCGGGTGAGCTACGGATCGAGCACCACCCTCGTCCAGCAGGTCGTCCAAGGCGCACCTGCCGACCTCATCGCGCTCGCAGGCACCGACGCGGTGGCCCAGCTGCCGACAGCGATGACCGCAACCCACCCGCCGATCACGTTCGCCGAGAACGCCCTCGAGATCGCGACTCCCGCCAACAACCCGGCCCAGGTGAGCGGCTTGGTCGACCTCGCCCGCCCGGACGTCAAGGTCGTGCTCTGCGTCGGCACCGCTCCCTGCGGTAAGGCTGCCGACACCGCCCTGGCCAGCGCCGGGGTGACCGCGCACATCGTCTCCCGCGAGATCGACGCCAAGGCCACCCTCGCCAAACTGCGCCTCGGCGAGGCCGATGCCGGGCTCATCTACCACTCCGACGTCGTGGCCGCCGCGGGTGCGGTGACCGGCATACCCCTCCCGAGCCGGTATGCCGTGTCCGTCACCTACGCGCTGGTCCAGCTCACCGACAACCCTGGCGTCGCCGAACTGGCCCAGGCGCTGACCGACGCGACGGCGAAGGCCGCCTATCGGGCGGCGGGCTTCGGCCAGTGACCCCCGGCCGGGACCAGGGGACCGCGCGCCTCGGGGGGCGCGCGGTCCTCCTGGTCCCGGCCGGGTTGGCGCTCGCGCTGATCGTCGTGCCGATCCTCGCGCTGCTGGCCCGGGTCGAATGGGCGCAGCTGCCGCGCCATCTCAGCGCTCCGGGGGTGGGTGCGGCGCTGCGGCTGTCGGCGGTCACGACGACGATCACCGTGGTCGTCTCGCTGGTGCTCGGCACACCGCTGGCCTGGCTGCTCGCCCGCTCGCGCCACCGCGCGACGAGCTGGGTCCGGGCCGTCGTGACCGTGCCCCTGGTGTTGCCGCCGGTCGTCGGCGGCGTCGCCTTGCTCATGGCCTACGGCCGGCGCGGCGTCGTTGGCGGACCGTTGCTTGAGGCGTTCGGCTGGCAGGTGCCGTTCACGACGGTCGCCGTGGTGCTGGCCGAGATCTTCGTCGCGATGCCGTTTTACGTCGTCGCGGTCGAGGGGGCGCTGCGCGGGGTCGACGTGCGCTACGACGAGGTGGCGGCGACTCTCGGCGCCTCGCCGTGGCGCATCTTCGCCCGGGTCGCTCTGCCGCAGGCCTGGCCCGGGGTCGCCGCTGGCGCAGCGTTGGCCTGGGCGCGGGCGCTGGGTGAATTCGGCGCGACGATCACCTTCGCGGGCAATTTCACCGGCACGACCCAGACCGCGCCGCTCGCGGTCTACACCGCCCTGGAATCCGATCCGCAGGCGGCCATCGCGTTGTCGGTCACCATGCTCGTCGTGTGTGTCGTCGTCCTCGGCGCACTGCGCGGACGGTGGGCACGATGAGCGATGTCCTGTCAGAGGGTGCATACCTCGACGGGCACGTGGTCGCCGATCGCGGCGCCTTCACTCTCGACGCCGAGGTGTGCGCCCGGGCCGGCCAGGTCGTCGCGTTGCTCGGTCCCAATGGGTCGGGCAAGACCACCGCCCTGCATGCCCTCGCGGGCCTGATCCCGGTGCGCGACGGCCATGTCCGTGTGGCGGGCCAGCAGTGGGCCGACGGTCGCCGGCAGCGGGAGGCGAGCGAACGGCATACTGGGCTCGTCGTGGCCGACCACCTGCTCTTCCCGCATCTCACCGTCCTGGCCAATGTCGCCTTCGGGCCGCGATCGCGCGGCCAGTCCCGGGCTTCCGCCACCGCCCGCGCCCGTGCCGAACTCGCCGCCCTCGGGATCGCCGATTTCGCCGACCGGCGCCCCCGCGAGCTGTCGAACGGGCAGGCCCAGCGGGTGGCGCTGGCCCGCGCGCTGGCGACGGACCCCGCGTTGCTGCTGCTCGACGAACCCCTCGCCGCCCTCGATCCCGACACCCGGTCGCTCGTGCGGGCCACGCTCCACCACCGGTTGGCCAGCTTCGCCGGCGCGACGGTGCTGGTCACCCACGACCCGCTCGACGCGCTCACCCTTGCCGACGAGTTGGTCTTCCTCGACGCCGGACGAGTCGTCCAGCAGGGCACGCCCGCGGAGGTCATCGCCCGCCCGCGCACGCCCTACGTCGCCCAGGTCGTCGGCCTCAACCTGTATGCCGGTCACGCCCTCGACGGCACCACCGTGCAGACCTCGTGGGGCCGAGTCGTCGCGGCGCCGCACGAACATCGCGGCGAGTCGTGGGTGGCCTTCGCGCCCAGCGCGGTGGCGCTGTATCCCGCACGCCCGGAGGGGTCGCCGCGCAATACCTGGGAGCTGCTCGTCGTGGGGGTCGAGGTAGCGGGACAACGCGCCCGGGTGCACCTGCAACCCCTCGGTATGCCGGGTGTCTCCCTCGCGTCCGAAGTCACGGTCGCGTCCGTGGTCGCGCTCGGACTGGCACCCGGTGTCCGGGTGTGGGGCACGGTCAAGGCAGCGGAGGTCACGGCATACCCGGCGTGAGGTAACGACAGGACCGGGGTTGCTCCGGCCCTAGTAGGCCGCCAGACGATCCTCGTGATCGGGAACGGGTCCCGCCTCGGGGCACTCGATCCTGTAGCCGAGTTCCGTCAGTACGCGAACAGCTTCGCTCGGACAGTCGCGCACAGCGGCCCCGGTCTGCTGGCGGCGCCACCGTATTCGGTTCGTACGCAAGGTTTCCTGCCACGCAGGTCCAGGCCGTGCCCCGAACTCCTCCTCGATGAGCTGGAGGACGTCTTCAAGGCTGGGACGAAATCGGTGCCCGCCCGTGGGGAAGTGGATTCTCGACATTCGAGCCGCCTCAAGCTCCTCGTCGGGACCAACTTGTCGACGCGAGGCCCCAGACAACGCCGCCAAGGTCATCATGCGAGTGAACTGGTCACGATGCGCATGGACGTGCAGGTGGCCTGCTGGAAGCCCGGATGCCTGATTGTGGACATACTCGAAACGAAAGAGCGGGTCGCCCTTGGGCCGACTCCCCGGGAAGACAGCAACCTTCGAACTCAGGACCTTGAGGTAACGCCCAATGCCATCCAGTTGGCACCGATAGGTGGCTTCGAGAGAGATACGCCCGCCTTCGCCGACAGGGATGACTATCCCGCCGATGTCGTCGGTGACAACAAACCGTGATCCGCTGCTCGTGGCCTTGAAAGGCACCGGGCGGTCAACGAACGCGGAGACGGCTTCGGAAATCTCCCTCGCGAACGCCGTAGCGTGGTCGTGAAGCTCGCTCACTCGCTCTGCAGCCAGCGGAGCTCGCGGATCCTTCGCAACACCTGGTACAGGTCTGCGTTCAGGGCATCGGCTGCCGCCAACTCCTCGGCTACATCGACGGACATGCCGAGCTCGAGCTCCAGCGAGTGCAACGCAGCTTCGAGTTCGGACTTCGTCATGACCTCGGTCGTTGCAGATCCCATGTGAAACCTCCTGTGTTTGCTCCTGCACAGACGGTAGAGGCGACCACTGACAACGAGGGTACGTCAGTAAGGAGCGCCAGGTGCTCTCCGCGAGGATGTGGGCGCTTGAGCACCCTGTCGGGCGCTCATCATGGAGCTGTCCACCCCTCGCGTGGTGTCACCGAATCAGGCCGGGGCCCAGGTGGATTCGGTGGTCTCGCCGTGTTCGATGCAGCGCGCGGTCCAGTCCGACGGGGTGATCTGGACGATCATCCGGCGGCGGCAGTAGACGCAGTAGCGGGGCGGTTCGAGGTCGAGCGCGCGACGGCATACAGCATGTTCGCCACCCGCGATGCCGGCCGGACCCAGGGGCTGGCCGCAGCGGGGGCAGAACACCGCGTCAGGGGAGATGAGCGTCATCAGCGAGTCGACTCAGAAGGTGTCGGACAACGCCTTGATCGGCATCTTCAGCTCATCGAGCAGGGCGAGGTCCTCCTGGGGGTCGCGCCCAAGCGTCGTGAGGTAGTTGCCGACGATGACGGCGTTGATGCCGCCCATCAGCCCGTCGCGGGTGCCGAGGTCTCCAAGGGTCAACTCGCGCCCACCGGCATACCGCAGGATGGTGCGCGGCAAAGCCAGACGGAAGGCCGCGATGCACCGCAGTGCGTCGTTGGCGGGCATGACCGGCAGGTCGCCGAACGGTGTGCCCGGGCGTGGGTTGAGGAAGTTGAGCGGCACCTCGTGTGGCTCCAATTCGCCCAGCTGATCGGCCAATTCGGCGCGCTGCTCGATGGTCTCGCCCATGCCCACCAGGCCGCCGCAGCACAGCTCCATGCCGGTGGCCTTGACCAGCTGGCAGGTCTCCCAGCGCTCGTCCCAGGTGTGCGTCGTGACGACGTTGGGGAAGTAGGTGCGGCCGGCCTCGAGGTTGTGGTTGTAACGATGGATGCCCATGTCGGCGAGGTCCTGCGCCTGTTCGGCGTCCAGCATGCCCAGCGATGCGGCGACGTTGATGTCGACCGAGCCCTTGATCGCGGCGACCGCGGCGCGCATCTGCTCCATGAGCTTGGCGTCCGGCCCGCGCACCGCCGCGACGATGCAGAACTCGCTCGCCCCCGTGTCACGCGTCAGCTTGGCCGCGCGCACCAGCTCGGGGATGTTGAGCCACACCGACCGCACCGGCGAGGTGAACTGCCCCGACTGCGCGCAGAAGTGGCAATCCTCCGGGCAACCGCCGGTCTTGAGGCTGATGATCCCCTCGACCTCGACGTCCGGCCCCATGTAGCGCATCCGCACCTCGTGCGCGATCGCCAGGAGCTCCTCGAGCTGCTCGTCCGAGGTCTGCAAGACCGCGAGGATCTGGTCGTAGGTCAGCCGCTCGCCCCGCTCCAGCACTTGCTCGCGCGCGACGGCGAGGATGTCGGCCGCGGCGTCGGTGGGGGAGGTGGTGGCCGTGGTCGGCTGCGTCGCTACCTGCTCGGTCATGCCCCGATTCTTGCGTATGCCGTGCACCCCCGGGGTGCGCGGTCACTCGGCCGGGCGTTCGGCTGGGTAGAGGGATAGGTCAGGCCGACGGCAACGGCGAGCGCAACGTAGCCAGATCGACGACCCGATCAAAGCCCTCGACCCCGTCGGGCCGGTGGCTCACCATGACGACGGTCCGCCCTGCGAAAGCCGCTCGCAGCGAGGCGAGCACGTCGACGGCGGTGGCGTGGTCGAGGTGGGCGACCGGCTCGTCGAGCAGCACGATCGGCCTCCCGGACACATGCGCGCGGGCGATCGCCAGCCGTGCGCGCTCACCACCGGAAACCCCCCGACCGCCGACCCCGAGGAGGGTGTCCAGCCCTTGGTCGAGTCCGGCCAGCCACGGGCCCAGCCCGGCTGCCGTCAGCCCGGTGATCAGTGCGGGGTCGTCGGCGTCGGGTGCCGCCAGGCGGAGGTTCTCGCGTAACGTCGAGGCGAAAACGTGCGGTTCGTCATCGACGATGGCCAGCAGCTCGCGGACCGTGTCGAGGCTGACCTCGCGGACGTCGACACCGCCGAGCCGATACGAGCCGGCGGCCGGGTCGAGGGTCCGCGCCAGCACCGCGAGCAGGGTCGACTTGCCGCTGCCATTGGCGCCGGTGAGCACGACATGTTGCCCAATGGGGATGGTGAGGTCCACCGGGGGCAGATCCAGCGGCTCACCTGGGTCGCCCCACGTGGCAGCCACTCCGCGCAGCTCCAGCTGCAATTCCAACTCTGGTATGCCGTCCGCCGGCCCGGCTTCGGTGTGGCGAAATGGGTCACCGGTGTCGCCTTCTGCCACACCCAACTCGCTGGGGCCAGCGTTGAGCGAGCGCGCGGTGCCAGGCGTAGCGAGGGCTCGGCCACCCGCCGGGCGGTGACTGTGGCGAAATGGGTCACCGGTGACGCCTTCTGCCACATCTAGTCCGCTGGGGACATCCGGAGCGATCGAAGCGCCGACTGGGTCCACGACCGCGGGGCGCTGACTCAACAACGAGCGCAGCCGGTCCTCGCTCCCACGGGCCCGCGCCCACGCACTGGCCGCATCCGGCATACCGACCAGGGCGTCACCCACGGCGAGCGGAGTGAGCACGGCAACCGCGGCCACCGCGTCGGGCAACCCCAACGTCATCGCCCATGCGGCCACGAGGGCGGCCACCAGGGTCCCCAGTGCCGTGACGACCAGCGACAACGCCACCGATACCGCCTTGGCGGCGCCCAGCCGAGCGACCGTCCTGGCCAACCCTTCGTGCGCTGACCGGACCCAACCCAGCGCCTGAGTCGCGGCGCCGACGCCACGCAGCGGACCGGCATACCCCGTCACCAGGCTGCTGACTTGCGCGGTGTCGGCGCGGGCGGTGAGCCAGTCGCGCTGGCCGGCGAGTTCGAGGCGCCGCCCGAGCCGATGGACCAGAGCCTGCAGGACCAGCACTCCCGCGACGACCAGCGCCCCGGCGGGTGTGAAGACCCCGAGCCCAACCACGGCGAGAAGCCCAGCGACGGCGGCGCCCAGCACCGGCACGGTGACCCGCACGGTCGCGAAGGTGTGGTCCTCCAGGTCCTCGACGACTCCGGTCAGCACGCGGGTGCGCGCGCGGCGGCCCAGCCGGGCGGGGGTCAGGGGGATCAAGGCCCGGTATGCCGTGACCCGCCGCCGCACCAGCAGGTCCAGGGCGCTGTCATGCGAGCGCACCCGCTCGACGTAGCGCAGCACCGGGCGGGCGATGCCGAAGGTGCGCACCGAGACGATGACGGCCAGCAGGGTGAGGATGACGGGTTGATGGCTCGCGGCAACGATGAGCCAGCCCGAGGTGGCGGTGAGGGCGATGCCGCTGGCCGAGGCAAGCCCGCCGATGACCGCGGCCCGGCGGATCCCCGGCGCGCGCATCGCGAACGGGTCCTCCGCAGCCTGGTCAGCAGCCGCGGCTGCGCCGACGTCGACGTGGCGAATGGGGCTGCTTTCCGGGTCGTTGCCAGCCGAAATCGCGACCTCGCCGGCGTGCGCGCGAGTCAAGGGGTCGGCTTGAGGCGGAGTCAGGCCTGGGCGGTTGGGCGCGATCTCGACCACCCGGGTGGCCAGGTCGAGGAGTTGCGGGCGGTGGGTCACCGCGATGACGAGCCGGGTGCGGGCCAGTCCCCAGATTGTCTGGTGGGCAAACGCGACCGATGCCTCGTCGAGGTGCGCGGTCGGCTCGTCCAGCAGGATCACCCGCGCCGGGCTGAGCAGCGCCCGCGCCAACGCCAGCCGGGCCCGCTGCCCCGCCGACAAGCCGAAGCCGTCGTCACCGAGCACGGTGTCCAGCCCGTCAGGCAGCTCTCGGATATCACCATCGAGCCCGACCGACCACAATGCACTCCACAACGACAGGTCCAGGCCTGGATCGGTCGGCTCAGCGTCGGTGCCCACGGTCGTGCCCACGTCGGTGGCCTGGGGGCTTGCTTGTGCGGTCCCCTCGGCCCTCGTCGGGTGACCGAGCAGCAGGTTTGCGCGCACCGTCCCCGCGATGAGCAACGGTCGCTGCGAGACGAGATGAGCTTGCGGCGCCGACACCCGCCCCGCACTGGGTGATCGCAAGCCGGCGATGAGGTCCAGCAGGGTGCTCTTGCCGGCTCCGGACTCGCCGGTGACGGCCACCAGCCCTGGTCCGCTGAGCGTGAGATCCAGCCCCGAGATGACGTCGGCGGACGTGCCGGGGTAGCGATAGGACAACCCCTGCAGAGCGACCTCCACCGGTCGACCAAGCTCCGGTCGAGGGTCCGCGTGGGTCGCCATCGGGGTGGCTTGTCCGATCGGCTCGGTGAGCTCGTCCAAGGCCTCGCCAAGAGCCACGACCCCGTCGGCTGCCGCGTGGTACTCGGCGCCCACTCGCCGGATCGGCCAATAGGCCTCTGGCGCAAGGAGAATGCACACCAGGCCAGGAGCCAACTCCATGGTCCCGTTGGTCAACCGCAACCCCACGGTCACCGCGACGATCGCCACCGAGATCGAGGCGAGCAACTCCAGCGCCGCCGACGACAAGAAGGCCAGCCGCAGCGTCTGCACGGTCACTGCGCGATGGCGCTCGCTCACCTCGCGGATCGTCCCCGCCTGACGCCAGGCCCGACCATAGGACACCAGCGTCGGCAGCCCGCGCACCACGTCGAGGAAGTGCCCGGACAGACTCGCCATCGCGCGCCAGCGCCGGGCGGTTTGATCCTCGGTCGCCTTGCCGATCAGCGCTGCGAAAACCGGCAGCAGCGGCACGGTGAGCACGACGATGAGCGCGCTGACCCAGTCGAGGGTCGCAATGGTCACGACGACGAAGACCGGCAGCACAACTGCGCCCACCATGGCCGGCAGGAACCGCGCCACATAGGGCTCGATGCTCGTGACGCCCTGGGTCGCCAGGGTGGTGGCGGTGTTGGGATCGGGGGCATCGTCTAGGGGCCTGGCCAGCCAGCGCGCCAGGAGTCGCTCGCGCACACCAGCAGAGACTCGTATGCCGGCCCGCGCGGCTCCCAGCTCAGCCACGGCTCCCAGCCCCGCCCGGAGGGCGAAGACCAGGGCCACCCAACCCAGTGGAGCAAGCGGGAGGTGACCCCACGGCATACCCGATGCTGACGAGGAGGCGGTCTCGGGGGCGAGGGCGGACGGCATACCGGAGCCGGTGGAGGCCGTGGAGGCCGAGGTGAGGGACGCGACGACCGCGACGACGAGGTGACTGACCGCGAAGGCCTGCGCGACCGCGAGCACTCCCTGCACAACGCCGACAACCCCAAGGCCCGCCAGGATCTGGCGGACCTCGGGGAAGGCGCGAAGCAGGCGGGGATCGACCGGGCGCATGACAGGAGTATCCAGACGTGACCAGCAGTGGTCAGCAGTGAGCGTGAGCGGGCCGAGCCGGCCGGTCCGTGAGCGTGCGGACCGGCCGGGCCCGAACCGGACTAGTGGATGGCCACCGGTTCGGGGATGTGGTGGACGGCCAGGCGCTTGCGGAACACCCAGTAGGTCCACCCGGTGTAGAGCAGCACGATCGGGGTGAAGATCGCGGCGGCCCAGGTCATGATCGTCAACGTCGTCGGCGTGCTCGACGCGGCGGCCAGGGTCAGCGACTGCGCGTCTCCGAGCGTCGAGGGCATGGCGTTCGGGAAGAGTGCCCCGAAGTAGGCCGCGACCGCGAACGCGATCGCGGCGAAGGTGCCGATGAACGCCCAGCCCTCGCGGGCCTTGGTCGCCATCGCGATGCCCGCGAGGAGCGCGACAGCGGCGATCGCGGTGCCGATCCAGAAGACCAGCGAGCCGTGCTTGAGCCCGATGAGCAACAGGAGCGCAACGGCCAACACAGCGCTCACCAGGCCGACGCGGATGCCGAGCGCGCGGGCCTCGTGCCGGATCGCGCCGTCGGTCTTGAGGGCGATGAAGAAGGCGCCATGGGTGAGGAAGAGGGCCACGAAGGTCAGCCCACCGAGCAGCGGCACGGGGCCGAGCAGGGTGAAGAGCGTGCCGTCGAAGATGTAGTCACCGGCGACCGTCGGGTTGGGCTTGATCGGGGTGCCGTAGACGATGTTGGTCAGGCCGACGCCCCACAGCAGGGCCGCGAGGAAGGAGCCGCCGGTGATCGCGAGGTCCCAGCGCTTGCGCCAGGTGTCGTCGTTGACCTTGTGGCGGTAGTCCAGCCCCATGCCGCGCAGGATGAGCGCGACGAGGATGAGGGCCAGGGCGAGGTAGAAGCCGGAGAACAGCGTGGCGTACCACTGCGGGAAGGCCGCAAAGGTGGCGCCACCGGCGGTGAGCACCCACACCTCGTTGCCGTCCCACACCGGGCCGATGGTGTTGAGCATGACCCGCTTGCGCTTCTCGGCGTCGGCGAGGTCGGCAGGGGCGGTGCTCTTGGCGCGGCCGAGGATCGGCAACAGCATCCCCACCCCGAAGTCGAAGCCTTCGAGGGTGAGGTAGCCGATCCACAGCACGGCGATGAGGATGAACCAGACGAGCTGGAGGGCTGAGAGGTCAGTCATGGCAAGGTCTCGTATCCAGAGATGGTCTGTAGTCGGAGGTCTGTAGTGGGAGGTCAGCAGGCGGCGGTCAGTAGGCGAAGACCAGAGGCGCATCGTCAGAGCGGTCGGCCGGGTCGATCGGCGCGGCCACGGGCACGGCTCCGGGCTTGATGTAGCGCAGCAGCAGCTTGACTTCGACCACCGCGAGGGCGCCGTAGAGCAGCGTGAAGATGACCATGCTGATCAGGACGCTGCTCGCGCCGACCGTCGAGGAGACGCCGGTGGCGGTCGTCATCATGCCGTTGACGATCCACGGCTGGCGGCCGACCTCGGTGAAGATCCAGCCGAACGAGTTGGCCGTGACCGGCAGCAGCGGCGTCCAGATCGCGATGTGCTTCCAGATCCCGCCAGTGACGACGCCCTCGCCGCGGGTCTTCCACAGCGCCATCGCCGCGAAGATCATGGTGAGGAATCCGGCGCCCATCATCAGCCGGAAGTTCCAGTAGGTGAGCCAGATCGTGGGGACGTAGCTCGCGCTCTTGGTGAGCTCGGCTGAGCCGTACTTCTCGGCGTAGGCGACTTGCAGGTCGTTGATGCCCTTGATCTCGCCGCTGAAGCTGCCCGTGCCGAGGAAGGACAGTAGACCGGGCACCTCGATGATCGGGCGTGCATTGGTGCCGTCGAGGCCGCCGATGGTCAGCACGGAGAACGGCGCATTGCTGCGGGTCTCGTAAAGCGCCTCTGCCGCAGCCATTTTCATCGGCTGGTAGGTCGTCATGACCTTGCCTTGCAGGTCGCCGGAGACGATGACGCCCAGGCTGGCGACGAGCGACACCACGGCGCCCAGGCGAACGGCCTTGCGGTACATCGAGACGTCAGGGCCGTTGTCGAGGGCCTGACGGCGCAGGTGGTAGAGCGCGATGCCCATGAGGAAGCCGCCTGCGGTCATGTAGGCACCCATGAGCACGTGCGGGAAGGTGACGAGCTGGACCTCGTTGGTGAGCACCGCGAGGAAGTCGCTGAGTTCGGCGCGGTTGGTCGTGGGGTTGAACGTGTAGCCAACCGGGTTCTGCATGAACGAGTTTGCCGCGAGGATGAAGAACGCCGAGAACACCGTGCCGAGGTGGACCAGCCAGATCGAGGCCAGGTGGATCTTGCGCGGCAGGCGGTCCCAGCCGAAGATCCACAGGCCCAGGAAGGTCGACTCGAGGAAGAAGGCCAGCAGCGCTTCGAACGCCAGCGGTGCTCCGAAGATGTCGCCGACGAAGCGCGAGTAAAGGCTCCAGTTCATGCCGAACTGGAACTCCTGGACGATGCCGGTCACCAGGCCGAGGGCGAAGTTGATCATGAACAACTTGCCGAAGAACTTGGTGAGGCGCAGCCACCGCTCGTCGCCGCCGCGGTACCAGAAGGTCTGCATGATGGCGATGAGCGCGGTGAGCCCGATGGTGATCGAAACGAAAGGAAGTGGTAGACGGTCGTGATGGCAAACTGCCAGCGCCCAGGTCGAGCGCATTCATGGTGACGTGATGCTCCCCCGTGAACGAGGACTCGTCGAGCCCTCTGAAGTGATGCTCAGTAAGTGGTGCTCAGTGATTGGTGCTCAGTGGTGGTGCTCAGTAATCCTGTGCTGTTGTGCACGGCAGGCTCCCCGCATCGGAACCGCCAATTGGCAACGTACTCCTGCAAACTGAGCGCTTGGTGGCGCTGAGCACGAACGTGTGACCAACGAGACACAAATACCCCGGGGGGTACGCCCAGATGGACGAGGGCAGGGAGTGGCAGGGCCCGGAAAGCCACAATGCAGACCGGTATGCCGGGCCCGCTCAGGCGTCGGGGTAGCCCAGGGGGTTCTGACTCTGCCAGCGCCACGCGTCAGCGCACATGTCGTCGATGGATTTCGTTGCTCGCCAACCCAATTCGTCAGCTGCCCGGCTCGCGTCGGCCCATGTCTGGGCCAGGTCGCCCGCGCGCCGCCCCACGATCTCGTAAGGGGATCGGCCGCCCGCTGGCCCGCTCGAAGGCCGCGATGACCTCCAGGACCGATGTCGGGTGCCGGTGCCGAGGTTCCAGGTCCGCACCCTCTCGGGGATGCCGCCAGGGCCGTCAACGCC
>JADJVI010000021.1 GCA_016710645.1 Actinomycetales bacterium | reverse complement strand
CTCTGCTCGACTCGGTGCCCAAGGGCCTGCTCATCGCGGGCCAGTGGCGTGACTCCTCAGACGGAACGACGCTCCCGGTCGACAACCCCGCCAACGGCGAGGTTCTGGCCCACGTCGCGAGCGCCACTCCGGCGGACGGCATGGCCGCCCTCGACGCGGCCGTCGCCGCGCAGGCGACCTGGGCCAAGGTCCCGCCACGCGATCGCGGGGAACTGTTGCGGGCGGCATACGAGAAGATCGTCGCCCGGACCGAGGAGTTCGCCCTGCTCATGACGATGGAAATGGGCAAGCCGCTGGCCGAGGCGCGGGGCGAGGTCGCCTATGGCGCGGAGTTCTTCCGCTGGTTCAGCGAGGAAGCCGTGCGCGTGCACGGGCGCTATTCGATGGCGCCCAACGGGGCCAGCCGGCTGCTCACCATGAAGCAGCCGGTCGGGCCGACCCTCATGATCACCCCGTGGAACTTCCCGCTGGCGATGGGCACGCGCAAGATCGGCCCCGCGATCGCGGCTGGCTGCACGATGGTCGTCAAACCTGCGTCGCAGACCCCGTTGACGATGCTGTTGCTGGCTGACCTGCTCCAGGAATGCGGCTTGCCGGCAGGTGTGCTCAATGTGGTCACCACTGCCCACACCGGCGAGGTGATGGAGCCGATCATCCGCGACCCCCGGCTGCGCAAGTTGACCTTCACCGGCTCGACCGGTGTGGGCCAGAAGCTGGTCGAGCAGTCGGCCCAGGGACTGTTGCGGCTGTCGATGGAATTGGGCGGCAATGCGCCCTTCCTCGTCTTTGAGGACGCCGACATCGATGCGGCAGTCAATGGGGCGATGCTGGCCAAGATGCGCAACATCGGCGAGGCCTGCACGGCGGCCAACCGCTTCCTCGTGCATGAGTCGGTGGCCGAGGAGTTCTCGCAGAAGTTCGCTGCCCGGATGGCCGGGTTGACGGTCGGCGACGGCACCCAGGACGGCGTCGACGTGGGCCCGCTGGTCGACCAAAAGGCCCGTGAGGGCGTCGACTCGCTGGTCCAGGAGGCCGTCGCCGGGGGCGCACGCGTCGTCGTGGGCGGAGGTCCCGCCGACGGACCGGGGTGGTTCTACCAGCCGACCGTCCTGACCGATGTGCCCGCTGACGCGCGGATCGCCGTCGAGGAGATCTTCGGCCCGGTTGCCCCCATCTCGACCTTCCGCACCGAGGAGGAGGCGCTCGCGCGAGCCAACGACACGGCATACGGGCTCATCGCCTATGCCTTCACGCGCGACCTGTCCCGCGCGCTGCGGGTGAGCGAGGCGCTGGAGTTCGGCATGGTCGGGATCAACCAGGGCGTCGTGTCCAACCCGGCGGCGCCGTTCGGAGGGGTCAAGGCCAGCGGTTTCGGGCGGGAGGGTGGCTTCGAGGGCATCGACGAATACCTCGAGGTCAAGTACGTCGGCATCGCCGGCCCGTGAGCGCTGCACCCCCTGCCCCACCCTCGCGGCGGATGAGCCGCAACACCCGACAAGTCGTCCAACTCGTCGGGGTCGGGCTGGTGCTCGTGCTGCTCGTGGTCCTGTTCGTGGCCACGCGCGGAGGGTCGTCCACGTCGACGACGGGAGTGAGCTCGGGCAATCGGTCCGCGGTGGCGACTGCCAAGGCGACCGCGGGCTCGACCGGTGCCAAGACCGCGACGACGCGGGGCAGCGAGGGCGTTGATCCGGACAGCGGCCTGCGCTGGGTGGCGGAATCGAGTCTGCCCAAGGAGGCGAAGACGACCCTGGGTCTGATCCGGGCGGGTGGTCCGTATCCATACCCACGAAATGACGACCAGACCTTCTCAAATCGCGAGGCAATCCTGCCGAAACGGGCAAATGGCTACTACCGTGAGTACACCGTCGTCACGCCTGGATCCGACGACCGTGGGGCTCGTCGGATCATTCGCGGGCGTGAGGGGGAGCTGTACTACACGGATGACCATTACGGGTCGTTCCGACGTGTTCGAGAAGGCGCCTGACCGGGTCGCCAGGGGGAGAGTCGTGAAGCGTTTCGACGGCAATGCGAGCGTGCGAGCACTCGTGGCACGCGCCCGAGCAGCCGGTCGCGTCGTGCGGATCGTCGAGGGTGGAGTGGACAAGCACTCGTCGCTCGTCGCGTTCGCCGAGGGGTTGGCTCTGCCGAAGTGGTTCGGGCTCAACCTCGACGCGCTCACCGACGCGCTGCGTGATCTCACCGATGACGACGGTCGGGAGATCGAGCTGGTCTGGGATCGTGTGGGCCAGTTGCACCAGAGCGACCCGAAAGCATATGGCGCCATCCTCGCGGTGCTGCTCGACGTCGAAGCCGAGCGCGACGACCTGCACGTCACCGTCGTCGACCGCTAAGGACAGACGCAGGTATGCCGTGCCCGCTCGGTGCGCGAGCGGCAGGGGACCCCGTCGACTGAGCGACAATGGCCCAGTGAGTGAGCCCCGTACCGTCACCCTGCTCGGATCGACCGGGTCGATCGGCACCCAAGCGATCGATGTCGTGCGGGCCAACCCCGGCAGGTTTCGAGTCACGGTTCTGACCGCGGGTGGGGGCAACCTCGCACTGCTCGCGCGCCAAGCTGTCGAGCTCGGGGTCGAGGCCGTCGGCGTGGCCAACGCCGACCCCGCCGACGTCGAGCGGGCGATCGGCGCGGCGGCCCAGGAAGCCGGCCACACGGCATACCGGCCCGAAATCCTTACTGGGCCGGACGCCAACGCGACGTTGGCCGCGCGCCCGGTTGACGTGGTCCTCAACGGGATCACCGGCTCGATCGGGCTGGCCCCGACCCTGGCCGCGCTCACAGCCGGCAACACGCTGGCTCTGGCCAACAAGGAATCGCTCATCGTGGGCGGCCCGCTGGTCAAGGCAATCGCGCAGCCGGACCAGATCGTCCCGGTCGACAGCGAGCACTCGGCTCTCGCGCAATGCTTACGCGGCGGGCGCGCGAGCGAGGTGCGGCAACTCGTCGTCACTGCGAGTGGTGGGCCATTCCGGGGGAGGACTCGTGAGGAGCTGAATGACGTCACGCCGGCGCAAGCTCTCGCGCACCCGACCTGGGACATGGGCCGGGTCGTGACGACCAACAGCGCGACGCTGGTCAACAAAGGCCTGGAAGTCATCGAGGCGCACCTGCTCTTCGACATCCCCTTCGACCGGATCACCGTGGTCGTGCACCCGCAGTCGGTCATCCACTCGATGGTCGAGTTCGTCGACGGCTCGACGCTCGCGCAGGCGAGTCCGCCCGACATGCGGCTGCCGATCGCGCTCGGGATGGCCTGGCCGGACCGGGTCCCGTGTGCCACCGCCCCCTGTGACTGGACCAAGGCCGCGACCTGGGAGTTCTTCCCCCTCGATGACGAGGCCTTTCCGGCGGTGGCGCTCGCGCGGCGCGTGGGTTCCGCCGGGGGCACCATGCCCGCCGTCTACAACGCCGCCAACGAGGTGTGCGTCGACGCCTTCCACGACGGCCGGATCCGCTTCACCGAGATCGTCGACACCATCGCCCGGGTCGTCGACGACCACGAACACGGACCAGCAGCCCAGGTATGCCGTGCCGGCGCCGGAATCGATGCGCCCACCTTGGACGTTCACAGCGTGTTGCGCGCTGATCAGTGGGCGCGGGCGCGGGCCCGAGCCGTTCTCGGGCTGGATGAGGGGACCTCATGACCTCGGTGACTTACCTGCTCGGCGTGCTCGCCGTCATCGTGCTGGTCGGGGTGTCGATCGCCCTGCACGAACTGGGGCACCTCATCCCCGCCAAGCGCTTCGACGTCAAGTGCACGAAGTACATGATCGGGTTCGGGCCGACGATCTGGTCGCGCACCCGTGGCGAGACGGAATACGGCATCAAGGCGATCCCGCTCGGTGGCTACGTCAAGATGATCGGGATGATCCCGCCCCGCCCGGGCGACAATCCTGCGCTGTTGCGCGCGAGCACCACCGGACGGATGAGCATCGTCGAGCAAGCGCGGGCCGAGGCGGTCGACGAAGTCCAGCCCGGCGACGAGGACAAGGTCTTCTACAAGCTGTCGGTGCCCAAGAAGGTCGTCGTCATGCTCGGTGGACCGTTCATGAACCTCGTCCTGGCCGTGGTCCTGCTGACCGCCCTGGTGAGTGGCATCGGCGTACCCACCCTGGTGCCGATCGTGTCGACCGTCGCCCAGTGCGTGCCGTCGACCGCACCCACGGTGACCAAGCCCGAGCCCGCGTGCGTCGTCGGGGATGCCGTCCCGCCGGCTGTTGTCGCCGGCCTGCGCGCAGGCGATCGGATCGTCGCCGTCGACGGTCAACCGGTCACCTTGTGGTCAGAGGTGACGACCAAGATCCGCGCTGCCGCTGGCCGTTCGCTCTCGCTCACCGTCGAGCGCGCCGGGGAGCAGCTCACCCTCACCGCACCCATCGTGGGTATTGCACGCACGGCATACACGCCGGAAGGGAAGCCCAAGACGACAGCGGACGGGGCATTGGTGACCGACACGGTCGGCTACCTCGGCGCGACAGCCAGCCGTGACTACGTCGCCCAGCCGGTCTCGCGAGTCCCCGAGCTGTTGGGCAGCATGCTCGGCACCGTCGTCACTGCTCTGGGGACCTTCCCCGCGAAGCTGGTCGGGGTCGCCCAGAGCCTCGTCGGCGGCGGCGATCGCGACCCCGAAGGGCCGGTATCCGTTGTCGGCATCGGACGCGCGGGAGGCGAGATCGCCTCGGGACAGCTCGGTGGTGACGGCCCCAAGGGGGTCATCTACCAGTTCCTCTGGCTGGTCTTCGGGCTCAACCTCATGCTCTTCTTCTTCAACCTGCTGCCGGTCCTGCCGCTGGACGGCGGGCAGGTCGTGGGGGCGCTGTGGGAGGGCATCAAACGCACCGGGGCGCGCCTGCTCGGCCGGCCGGACCCGGGGTATGTCGACGTCGCCAAAGGACTGCCGATCGCGTATGCCGTGTCGACCGTCCTCATCGCGATGACCCTCATGCTGGTCGTTGCCGACCTGGTCAAACCGATCAGCCTGGGCTGACCGGGCCGCTCGCGCTGGTCGAGTGGGTCAGCGTGCTGAGCTCGGTCAGCCAGTGGTTGCGAAGCGGACCAAGTCGGCCGCGCTGCCAAGGAAGACATTGCGGTCGATGCCGCCGTCGACACCGCGCTGCCAGACCGTCGGCCGCTGCCAACCGGCCGGCCACGGGCCCATGTCACCCTCGTGGTCGAACAGCCACAGCGGTGCGGCTGCGGGAATGGTGCGATCGTCGCTCAGGCATTGCGTCCAGAACTCGCGGGTGGTGTAAATCAGCGGGGCCCGACCAGTGAGCCGGCGGTATTCGGCCACGAAGTCGGCGACCCAGGCCGTCATCCGGGACGGCGACAGTCCGTGGCACTTCTCGCCGGACTCGGCGAATTCCAGGTCCAGGGCGCCGGGCAGGGTGCGTCCGTCTGGCGTCCAGCCGCCACTCACGCTCACCAGGTGCCGTGCCTGCACCGCGGCCGCTGAGTTGCCGGGGCGGGCGTAGTGATAGGCGCCGACGAGGAACCCTACCTCGCGCGCACCGGCGACCTGCGCGGCATACCGGGGGCTGGTCCAGGTGCTGCCCTCGGTCGCCTTCACCCAGACGAACCGGTGGCCGGTCGCCCAGAGCGCAGCCCAGTCCACCGAGCGTTGGTAGGCCGAGACGTCGACGCCCGCGACCGTTTCCGCGGCCTGCTCGCGGCCCGTTGTTCCAGCGGTCGTCGGTGTGGCCGTCGTTGTTTCGGCCGTCGCCAGCGGGGAGCTCGTCGTCGGTGTGCCGGTTGTGGGGCGCACCGATCCGGACTCGGCGCTCGTGGTCGGCGCCGGCGGAGCGCTGCCCACTGCTGGCGAACACGCTGTGAGCAGACTCCCGCAGATCGCCGCGGCCAGGGCAGTACAGATCGCCGAGTTGCGGGCGCGGCGCAAGGCTGGGGAGCCAGCCGCACGGCATACCGGCATCTGGGTCACCCGAGCGAGAGTCCGGCCTTCTTGACCACGTCGATCGCGGCTGGCGAGCCCTCGAAGGCCACCCGTGCCGCCGACTTGCGGCCATAGGAGAACAGGGCAAGATCACCGACCGCTCCCTTGACGACGACCGTGCCTGCCGCGCTCGGCCCGCGCACCGCGTGGCGCAGCAACATCGGCGTTTCCAGGATGATGCCGACATCGGCCCGGCGGTAGAGCAGGAAGGCCATCGTCGTGAGGCCGCCCCAGATCGCCAACTCCTGACCGGGCATGAGCACACGCGGCGTCCAGTCCGGCTGGGCGCGCAACACGTCCTCGTGGTGGATGAAGAACTCCATGGTGTTGAGCGCCTGGTCCACGGGGGAGAGGGCGGCGGGAGTCCACTTGGGCGGGCCGGAGCGCAGCGCCTCGAGCAGCGTGGGGAAATCGCCGGCGGCCTTGGACAGCAGCGAGCGCTCCATCCGGCCGCGCAACGGCCCGACGAACATCCCGAGCGCGAGGTCGGGACGAGTCTCCCGGATCACCAGGTGGGCGGCCAGCTCGCGGACCCGCCACGGGTGACAGAGCGTCGGCGCGTCTGGACCGACCCGCTCCATGGTGTCGCAGAGCGCTTGGCGCTCGGTCTGGGCGTAGTTGGTCATGTCGTCCTCGTGACTCGCCGACGGTCGGAAAACCGATCGTGTCACATTCGCAAGGCCCCTAAGGTGGCCGGGTGATCGTGCTGCGCACTCCGGATATCGCCCTGCACCGCGAATGGCTCGATTTCATGGGCGAATTCGCGGGAAGTCACATCGACGGCGCCTCCGCAGACACTGTCGTGCTGGGCACTCTCGGTGACCCCACGGCATACCGTCGCTGGGTTGTGGCGTTGCTCGACCACGAGCGCGGCGAGAACCTGCCCGACGGTCGAGTTGCGTGCACCACCCGCTGGATTGACCAGGACGGCGAGATCGTCGGCACCATCAACCTGCGCCACGAGCTCACCGACTACCTCCTGCAGGTGGGTGGCCACATCGGGTATGCCGTCCGGCCTACTGCGCGCGGTCGCGGGGTGGCGACCGCCGCTCTGCAGCTCATCCTGGCGGAGGCGCGTCGGCTCGGGGTCAACCCGGTCCTGGTCACCTGCGACGAGGACAACACCGCGTCGGCGCGCACCATCGAACGCTGCGGCGGGGTGCTGGAAGACCTGCGAGGGGGCAAGCGGCGCTACTGGATCACGCTGCTGGACAACCCGATCGGGTATGCCGTGCGCCCGCTGGACTGCCAGCCCTTGCGCGGGCGGCTGGTGGAGTTGCGCCCGGTGACCGAAGATCTCGTTGCTCGGGTGAAAGCCGGTGAAGTGCAAGCAGATTGGGCGCCAGACTTCCCGCGCGAAGACGACCTTGCGGGGTTGGCCATGCACGGCCAGGACGGCACCCCGAGTCAGCAGTGGGGCTCGCGGCTCATCGTGCGGCGCCGCGACGGCCTCGTGGTCGGGACGCTGGGCTTCTACGGGCCGCCCGACGAGACCGGCCGGGTGGAGATCGGCTACGGACTGGTCCCGTCGGCTCGGGGCGAGGGGCTCATCACCGATGCCCTGGCGCTGGTCGTGCCTGCGGCGCTGGCCGCCGGCACTACGGTGCAGGCGCACACCGAGCCCGACAACGTCGCGAGCCAAGCCGCGCTGGTGCGCGCCGGATTCCGGGCGACCGGGCAGCGCAATGCCGCCGAGGAGTGGCACTACCTCATCGAGCGACTCGGAGCGTCCGCGTGAGCATCCTGGAGGCCCGCGAGCTGCGTCGCTCGTTCGCGACCACGACCGGGGTGCTGCGCCGCCGCATCGAGCCGGTGGAAGCGGTCCGCGGCGTGTCCTTCCACATCGAGCGGGGCGAGGTCTTCGGGCTGCTCGGACCCAACGGCGCGGGCAAGACGACGACGATCAAGATGCTCATCACCCTGCTGCTGCCCACGTCGGGCTCGGCGACCATCCTCGGGCACGACGTGGTCGCCGATCCACGTGCTGTGCGGCGCCGGATCGGCTATGTCTTCGGTGGCGATCGCGGCCTCTACGAACGGCTTTCGGCCCTGGACAACCTGCGCTACTTCGCCGAGCTGTATGCCGTCCCCGCTCGCGAGCAGCGGGCCCGGATCGGCGAACTGCTCGAGTTGGTGGGCCTGAGCGGCCGGGAACGGGAGCGGGTCGAGGGCTTCTCGCGCGGGATGCGGCAGCGGCTGCACATCGCTCGCGGCTTGCTGCATGACCCCGATCTGCTCTTCCTCGACGAGCCCTCGATCGGGATCGACCCGGTGGGCGCTCGCGAGTTGCGCCAAACCATCGCCGGTCTGCGTGAGCAGGGCAAGACGATCCTGCTCACCACGCACTACATGTTCGAGGCCGACGAGTTGTGCGACCGGATCGCGGTGATCCGGCAGGGTGAATTGGTCGCGACCGGAACACCGGCCGAACTCAAAGCGCGGGTCAGCGCCGGATCGGTCCTGGAGGTCGAGGTCTTCGACGCGCTGGGTGACCGACTGGCGATCGTGGAGGGCCTTCCCAGGGGTGCGGTCGTCAACCATGACGACCGGGGAAACCAGTCAGACGCTCGTCGTCTCGGTCGATGCCGGCGCGGATGTCACCGGCGCGACGCTCGACGCGCTGCACGGCATACGGGTCGGTCGGGTCGTCACCCGGCAGCCCACCCTGGAGGACGCCTACGTCGAGCTGGTCGGATCGTGAGCCGCGTGCATCGCGCTGCGCGGGTGCTGGTCACGCTCTGGTGGCTGCAACTGAAGATCGTCGCGGTGTCGGCCTTCGACGGGGTACTCGGGGTCATCTATCCGCTCTTCTTCGCGACGACCGCCTTCCTCATGTTCGGGCAGTCCGGCAACCCACAGGCGCTCGTGTATGCCGGCCTCGGCGCAGCCGTCATGGGCACCTGGTCGGCGATGGCGACCTCGGCGAGCGGGGCGCTGCAAAGCCAGCGCTGGCAGGGCACCTTGGAATTGCTGGTGTGCGCGCCCACTCGGCTCGCGCTCGCGGTCCTGCCGGTGACAGCTGCCTTGGCGACGGTGGCGTTGTATTCGCTCGTGGCGACGCTGCTGTGGGGGCGCTTCGTCTTCGGGATCGAGGTGTCGATTGCGAGTCCGGTGGCTTTCGTCGTCGCGCTCGCGGTCACTCTGGCATCGCTGGCGACCTTTGGCTTCCTGCTCTCGGTCACGGTCGTGCGCTATCGCACCGGCTGGGCGCTGGGCAACCTGCTGGAGTACCCCGGCTGGCTCCTGTGCGGCTTCCTCGTGCCCCTGGACCTCTTCCCGACCTGGGTGCAGTGGCTGGCTCAGGCGCTGCCGCCCACGTGGGGGATGGCGGCGATCCGTTCGGCCGCAGCGGGGCAGGCGCCGTGGGGCGAGATCGCGGTCTGCGCGGGTTTCGGGCTCGGGTATGCCGTGCTCGCCACCGTCCTGTCCGAGCGTCTGGTCGACTCGGCTCGACGCCATGCCACCCTGGCGTTGACGTGAGCGAGCGCCGCGCGACGAGTGACACCGAGCCGGCCGTGCTGCGATCGAGTGCGCCGACCTCGCTGTGGGGGTCGTTCCGCTCGTCGCTTCGGGTGGTGTTCGTCGGGGGAGTGATCTCCTTC
The DNA here is from genome assembly GCA_016710645.1 of Actinomycetales bacterium. Classification (GTDB taxonomy): domain Bacteria; phylum Actinomycetota; class Actinomycetes; order Actinomycetales; family Dermatophilaceae; genus Phosphoribacter. The sequence continues at coordinate 10,358 of JADJVI010000021.1, read as the reverse complement.
CGGGCGCTGTTCAACTGGCTCAATCCCTACATCTTCGTGCCGACGATGCTCATCGCTCCGGTCTTCCAGATCCTGCTCTTCGCGTATGTCGGTCGCTCCGCTGGCGTGGGCAACGACGGGTTCTACGTCATCGGCAACGCGGTGCAATACGCGTCCATCCCCTGCCTCTTTGCGATGGCCAACACCATTGCCGGAGAACGGTTTACCCAGACCTTGGGGATCGTCCTGTCAACGCCGGTCAACCGGGTCGCACTCTTCCTTGGGCGGTCGCTGCCGGTGGTGGCCAACGGTTGGTTCGTCGCGATGGTGGCCCTGTTGGTCGGCGGCCGGGTGCTCGGCGTCGACCTGCCGCCGCGGGTTTGGCCAGGGATTGCCCTGTGCGTCGTGGTTGCGTCGGCGTCCTGCACCGGCCTCGGGCTCTTGCAGGCGTCGATCGCGTTGCGGGTCCGCAGCACCGCGGTGCTCTCCAATGTCCTGTTCGGAATCCTGCTGGTCTTCTGCGGCGCCAATGTCGCCCTCGATGCGCTCCCGGCGTGGATGGCGAGCGTCGGGCGAGCCCTGCCCTTGACGCACGCCATCGAGGCGGCCCGGCGCATCGCTGGCGGCGCGGCGCTCGGCGATGTCGGCGGGTTGCTCGTGCGCGAGGCTCTGCTCGGCGTGGTCTTCACCGTTGCTGGTCTGCTCGCGCTGCGCTACGTCGAAGCCCAGAGCCGACGGCACGCCACCCTGGAACTGCAGTAGCCCGGGTCTCCTCGTCACCCACGTCAGCGTGGCGCGACCTCGCTGCGTAGGCGGAAGTGAACAGTCTTCGCCCCACGCTCCTGTGCGTGCCCGTGCGCGTTGCCGTCTCGGGTGATCTCGTGGTGGTAGCCGGGGTCGTGGATCTTGCGGTGGTGGTAACCGCACAGCGGGATGGCTCTGTCGAGGTCGGTCAATCCGCCTTTGGACCACGGATCTTCGTGATGCAACTCCGACCATGCGTACGGTCGGTCGCAATCTTCCGCCGCACACGTCTCGTAGATCGTCGCGAGGGCGGTGCGTTGGTGGTCGTTGAAGAACCGGTTCTGTCTACCCAAGTCGAGGATCTGGCTGGGTCCGCCGAGGACGGCGGGGATGATGTCAGCTTGGCAGGCGATCCGTCTGGCGGCGCTGGCCGAGAGCAGGTGTCCGGTGTCGGTGCTGGCTGCTGCACTGGAGGGACTCAGCTCCAGGAGGGTCCCGGTCAGCTCATGCACAGTGGCTTGCAGCTCGGCAGCTCGCGCGGCGCCCAGGACTTGTTCGGCGGTCATCGTGACGATGACGGTGGAGGCGACCTTCCCGGTCAACCTCTCGGTGTCCAGGTGCTCGATCAACTCAGTCAGAGCCCGCCCACGACGGTGGGCCCAGTCGATGTCGGCCCAGTCGGCGTTCCGACCCTCAACACCGGCACCGTTGGCCCCGGACGCGCGGTTGGCGCCGGTGCCGAAGGACGGGTGCTTGTGCGTGCCCGTGGAGCCGAGCAGGTCAGCGGCGACGGAGCCGTCGTCCAGGCACCCGGCGAGGGTTTGACCGTCGGCCAGGGCCTTCTCGGCAGCTTTGCGCAGGTGGTCGCGGCGGGGTGCGGTCATCGTCTGCAGCACCTTGCGAAGCACCCCCGCGACCGTCGTGGGCAGCAGGGCTCGCAGCTCGGTGGTGCCGTTGCCCAGGTCACGCAGGGTCACCGTCGAAGACCGGTAGGCCCGACGCTCCTCATCCAGCAGTTGCTGCTCAAGGTGATCAGCGACTTCAGCCGCGGTCTTCTCCGCAGCTGCCAGAGCGACCTTCGCGGCCCGATCCAGCAGGCCCGGGTTCATGTGCGCGGCGTCACGCACCAGCGCCGACTCGACCTTCTCCCGGTCGGCCAGCGTCACACCCTCGGGCAGCTTGTCCATCGCCTTGACGATGATCCCCGCGTTCCGCTTCGACACCCGGCCAGACTCGAATGCCTCCCGGGTGCGGTCCAACCCACCCGCCAAAGCGGTCGCCAGGACCACCTCCTGCTGAGCCGCGGCACCACCAGAGCGGGTCGCCGCTGCCATCCACGCCGACGTCGACGAATGACCCCACTGCCGATGCACCTGCTGCCGATCGGCGGCAGCAACCAGAGCCGACCGCACCGCCTCAGCCCGCCGCACCACCCGGTCGGCCTCCTGAACATCCGCCGACGAGATCACCACACCAACCTCAAGAGCAGACACCTGAGCCAGGATCCGGTCGAACGCCGCATGCACCGCCGAGGTCGCCACCCCCACCACCATCGGCGACACCGCCACACCACCCAAAACCCCACCCACCGCCGCCCCAGCAGGCAGCCCACCGGACGGCATACCGCCGGTGGGTGCTGGGTCGAGGTAAGTGATCGTCACCCTTTGATTGTACTCGTACTGGTGTGCTAGTGCAAGAGCAAACGTGTCGATATCAAAGAGTTTCGAGCCTTCATCGAATGGCGATCTGCCTAGTCGGTAGGGTCATTTCGTGGAGGTCCGGCCATCGCTGCCGGGTCGACCCACGAGTCGTATTGGGTGCCGGTCAGCGCACCAGACCCGACAGCCGCATCGCGCAACGAGATGTTGTCGACAAGAGCCTGGTGGGCGATGGCCGCCGCGTGGTCATAACCGATATGGGGGGCGAGCGCTGTGACGAGCATGAGGTTCTGGCCGAGATGTGCAGCGATGCGCTCCTCGTCGGCCTCCAGCCCCCGCGCACAGTGCACGTCGAACGACACCGCCCCGTCAGCCAGCAGCTCGATCGACTCGAGGATCGCGTGGGCGATGACCGGCGTGTCGACGTGCAGTTGGAAGGCGCCCTGGGCGCCGGCGAACGCCACCGTCGCGTCGTTGCCGACGACCCGTGCGACGACCATCCGTAGCGCTTCCGCCTGAGTGGGGTTGACCTTGCCGGGCATGATGCTCGACCCCGGCTCGTTGGCCGGAATCCGCAACTCTCCCAAGCCGGCTCGCGGCCCACTGGCCAGCCAACGCACGTCGTTGGCGATCTTGTAGAGCGCGATGGCCACCGTCCGCAACGTCCCGCTTAGGGTGACCAGATCGTCCCGGGAGGCGAGGGCGGCGGGCAGGTCGTCGGCCTGGTGGAACGGCATACCGGTCTGTTCGGCCAAACGCTCGGCGACCCGCGTCCCAAAGTCGGGATGGGCGTTGAGTCCGGTGCCGACCGCGGTGCCCCCGATGGCCAGGCCGTAGATCGGCAAGAGCGCCCGGCGCAAGCCGGCCATGGCGTGGTCCAGCTGGGTCACCCATGCTCCCACCGCGTGACCGAGCCGGATCGGGGCGGCGTCCTGCAGATGGGTCCGGCCCACCATGACGATGGGCTCGAAGCGCACCGCTGCGTCGGCGAGCGTGTCGCGTAGCTGATCCAGGGCGGGGTACAAGGTGTGCTCGATGCGGTCGACGACAGCCAGGTGGACGACCGTCGGGATGACGTCGTTGCTGGACTGCCCGCGGTTGACATGGTCGTTGGGGTGCACGGGCTCGCGCCCGCCGCGCCCGTGACCGGCGAGTTCGTTGGCGCGACCGGCGATGACCTCGTTGGCGTTCATGTTGGTCTGCGTGCCGCTGCCAGTCTGGAAGACGACGAGGGGAAACTCCGCGTCCAGCCGCCCTTCCTGCACCTCCCGCGCGGCACTGACCAGAGCGGCGAGCACGTCCGCATCCAGATCGAGCTCGCCCAACTCGGCATTGACCTCGGCGGCCGTCGCCTTGAGCAGCCCGAGCGCAGCGATGACCGGTCGACCCCACACGAACCCTGGCCGCCCGATGTCGAAGTGCTCGATGCTGCGCTGGGTCTGCGCCCCCCAGTAGTGCTCCTCCGGGACGTTGACCGGACCGAGGCTGTCCCTCTCGACACGTTTGCTCATGCCACAGCATCTACCCTCCCCGCGCGGTCGCCACACGAGCAGCGAGTCGTCCACAGCGAGAAGGGCTCAGACCCAGCGCCGCACGCGCACGGCATACGACTGGTATGCCGTGCCGAACCGTTGCGTGAGGTAGGCCTCCTCGCGCTGGATGACCCATCGGGTCATCACCCAGAGGATCACCGGGAACACCACCAGCGCCGTCCACGAACCCGCCCAGCCGGCCAGGCCGAGGTAGATCAGGGCGTCGCCGACGTAGATCGGGTTGCGGCTGCGTGCGAACGGCCCACTCGTGACGAGCGTGTCCACGGCGTGCCAGGGAATGACCGTGGTGCCACGACTGAGCAGGGTCTGCCCGGCCCAGAGGAAGAGCCCCGCCCCCGCGAGACTGAGCAGTGCGGCGATGACCAGACCGACCGGTGGCAAGGCGAACCGCGGCAGGTGGGCGACCCTGTCGAGCGCGACCGCGGCGCCCAGCGGGACGAGGAAGACCGCTGGCGGGAGCAGCCGCACGCGCGCGCCGGGGGAGGCCATGGCTAGGAGGGTACGCGGCGGGACGGTTCGGGCAGTCCGATGACGATGGCGCTGGCCAGGACGATGACGAAGCCGATCACCTCGGTCGCGGTCAGGTGTTCCCCGAGGACGAGCACGCCCAGGAGGACGGCGACGACCGGGATGAGATAGGTGACCGTCGAGGACACCTGTTGACCGACGGCCCGGAAGACGTCGAACTGCAGCGCATACGCCAGGCCGGTGCCGAGCACCCCGAGGGCGAGCAGCGCGAGCAGTGCCATGCCGGGGGTCGCCGCGTCGGGCCGAGGAGACCATGGCGCGGAGAGCGAATCGCGTTGCAGCGCCCACCAACCCACCGTGACCAGCGTGATTTGCCCTGCGGCAGAAAGCAATTGAGCCGCGGGGAGCGCCAGGCCGGGAAGGTCCTCGGGCCGCAGGAACCGCTTGATATAGGTCCACCCCAGTCCATAGCAGCAGCCGGCCACGAGGGTCGCCCCGAAACCCCACAGATCGGGGCGCTCGGTCACCCGCCAGGGAGCCATGATGACGACCACGCCGACGAATCCCCCTGCGACAGCGAGGAGTTTGCGCCGCGAGAAGGTCTCGTGGGGGAGCAGAGCGGCGGTGGCGAGCACCGTGGCGACCGGGGTAATGGCATTCCCGATGCCGGCCAGGGCCGAGCTCACCCGCTCCTCACCGACCGGGAACAGAAGGAACGGCAGCGTGCACAACAGCAGCGAGGTCACCTGCAGGTGCGCCCATACCCGCCACGACCGGGGCATGCGAGCCCGGGCAGCAGCCGCGAGGGCACCCGTGGTCGCGGCCCCGAGCAGGATTCGCCCCGCCCCGACCTGCAGCGGCTGCAAGAGACCGAGTGCGGCTTTGATGAACAGGAAACTCGCTCCCCAGATCAGCGCGAGGAGCATGAACTTCACCTGCCAGGGCACCCCGCCAGCCCGATCATCGTCGGACGACCCGCGCCTGGTCACCGGCCGCTCGCCAGTCGGGCCTCGATCGACGCAGGCAGAGGTATGCCGTCCGCCTCCGGTTGAGGGGTGCCGAACACGGTGTGCACGGGCAGGACCCCACTCCATGTGTCGTCTGTGACCCGCTCCTCGCCGGTGCCGCCGCCTCGCACCTTGACGGTGAACGAGCCGTCGAGGATCGGCATTCGCAAGACGACGGTGGCCGCAAGCTCCTTACGAGTTGAGGGGCGCACCTCAGCAGCTCGACCCGGCATGATCCGCTCCGACAAGGCCAGCAGCGCGGTATCCGCCTCGGCCCCCGAGAGCACCTCGACTCGCCCGGTCACCACGGCCGATCGGTAGTTGGCGCTGGAGTCGAACAGCGACTCGGCATAGACGAACCCGTCGATCGCGCTGACACACAAGGTCGCGGGGCGTCCCGCCGCGAGCAGCCGCAGCGTGCCCGCCCCCGTCGACCCGTGCAGGACGATGCTGTCGCCATCGCGCCCGTAGAGAATCGGCACGCTCTGGGCGACATCACCGACCGCGACCGAGAGGGTGGCAACCCACAAGCCGTCGAGCACGGCATACAGCTGCGCGCGCTCGTGCTGGGCGCGCTCGGGGAGGCGACGGATCGGCATGCCGGCGATCTTCCCGCGCAGCCGGTATGACGTGCACGCCGATTTCACCCCTCGGCAGCCCGAGCCTGCTCCAGCGCAGCGCGGGCTGCCGTCAGGTCGGCCTCGGCGGCCTCGCGGGCCAACTCGGCGGCGGCCAGCGATTCGTCGGTGGCGTCGCGGTGGGCCCGGGCTCGCACGAGTTCCTTCTGCAGTTGGGCGACGCGAGTGGCGGCCAACTCCGCCTCCGCAGCCAACACCCCAGCCCGCGAGGTCGCCGCGGTAGCCACCGACATCGCCGCGTGCAGGGCAACTTCGGCCGCCGCGACTGCCGCCGAGATGACCGGCGACGCTGCGCCAGACGAGTCCCGGTCGTCGGAGCGGGAGGCCGAGGTGGGAGCCGTTGTAGGGACCAGCCGCAGTGGCCGGGCCGTCGCGTCACGCAAGTCGACCTCGCCGAAGCCCGCGTACTCCAAATGCCGGGTGAGCCGCCCCGACAGCACGACGTCGCTGGCCTCCTGGGTGGCCAACGCAGCCACGAAGGTCGTCGCGGCGGCGGACGCGGCAGCGGGGGTGAGGCGACCGCCTGCCTCGGTGACGACCGACGCCGTCGCCGCCACCAGCTCGTCGACCAGCGCGGTGCGCTCCCGTCCCAGACGGGTCATCTCCGGGCCGTCCAGGTCGCGCTGAGCGGCTCGGAGGTCCTCAGCCAACTCGGCGAGCCGGTCGAGTTCCTCGGGCCGTCGCCGGGCCAACAGGTTGACCGCCCAGGCAGCGACGGTCGGTTTGCGCAGTGCCGTGATCTCGCGGGCCAGGTCGGGGTCGGCTGCGCTCTTGGCGGCGGCGACCAAGGCCTTGCGACGGGTCAGGAAGTCCTCCGGGGCCAGTCCGTAGAGCTCGTCGACGGCCGCGTCCAGGTCCATGGCGGCCATGGTGTCACGGCTAGGCTGACCGGCCATGGGAGCACAGACCACCGTCGCGGTCATCGGGGCCAAGGGCAGGATGGGAGCGACAGTATGCCGTGCGGTCACCGCGGCGCCGGACCTGCGGCTGGTAGGGGAGTACGACCAGGGCGATGACCTGGGCGATCTCGGTGGCGCCCAGGTGGTTGTGGAGTTCTCCGTCCCCGACGCGTCGCTGGGCAACGTGATGGCCTGCGTGCAGCGCGGGGTCCACGTCGTCGTCGGCACCACCGGCTGGGACGAGGCCAAGCTCGCCGCCCTGCAAGAGGGCCTGGAGGCCGCACCCCCGTCGCGAGGTGGCACTCCGGTCGGGGTGCTCATCGCCCCCAACTTCGCCCTCGGGGCGATTCTCATGATGAGCTTCGCCCAACAGGCGGCGCGGTTCTTCGAGTCGGTCGAGATCGTCGAGTTGCACCACCCCAACAAGGTCGACGCTCCCTCGGGGACCGCGGCGCGCACGGCCGACCTCGTCGGCGTGGCCCGTGAAACCGCCGGGCTACCTCCCGTCCCGGACGCCACCACGCACGACCCCGACGGCGCGCGCGGAGCCCGGGTGCACGGCATACCGGTGCACTCCTTGCGGGTGCGGGGCCTGGTGGCGCACCAAGAGGTGGTCTTCGGCAATGTGGGGGAGACCTTGACGATCCGCCACGACTCGCTGGACCGTGAGTCCTTCATGGGCGGGGTCCTGGCGGGAGTGCGGGGCGTGGCCGACCACCCCGGGATCACCGTCGGGCTGGAGCACTACCTCGGCATCGCCTGACTCGCACAGCCTCCCGCCGAGGCAGGGTCAGGACCACCCGAGCGCGCGCAAGCCGGCTGCGACCACGGCGCCGAGGGCGACGACGAGGATGAACGGCGCCCGCAGCAACAGGGCGACGACTGCAACGACTACTGCGGCGACCCTGGCGTCGATGACCAGGGTGCCGGCCGGTCCGCCCAGGGTTTGGACGACGACGAGCGAGGCGAGCAGGGCCACCGGGAGTAGGCTCGTCACGCGCCGGGTGCGGGTGCCACTGAGCCAGGCAGCGGGCACCAGATGACCGAGCCACTTGGTGACGAAGGCGAGAGCGCATGCGGCGAGGACCGCCATCCACAAGGTCACGGCGCAACCTCCGATCGTGCGGTGCGTCGCGGCCACAATCCGACCACCAGCGCGGCCAGCGCCGCCACGAGGACGGGTATGCCGGCCGGTGCTCGGGGCACGACGAGCACGGTCACGAGCACGGCGAGGGCTGCGGTGGCACCGGCGTCACGCGAGCGTAGCCGGGGCCACAGCAACGCGACGAAAGCGGCAGCCGCAGCGCCGTCCAGACCCCAGCGGCGCGGGTCGCCAAGGGCATTGCCGACCACCGCGCCGACGAAGGTGAACAGATTCCAGAAGATGTAGACGGCAACTCCGGTGTGCCAGAAGCCGATTCGCCGTGGGTGGTCGTGGTCCTGCGAGATCGCCACTGCCGTCGACTCGTCGATGGTCAGGTGGGCCGCAATCGCTCGCTGGGCCCGCCGCACGCCGAGGAACTCGCTCACCTGCAGGCCGTAGAGCCCGTTGCGGATGCCCAGGAGGGTGGCCGTGGCAATGGCGGCCAGGCCGCTGCCGCCGGCACCGATGACCCCCACGAAGGCGAACTGCGAGCCGCCGGTGAACATCAGCGCCGAGAGCGCCACCGTCTGCCAGACGTCCAGTCCGCTCGCGACCGACAGCGCCCCGAACGACACGCCATAGGCACCGGTGGCCAGGCCGACCGACCAGGCCTGACGTTGCACGGCGCGATGCCGGTCCGGGCGCGCGGAGCCTTCCGGTGCTGGACCGGATTGCCGGGTCACCGCCGATACCTCACGTCGGGATCCTGTCAGAGCTCACGGATGAACGTGTTTGGATGTCCACCGTCGCCGGATGGAAGGGGTGCTCATGGCAGCACGTCGCGCTCTCGTCGTCAGGTCGAGCGGCAGCCTCGTCATGGCCGTCCTGATCGGGCTCGGAGGGTGTTCCTCCTCAGGTGGGTCGCCGAGCCAGAGTGTCGAGGCGTTCTATCGGGCCCTGGGCCGCAAGGACGTCGCCGCCGCGTGCGAGGTCGTCTCGTATGGCGGCAAGCCCCTCGCGGGGGACGACATCACCCTGTGCCGATCGGGGTTCCAGGCCATCGGAGAGCTGGCGACCCCGGCAGACCTCAGTGCCCTGGCCTCGGTCTCCGCCCCGGACATTCCGACCAATGGTGACCACGCGGGCGTGCTGGCCGACCAACTGACCGGCGTGCCCACGGCATACCGGCAGAACCTCACGCTGGTCCGGATCGACGGACGCTGGTACATCGACAGCCCCATGTGAGGCCGCTCACCCGCCCCGCACAAACCTGCTACCCGCGGAAAGCCGACCCCGCCTGCCATGGCGGTATTTCGACGGACGAACCATACTGACCATATGTACGGTAACGATTTCGTCGACCCCAACGACCCCGGCGCGGGTCCCCTCAACGCAGCCGACGGCGGAGCCGTCGAGGCGGCGGCAGCGCACGTCGATCGCCGGTCCGAGATCGACCTGAGCGATTTCGACGCCATCATCGCGGCTGACCAGCGCGTCGAGCCCCGCGATGTCATGCCGGAGGAGTATCGCCAGACGCTCATCCGGCAGATCGCCCAGCACGCGCACTCCGAGATCATCGGGATGCAGCCGGAGGGCAACTGGATCACCCGGGCTCCCTCCCTGCGGCGCAAGGCGATCCTCATCGCCAAGGTGCAGGACGAGGCCGGCCATGGTCTCTACCTCTATTCCGCGGCCGAGACCCTCGGCATCGACCGCGCCGAGCTGCTCGACCGGCTGCACAACGGCAAGCAGAAGTACTCCTCGATCTTCAACTACCCCACGCTGACCTGGGCCGACATCGGCGCCATCGGCTGGCTGGTCGACGGCGCGGCGATCATGAACCAAGTGCCGCTGTGCCGGTGTTCTTATGGCCCCTACGCCCGCGCGATGATCCGCACCTGCAAGGAGGAGTCCTTCCACCAGCGGCAGGGCTTCGAATTGCTCTGGGACCTGGTGCGCGGCACCGAGGCCCAGAAGGCGATGGCCCAGGACGCCGTCAACCGGTGGTGGTGGCCGGCGCTGGCGATGTTCGGACCGCGGGACACCGGCGAGCACGCCACTGGCGGGCACACCGCCCAGTCGATGGCCTGGGGCATCAAGCGGTTCAGCAATGACGACCTGCGCCAGCGCTTCGTCGACATGACCGTCCCGCAGGCCGAGCGGATCGGGATCACCATCCCCGACCCCAAGCTCTCTTGGAACGCCGAGCGCAACCACTACGACTTCGGCGAGATCGACTGGGACGAATTCTGGCGAGTCCTCAAGGGCGACGGCGCCTGCAACGCCCAGCGCATGGCGCGCCGGGTCGCCTCTCACGAGCAAGGCGCC
>JADJVI010000020.1 GCA_016710645.1 Actinomycetales bacterium | reverse complement strand
GCCGTGCCGATGTCGTCATGGAGACAACGGTAAGGGACTACTGCTGGATGTAGTCCTTGAGATGGTCACGCTCGGACTGCAGCGCGTTGATGCGGTGCTTGACGACGTCGCCGATGCTGACGATCGCGGTGAGTTCGCCGTCCTGCACGACGGGCACGTGGCGGATGCGCCGGTCGGTCATCATCTGGGCCAGGCCCTCGACCTCGTCGCCGCCCTCGCAGGTGTGCACCTCGCTGGTCATGATCGCGCTGACCGCCGACCCAAGCACGTCGGCGCCCGAGCGGTGCAGGTGGCGCACCACATCGCGCTCACTGACGATGCCGGCTACGGCCTTGCCGTCCTCGCTGACCACGAGGGCGCCGATGCCATGCTCGGACAGCACGGAAAGCAGGTGGGCCACGGTGTCGTCGGGGCGGATGGTCACGACGCCGCCACCCTTGTTACGCAACACGTCGGAGATCCTCATGGGTCGACCGTAGAGCCAATCGGCCTCTGGCGCCAGCGATCCGAGCGCGACCCAGAGCCGTCACAAGCGCGCGGCGGCCCGTGATCAGCGGCCTTGGACCGCCCGTGGGGTGCGTCGCCGGGCCGTCACGACCGGGGTCCGCACCACCCGCACCGGACTGGCCGCCGTCGAGCCGCGCACGACGAGCTCAGGGGTGTAGACGTATTCAGCCCGCGAGGCGTCGGACCCGCGGATCTCGTCGAGCAACGCGACGACAGCGGCCTCGGCCATCGCCATGACGTTCTGGCGGATCGTCGTGAGCGGTGGGTCGGTGAAGGCCACCAGCTGCGAGTCGTCGTGACCGACGATCGAGACATCCTCGGGTACCCGCAGCCCCCGCGAGCGCACCGCCCGCACTGCCCCGAGCGCCATCAGGTCGGATGCCGCGACGATCGCCGTGACGCCCCGGTCGAGCAACCGCGCCGCCGCGGTCGCCCCGCCTTCCACCGTGAAGAGCTGGTTGTCGACGAGATCGTCGAGGGTGCGTGGCGTGGCCCCGGTGAGCCGGGTCATGGCCGCCCGGAAGCCCGCCGTCTTGCGCACCACCGGCACGAAGCGCACCGGACCCGCGGCCAGGCCGATCCGCCGGTGGCCGAGTTCCACGAGGTGAGCGACCGCGAGCTCGACGGCGGCCACGTCGTCGTTGATGATCGCGGGCACCGCGAGCCCCGGGACCTCGCCGTTGACCAGCACGAGCGGCAATCCCAGCTCGCGCAGCCGGAAGTAGCGCGCGAGATCGGCTTCGGTGTCGGCGTGCAGCCCGGAGATGTTGATGATGCCGCAGACGCCGTGGTCGAGCAGCAGCTCGACGTATTCGTCCTCGTGCACTCCCCCGGCGGTCTGGGTGCACAGGATCGGCGTATAGCCCTGCCGCGCCAAAGCTGACTCGATGATCTGGGCAAACGCGGGGAAGATCGGGTTGGTGAGCTCGGGCAGGATGAGCCCGACCAGGCCGGCGCTCTTGCGCCGCAAATAGGTCGGTCGTTCGAAACCCAGCACGTCCAGAGAGGTCAGCACCGTCTGGCGAGTCGCCTCACTGACCCCCGGGTGGTTGTTGAGCACCCGGGACACGGTCGCCTCACTCACCCCGGCATGAGCCGCGATGTCCGACTGGCGCGCCCGCACCATCGCTGATCCCTCCCCGAATCCTCAGCCGCCGCCGGTCGGCACCCAGGTGTGGATGCTGACGGTCGGTTCGGACGCCTCCAAACGCAACGCACCCGCGACCTGCCGAGCGGCGCCACCGAATCGTGCCAGGGCCTGCTCGCTACCCGGAAGTAGCCGCAGATCGAGGTCTATCGGCGCATGGGCATCGCGGGCGACGTGCACCAGCGCGGTCTCCCCCGGCGCCTCCCGCAGGAAGACCAGGACGTCGCGACCGGCATACAGCCAGCGCATGCCGCCCCGGCGCAAGGCGACAGAGTCTCGCCGAACCCCGATGAGGCGCCGGTATGCCGTGCGCAGACTCTCGTCCCAGAGCGCCGGATCGCGTCCGGCCGCGTCCCAGGGCATCGGCCGGCGCCCGTCCTCCCCGCTGTGGCCGGTGAGCCCGATCTCGTCGCCATAGGTGAGCATCGGGATCCCGGGCATGGTGAACAGCAGAGCGGCCGCGACGATGACCAGCCGGTCGTCAGCGACGAGCGAGCGCACCCGCGAGGTGTCGTGCGACCCGACCAGCGTGAACGACCGGGCCAGCACCGACCACGCGACCCGGGAGGAGAAGTCGCGCATCGTCTCTGCCACGAGTTCGCCGCCCAGGCGCGGCACCCGCACCGGCTGGCCGAGGAATTCCGGCGGGTCCTCCGGCCGGGTGAGCCAGGTCCAGACCGGCCGGGTGAAGCCCGCGTAGTTCATCACCCCGTGCCACCCGTCGCCGGGCAGGTCGGTCGTGTAGTCGTGGGTGTGCTCGCCGACGACGAGCGCATCCGCGCGGGCCGCGACACTGGCCACCCGCATCTCGCGCGCCACCTCATGGTTGAGGTCCTGCCCGCCGTAGCGGCCGGTCATGTTGGCGACGTCGACCCGCCAGCCGTCCAGTCCTCCGTCAGGACCCAGCCACTTGCGCACCACGCCTTGCTCGTCGTGGAACATCCGCCGTCGCAGTTCCGGCGAGGCGTGGTTGAGCTTGGGCAGCGAGCGGATGCCCAGCCACGCGGCATACCGGCCGTCGTCCTCGATGAAGTAGAAGGCGCGTTCGGGAGCGTCCGGGTCGGCGAGCGCCGCGCGGAACCACGCGTGCCCCGCGCCGGTGTGGTTGGTCGTGAAATCCCCGAGGACCCGTATGCCGTGCCCATGCGCCGCCGCGGTGAGTCGCCGCAGCGCCTCGTCGCCGCCGAGCAGCGGGTCGACCGCGTCGAAACTCGTCGCGTCGTAGCGGTGGTTGGAGCGGGCCGGGAAGAAGGGCGTGAGATAGAGGACGTCGACGCCAAGATCGACGAGGTGGTCGAGGTGCTCGGTGATGCCATCGAGGTCACCGCCATAGAGCTGTCGCCCCACCGCGGTCGGCGAGGTGAGGTCGACCGGGTCGTCCCACCGAGCCGGTCGAGCCCAGTTCGGCAGCGGGCGGGTGTCGGCAGCGGCTGAGCGCGCAAAGCGGTCCGGAAACACCTGATAGACAACGGAATCCAGCGGCCAGTCCGGGGCAGCCGGCTCGTAGGCCACCAGCCGGAAGTCCCCCGAGTCGGGCACGTCGCGCAGGTGCAGTCCCATGCCATTGACCCACGCGTATGCCGTCGGGCCACCGGTGAGGATCCAGCGGTAGGTCGTCACCGGGTTGTGGCAGACCAGCGTGGCTCGCCACCACGTCTCGGTGGTCGTGGACCGGTCCACGTCCACCACGGCCGGGACGAAGCGCGCTTCAGCATCCGGGGTGACCCGCACGTGGACCGCGTCGACATCGGTGCCACCGACCGCCGCGGTCGGCACGCGCAGCCAGACGGTCACCTCGTCACCGAGGCGGGGAGCCGCCTCGGAGACGTAGAGCGGTGACCCGTCGTGATGCGGGTGGGTGATCCAGAAGTCTCCAGAGTCTCCAGATGCCGACTCGGGGGGCACTCCGATCACTTCACCGAACCTGCGGTGAGCCCGCCCACCAACTGCTTCTGGAAGGCCAGGTAGAGCAGCACGATCGGCGCCGACGCGAGGACAGCCCCGACGCAGAAGGCCCCGAAGTACTTGTTCCGGTCGGCGGTGAGCAGGGCGTTGAGGCCGACTCCGAGGGTCTGGCTGTCGACGTCGCGCAAGAAGACGCTGGCCAGGAGGAACTCGTTGAACAGCCCGATGAACTGGATCATCCCGACGGTGACGAGGATCGGCGTGATGAGCGGCATCGTGATGGTGAAGAAGATCCGCGCGTGGCTGGCGCCGTCGACCTTGGCGGCCTCGTCGAGTTCCTTGGGCACCGTGTCGAAGTAGCCCTTGAGCAGCCAGACATTGCCACCCATGGCCCCGCCGAGGTAGGCGAGGATGAGGCCTGCCGCCGTGTTGAACCCGATCTGCGGGATGACGTCGCCGAGGTCGCCGAACATCCGCAGCAGCGCCACGAAGGTGAGCAGCGACGGGAACATCTGGATGAGTAGCAGGGTCATCAGGCCCGGCCGGCGCCCGGCGAACCGCAACCGCGAGAACGCGTATGCCGCGCACACCCCGATGAAGACGGCGAAGAGCGAGCCGAACCCCGCGATGATCAGCGTGTTCTTGTACCAGGACCAGAACGGCCGGGCATCGGTGAGGTCGCCGTAGTTGCCCAGGGACAGACCGTTGGGCAACCACTGGGTGGTGTTGAGGTTGCCGGCCGGGTTGATCGCGGCGGCGACGATGAACCAGATCGGGAAGAGCGCGAACACCAGGGCCAGGGCGATGGCGACATAACGCAACCACCCGTAGGGGTCCCGTTGGCGGCCGGCCTTGACGGGCTTGATGGGAGTGTCTTTTCCGCTCGAGGCTGGCGAGCCGGCGGCAGAGCTGGTGATCGACATCAGTTCACGTCCTCCAGTCGAGCGGTCTGTCGGAAGCCCTGCAGCGAGATGATCGCGATGATGACGAAGATGAACATCGAGATCGCCGCGGCGAAGCCGTAGTTCGGCGTCACGCCACCGATGGCCAGCCGGAAGGCATAGGTGATGAGCAGGTCGGTCGACCCGACCTGGGTCTGGTTGCCCTCGAACGGGCCTCCGCTGGTCAACAGATAGATCAGCGCGAAGTTGTTGAAGTTGAAGGCGTAGGACGCCACGAGCAGCGGGCCGACCGCGACGAGGACCAGCGGCATGATGATCGACCGGATGGTCCGCATCCCACTGGCGCCGTCGATCTTGGCGGCTTCCTTGACATCGGACGGGATGGCCTGCAGCGCTCCCGTGCAGATGAGGAACATGTAGGGGAAGCCCAACCAGAGGTTGGTGATGAGGATCGCGACCTTGGCCCAGGTGGGGTCACCGAGCCAGTCGATGTTGAGGTGCAAGGTCTTGTTGATGAGACCGAACTGCTGGTCCTGGTTGAACATCTGCCGCCACACCAGCGCGGTGACGAAGCCGGGCAAGGCGTACGGGAGGATGAGCAGCGAGCGCCAGAGCCCCTTGCCGCGCACTCGGTCGTCGTTGAACAGCAGCGCAAAGGCCATCCCCAGCAGGAAGGTCGAGAGCACCGAGATGAGCGGGAAGATGAGGTTCCAGATGAGGATCTTGACGAACCCGTTGCGCAGCGTCTCGTTGGTCAGCGCGTCGGTGTAGTTGCGTAGTCCGACGTTTTCGACCCAGCCGGTCGCCAGCGAACCGCTGCCGTCCTCGGCCACCCACTGCGCGTGTTGCGGGCCATATCGTTTCCCGGTCGCCGTGTCGATGATCCGATCGGCCGCCGCGTCGTACTGCAGCGACGCCTTGCCGACGAAGGCCTCCGAGAGACCGGACGGCTTGATCCCGCCGCCCTCGAATGGCACGGCCAGGGCCGACAGGTCCTTTGAGCGCGCGTTGACTTCTCGCCCGGTGAGCACCTGGTAGCCGGTCGCCGCGGTGATCTTGCCCGCGTCGTTCTTGGTGACCCCGTCGGTGAGGTCTTTGACGCCGTCGGTGCTGCCGACATAGGTCTTGCCGGCCTTGTCGGTGAGCAACAGCACCAGCGGCGAGGTGGTGACATCGCCGCCCTGGGCTACGCCGACCGACATCGTGTAGCGGGGGGCGTCGGGGACCTCTTTGACCGACTGGGCCACGAGGTACTTGACCGACGCCTCTTTGGTCTCCATGTGACCGTCGCCGTAGTTGGTCAGCGAGGTCATCAGGGTGAAGACGATCGGCCACACCTGCAGGGCCAGCAGGAAGACCAGACCCGGGAAGAGGTACTTCATCGGGACGGCCCGCCGGGTGGCATAGATCGCGAGGATGGCCAGCCCAAGGAAGCCGAGCAGGATGACCATGGGGAGGTTGCCGGCGGCGGCGAACTTGCCGGCCCCCCACAGCACGAGGGCGAGGGCCACGGCGATGGCCACCCATTTGAGGACGAGCCACGGACTACGAGAGGTCACGGCATACTCCCGGAAGCTGGGGGCGGCGGGGCTGGGTGCAGCACAGGGCAGGGCTGCGCACCGGAGAGTGCAGCAGGGCTGCGCACCGGAGAGTGCAGCAGGGCTGCGCACCGGAGAGTGCAGCAGGTCTGGCGCCGCAGAGTGCGGCAGGGCTGGGTGCGCGGGTGCGCGGCATACCAGGCAGGTATGCCGCGCACCCGACTTAGCGGCTAGCGGCTAGGGCTGGATCAGCCGGCCTTCTTGATGTTGGCCTCGATTTCGGTCTGCGCCGCCTTGAGGCGGTCAGCCGCGGTGGCCTTCTGGGCGATGATGTCGGCCGTCGCCTGACCCAGCGGGCCCCAGACGGAGTTCATCGCGGGGATGTTCGGCATCGGGAGGGCACCCTTGCCGGCCTCGAACCAGGCCTTGATGTCAGGGTCGGTCGCCGACACCTGGGTGTAGGCCTCGGTGAGGGCCGGCGGGCGCTTGCCGATGTTGTACATGTCGATCTGCAGGTCCTTCTGCGTCACGTACTTGGTGACGAACTCCTGCGCGAAGGCGTCGTTTTTGGCCTTAGCCGAGACGTAGAACATCTGGACACCGAGGAACGGGGTCATCTGCTTGCCGGCGATGGTCGGCAGCGGCGAGATGCCGTACTTGATGCCGGCCTTCTTGGCCTTGTCGATGGCCCACGGACCGGTCATGGCGTAGGGGGCCTTGCCCGCGTCGAAGACCTGGTCGACGATGCCGCCGTCGACGTTGGTCGACAGAATGCCGGCCTTGCCGAGCGCGGCGAGCTGGTCGCCACCCTGGATCGAGCCGGCCGAGCCGACAATGACCTGGGCCGGGTCGTAGTCACCGTTGGGCTTCTGGGCGAAGACGCCGCCGCCGAAGGCCTTGAGGAACGGGTAGGAGTGGTAGGCATCGCCGGTCTTGCTCACGGTCAGCAACACCGCGTTGGTGGCCTTGCCGTCCTTGACCAGCTGCGAGCCGAGCGTGACCATCTCTTCGAAGGTCTTGGGGGCCTCGGGGGCCAGCGCCGTGTTGCGGACGATGCCGATGTTCTCAACGGCGTACGGGACGCCGTAGATCTGGCCGTTGAACTTGGTGGCGGCCATCGCCTCGGCGGGGAACTTGGCCTGCATGTCGGCCGAGAGGTTGATCGGCTTGACGGCCTGGTTCTGGACGAGCTCGCCGAGCCAGTCGTGGGCGCCGACGATGACGTCCGGGCCCTTGCCGGCGTTCGTGGCGTCCTTGAAGTCCTTGCGCACGTCGGTCGAGACCTGGACCGCGACCTTGATGTTCTGGGCGTCGCCGAACAGCTTGGCGTACTTGTCGATGATGGGCTTGCGGTCCTGGTCGCACCAGATCACCAGGTCGACGGCCGCGTCACGGACGGGCGCGCCCGTCGTCGTGGGGGCTGCTGCTGCGGCGGAGGTCGCGGCGCTGGACGCGGCACTGCTGGCCGTCCCCGTCCCGGACCCGCTGCCGCACGCTGCGAGGGCGAGCGCCGAGACGCCGACCAGGGCGACAGCGCTGAAAGCACGCTTGTGCATGGATTCTCCTTTGAACCGGACGACCGGCGTCGTCCTGACCCTGCCCAGGCTAGCCCGGTTCTGAAAGATTTTCCATAGCTTCCTGCAAGAAAATTCACATTCGTTGCAGAAGTTTTCCCGGCATGCCGCAGCGGTATGCCGTGCGGCCGCACCCCTCGTTGACCTCGAAAGATAACCAGGCGCACGAAGTCAGTCCATGTAAACGCTTGCAGGCTCGACCGGGGACCTGCGAGACTGTCACCACCAGAGCACCACCCACCTTTACGACGGATCGTCCGGCACGTACCTGCCGGTGAAGGAGCGAAAGCCATGGCTACTGTCCGCTTCAAGGACGCCACTCGGCACTACCCGGGCAACCCGAAGCCCACCATCGACAAGCTCAACATCGACATCGCCGACGGCGAGTTCCTCGTCTTCGTCGGCCCGTCCGGGTGTGGCAAGTCGACCTCGTTGCGCATGCTCGCCGGCCTCGAAGAGGTCAACGGCGGCCAGATCTTCATCGGCGACCGCGACGTGACCAACCTGTCCCCCAAGGACCGCGACGTCGCCATGGTCTTCCAGAACTACGCGCTCTACCCGCACATGTCGGTGGCCGAGAACATGGGCTTCGCGCTCAAGATCGCCGGCGTCGACAAGTCCGAGATCCAGAAGCGCGTCCTGGAGGCCGCCAAGATCCTCGACCTGGAGCCTTACCTCGAGCGCAAGCCCAAGGCCCTCTCCGGCGGTCAGCGTCAGCGCGTCGCCATGGGCCGGGCCATCGTCCGCTCCCCCCAGGTCTTCCTCATGGACGAGCCGCTGTCCAACCTCGACGCCAAGCTGCGTGTCCAGACCCGCACCCAGATCGCCTCGCTGCAGCGCCGCCTGGGCGTCACCACGGTCTACGTCACCCACGACCAGACCGAGGCTATGACGATGGGTGACCGGGTCGCGGTCCTCAAGGACGGCTACCTCCAGCAGTGCGACGCCCCGCGCTACATGTACGACCACCCGAACAACGTCTTCGTCGCGGGCTTCATCGGCTCGCCGGCGATGAACCTGCTCGACGTGCCCGTCGTCGACGGTGGGGTCAAGCTCGGCAACTACGTCGTGCCCGTCGACCGCGCGGCCCTGGCCAAGGCCGGCAACCACGTCACCATCGGCGTGCGTCCCGAGGACATGGAGATCTCGTCCACGGGCGAAGGCATGGAAATGATCGTCGAACTCGTCGAGGAGCTCGGCGCGGACGCCTACATCCACGGCATCGCCCAGGGCGTCAACCCGGTCAAGGTCGAGGGTGAAGACTCCGCCACGGCCAAGCCGTTCCTCGCGCGTGTCGACGGCCGGCGTCCTCCGGGCCGTGGCGAGAAGGTCCGCCTGGTGCCCAAGGCCGGTCACATCCACGTGTTCAACGCCGAAACCGGCCTGCGGATCGGCGACTGACCGTCACGGTCTTTGACCCGGCACAAGACAGCGGCGGCGTGCTCCCGGCGGGGCGCGCCGCCGCTGTCGTTCTCTTACCCCGCTGATTCGACCCAGCGTTCACCTCGCCGACGTTCAATCAGACGGACCACCCAGACGGACCACCCAGAGGACACTGACTGACATGACCCTGTCGATCACCTCGGCTCGACCGGACCCGACGATGTTCGACCTGCCCTGGGCTGTGCCCCTGGAGGAGTGGCCCGCCGACAACCTCGCCGCCCTCCCCCGCGGTATCTCCCGGCACGTCGTTCGCTTCGCGCGTCATGCCGGCAAGGTCTTCGCCGTCAAGGAGATCAAGGCCGACCTGGCCAGCCGCGAGTACGAGATGCTGCGCGTCCTGGGCAAGCTCGACCTGCCGGCCGTCATCCCGTATGCCGTGGTGACCGGCCGGGTCGCAGACGACGGGCGCCCGCTGGATGCCTGTCTGGTCACCCGACACCTGTCGTTCTCGCTGCCCTATCGCGCGCTCTACTCCCAATCGCTGCGCCCCGACACGGCCAGCCGGCTCATCGACGCGCTCGCGGTCCTGCTGGTGCGGTTGCACCTGTCCGGCTTCTGGTGGGGCGACGTATCCCTGTCCAACACCCTCTTCCGGCGAGATGCCGGGGCGTTCGCGGCATACCTCGTCGATGCCGAGACCGGGGAGTTGCACCGCAGCCTGTCCGACGGCCAACGCGGCCACGACCTGGAGATCGCGCGGGTCAACATCGCCGGTGAGCTGATGGACCTGCAGGCCGGCGGATTCCTGGAGGACCACACCGACCCGGTCGAGACCGCGACCCTCATCGTCGCGCGCTACAACTCGCTGTGGGACGAGCTCACCGGCGTCGAGCGGTTCGGCACCGGCGACCGCTGGCGCGTCGACGAGCGGATCCGCCGACTCAATGCCCTCGGCTTCGATGTCGACGAGCTGGCTATGTCCACCGACCTCGACGGCACCTCGATCCAGATCCAGCCCAAGGTCGTCGACGCCGGCCACCACTCCCGCCGCCTGCTGCGCCTCACCGGCCTGGATGTCGAGGAGAACCAGGCCCGCCGCCTCCTCAACGACCTGGACTCCTATCGCGCCGCCACCGACCGGCTCGGCGACGACGAGGAACAGGTCGCCCACGACTGGCTCACCCGGATCTACGAACCGACCGTGCGCGCGATCCCCCGCGAGCTCGCCGGCAAGCTGGAAGCCGCCGAGATCTTCCACGAACTGCTGGAACACCGCTGGTACATGAGCGAGCGCGCCGGCCACGACACTCCGCTGCCGGAGGCCATCGCCGACTACATCGCCACCGTGCTGCCCGCCAAACCCGACGAGCGCGCCATCCTCGGGGTCGACACCACGGCGATGCCGGTCCTCGCGGTCGACCGAGACTGACCCACGGCTCCCCGGGATACCCTGAGAGCGCCCGTACAGCTCCACCTTGGGGGATATCCCGTGACACAACAGCCCGACCCGTTCCACCCGGCGCCCTCGGGCGACCAGCCGCCCGCGGCGGATCCCACGCAGTCCCCGTTCCAGGCGCCACCGCCCCCGTATGCCGGTCAGGCGCCGCGTGAGGTGCCTGTCCAGCAGCAGCCGTATGCCGGCCAGTCGCCGGTCGTGGCGACTGGCCAGCAGCAGGCGTATTCCGGTCAGTCGCCGTTCGCTGCTCCCCCGCAGGTCCCGCCGTTTGGCGACCCCACAGCAGCCAGTTCCGCTCCGTTCGGCGACCCCACGGCAGCACCGGCCCCGCCGACGGCCGCCGGGCCCCCCGAGGCGTCCCCGTTCGGTTACCCCGCGGCTCCGGCACAGCCCCCCGGAGGTGACTACCCGGCATACGGGCAGCCGCCGACCAGTCCGTACGCGAGCTACCAGCCCTACTCCCTCGCTCCCCGCCCCGACCTCGCGAGCTGGGGGGACCGAGTGGTGGCCTATCTGCTCGACCAGTTGCTCATGGCGCCGGCGTGGATCCTCTATATCGCCGGCTTCATCGTGCTCATCGTCAACAGCGGCACGAAGAACAGCCGCGGCGTGACCGTCGGAGTCAATGCGGCCGGGATGACCGCCGGGATGCTCATGCTCGCCGTGAGCGGGCTGTTCTTCGTCGGCGTTGGGATCTGGAACCTCTGGATCCGCCAAGGCCGCACCGGGCAGTCCTGGGGCAAGTCCAAGCGCGGGCTCTACATCGTCGGTCAGGAGACCGGGGCGCTCATCGGGATGGGCAACAACATCCTGCGCCAGCTGGCCCACATCGTCGACAGCGCGATCTACATCGGCTATCTGTGGCCGCTCTGGGATGCGCACAAGCAGACCCTCGCCGACAAGATCATGAAGACCGTCGTCATCAAGGTCCCTCGCTGACCAGCGGTCAAGGGCTGGGGCACTGCCTCAGCCCTTGACGCGGTCCTTGTAGCGCACCCGCGCCGGCGCCGGCTCGATCATGATCTGGCCGAAGAGCAGCACGACGAACAGCGCCAAGGTGAGCACGTGCACGACCGTGCACCACAAGCAGATCGCGCCGATCTTGAACAGCTCGGCCCACACCAGGTAGAAGACCATCGCCAGGCCGACGCCGACCGCAGCCAGGCGCAGTTGGTCCATACCCTTGCCGGAGCGCCGCAGCGCCGACCCACGAGTCAGCCAGGCCATCCCGGCGAAGAAGAGCAGCCCAAGCGGTGCCACCGGGATGCCGAAGAGCTTGGACCACTGGCTTTCGGTCACCTTGGCGCAGTTGATCGTCTCGCCTTCCGGGCAGGCCAGAGTAGCGCCGCCGCTGAAGGACTCCCAGGTCAGGTAGGCAGAGACGAGCAGCCCGAGCACGCAGATCACCAAGCACGCCCGCACCACCCAGGTGGGCACGATGCGCTCAGGCCGGTATGCCGTGCCGCTGCGGGCTGCGCCGCGATTGCCAGCGCTGGTCTGCGCCATCGTCGCCGCCTACTTGATCGCCGCGGCAGCCGCGGTCACACCGGAAGAGGTGCACACCTCGGCGGGCTTCTGGTCGGTCAGCTTGCAGATCTGCGCGGTGAAGACGTTGGCGCTGCCGACGATGGCCTTCGAGGTGGGCGTTGTCGGGTCGGCGAGGGCCGCGGCGATCTCGGCGTGGGTCTTGCCCGCGATCGCGTCATTGGCATACGAGGCGCCCGCGACCAATGACGTGCCACCGAAGTTCAGCCATGGGATAGCTCCAGCGCTGGTGACATAGGGCTGGCTGTTGTACTTCTGGAACAACGTGAGGTCATCGCCCTCGATGGTGTCGAGTTTGGTGAACTGCCCGTTGGACTTCTTGTTCGTCGCGGTTTCGTAGCCGGTGAACGAGAGGTACTGGCTGGTGAACGTCGCCCCGTGGAAGCTCACCGTGGGGGTGTCGGGGTTGGTCTCGGGTGCCGGCGCGGAGTAGGTCGCGTTGAGGTTGTTCCACGTGCCGAAGCGGGACAGCGCAACGACGACCGGCCAGCGCTGGTCCGCGCAGAACGGGCAGTACTCGGCGCCGACGTAGACGACGCGCGGCTTGCCGTCCTTGGTGATCGCCGGCGCGTCGATGGTCTTGGGCAGGTTGGACGCCGTGCCGACGCCGACCTTGTCGAAGGTCGCGGCGGGGACCGTCGTCAGCTTGGAGAAGGTGGCCTGGTCCAGCGCGGTGCCGCTCTTGCCGTCGGAGTCCTTGCCGCCCTGCATCGCGGCGATGACGAGGGCCACGATGATCAGGACGATGACGGCGACCACGCCGCCGGCGATCATGAGCTTGCTACGCCGCTCCTGTCGAGCTTGCTCGGCCCGCAACGCTGCCAGGCGCGCGTTTTCCGCGCGTGCACTCTTACCCACGTCCAGATCTCCTTCGAACCCCTGCGAATCAGCCCGCCCGGCTCCGGCAGGGAGCGGGCGTTCTGGACATGCTAACGACCTCGGCTGGCAATCCGGCGGGCGCGGGCCACCTCGTACAACGCAACTCCGGTCGCGATTCCCGCGTTGAGCGACTCGACGCTGCTGACCATGGGGATCGAGACGATCCGATCGCAGGTCTCGCGCACCAGACGCGACAGCCCCTTGCCCTCCGAGCCGACGACGATGACCAGTGGCTCGGTGGCCAGGTCGAGCTCGGGCAGGTCGACGTCGCCGTCCATGTCCAGGCCGACGACGAAGAAACCGGCCTTCTGGTAAGCCTCCAGGGCTCGGGTGAGGTTGGACGCCTTGGCGACCGGCACCCGGGCAGCCGCGCCGGCCGAGGTCTTCCAGGCGCTGGCGGTCATCCCCACTGAGCGCCGCTCCGGCACGACGACCCCGTGGCCGCCGAAGGCTGCCACCGAGCGGATGATCGCCCCGAGGTTGCGCGGGTCGGTGATGCCGTCCATGGCGACGACCAGCGGCACCCCGGGCGCCTCCGGGTCGACGAAGTCGGCCGGGTCGGCATACTCGTAGGCGGGCACTTGCAGCGCCAAGCCCTGGTGCACCGCGCCATCGGTGAGCCGGTCGAGTTCTCCTCGCGGACATTCCAAGACCGGTATGCCGCGCTGGGTCGCCTCCTTGAGGGCTTCACGGACCCGGTCGTCGGAGTCGATCCGGGTGGCGATGTACATCGTCGTCGCGGGGATGTCAGCCCGCAGCGCCTCGACGACCGAGTTGCGCCCGGCGACCATCTCGGAGCTGGGCTTGGCACTGCGGCCCGGGCGCCCGGAACCTCCGGCGCGACCGCCGCTGCCCTTGGCACCGGCATACCGGCTCGCACCGGCCGAACGCTGGCCGGAGCTACCTCCAGAGGTGGACCCACCGGAGCGGCCGGCGGGGGCGCCCGCCTTGGCCACGCCGCGCGCCGCAGAGGTGGCGCGCTTGTGGGCGGGGTGGTGCTCGCGATCGACGGCCTTGGGGGTCGGGCCGCGGCCCTCCAAGCCCTTGCGGCGCTGCCCGCCAGAACCGACGGTCGCGCCCTTGCCGCTCTTACGCACCGCGCCGCGACGCTGGGAATTGCCGGCCATGTAGGTCTCCTCGGAAGCGGGTGGATCAGGCCGGGTCGGCGCTACGCGGCGCCCGGGAGAGTGACCACTGCGGGCCGGCGGGGGTGTCTTCGATGACGATGCCAGCGGCGGTGAGCTGATCGCGGATGGCGTCGGCCGTCGCGAAATCGCGGCCGGCCCGAGCTGCCTGACGGGCGGCCAGCCGGTCCTGGACGAGCACGTCGAGAGCCGCGTGAGCGTCCTGGTCACCTGCGGCGACGTGCGAACCCCAGTGCGGGGCAAGCGGATTGACGCCGAGCACCTCGGTCATGGCGACGACCGACGCCGCCAACGCAGCCGCGGTCTCGTGGTCGGCGTCGTCGAGCGCGGTGTTGCCGGCGCGCACGGTGTCGTGCACGACAGCCAGCGCCCCCGAGACGTTGAGGTCGTCGTCCATGGCCGCCGTGAACTCGGCTGGGAGCGCGCCGGACAGACCGGCATACGGGCGCACCCGCGCCACCCGCTCAAGGAAACCCTCGATGCGGTCGACCGCGGCCTCGGCCTCGGTGAGCGAGCCGGGGTGGTATTCGATCATCGAGCGGTAGTGCGCGGCGGTGAGGTAGTAGCGCACCGCGAGCGGGCGGGCGACCTTGACGAGTTCCTGGATCTCCAAGGCATTGCCGAGGGACTTGCCCATCTTCTGGCCCTTGACCGTCACCCAGGCGTTGTGCAGCCAGAAGTTGGCGAAATCCATTCCGGCAGCGCGAGATTGGGCCTGCTCGTTCTCATGGTGCGGGAAGCGCAGGTCGATGCCACCGCCGTGGATGTCGAAGGCGTCGCCGAGATAACGCCGGGCCATCGCCGAGCACTCCAGGTGCCAGCCCGGGCGGCCGGCGCCGAAATGCGTCGACCAGCGGGCCGACTCCGGCTCGTCGGCCTTGGCGCCCTTCCACAGCGCGAAGTCGCGAGGGTCGCGCTTGCCGCGCGGGTCGGCGTCCTCGGCGTCGGCCATGTCATCGAGCGACTGCCCGGTCAGCGACCCGTATTCGGGCCAGGACCGCACATCGAAATAGACGTCACCGCTGCCGTCGGGCGCGGCATACGCATGGCCCTTCTCGACCAAGGTGTCCATGAGGTCGACCATCTCGGTGACGTGGCCGGTCGCGCGCGGCTCGTAGGTCGCCGGGAGCACCCCGAGCAGATCAAGGGCCTCGGTGGTGAGCCGCTCGTTGCGATAGGACAGCACGAACCACGGCTCGCCCGCCTCGGCGGCCTTGCGCAGGATCTTGTCGTCGATGTCGGTGACATTGCGCACCAGCGTGACGTCGTAGCCGTGCCCGATGGTCAGCCACCGGCGCAGCACGTCGAAGGCCACCGCGAACCGGACGTGACCAATGTGAGGGGCACCCTGGGTCGTGAGCCCACAGATATACATGCCGACCTTGCCGGGTTCCAGCGGCTGGAACTCACGCATCTCACGGGTGGCAGTGTCGAACAGGTGCAGGCTCACCCGCCCAAGTCTATGGGCGGGCTCGGATGTGCCGGTTTGAGCGGGACTTCCGGGGGTACGGAGTGAAGACATGGGCAGCATGTCAGCGCCCCTCACCGATAGGAGACGCAGATGAGTGGCATGGACAAGATCCACAACGCAGCCGAGGACCTCAAGGGCAAGGTCAAGGAGGGCGTCGGCAAGCTGACCGACAACGAGCGCCTCGAAGCCGAGGGCCAGGCCGACCAGGCCAGTGCGTCGGCCAAGCAGGCGGGCGAAAAGGTCAAGGACGCCGCTGGCGACGTCAAGGACGCTCTGACCGACTGACCTGCGCACACCCCCGGGCCGGCAGGTATGCCGTGCCCCTCACCCATCAGGCCGACGCCCACCCTGCGGGCGTCGGCCTGATCCGCGACGGCGCCACGACCCTCCCCCGACCTGGGTCGGGACGCTGTCGACGGATCCTCCTAGTGACCGCGGTCGAGCCAGTCCTGCAACGCCGGACGCTCGGCCCCGATCGTCGTCGACCCACCGTGGCCGGTGAGCACGACGGTCTCGTCGGGCAGGTCGAACAGCCGCGACGTGATCGAGTCGATGATCGTCGGGAAGCTGCTGAACGAGCGCCCGGTCGCCCCCGGACCACCCTGGAAGAGCGTGTCACCGGAGAAGACCACGCCCAGTTCGGGCACGACGAAACAGCAGGCGCCAGGGGCGTGACCCGGGGTGTGCAGGACCCGGACGGTCACGTCGCCGACGCGCAGCTCGTCGCCGTCGGCCAGCTCGCGGTCGGGTGGGGTGTCGTAGACCCGGTCCCACAAGACCCGGTCGGCGGGATGCAGATATGTCGGTGCGCCGGTTGCCGCCCGCAACTCACCGACCGCGGTGATGTGGTCGTCGTGGGCGTGGGTGCACAGGATCGCGACCAGCCGCCGGTCGCCGATGGCGGCGAGGATCGGCGCGCTGACATGGGGGGCATCGAAGACCACGCACTCGTCGTCATTGCCCAACAGCCAGACGTTGTTGTCGACCTCCCACGTGCCGCCGTCGAGGCTGAACGTGCCCGAGGTGATGAGGTGGTCGATCCGCACGCCCCCCGGGGAGGCGGGCAGCGGGGCGGAGTGCGCGGACGGCATACCGGGTTGTTCGGTCGGCTGTTCGGTCGGCTCCTCGGTCGGCCCGTCGCTCACGTCGGTCGAGTGCGAGGCGTCGTTCACGACTGCACCTCGACGACCGAGCGCAGCACCTCTCCGTGGTGCATCTTCTCGAACGCCGCCTCGACGTCGCCCAGGCCGATCCGCTCGGACACGAAGGCCTCTAGCGGGAAGCGGCCCTGCCGGTAGAGCTCGACGAGCATGGGGAAGTCGCGGGAGGGCAGACAGTCGCCGTACCAACTCGACTTGAGCGCCCCACCGCGGCCGAAGATCTCGATCATCGGCAGGGTGACCTGCTTGTCGGGGGTCGGCACGCCGACCAGCACGACGGTGCCGGCCAGGTCGCGGGCGTAGAACGCCTGCTCGTAGGTTTCCGGGCGACCGACTGCCTCGACGACGACGTCGGCGCCGTGCCCGCCGGTCAGCGCGCGGATCGCCTCGACGGCGTCGTCCTGGGCGGAGTTGACCGTGTGGGTCGCCCCGAAGCGGCGAGCGGCGTCCAGCTTCCGGTCGTCGATGTCGACGGCGATGATCGTCGTCGCGCCGACGGTGGCGGCTCCCGCGATGGCGGCATTGCCGACGCCACCGCAGCCGATGACCGCGATCGAGTCGCCGCGGTGGACGCCACCGGTGTTGACCGCCGCGCCGAAGCCGGCCATGACCCCACACCCGAGCAGCCCGACCGCGGCAGCGTCGGCCTCGGTGACCTTGGTGCACTGCCCGGCCGCGACGAGGGTCTTCTCGATGAAGGCGCCGATGCCCAGGGCCGGCGACAGCTCTGTGCCCGCGCCTTCACCGGAGGCGATGGTCATCTTCTGCTTGGCGTTGTGGGTGGCGAAGCAGTACCACGGTTTGCCCTTGAGGCAGGCGCGGCACTGGCCACACACCGCGCGCCAGTTGAGGATGACGAAGTCACCCGGCGTGACCTCGGTGACCCCCGGCCCGACCGCCTCGACGACGCCCGCGGCCTCGTGTCCGAGCAGGAACGGGAAGGCGTCGTTGATCCCGCCCTCGCGGTAGTGCAGGTCGGTGTGGCAGACCCCGCAGGCCTGGACCTTGACGACGGCCTCACCTGGCCCAGGGTCCGGGACGAGGATGTCGACGACTTCGACCGGCGCGCCCTTGCTGCGCGCGATGACGCCCTTGACGGTCTGCGGCATGGGTACCTCCTGAAAGATGGGGACGACGCAGGGCGGCACCACGCGGCGCCGCGCATGCGGCTACCTCACGCCACGATCGCCACGAGGACAAGAGCACCGGTATGCCGTCCCGGCATCGGCGCAGGCCGCACGGCATACCGAGTGGTTTCCTTTCCGGAAAGCCGGGCCTAGCCTGGGGACGTGAGCCCACGCCCCCTCTTCGACGAAGTGATCCACGAGCGCACCCGACTGCGCCTGTGCGGAATGCTCGCGGCCGTCGTCGAGGCCGAGTTCGCGACGCTGCGCGAGTCGCTCGGGGTGAGTGAGTCGGCGCTGTCCAAGCACCTGCGGGCGCTGGAGCAGTCGGGATATGTCGCCGTGCGCAAGGTGCGCGACGGCAGCCGCACCTTCACCATCGTCGCGATGACCGAGACCGGACGGCACGCCTTCTGTGGTCACGTGGCCGAGATCCAGCGCCTCGCCGGGGTCGCGTCGATGCGCCCCGGTCGGCGACCCGCACCGCATACCGTCTCGCAGCGCTCGGCCGTCGTCTTCACCCGCCGGGAGCGCTGAAGGTCCGACGGGAGCGCGGGACCGCCGGTAGATTCGCAGCCATGACCCGCCCCGGAGACGCAACCTCTGGCACCTCCGCCACCTCCGACAGCACTGACGTCCCCGACTGCGCCTCCCCCATCGACGGGACCAATCGGGCGCTCTACGAGCGCCCGGACGCCGCGGGTTACTACGTCGACCGCGATCAGCTGCAGCCCGCCGAGCGGGCCATCTTCGCCCAGTATGCCGGTCGATTGCGGGACGCCCGCATCCTCGACCTGGGGATCGGTGCCGGCCGGACCACGGGCCATCTGCTGGCGATCGCCGGCAGCTACGTCGGCGTCGACTACTCCGCGCAGCTCGTCGCCGCCGCTCGGGAGCGCTTCCCGGAAGCTGACCTGAGAGTTGGGATGCGCGCGACCTCGGGGCCTTCGCCGAGGGCAGCGTTGATGTCGTGGTCTTCTCGTTCAATGGGATCGACTACATGGGCCACGCCGACCGCCTGCTGACGCTCGCCGAGATCCGTCGGGTGCTCGCCCCCGGTGGGTTGTTCGTCTTCGCCAGCCACAACCGCGACTGGGAGCGGTTCGGCAAGTTGCCGTGGCAGCCGCCGTTCCGGGTCGGTCGGGCCTGGTTGTCCGCCTGCCTGCACGCACTGCGAGCCCTGCCTCGGCGCCGCCGGCTGGAGCGACTCGGGGAGCGCACCGCCGACTACGCCATCGTCAACGACGACGCCCACGACTATGCCTTGCTCACCTACTACATCGACGCTCAGGCACAACACGAGCAGCTCGCGGCGCGCGGCTTTACGGTCTTGGACACCTACTCCCTCGATGGTCGGCCTTGCCTGACCACGGCCGAGGGACCTGACGGCACGGCCAGCTCGTGCTGGTTGACCTACGTCGCCCAGGCCCAGTGACCCAGGACGCTCAGCGCGGCACGACCAGGGCCGTCGCGATGGCAGCGATGCCCTCGCCTCGGCCGGTCAGGCCCAAGCCGTCGGTCGTCGTGCCGCTCACCGATACCGGCGCACCGCAGGCGATCGACAGCTCACCCTCGGCCTCGGTGCGCCGCGAGCCGATCTTGGGCCGGTTGCCGATGACCTGGATCGAGACATTGCCGATCTCGAAACCCGCCTCCCGGACCAGCCGCGCTGCCTCGGCGAGCAACCGGGTGCCGGACGCACCGGCATACTCCGGCCGGTCGGTGCCGAAGTGCGCGCCGAGGTCGCCGATCCCCGCGGCCGAGAAGAGCGCATCGCAGGCCGCATGACAGGCGACGTCGGCGTCGGAGTGCCCGTCTAGCCCAGGCTCCGCGGGCCACTCCAACCCCGCGATCCAGAGCGCCCGAGGGGCGTCTGCCGCGGCGAAGGCGTGGACGTCGGTGCCGATCCCGACCCGCGGCCAGACGATGTCGTGCGGCCAGCCACCCG
The DNA here is from genome assembly GCA_016710645.1 of Actinomycetales bacterium. Classification (GTDB taxonomy): domain Bacteria; phylum Actinomycetota; class Actinomycetes; order Actinomycetales; family Dermatophilaceae; genus Phosphoribacter. The sequence goes on along the minus strand of JADJVI010000020.1, from coordinate 100,632 downwards.
ACGCCCGGCCGACGGCCGGCTGCTCAGCCATCGCGGTCACCCTGACCCGCCGAGTGGTCCCAGTCGATGGGCGTGCGGATCACCTTGTGCGGCGCAGCCTGAGCGACCGGCTTGACGACGAGACGATCGACGTTGACGTGCTGCGGCAGCCGGACGCAGAAGGCAATGCACTCCGCGACGTCGTCGGCGACCAACGGTCGGTCCACTCCGGCATACACCGCGTCGGCCTTGCCCTGGTCGCCGTGGAAGCGGGTCAGCGAGAAGCCCTCGGTCCACACCATCCCTGGGTCGATCTCGATGACGCGGATCGGTTCACCCGCGAGTTCGAGACGCAGCGTTTCGACGACCGCGGTGGCGCCGTGTTTCGCCGCGGTGTAGCCCGCCCCACCCTCGTAGACCAGCAGCCCAGCGATCGAGCTGACCACGACGATGGTGCCGCCCAGGCGCGAGCGCCGCAGCGCCGGCAGGAACTCCTGGGTGACGTGCAGGACGCCCAGCACGTTGGACTCCCACATCGCCCGCCAGTCCTCGGGCTTGCCGTCCTCGACCCGCTCCGTGCCGATCGCGCCGCCGGCGTTGTTGACCAAGACGTCGGCCGCGCCGATGTGTTCGGCCGCGGCACGCACCGACTCGCGGTCGGTGACATCCATGACGACGGCCCGCGCCTGCGCTGGGTAGGCCGTGCGGATCTGCTCGGCGGTGGCTTCCAGCGGTTCGGCGCGGCGCCCGCATACGACGACGTCGTAGCCGTCCTGGGCCAGCCGGTGGGCGGTCGCAGCTCCGATCCCGGTGCCTCCCCCGGTGATGACAGCGACTGGGCTCATGCGGGCTCCTTTGCTGGCTCCTACGCGGGCTCCGGACCGAGCCGGTATGCCGGTGCGCTGGCTGCCAGCCTAGCGACGGCTCGCGTCGTCGTCATGAGTCGAATCGTCATCGGACAACACATGAGCCAACCGCTGAGCCCGGTCGAGATCGTCGGGCGTGGTCACCTTGAGCGCGCGTCCGTCGCCCGCGACGACGAGCACCGGCAGACCGAGTCGCTCGACCAGCCCGGCGTCATCGCTGGCCAGGCTGCCGTGCTCCCGATGGGCCCGCAGCAGCACATCGCGGCGGAAGCCCTGCGGGGTCTGGATCTGGCGCAGCCCGCTGCGCTCGGGAGTCGACACGACCACCCCGGTCGCATCGACGATCTTGATGGTGTCGACGACCGGCTCGCCCGGGACCACGGCCGGGTGGCGCTCGGTGACCGAGGCAGCCACCCGGTCGAAGAGTTCCGGCGGCGCGAACGCCCGCGCGGCATCGTGGACCAGGACCACGTCGCACTCCTGCGGCAACCAGCGCAGCGCGGCCAGGACGCTGTCGCCGCGCTCGGCTCCCCCGGGCACCACCTGCACCGGTATGCCGTGGGCCCGGCTCAGCGGCTCGGTCTGCTCGATCGCCACGTCCAGCCATTCGGCCGGAGCAGCGACGACGACGCACGCGACGTCGCGGGCCGCGAGCGCGGACCGGACGGCATACCCGAGCAGGGAACTCGCGCCGAGGCGCACGAACGCTTTCGGGACGGCAGCCCCGAGGCGGGAGCCGGATCCGGCAGCGAGGACGAGAACGCCGATGGCCATGACGTCAGTGTCTCGTCATGGCCATCGGCGGATGGATGGTGGTGCGTCAGGCGGTCGGGAGCCGACCGGTCAGGACGCGAGGACCTCGTCGAGGATCGACTCGGCCTTCTCCTCGTTGGTCTTTTCGGCGAGCGCGAGCTCGGAGACGAGGATCTGGCGGGCCTTGGCCAGCATGCGCTTCTCGCCGGCGGACAGGCCACGGTCCTTGTCGCGTCGCCACAGGTCGCGCACGACCTCGGCGACCTTGATGACGTCGCCGGAGGCGAGCTTCTCGAGGTTGGCCTTGTAACGGCGCGACCAGTTGGTGGGCTCCTCGGTGTAGGCCGCCCGGAGCACCTGGAACACGCGGTCGAGGCCCTCCTGGCCCACGACGTCGCGGACCCCGATGTCCTCGCAGCTGTCTGCCGGGACCTCGATGGTGAGATCGCCCTGAGCGACCTTGAGTTTCAGGTAGACCCGGTCCACGCCCTTGATCGTGCGGGTGTTGATTTCCTCGATCAGAGCCGCCCCGTGATGCGGGTACACGACCGTTTCGCCGACCTTGAAGACCATGTGGTGTTATCCCCTTTCGCGACTATCAGGATAACACGCCCCCACCGACAGCCGCACCCCGACGATCTGCGTTTGTGCAGGTCAGAGGCCATAAGGACCAGGGGCAACCGCCTCCCGGAAACCGAGAAGGGGCTTGACAGAAGGTGGCGATCGTGCATCCGAAACCCCCTCGGGTATGCCGTGGCAGCCCCTCCGGACGGCATACCCGGCCGGCGGGTGGTGTGCGACCCGAACCGACGACCCGGGTGCGACGTGTTCGGCACCACGTCACCCTCCCCGCCACGCGCGGGTCGTGCGCGATAGGCTGCCCCGCGTGAAGCGACTCGACCGTGCCATCGCCATGACCTGCGTCGCGGCCTCTGCCGCCGCTCTGTCCGCCTGCAGCTTCTTCTCGCCGCAGACCACCGAGAAGCCCTACAACCCCAGCGAGGGAGTCGCGGCCAATCTCGGGACGGTTGCAGCGCGCAACCTGTTCATCGTCGCCGAGAAGGCCGGCGGACCCGGAGCGCTCAGCGGTGCGGTCGTCAACACCGGCACCTCGGCGGTGGCAGTGGGCTTCGAGAACAAGGACGGCGTGGCCGGCGCGACGAAGATCAACGTCGGCGCTCGCGAGGTCGCGACCATCAAGGACATCACCTTCGACAAGGTGGCCACCGCACCAGGCACGATGACCGACATCTATCTGGTGACCCCCGAGGGCAAGCAACTGGTCACCGTGCCGATCATTGCCCCGGTCGGCATCTACAAGGACCTGTTGCCCAAGTCCTGAGCGGCTTCACCCAGGCTTGACCTCTGCTGAACAGACCACGATCGCCGGACGGATTTCCGTCCGGCGATCGCTTTGTGTCGGTGCGGGCACGCTGCGGGCACGCTGCGGGCGAGCCCTGGGTCGACCCGGGCCGGTCAGGCCTCGAACTTGTAGCCCAGCCCCCGCACAGTGAGGATGTGCCGCGGCGCGCCAGGGTCGGGCTCGACCTTGGCCCGCAGCCGCTTGACGTGCACGTCGAGGGTCTTGGTGTCGCCGACGTAGTCGCTGCCCCACACCCGGTCGATGAGCTGGCCCCGGGTGAGCACCCGCCCGACGTTGCGCAGCAACAGTTCCAGGAGTTCGAACTCCTTGAGCGGCATGGAGATCGCCTTGCCGCGGACGGTGACAACGTGCCGCTCGACGTCCATCCGGACCGGGCCGGCCTCCAAGGTGGCCGACGCGGGCTCGTCGGCGTCGGCGTGCCGCCGCAACACCGCGCGCACCCGAGCCAACAGCTCCCGGGTGGAGTAGGGCTTGGTGACGTAGTCGTCGGCGCCCATCTCCAGCCCGACGACCTTGTCGACCTCGCTGTCCTTCGCAGTGAGCATGATGATCGGGACGGCCGAGCGGAACCGGAGCTGCCGGCATACCTCGACGCCGGACAGGCCCGGGAGCATGAGGTCCAGCAGCACGAGGTCGGCGCCGTTCTTGTCGTACTCTGCCAACCCTTCCGGCCCGGTGGCCGCCACCGCGACCGAGAACCCCTCCTTGCGCAGCAGGTAGGACAGCGGGTCCGAGAAGGACTCTTCGTCCTCGACAACGAGGATGCGGGTCATGGGTGCGACGCCTCTCTGGTCTGATCGGGGCTGGAGGGACGGTCCCCCGGGTCGGGGGCGGAGGAGGACGGCGCGTCCGGCGACCCTGCGGCCAGTGATCCTGCCGCCAAGGATCCTGCGGCCAGCAGGTCGGGCGAGGCCTGGGCCGCGGGCGGCTGGGAGTCGGACGGACCGTAGGACGGTGCCGGCAAATGAATGGTGAAGGTCGATCCACGGCCGACCTCGCTCCACACGCTGACATCGCCGCCGTGGTTGGCACAGACGTGTTTGACGATCGACAGGCCCAGGCCGGTGCCACCGGTGGATCGCGAGCGCGCGGCGTCGACCCGGTAGAACCGCTCGAAGATCCGGCCGAGTTCACCCTCCGGTATGCCGGTGCCCTGATCGGTGACGATGATCTCCCGAGAGCCGTCGGAGGCCACCAGCGCGCGAATCGCCACGCGGGTGCCCGAGCCGCTGTAGGCCACGGCGTTGACGACGAGATTGCGCACAGCGGTGACGAGCAGGCCCTCGTCACCCCAGACCCAGCAGTCCTTGTCGGCCAGGACGACCAGGTCGATGTCGCGCTCCTCGGCGGTCACCCGCACATCGTCGACGGCGACGGCGACGACCTTGGCCAGGTCGACCGAGTCGGGTTCGGAGAGTCGGTCCTCGGACTGCAGCCGGGACAGCTGGACGATGTCGGTGACCAGGTGGTCGAGCCGACGAGCCTCCTTGCGCATCCGCTTGGCGAACCGGGCCACCGCGTCGGGATCGTCGCGTGCGCCCCGCACCGCTTCGGCCAGCAGGAGTATGCCGCCCACCGGCGTCTTGAGTTCGTGGCTGACATTGGCCAAGAAGTCACGCCGGACCTCTTCGACGAGATACGCGTGCGAGCGGTCCTCGACCAGGAGTAGGAGGTGCTCGTCGCCCAGCGCCGCAGCGCGAGCAGCCACCACTCGACGAGCGTCGACGCCGGGGCCGCGCGGGAGGGTGAGCTGCTCCTCCTGGACCCCGCCTTCGGCCAAGGCCCGGCGAGCCAGGTTGAGCAGTGCCGGGTGGGTGAGGGTCTGACCACGGACGAGACCATGCGAGACGGCCGTGGGCGAGCACGCGACGACGGCCTGCCGGCGGTCCAGGACGATGCCGCTGGAGGGAAGGACGGCCAGAACATCCGAGACGTATTCGGGGACATGCGGACTGTCGTCGTCGGGTCCGGCGGGGGTGGACGACGAGGTCGACGCCCCGGTCGAACCTACGGTGGCCAGCTGACGCGAGGTGCGCTCGGCGGCGAGATGGGGGGACTGCCGGCCACGCCACAGCATGACGGCGACGCCGAGCATCACACCGACCAGTGCCGCCGCAAGCACGTCCACGGGGGTAAGGCTACGGTTCGTCGTAGGTGAGGGATACCGCACGTCCACCTCCGGCCTTGCTGTTCACCTGCCCGCGATCTGTTGTTAACCCCCTGCTCGATAACGTGTGTCGACCGCCCAGCCCGACGAAGGACCCGACCGGATGCGCAATGCCTTCCACGACGACCTGGATCACATCTCCGAGCAACTCGTCGAGATGACCCGGGTGGCTGGGTCCGCGATCGCCAGGGCAACCACCGCCCTGGTCGACGCCGACCTGCACATGGCCGAGGACGTCATCACCGGGGATCGCACCCTGGACCTGGCCCGCGAGACCCTTGACGAGTTGGCCATCGACGTCTTGGCTCGCCAGCAGCCGGTCGCGACCGACCTGCGCGTCGTCGTCACCGCCCTGCGGATGAGCGCCGACCTGGAGCGGATGGGCGACCTGGCCCGGCACGTGGCCAAGGTGGCCCGGCTGCGTTACCCCCTGTCAGCGGTGCCGCCGTCGATGCGATCGCTGGTGCTGGAGATGGGCCAGGTGGCCGAGCGGATCGTCGCCAAGGCCGGCTCGGTGATCGCGGCCCGCGACGTCGATCTCGCGATCAGCCTGGAGAAGGACGACGACGCGATGGACGAGTTGCACCGGCGCGTCTTCACCGCCCTGCACAACACCAAGCTGCCCACCGAGACCATCGTCGACCTCACCCTGCTCGGGCGCTATTACGAGCGCTTCGCCGATCACGCGGTCTCGGTCGCTCGGCGGGTCGTCTACCTGGTGACCGGCGAGCACCACACCGAGGCCGTCGTCGACCACGATTTTTCTGAGGACGCCAGTGCTGTCGGGTGGGTGCGCGAGGCCTACCGCCCGGAGTGAGCCCCTCCCCGGCCGCCGTTCCGAGGAGCCTGCGCAGGGCGAGTCACCGGCATACCGAAAGTATCTTGACGTCAAGATGATTGACTCATTATCTTGACGTCAAGATACTTTCGAGGGGGCCGATGGCGACGGCACGGCTGACCCGGCGGGGCATTCCACTGGACCCCCACCTGCGGGTGCTCGGCGCCATCGCCCTCGTCGACACGCTGGGTCGCGGCGCCACGATGACGACGGTCGCCATCTACTTCACCCACGTGATCGGTATGCCGGCCACGTCCGTCGCCTTCGCCATCGGGTTGGGCGCGTTCACCGAGTTCGTCCTCAGCACGCCCCTGGGGATGCTCGCCGACCGGGTGGAGCCGCGCACGCTGCTCGTTGTCTCGCTGGCGGTCATGGCGATCTTCGCCGCCGGACTGATCCTCGTCACCGGGTTGCCGGGCCTCGTCGCCGTCAACGTCGGGCTCGGGATCGCCGGCACGACCTCGCGGGCGTTGCGCAACATGATGATCGCGCGGGTCGGTGGCCCGACCGGGCAGGCCGTGGAGTTCAAGGCATACCTCCGCGCGGTGACCAACTCGGGGCTCGCCTTTGGCGGTCTCATGGGCGGGCTGGCCCTGTGGGTCGACACCCCGGCCGCCTACCTCGCCGTCTTCGGATGGGACGCGGTGACCTTCCTGCTGGCCGCGGCGGTCGCGTGGCGGCTGCCCGACCTGCCACCGCTACCTGAGCGCCCGGCAGAATCGCAGCGCCCGACGGACCCGCCTGCCGATGGGGAGGCGACCACCCGGCATACCCCCGTCTGGCGGGACCTGCCCTATGTGGTGACCACCGTGCTCGTGTCGGTCTTCGCCATGCACTTTGTCGTCATGGAGGTGGCGCTGCCGCTGTGGGTCGCCGGGCACACCGAGGCCCCGCGGTGGATCGTCGCGGTCGTTTTCGGGGTCAACACGGTCGCGGTCGCGCTGCTGCAGGTGCGCTTCTCACGCAGCAGCGCCACGGTGCCCGCGGGTGCGGCCTCGCTGGTGCGCGCAGGCGCGCTCCTGGCCCTGGGCTTCGCAGCGATCGCGGTGGCCGGCGCCGTCGGCCCGGTGTGGGCGGTCGCGCTCTTGCTCGGCGGCGCGGTGGTCCAGGTCTTCGGTGAACTCATCGGCAGCGGCGCCCAATGGGCCCTCAACATGGGCTTGGCCCCGATGGAGCGGCAGGGCGAATACCAAGGCTTCGCCAGCGCTGCGTGGTCGTTGTCGTCGTCGATCTCGCCCGCGCTCGCCACCTGGCTGTGCATCGACCACGGGTATGCCGGGTGGTCGGTGATGACGGCCATCATCGTCGGGGCGGGGTTGCTGGCGGGCGTGAGCGCGCGCTGGGCGCTGGGCAGCCGGACGGCATACGGGGTCACCACCCACACCGGGTGATGCGAGAGCGGACCCCGCCCGCAGGCGAGGTCCGCTCTCGTGTGGTCGATCGGCGGTGTCAGCGATCGCTCAGCGGCCTTGGTTGGCCACCGCCGCGGCGGCCGCAGCAGCAGCCTCGGGGTCGAGGTAGGTGCCACCGGGCTTGAGGGGCTTGAAGTCCTCGTCGAGTTCGTAGAGCAGTGGCATGCCGGTCGGGATGTTGAGGCCGGCGATGTCGGTGTCGCTGATGCCGTCAAGGTGCTTGACCAGCGCCCGCAGCGAGTTGCCGTGAGCCGCGACGAGGACGACCTTGCCGGCCCGCAGGTCAGGCTGGATCTCGTTCTCCCAGTAGGGGATCATCCGGGCGACGACGTCCTTGAGGCACTCCGTCTTGGGCACCTCTTTCAGGTCGGCGTAACGGGGGTCGCCAGCCTGGGTGAACTCGTTGTCGTCGGCGATGTCCGGCGGCGGGGTGTCGTAGGAGCGGCGCCAGAGCATGAACTTTTCCTCGCCGAACTGCTCCATGGTCTGCTTCTTGTTCTTGCCCTGCAGGTCGCCGTAGTGGCGCTCGTTGAGCCGCCAGTCGCGCTTGACCGGGATCCAATGCCGGTCGGCGGCGTCGAGCGCGATGTTGGCGGTGGTGATGGCCCGGCGCAGCAGCGAGGTGTGCAGCACGTCAGGCAGCAGGCCGGACTCCTTGAGCAGCTGGCCGCCGCGGACCGCCTCGGCGCGGCCCTTGTCGGTGAGGTCGACATCGACCCACCCGGTGAAGAGGTTCTTGGCGTTCCACTGGCTCTCGCCGTGGCGGAGCAGGACGAGGGTGTAGGTCATGCCGCCAACCCTATTGCGCACTCGCGTGGCTGCGCCGCTCAGCCGGTCACCGCGGGCTGGGCAGCGGGGTGGTCCTCGTCACGCTCGGTGGCGTGGGGCGACGGGGCCGCGCCGTCGTCCTCCAGTTCGCTGCCTTCCAGCAGCGACCGGAACGCCTCCAGATTGGCCAGGGACTCGCCCCGCGAGACCCGCCAGGCCCACTCGCGCTTCATCGAGGTGAGGAAACCCAGGACGAGCAGCTCGTTGAAGGACGCGTCGGCGGCCTCCAAGACGATCCCGAGGAGTTGGTCGACCAGCGCCGCGTCGACCGCGCCGGTCGGCACCTGGCCGCGCACCCACACGTCACCGGAGGCGTCCACGGCATACGCGAGCAGGGGCATGCGCAGGTTGCGGCGCAGCAGCCAGCGGTAGACGCCAGCGTGATTCTCGTCGGGGTTGCGGATGACGAACGCCGAGACCGAGGTGTGCACCGGGCCGACCAGCAGCGAGGTGACGACACGCAGCTTGCGCTCCCCCGGGAGGGTGAGGACGAACTCCCCGGGCCGCGCTCCGGACTCCCAGGGGATCTCCGCGTCGGTGAGGTATGCCGTGACGGTCGCCTCGGCGCGCTCAACGAGGGCCTCTGTGGACGACTCAGGCTCGGGCTCGGACGTGAGCTCGGGATTGGGAGTGGCGTCGGTCACCACCCCACTGTGTCATGGGATGACGAGCGCCGGAACCCCGAGCAGCAGCGCCGAGTCACTGATCGGCGACGGCGTGCGGGTGCGACAGGCATCCCCGTATGCCGTGAGGAGACGATCGGTCGTGGCGTCCCACCCGAACCGGGCGGCATGGCGAACGGCGTTGCCGGAGAGTCGTTTCCGCTCGTCTGGTGTGTGTAGAAGACCGTCGATGGCCGCAGCCCAGTCACCGATGTCATGGGTGTGGACGAGTACGCCGCCGGGTCCGACGGCGGTGGGGAGACCACCGACCGCGGCAGCGACGACCGGGGTGCCGCAGGCCAGGGCCTCGATGGCGACCAGCCCGAACGACTCGCTGTAAGACGGGACGGCCACCAGGTCGGAGGCGCGGTACCAATCAGCGAGGGTGAGCCGATCGGCCGGGGGCACGAAGCGAACGTGCTCGGTGAGGTCGAGACCGGTGACCAGGTCGTGCAGCTCGGTCGGGCGGGCCAGGCCGGTGCCGCTGGGCCCGCCGAGGATGCCGATGACCAGGTCGTCGGCGTGCCACTCGGGGTGTCGGTCCAGGACGAGTCGGGCGGCCTTGACGAGGATGTCGGGGGCCTTGAGCGGCTGGATGCGGCCGACGAAGGTGACTATCCTCGCGTGCGGGGGTAGACCCAGGCGGCGCCGGGCCTCACCCTGGTCGCCGGGGGTGAACACTTCCAGGTCGACGCCCGGCGGGACGATCGACACCCGTCCCGAATCGGCGCCATAGAGCCGGACCAGTTGGTCGGCCTCGTCGGCGGTGTTGGCGGTGAGCCGGTCGGCCGCGTCGACGACCTGAGCCTCACCGATCTCCCGGCCGGGCGGCTCGGGGATGTCGCCCTCGGCGAGGGCGGCGTTCTTGACCCGGGCCATGGTGTGCATGGTGTGCACGAGGGGGGTCTGCCAGCGATCGGCGGCGAGCCAGCCGACCTGCCCGGAGAGCCAATAGTGCGAGTGGACCAGGTCGAACCAGCCCTCCGGCCGGGCAGCGCCGGCGCGCATGACGCCCGCGGCGAAGGCGCACAGCTGCCCGGGGAGGTCGTTCTTGGACAGTCCCTCGTAGGGGCCGGCGAGGACGTGGTTGACGGTGACGCCGGGGGCGAGTTCGACGCTCGGCGGCAGGGCGCCGGTGGTGGCCCGCGTGAAGATCTCGACCTCGCGACCGCGTCGAGCCAAGCAGCGGGCGACCTCGGCGATATAGACGTTCATCCCGCCGGCGTCGCCGGTGCCGGGTTGTTCGAGGGGGGAGGTGTGGACGCTGAGCATCGCGATGCGGCGGATCTCGTCCGGCGTCACGGCGCGCCCGTCCCTTCGCTTGGTGGCCTTGCCCTCAACAGCCAGGTGCCAATCCACATTCCCAGGACGTCCACCTCGATCAACGCGGTGGGCTCGTCTGTGGTCGCCGCCCGATGGGTGTGGCGAAAGGAGTCACCCGTGACGCATTTCGCCACACGACCCCTGGCCGACGCGGGAGACCCACACCGGCAGCGGCACGGCATACCCTGGCCGTCGTGGTCCGAGCCAAGCCCGTGGGGGTCATCACGCGCGGGACGACCAATCCCAACCGGCTGCGCCGCGGGGACCGCTGGTTGGCCGGGCCTGAGGCCTGGCGACTGCGGCAATCGGCGACGGCGCCGCTGGTGGTGGACCTCGGCTATGGCGCCTCGCCGATCACCACCCTGGAACTGCGCGACCGGTTGCGAGCGGTGCGCCCAGACGTGCGGGTGCTGGGCATCGAGATCGAGCCCGCGCGAGTGCGCGCTGGGCAGGCGCTGGTGGCATCGCTGGCTGACCCGGCGGGGCTGGATTTTCGGTTGGGGGGCTTCGAGATTCCGACGGACGGCGGCGAGCGTCCGGTCGTCGTGCGGGCGTTCAACGTGCTGCGGCAGTACGACGAGAGCGAGGTTGCCGGGGCCTGGGCGCGGATGGTCGCGCGCTTGGCGCCGGACGGACTGCTGCTGGACGGCACGTGCGACGAGTTGGGGAGGATCGCGTCCTGGGTCGCCGTCGACGCGCACGGCCCCCAGTCGCTCACGGTGTCGTTACGGCTGCGCGATCTCGATCGACCAGGCGTGGTCGCTGAGCGGTTGCCCAAGGCGCTCATCCACCGCAATGTCCCCGGCGAGCGGGTGCATGCCTTCCTCGGCGCACTCGACGAGGCGTGGAGGTATGCCTCCCCGCAGGCGGCCTACGGAGTGCGACCCCGGTTCGTGGAGGCCGTCGGCAATCTGAAGGCGGCAGGGTGGCCTATTCAAGGAGGCGTCCGGCGGTGGCGACTCGGCGAAGTGACGGTGGCGTGGGCGGCCGTCGCGCCGACCTCCTGACGAGTGTGGGCGATACGCAGGAGTCGAGAGTTGCTGATCTGCGCGGGTTGCTGATCTGCGCGGGTTGCTGATCTGCGCGGGGTGTTCATTTGCGCGGGGTGCTGATCTGCGCGGACCCTTCACGACCTACCAGGGGCCGTACGGCCCTTGCCGACCGGAGCCCCCGCCGCGCCCACTGATCGAGCGCACGGCCGGCCGCACGTCGGCGAGATAGACCGCAGCGGCCACGAAGGCGACCACGCCGAAGATCGACAGCACGTTCCGGACCAAGACGAACCCCACGAGGGCCGCGACGACGAGGACCAACATCCAGAAGTTCTTGGTGCGTTTGTCAGCGGCGAGATAGGCCTCGGGCCGGTAGCGGGCCGCGTCGACGAGGGCATAGATCTCCGTGCCCAGCGCGGCGATGCCCAGCGCCCACAGGATGTAGCTCTGGATCGAGATCACGGGGTCACTCCTGGTGCTGGGGCTGCTGGTGGGAGGCAGCTGGGGTGGCGGATGAAGGCGCTGCTGACGGCAGACCCACAGGGGTGTCGAGGACCAGGGTGACAGGTCCGTCGTTCACGAGGTGAACGGCCATGTGCGCACCGAAGGTTCCGGTGGCGACGGGCAAACCCATCGCGGACAGCCGGGCGGCCAGGGCCGCGACGAGAGGCTCGGCCACCTGGCCGGGCGCTGCGGCCGACCACGACGGTCGACGCCCCTTGCGGGTGTCGGCATACAGGGTGAACTGGCTGACCACGAGCACTCCGGCACCGATCTCGCTGGCCGACTGCTCCCCCGGGAAGATCCTCAGCGTGGCCATCTTGCCGGCCAGCCACTCGACCTCGGCCTGGCCGTCGCCATGGGTGACGCCGACGAGCGCCACCAGGGACGGACCCTCGACTGCCCCCACGACCGCGCCGTCGACCTCGACCCGGGCGCTGGCCACGCGTTGCAGGACGACCCGCACGCTAGATCCCGACGGCCATGACGGACCCGACCGGACGCCCGTGACCGAGCACAGCAGCCTCGGCCAGCAAGTCCCAGACATCGGGGGTGCCGATGCCTTCGGCACGCAACACCGCACCGAGGACGACACCGGCCGCCCGCCACGAGCCGTCGGCGATCTTGAGGGCGACGCCGCGACCGTCAGCCAGCCCCACGGCATACACGGCCTCTGCTCCGTCCTTGGCCATCGCGCCGGGGAGCGCGCGCATGAGGCGCGTGACCTGCCGGCCGTGGCCGCCGACGTAGTCCGGGTGGGTGCGCATCGCGGTCGCCACGCGGCCGGGTGCGGTGGTGGGGTCGGCGCTCGCGAGCGCTCCGAAAGCACGTGCCAGACCAGCGAGGGGTATGCCGTGCAGCGGCGCCCCACAGCCGTCGACCGCGATGGCCCCGACCGGGCCGGCGAGCCGTTCGATGGTCGCGGTGATGGCCTGCTGCAGCGGGTGGTCGGCATCGAGGTAGTCAGGGAGGGACCAGCCCCGGGCAGCGCTGGTGACGACCATGGCTGCGTGCTTGCCGGAACAGTTCTGGGCCAGCGCGGTCATCGGTTTGCGGTCATGCAGCCAGGCGATCTTGGTGGCTTCGTCGTAGGGGTAATCGGGGGTGTTGCCCAGGTCGCCCTCGCCCAGCCCGGCGCCGTGCAGGATTTCCAGCGCCGTGTCGAGGTGGACCTGCTCGCCGCTGTGACTCGCGCACGCCAGGGCGAGCTGGTGGGCGGGCAGGTCGAGGCCGAGTTCGACCATGGCGAGAGCTTGCAGGGGTTTGTTGGCCGAGCGCGGGAAGACCAGGCCGACGGGGTCGCCCCAGGCTCGGCTGATCGATCCATCGGCGGCTGTGACGACAGCGGTGCCGTGGTGGACGCTCTCGACCGTGCCGTTGCGCACAACATGGGCCAGGACAGGCGCCGGATGCAGAGCCGGCGACGGAGCTGTCCGTCCAGCCGCAGAGGAGGTCGACACGGCCGTCAGTGTGCCAGAGCCCAGTTCGCATCTCGCGCATAGCGGGGTCCGTTCTGGAAGGCTGGCCCCATGGCGATCAGCTCGTTTGTGCTCCCGGTTGCGGTGGCCGTCATCTTCGGCTTGACCTTGCTGGCCCTGGTCCTCGCGATCGGCATCCCGCTGCTCGGCCTGCTGCGCAACCGCGCGCAGCCTGTCACGAGGGCGACCGGCAAGATCGTGGCCAAGCAGGTGCAGATGCGGGACCGGGCCACCAACAGCACGTTGCTGGCGAACTCCGTCACGGTCGAGTTCCCGGACGGTTCGCGCCAGGTCTTCAAGGTGGCGACTCCGGTCTTCGCTCTCTTGGCCGAGGGTGACGTGGGCACGGCGACCTATCAGGGCTGGCTCTTGAAGTCCTTCGAACGCAGCGCCGTCGGGGTGTGGCCGCCACCGCCGCAGGACCGCATCGCCCCCTAAGGCGCACGACCGCGCGCAACGCAAGCGGACGGCATACCGGCTCGAAAGCCTGGTATGCCGCCCGCCCGCCTTACGCGGTCAAGCACTTCCCAGCCACGCCCGCATGCAGTGGCTGGGAAGGCAGCTGGGGATCAGTCGCCGACCTTCTTGGCGGCTTCGGTGGTGGCGGTGCGAGCGCGGGTCGCCGTCTTGCGAACACCGGTCGTCGTGGCCTTGGCGCGGGCCGTGGTGCGCTTGGCGCCAGCCTGGGCCGTCGTCGTGGTCTTGGCGGCAGCCGACCGGGTGCGGGCGGCGCTGGCCTTGACCACAGCCGCGGTCTCCTTCGAGTCGGCCTGGACCGTCGCAGCGACCTTCTTGGCGGCGCCGCGGACGACCTTGGCGTCCTTCTCGACCGTCTCGGCGACCTTGGCAGCGACCTCGCGGGCTTCCTTGACGCCCGTCTTGAGCGCGGCCTCGGCAGCCTTCTCGGCCTCGACGGCAGCCTTGCGAGCGGTCGTCACCGCGCCCTTGCCAGCAGCCACGGTGGTCTCGACCTGGTGCTTGAGCTCCTGGGTGGGCTTCTGCTTGCGGATCCGGGCCACGACCAGCTCGCCACGCTCGGCGAGCTCCTCGACCTGCGCCTGCGCCTTGCTGGCCAGGGTCAGGCTGTTGCCGAGGGCGTTGGCCGGGCCGTCCTGCAGGTCCTTGACGCGCTTGTTGACCCGCTTGAGCAGGTCCTTCTGGGCCTTGTCGATGCGGGACTGGACCTTCTCGAGGTCCTTCTGAACGTCCTTGATGTCGAAGTCCTTGGCGGAGACGCGCGCCTTGTCGGCAGCGTCACGGACGCGCTCGGCGGCCAGGTCGGTCGCGCCGACGACGGCCATCAGCTGGAGCCGGGCGTCTGCGGCGGTCTTCTTGAGGTCCGTGGTGATGTCACGGGCGGGCTTGCGAGCCATGGTGTCCTCCTTGGATACGGGTGACTCAGGTGGTGCCGCGCGGATGGCCGGCGCGGCTCGGGTCGTCTACTGGGGTGGTGCTGGTGCTGCTGGTGCCACTGGTGGAGCGGGTCGTGGTGCGAGCGCGAGTCGTGGTGCGAGAACCGGCTGCCTTGGCGTCGGCTGCCGAAGGTTTGACGGCACGGCTTGCCGGTGCAGCGTGCGTTGCCGCCTCCGATTCAACGAAGGACCGGTAGACGTCCACCAGCGCTTGGCGCTGACGGTCGTTCAGCCGGGGGTCGGCGGCGATGGCAGCCAGGACGTCGGGCGGATCGCCAGCGCCCGGGTGGGCATCGAGGATGCCCGCCTTGACGTAGAGCGACTCGGCCGAGACCTGCAGGCCTCGGGCGATCTGCTGAAGGATCTCTGCGCTCGGCTTCTTCAGCCCCCGTTCGATCTGGGAGAGGTAGGGATTGGAGATCCCTGCCAGCTCCGACAACTGCCGCAGCGACAACTGAGCGGCCTTGCGTTGCTCGCGCAAGTACCCCCCGAGGTCGTGGACAAGTGCCGGTGCCATGCCTCCATTGTGCTTGCTGTAGTTAGCAAAACGCAAACTGCAGACAGCGTGAGGGTTGCCACACCACAGTCAGGAGGACCTGGGGAATATCAGCGGGAGCGTCGCTCTTTGATGCCCAGCATCTCGCGAGCCTGCTCGGGCGAGAGCGCGGGTCGTTGCATCAGCGCCGCCAATTGGGCTGCACGAGAGACGAGTTCGGAGTTGTGCGCGACCTGGCGGCCCCGGGCAAAGACGAGGTTGTCCTCCATCCCGACCCGCAGGTGACCGCCCGCCGCGACCGCGGTCGCAGCCACCGGCAGGTGACCTCGGCCGATGCCCGTCGCCGACCAACTGGTCACCTCGGCCGGCAACATGGCCACGCCCGCGAGCAGCGCCTGGGGGGTGGCCGGCATACTCCCCGGCACGCCGAGGACGAAGTCGAGGTGGACCTTGCCGCCGAACGGCAGGCCGCAGGTGTCGATGAGCCGGCGCAGCGCGTGCAGGTGACCAAGCTCGAAGATCTCGAACTCCGGCACGACCTCGCGCTCTTGGGCCAACCGGTAGAGGTCGACCATGAAGCCCCACGGGTTGAGGAAGACGTCGTCGCCGAAGTTCGTCGTGCCGCACGTGAGCGAGCAGGAGTCGGGGTCGGCGTCGAGCACCCGCAGCCGCGCGTCGAGCGGGTCGTGGACACTCCCGCCGGTCGAGAGCTGCACGACCAGATCGGTCGCCTCGCGGACCGCCTGCACGGCGTCGCGCAGCCGCGCCGCATCAAGCGTCGGCCGATGCTGCGCGTCGCGGACGTGGATATGGATGAGGCCCGCGCCGGCCTCTTCGCAGCGCCGCGCCGTCTCGACGAGTTCGTCGAGCGTCGTCGGCAACTGGGGGACCTGGGCCTTGTCGGTCTCGGCGCCAGTGGGGGCGACGGTCAGCAGGGTGCCGGAGATCATTGCCCCATTGTCGCAGAAGGACGTGAAATCTTTCGCGGAACCTGCCTCCGGACAGGAGAATCACCGGGATCGACCACGACCGTCTGCGCCGCGCTGACGTCGCCGACGGCCAGCTCGGCGTCGACCGGAGTCGAGCGTTTGACCACGGCCAGCCCGATCGGCCCCTGCTCGTAGTGCCGAGCCACCGACGTAAGCACCCCGACAGCCCGGCCGTCCAGCAGCACCGGCTCGCCGCGCTCGGGCAGCACGTGCCCCGATCCGTCGAGGTGCAGGAAGACCAGCCGCCGCGGTGGCCGCCCGAGGTTGTGCACCCGCGCAACCGTCTCCTGACCGCGATAACAGCCCTTGTGCAGGTGCACGGCCGAGCGCAGCCAGTCGAGCTCATGGACGATGGTGCGGCTGTCGGTGTCGAAGCCCGCCCGTGGCCGCCAGGCCGCCACGCGAAGCGCCTCGGCCGCCCACACTCCCGCCAGGGCCCGGTCGCCGACGATCGCGACGAGATCGGCCCGCGGCACGACCCACTCGCACCAGCGCCAGTCCGCAGCCGGGTGGCCTTCCACCGGCCCGTATGCCGTGGTGTCGCCGACCAGCCCCGGCCAGGGATCGGTCCACACCGCCACGGCATGAGCCGCCACGTCAGCGGTGACCGGCGAGGGCACGCCCGCCAACACGGCATACTCGCCGGTGCGCTCGCGCACCTCGACCCGGAGCATGAAGCGCATCGACTCGAGCCACGCCAATAGCGTTGCGGCAGAGCCGGGTTCGACCGTGATCCAGGTGGTCGAGCCGTCATCGACGAGATGCAGGGCGTGCTCGATGTGGCCCTTGGGGCTGAGCACCAAGGTCTCGATCGACTCCCCCGCACCAGCGTCGACGAGGTGCTGCGTGGTCATCGAGTGCAACCACCGCAACCGGTCGACGCCGGTCACCGACAGCACCTCGCGGTGTGAGAGATCGACGATCGACTCGCCGGCCAGCAGCCGTCGCTGCTCACGCATCGGATCGCCGTAGTGCGCCGCGACCCCAGAGTCGGGCCCGTCGGCCTGCACGGCTCCAGGACGAGTGAGTAGCGGCGATGTCATCGGCCTAGCCTCCGCGGCGCTCAAGACCGGCACTCCGCGCAGACACCGTGTACGGCCATGTGCGTGACGTCGGCGGCAAACCCCCGGCTGGCACTGATCTGTGCCACGAATTCCGTTGCCGCAGAGGCCGGCACCTCGTCGATGCGCCCGCAGGCACGGCATACGAGATGGACGTGGTCGGCATGCCCGGTGAGGTGATAGGTCGGCGCGCGGTGGTCGAGATGGGTGTGCGAGACCACCCCGAGCGCTTCGAGGGCCTCCAACCCGCGATAGATCGTCGAGAGCGGCACGCTCGCCCCACCGTCGGCGCCGACCTGCGCCGCAACCGCGTCGGGCGTGGCATGGCCCAGCCCCGCGAGTGCCTCGACGATCCGGCGCCGCTGCGGGGTGAGGCGGCGGCCGTTGGCCCGCAGCACCGTGGCGAGGTCGGTCATCGCCGACTCCGGTATGCCGTGCCGCTCACGCGTCAGCCCACCCGCTTGAGTTGAGCCGACAGGTGCGGCCCGAGCGGTTGCCCCATCGCGGCCATGTCCATCGTGTACATGAGGTCGCCGTCGACCAGGCCATAGAGGCGGGTCGCGGAGTTGTACTCCTTGGCATGCGGGCTGCGGACCACGCTGTCGGTGCGCAACTCGATCTTGGCCGGGGCAATCGGGCCGTAGTACATCTCGAGGATGCCGGTGGGGTGGGTGAGCAACAGCTCGACGTCCGTGCCGTCCTCGCTCGGCCGCCAGAAACCCAGCTCGATCGCCGAGGGCTTGACCCGCTCGCCGGTGTCGGAATCCAACAGCCAGGCCCGCGACTGCCACTCCAGGAAACCCCGCCCGTCATGCGAGCAGATGATCTCCTGACCGAAGTGCCGCGACTCGATCGTCGGGTAACCCAAGACTCCAGCGCCCTCCCAACGGCCGATGAGCCAGGCCAGCGGGCGCAGTCGTTCGGGCAGGTTGACGTCGAGTTCGAACATGACCTGATCGTAGTCTGGCGCCATGCAGCGCTCCCTCGTCGTCAAACTGACCTGCGGCGCCGACGCGACGGCCGACCTCGAGCGGACCGCCCAGGCGCTCACCGTCTGCACGACGGCGGCGGCGGGCGGCATACCAGTGCGGTTGTGGCTCACCGGGGACGCGGCCTACCTCGCCACCCCCGGGTATGCCGAGCCGCTCACCCTCGCGCACTCGGCGCCACTGGCCGACCTGCGCGACGCCCTGCTCGCACTCGAGGCCATCAGCGTGTGCACTCAGTGCGCCGCGCGGCGGGACCTCACCCCCGACGACCTCTTGCCCGGCGCGAGCATCGCCGGGGCGATGGGGTTCGTCGAGCAGGTGATGACCGACGGGGCGCAGGCGCTCGTGTACTGAGGGCGGCGCGCTTCACATGGGGTAGCGGCGGAAGAGCACCGCGTGCTCGACCCCCGGCCGGGCGACGGCTGCGGCGCCACGGGTGAGGATCCCCGTGACGAGCTCACGAGGCTTGGGGAACGCGTCGGGCAGGTGCCGGTTGTATTCGGCGTGCGCCTCCAGGGATGCCACGGCCGGCTCCAGATGCCCGGTCACGTCGACATAGTGGGTCGGCGGTTCCGCAACCGCGAGATAGACCGCGGCCACCCCGGACCAGGGCTCCAGCCCCTCCTGCTCGGCCAGGTCACGGAAGATCCACCGGTTGGCGGCGTCGCGCACCGCGTCGACCGCCGCGAGTCCGACCGCCCGATGATCGGCCTGATTGGTCATCCCACCGGCGAACACCGTCTCGTAGCTCATCCCGATGACGATGTCCGGACGACGCCGCCGGATCTCCCGCGCGATGCCCTTGCGCAGGGCCAGGCCGTACTCCACCACCCCGTCCTGGTGGTCGAGAAACTCGACCACCTCCACACCGACTCGCAGCGCTCCGGTGACCTCCTCCTGGGCGCGCAGGGGTGCGGCTTGCTCGGGCGGTATGCCGTCGATGCCCGCCTCCCCGCGCGTCGCCAGCAGATAGGTGACGGTCACTCCCGCCGACGTCCACACGTCCACCGCGGCGGCCGTGCCGTATTCGATGTCGTCCGGGTGGGCCACGACGACGAGCACCCGCTCGAGCTGCTCGGGGATGGGCTCCAGCGCGGCCGGAGTGGTGGGTTCGCTCATCCCCGGAGCATAAGTGTCAGATCAGGCGAGCAACCCGGCCAGCGACCCCAGCGCGAGGACCAGCACACCGGGCAGCAGCACCGAGCCGACCGCGAGCGCGAGCTGGCCGCCGACCTCCCCGGCGCCGCTCACCGCACCGAAGATGCGGCGCACCGAGTAGGAGAACGACGCGGTCAGCATCCCCAGCCCCAGCCCGGCCGACATGGTGAAGCCCGACGTCGTCGCGACCCAGATCCCGACGACTGCCCCCGCGATCATGACCGGGAAGACGGCCAGCGCGCCGACCCGCCGCAGCCGACCCAGCAACTCGGCCACCGCCCCGGCGGCGACCCCCGCGAGGCCGACACCAACGAACGCGGACCCCCGTGCCGACCCGGCCAACGGGCTCATCGCCATCCCGGAGGCCACGGCCGCGATGCCCGTCATGGTGATCGCCAGCCCATCGACCAGGCGGGGACGGATCGTGCCCCTCGGCACCTGTTGCAGGAAGGCGGCCATCATGCCGACGCACACGGCGAACGGCAGCCACCGCAGCGAGTCTCCCGCCGGGCTGACCAAGGCCGCCGTGGCCAGAGCTGCCGAGGACACCATGAGGACGACGCTCGCACCCACCGGATTGGGGGCATCGAGCAACAGTGGCCAGCCCCACGACAGCAACAAACCCAAAACGGCGACGACCGCAACATACGGCCCGTCACCCCACCGCACGGCGACGGCGAGTGCCGCGACGGTCACGAGCACGGCCGCGGTGACGACCCACGGCAGCCGGGTCGAGTCGACCGAGACCCGACCGAGGGCCTCACGCCGCGTCGCCTGGGGGCTTCCCTGCTCGTTCACGCCAGCCATGGTCGCATCATCCGCCCGCGAATGGCGGCAGGACCTCCAGCGTCCCCCCGGGCGGCACCTGCGCGGTCAGGTCACGTGCTATCCCGTCGACGAGGAAACTCGCCACCGCGAGGACCGGCGCCAAGCCGGTATGCCGGGCCCGCACCTGCTCCAGCACCTCACCCACCGTCCCGGCAGCGACGGTCTCGCTCTCGATGCCGGCGGCCGCCCGGGCCCCGGCCCAGTAGCGGACGGTGACCTCGGCTGGGAGGTGGGCGGACGGCATACCGGAGCTCCTTCTCGGACGACGGGCCAGTCTCACCCGGCAGTCGAGCCGGGAGGGCGGCGGCTGGCGTCGATTATCCTCACGGGGTGGCCATGCTCCTGTTGCTGACCAACACCACGGCGTCCAGCGCCGAGGTGCTGCCGGCTCTGGCCCTGCTGGCCCACCACATGCGCATCCTGCCCGCCGAGCCGGCTGCCCTGGTCAACGCCCCCACCGCCGACGTCGTCCTCGTCGACGCGCGTCGCGAGATCCTGCACGCGAAGGCGCTGTGCCGGATGCTGCGCGCGACCGGGATGTCGAGCCCCTTGCTGGCCGTCCTCACCGAGGGTGGGCTCACGGCCCTCACCGCCGAGTGGGGCGTCGATGACGTGCTGCTCGACACCGCCGGCCCCGCGGAAGTCGAGGCGCGGCTTCGGCTGGCATCGACCCGGGTCGTTCCCGAGGACGCCGTCGAGTCCGGCCCGATCCGCGCCGGCGACCTGGTCATCGACGAAGACAGCTACTCCGCCAAGGTGCGCCGCCAGAGCCTCGACCTCACCTACAAGGAGTTCGAGCTGCTCAAATACCTCGCCCAGCACCCGGGCCGGGTCTTCTCGCGGGCCCAGTTGCTGCAGGAGGTCTGGGGCTACGACTACTTCGGCGGCACCCGCACCGTCGACGTGCACGTGCGCCGCCTGCGCGCCAAACTAGGCCCCGAGCACGAAACCCTCATCGGCACCGTCCGCAACGTCGGCTACCGCTTCGTGCCCGACCGCCCTCGTGAGGGGGCAAGCGGGCACGACTCGGTCGTCGACGCCACCGTCTGACCTCGCGAGGATCCACACCCGAAAGCGCAGGTATGCCGTATGCCGTCCGACCACCTCCCCGTCGCGATCGTGGTCGAGTCGACCCTGACGGCAGCGCAACGGGATGCCGTCCTCGCCCTCGTCGATGCGGCGGAGTCGGTCGACGGGGCGAGCGCGCTGTCCGAGGCGTTCCGCCTCGCCCTGTCCGGCAGCACGGCGCAACACCTGCTCGCGTATGCCGGTGACCTCCTGGTGGGATACGCCCAGCGGGCCGACGTGTCGGCCGACGATTCAGCGGCCGAGCTCGTGGTCCACCCCGATCACCGGCGCCGCGGAGTCGGGGCGGCCTTGCTCGGGCGGTTGCCGGGTGCGGTCCACCTGTGGGCGCACAGCAGCGGCAGCGCGACGACCGGGTTCATCGCCGCCTCAGGGCTGCGCGCGGTGCGCCGGCTGTTCGTGCTGCGGCGCCCGCTCGGCGCGCAGGCCGGCGGGGATGCCGCGCTGCCCGCGCCGCGGCTGCCGGCCGGGCTGGTCGCGCGGCCGTTCGTCGTCGGGCAGGACGAAGCGGGCTGGTTGGCCACCAATACCGCGGCCTTCGCCGACCACCCCGAGCAGGGCCGGGTCACGCTGACCGACCTGCAAGCCCGGATGGGCCAGGACTGGTTCGACCCAGAAGGTTTCCTTCTCGTGGTGCCCCACGGGGCTCCGGCTGGAGCGGCGGCTGCAGACGGGGAAGCCGCCCTGGCTCCTGCCCCCACCGTGGCGGCGTTTCACTGGACCAAGATCGAGCCCGACTCGGCCTCAGCAACCCGGGTCGGTGAGGTCTACGTCGTCGGCGTGCACCCGGCATACCAGGGTCATGGCCTCGGCCGGGAGGTGACCTTGCTAGGCCTCGCGCACCTGGAGCGACAGGGCTGCCAGGAGGCCATCCTCTATGTCGACGGCAGCAACGAGGCGGCGCTACGGACCTATCGCCGGTTGGGCTTTCAGGTGGCCCGCGTGGAGACCATGGTCACTCCCGCGAAAGCGTCGCCGAGTGAAACGATAAGCGTCATGACCACTGCCGACACGCGACCGGAAACCGAAGGACATGTGGCGCTGACCAGCGCCGGAGTGGAGCGCAGGACGCCTCCGCGGGGGGCCGGTGGTCGGTTCGTCAGGAGCGCAGCCTCGCAGGCCGACGACAACATGCCCGCCGGGCGCTACCTCGAGCGTGAGATCTCGTGGCTGCAGTTCAACGAGCGGGTGCTCCAGTTGGCGATGGACGAGAACATCCCGCTGCTGGAGCGGGCCAAATTCCTCGCCATCTTCTCCAACAACCTCGACGAGTTCTTCATGGTCCGGGTTGCCGGGCTCAAGCGGCGGATCGCCACCGGATTGGCCGTGCGGTCGGCTGCCGGTCTCGAACCCCGCGAGCTGCTCGACCGGATCTCGCACGCCGCCCAGGACCTCATGCGGATGCACTCCTGGGTGTTCTGGGACCAGGTCCGTCCCGCGCTGAGCGACGCCGGAATCACCATCGTCCCCTGGGCCGAACTCAGTGAGATCGAGCGGATGCCCCTGCATGGGCTCTTCCGGGAGAAGGTCTTCCCGGTGCTCACCCCCCTCGCCGTCGACCCGGCCCACCCGTTCCCCTACATCTCGGGGCTCTCGCTCAACCTCGCGGTCGTCCTGGTCAACCCGAAGACCGGCACCGAGCACTTCGCGCGGGTCAAAGTGCCGCCATCGCTGCCGCGGCTGCTGCGGGTCATGGACGAGGGCACCGAGCACCACGACGACCACAACGCGCGGTTCGTGCCGGTGGAGGACGTCATCGCGGCGCACCTCGACCAGCTCTTCACCGGCATGGAGGTCCGTGAGCACTACACCTTCCGGGTAACCCGCAACGAAGACCTCGAGGTCGAAGAGGACGACGCGGAAAACCTGCTCACAGCGCTGGAGAAGGAACTCACCCGGCGCCGGTTCGGACCCCCCGTGCGTCTGGAGGTCGACGAGCTCATCGACGACCGCGTGCTGGACCTGCTGACCCGCGAGTTGCAGGTCACCGCCGACGAGATCTACAAGCTGCCGACGCCGCTGGACCTGCGCGGGCTTTTCGTGCTCGGCGACCTTGACCGGTCCGATCTCAAGGACGAGCCGTGGATGGCGATGACCCATCCCGACCTGGCCCCGACCGAACGCTCCCAGCAGGGCGACATCTTCGCGGCGGTGCGGGCCAAGGACATCCTGCTGCACCACCCCTATGACTCGTTCTCCACCTCGGTGCAGGCGTTCATCGAGCAGGCCGCCTCCGACCCGCGGGTGTTGGCGATCAAGCAGACCCTCTACCGCACCTCGGGTGACTCGCCGATCATCGACGCCCTCATCGACGCGGCCACGGCCGGCAAGCAGGTCCTCGCGGTCGTGGAGATCAAGGCTCGCTTCGACGAGGTCAACAACATTTCCTGGGCCCGCAAGCTCGAACACGCCGGCGTCCACGTGGTCTACGGCATCGTCGGCCTCAAGACGCACGCCAAGCTGTGCCTGGTCGTGCGCCAGGAGGCCGAGGGGCTGGTGCGCTACTGCCACATCGGCACCGGCAACTACAACCCCAAGACCGCCCGGCTCTACGAAGACCTCGGTGTGCTCACGTGCGACCCGCAGGTCGGCGAGGACCTGTCCCGCCTGTTCAACCAGCTCTCCGGCATCGCGCCGCGGTCGCGGTTCCGCCGTCTGTTGGTGGCGCCGCGTACGGTGCGATCCGGTCTCATCGAGATGATCGACGCCGAGATCGCCCGCCATGCCGAGCACGGCGACGGCCGGATCCGGTTGAAGATGAACTCCATCGTCGACGAGGCGCTCATCGACTCGCTCTACCGCGCTTCGCAGGCCGGGGTGCCGGTCGACGTCTGGGTGCGCGGCATCTGCGCCGTGCGTCCCGGCGTGCCGGGACTGAGCGACAACGTCCGGGTGCGCTCCACCTTGGGGCGCTATCTCGAACACTCCCGGATCTTCTGGTTCGGCGGCGGGGGCACCCCGCAGGTCTTCATCGGCAGCGCCGACATGATGCACCGCAACCTCGACCGTCGCGTCGAGGCCCTGCTGCACGTCGTCGACCCGGCCCAGGTCGCCCAGTTGACCCAGATCCTCGACATGGGCCTGGCCCCATCGACGACCCGGTTCGAGCTCGGGCCGGAGGGCACCTGGACCCGCGTGCACCGAGATGAAAACGGCGAGCCGCTGGAAGACGTGCAGGAACTCATGTGGGAGTACCGCACCAAGCAGCGCCGCAAAGCACGCCGACGGTGACCAGATAGCTCATGCCCAACATCCGCGCGGCCGGCACGGTGCCCTGGCGGCATCGTGCCGGAGCCCTCGAGGTGGCGCTGGTCCACCGGCCCAAGTACGACGACTGGTCGTGGACCAAGGGCAAGCTCGACGCGGATGAGCTGTGGCAGGTGGCGGCGGTCCGGGAGACCCTGGAAGAGACCGGGCTGCATGTTCGGCTCGGTATGCCGTTACCGCCCACGGCATACCGGGTCCTGGACCGCACCGGCCACCCGGCGACCAAGCAGGTGCGCTATTGGGCGGCCACCGTGGTGGGCGGCGTGGGGTCTCTGGAGAACGAGATCGACGAGGTGGTCTGGCTCGACGTCGCCGGCACCCACGACCGCCTCGACTACGCCCACGACCGGCAACAGCTGCGCGCCATCCAACGTGCTGACCTCGGCGGGACCCTGGCGACCTGGCCGCTGATCGTCGTCCGACACGGGCGCGCGGTGCCGCGCTCGGCATACAAGGGCGGCCGCGACTGGCTGCGACCACTCAACGCGGTCGGCGAACGTCAGGCTCACGCCCTCGTGCCGCTGCTGGCGGCCTACGGGGTGTCTGCGCTCTACTCCTCCACGTCGGAGCGATGCGTCGCCACGCTGGTGCCCTATGCGCAGTCGATCGGCACCGAGATCGAGTTGCGCCAGCAACTGTCGGAGGAAAGCTTCGCGCGCAAAGGTGGGCACCGCGTGGTCAAGACGATGGAGCACCTGCTCGATGCCGCCGAGGCGGTCGCCATCTGCGGGCACGGCCCGGTGTTGCCGACGATGATCAAGCCGCTGCTGGCCCGTGTGGCAGCCGACGGCGATCTCGCGGTGAGCGCGCGAGCGGCCATCACCGCCGCCCTCGACCTCAACCTGGAGAAGGGCGAGGCATTCGTCTGTCATGTCGCGGGCTCGGGAGCCGAAGCCAAAGTCGTTGCCGTGGAACGCATTCCGACCTGAGTTTGCCTGCTGTTTGATTGGATGTGTTGGCGCGGAAGGGTTTTCGCCACTCAGTCTTGAATCAGCTTGCCCTAGAACGTTTATGAGGCTTCACGTCGGGTTCACCGGCACTCTCGCTGTTGTCATCCTGGACTCCTAGGTTCGTCTCGGACGGGGGCGCAACGACGCTCCCCTGGACCCCAACCGTCCATCGCCATCGAGAGGGAAACACCCCCGTGACGAACCTCCAGTCTCGTTCTTATCCAATGGTTTTCAGCGCAGTGGGCATCCTCGCCGCGACTGTCACCCTCAGCGCCTGCGGGAGCGACAACACCACCGGCTCCACTGCCGCACCCAACGGCAAAACAGTTGGCTCTCAAGCGAATTGCGCTCCGGGTACGCTTCGCGCTGAGGGCTCCTCGGCACAGAAGAACGCCATCGAGGCGGCCATCACCTCCTATCAGCGCGGGTGTGACCAGGCCACCATCAACTACAACCCGTCCGGTTCGGGCGCGGGGATCAAGAACTTCGTCGCGGGCCAGGTCGACTTCGCGGGTTCGGACTCGGCTCTCAAGACCGACGAGGCGGCGGCTGCTGCGAAGACCTGCGGATCGCCCGCCTGGAACCTGCCCATGGTCACCGGCCCCATCGCGATCGCCTACCGCCTCCAGGGGGTGTCGGTGCTCACCCTCGACGCGGCCACGGCGGCCCGGATCTTCTCCGGTGAGATCACCACCTGGAACGACCCGGCGATCGCCGCCCTCAACACCGGGGTCACCCTGCCCGCGACCCCGATCCGGGTGTTCTTCCGGTCCGACGAGTCGGGCACGACGGACAACTTCACCAAGTACCTCAAGGCGGCCGCCGGGTCGGCTGCGACGCTCGAACCAGGCAAGAAGTGGTCTGGCAAGGTCGGCGAGGGCAAGGAGAAGTCGGCCGGCGTCGCCGCTGCGGTCAAGGGCCAGGAGGGCGGGGTCACCTATGTCGAGTGGTCCTATGCCACCCAGAACGGCCTGGGCATCGCCGCCATCGACACCGGCTCCGGGCCGGTCGCTCTCAACAGCGCCAACGTCGGGGCCATGGTCGCCACCGCGGCCCAGGTGGGCACCGGCAATGACCTCGCACTCAAGCTCGACTACGCCACCAAGGCCAAGAACGCCTACCCAATCAACCTGGTGACCTACGAGATTGTGTGCTCTGTCTACCAGGACAAGGCCAAGGGCGCCCTGGTCAAGGCTTTCCTCACTCACTTCGCATCCGCGTCGGTCCAGGCCGGGTTGGAGAAGCAGGGCTATGCGCCGCTGCCGGCCGAGGTCTCCACCAAGGTCGCGGCAGCCATCGCGGCGATCGGCTGATCATGTCCGAGGCCGCGGCCGTCGCACCGGCGCCGGCACTCACGACCACCCCTCGCGGCCACGCCGCCGACCGGGCGTTCGCCTGGTCGGCGCGTGGAGCGGGGCTCCTGGTCATGGCATTGGTCACCCTCATCGGGCTCTTCCTGCTCTGGCAGGCCGTCCCGTCGCTGCAGGCGAACGAAGCGTCCTTCCTCACCTCCCGGGAATGGGACCTCAATGCCACCACACCCCGGTTCGGTGTCGCCGACCTGCTGTGGACGACGGTGACCGCATCGGTGTGGGCCATGATGCTCGCGGTGCCACTGGGCGTCTGTGTCGCGCTCTTCATCACCCAGTACGCACCGGACTGGCTGCGCACGCCTGCGGCCGCCCTGGTGGATCTGCTTGCCGCCGTCCCGTCGATCGTCTACGGCCTCTGGGGACTCATCGTGCTTCGACCAGTCGTCGCCCCGGTGGAGACCTGGATCGCGCACACCTTCGGGTGGTTTCCCCTCTTCGCTCCCACGCCGATCACCGGCGGCACCATCTTCTTCATCGGCGTCGTCCTGGCGGTGATGATCCTGCCGATCGTCACCGCCATCTCCCGCGAGGTCTTCGCGGCGACACCGGCCCCGCATCAGGAAGCCGCGCTGGCCCTGGGCGCCACCCGGTGGGAGATGATCCGCACCGCGGTGCTCCCCTACGGGCGGCCCGGCGTCGTCAGCGCCGCCATGCTCGCTCTCGGCCGAGCGCTTGGGGAAACGATTGCGGTCACCTTCATCGTGTCGACCTTGGCACCGGGCAGCGCCTTTACCGCATCGCTGTTCAACGGCGGCGAAACCTTTGCCTCGCGGATCGCCAACAATGCCGCCGAGTTCGACTCACCGCGCAAGACCGGCGCCTTCATCGCCGCAGGGCTGGTGCTGTTCGTCCTCACCTTTGTCGTCAACGCCATCGCGCGCGTCGTCGTCGACCGTCGGAAGGCCTTCACCGAATGACCACCGCCGCTCAGACCCAGTTGCCCGGCTTCCACCTGGCCGCGACCCCGGCGGCGCCCGCGCTCACCGACGCCGAGGGCACAGTCGACACCGCCCCCGACCTCACCCCAGGGTCGGCGCTGCGCCGCAGACGTGACCGCACGGCCACGATCGTCATGTGGTCCTCGTTCGCGCTCGCCATGGTTCCGCTGGCCTGGATCCTGCTCACCGTGACGCGCAACGGCATACAGCTGCTCACCGCGAGCAGTTGGTGGACCACGTCGCAACGCAATATCACCGCCAGCGACGCAGGCGGCGGCGCAGTCCACGCTATCCAAGGCACCCTCATCCAAGGTGCCGTCACGACCGCCATCGCCGTCCCGCTGGGCATCCTCACGGCGATCTACCTCGTGGAGTACGGTCGTGGCCCCCTCGCGCGCGGCATCTCCTTCATGGTCGATGTCCTTAGCGGGGTCCCCTCCATCGTCGCGGCGCTCTTCGTGTATGCCGTGTGGGTCACCACCTTTGGGTTCCAGCGGGTGGGCTTCGCGGTCTGCCTCGCGCTGGTGCTGCTGATGATCCCCGTGGTCGTGCGTTCGACCGAAGAGATGCTCAAGCTGGTGCCGAATGACCTGCGCGAGGGAGCGCTCGCGCTCGGTATTCCGCGCTGGGTGACCATCACCCGGGTCGTGCTGCCGACAGCGCTGTCCGGGATCGTCACGGGGGTGCTGCTCGGGCTGGCCCGAGTCATGGGTGAGACGGCGCCGCTGCTCATCCTCGGGCCCTACACCAAGAGCATCTCCACCAACCTCTTCTCGGGCTACATGCCCACCCTCCCGACGATGATCAACCAGGACCGCACCGAGCTGGGCCTGGCAACCGCCGTCGAGCGCATGTGGGCCACCGCGCTCACCCTGATCCTGCTGGTCCTCCTGCTCAACCTCTGCGGGCGCCTCGTGGCGCGGAAGGCGCGTGTCTGATGGCGACCAAGGTGTCGATGAATGGCGTCAGCATCTACTACGGCGGGTTCAAGGCCGTCGACGGGGTGTCAATGGAGATCCAGCCCCGGACCGTCACGGCCTTCATCGGCCCCTCCGGGTGCGGCAAGTCGACCGTGTTGCGCAGCCTCAACCGCATGCACGAGGTCGTGCGTGGCGGGCGCGTCGAGGGCGAGATCCAGCTTGACGGGGTCAATCTCTATGCCCCCGAGGTCGACCCGGTCGCCGTCCGCCGGACCGTCGGCATGGTCTTCCAACGCCCCAACCCGTTCCCGACGATGTCGATCCTCGACAATGTTGTCGCCGGCCTGCGCCTCAACGGCGTCAAGGACAAGGCCACCCTCACCGCGCGGGCCGAGGCCTCACTGCGCGCGGCCAACCTCTGGGAAGAAGTCAAGGATCGCCTGGACAAGCCCGGCGCGGGCCTCTCGGGCGGTCAGCAGCAGCGCCTGTGCATCGCCCGAGCCATCGCGGTCGAGCCGCAGGTGCTGCTCATGGACGAGCCCTGCTCGGCCCTCGACCCGATCTCGACGCTCGCGATCGAGGACCTCATCTCCGAACTCAAGCGCGAATACACGATCGTCATCGTCACCCACAACATGCAGCAGGCAGCACGGGTCTCCGACCGCACGGCGTTCTTCAACCTCAAGGCGACTGGGCAGCCGGGCCGGTTGGTGGAGTACGACTCGACGCACACGATCTTCAACACCCCCGCCGAGCGGGCAACAGAGGACTACATCAGCGGTCGTTTCGGGTGATAGCCGGGCCGCGCGGCGGCCCTAGAAAAGTCATGCGTCGGGCCGGGAGCGCCTCACGGCGCGCGGCCGCTCGTAGCGGCTATAGATGGGACCCGGGGCTGCCGCGGCCCGACGCACGGGGTAACGATACGACTCTCCGGCACCTCTGCACCACTGTTGACTGGTTGGGAGGGTGCCGCACGGCAGGGGTGCAGCGGCGTCGCTCAGGTGAGCGCGTCGTGGCGCCACAGGGTGGCCGACACGCTGAGGTCGGTCGCCGTGTCCAGGAGGGAGGCTGCCCGGCGGGCGGCCGGTTCGCCGTCCGAGACTTCGGCGCGGCCGGCCGCAACGACGCGACAAAACGCCGCGGCCCGCTCCAGCGCGACGGCGAGGTCGCCGTCGAAGACACCCGCAAGGACCGCGTCGAGCAGGGCACGCAGTTCCTCGGGTCCGGGGGGCTCCGCGGCTCCGGCGACGGCATGGTCCACGCCGGTATGCCGGATGCCCGCGGCATACTCGCGACTGGCCTCCTGCGGGTCACGTCTCACCCACTCGCGCAGCACGTAGAGCCGCCAGAGGGCCCCGGGGAGGCTTCGAGCTGGCCGCTCGGACCACAATTCGGCGAGCGTGGACAGCCCGAGGTCCTCGACCAACGCGATGAGTCGAGCAGTGACTGCCGGGTCGGATGTGGACCGTCCGGCGTTGACGAGCGTGGCGGCGCTGGCGTGGGCCGCCTCAACCTGGCGGACTGGGTCGACGAGACCACCGTGGGCCTCCAGCTCGGCGTCGTCGAAGAACACCGGGCGACGCGGCCGGATAGGCCCGGCGGGTGCTTCGCCAGCGATCTGGAAGCCGTCGACGGCACCCATCTCGGGGCCGACGCCGTCGGGACCTGCACCCGCGGGACGTGCACCCTCGGCATCGACACCGTCAGGTGTCGCGTGGTCGGGATGGTCGCTCATCTGCCTATCGTGCCCGCAAGGAGCGGATCATGCGCAGGGCGAGCGCACCGGCGAGGGCGATGCCACCCAACCACAGGCCCAGCCGCCGGCTGTCGTCCAGGGGGTCGGGAGCGACCGCGATCGGGTCGGCCGCGACGACAGCGACCGGCAGCACTTCCCGGACGCTGCCGGGCGCGGTCGGACCCGGACGCGCAGTGTCGAGCGTGAGGGTCAGGGCGTCGTACGGGGACAACAGCCCCCATCCCAGCGCCGGGTCGTGCTGATCGGACACCGGTCGGATCGCGGCGGACTCGATGCGGTACTTCCACATCGCCGGGCCGGCATCCGGAAAGCGTTGCGCCACCAGGGCGGCCGTCGCGGCGGTGAGCGCAGCGGCATACCCGGAGGTGGGGGCTTCCCCAACGACGCAGTCCCCGAAGGCACCGAAGGTCGTGTTGAGCCCCTCCCCTGGCGCGGCAACGCCGACGAACGACCCACGCACGGTGCTCGCGACCGGGACGCCACGTTGCGAGACGGCGCTGACGGCAAGGACGGATGGGTATGCCGCGGGGTAGCGCGCGGTGTCTGGCGTCGCCCCCGTGGCAGTGCGCTCTCCCGCGCCGGCCACGACCAGGGACCCGGCCGCGGTGGCCTCGGTAACCGCTGCTTCCAGGTCCGCCGATCCGGTCGGAATGGACAGCGGGACGAGGATGATCCGCGCACCGTGCTGCACGGCATACCGGATGCCCGATGCCAGTCGCGCCGGGGTGGGCACGAGCGGCGCGAGCCGGGCCTCTTCGGAGGGCAGCACGCCGTAGGCCTGGATAGGGAGGATCGTCGCGCCGGGAGCCAGCCCCATCACCCCGGAGCCGTCCAGGCGGCGGGCCGCGACCAACCCGGCGGCGGCGGTGCCCAGCTCGAGGGGGTCGGTATGACCCTGCGCGTCGACGTACTGCGCGGTGGACTGGTCGGTCGCCGTGAGCACCGTGGTGCCGGGCAGCACGACGTCGCCAGCAGCCATCCGGAAGTGCGGGTTGGCCGCGGTCACGCCAGAGCTCACCACGGCGACGGTGACCCCGGCGCCGGTCGCGAGCCGGGCCAGGTGGTCGGCGCCATAAGCGACCAGCGGATAGGACGTCTCGGGCAGCAGCACGGTGCTGGTGCGCTGGCCGCACTGCTCGGCGGCGTGTGCGGTGGTCAGCTGAAGGGCCGGTGAAAGCGTCGTTGCAGCACCGAGCGCCCCAGCCACGGCGCCCCGCATCACCCGTCGCCAGCACCACCCGGTATGCCGTTGCGCCCGGTGCGTGGGCTGCGTCGTGTGGGCCGACTCTGCCGGCCGGTCCCGATGGCCGCTCGGACCCCGCCGTGCGGCACGGGTCATGGCCCGCCGCCCCCAGCGGTCGGTGCCGCGAGGGCCGCCTGTTCGTTGAGCGCCGGCCCGGAAGGGAAGACGAGGAGCCAGGGCGCGGGCACGATGGCTGGTCGCAGCCCGGCATACCCGAGCCGGGCCAGCGTCTCCTCGCTGGGGTCGGTGACCGCGAACTTGCGACCCGACTGGTCGACGACGAAGACCGGGCCGGCCGCGGACCCGGTCGACGAGGCGCGCACGACCGCCCCCTTGCCTGGTTCGACGGTGGCGCCGGCGGGGGCAGTGACCCGTGGCGATTCGGCGGGCAGCTGGGTAAGTCGGGTGCGGGCAGGCTTGTCGGGGCCCTGGGTCTGCAGCACGACGCACGCCGTGCCTTTGCCGGCCACCGGCAGCCGCTCCGGCCACGAGTCGGGGTAGACCGTCGCGCGCGAAGGCCCAGCGGGCACGGTGGCGATATCGGAAGACTTGACGGTCACTGCTTCGGCGAGGTCGGGCGTGCTGGTCGAGCGATAGACCGCGGCGGCGAACTCGGTGAGGGGGACGGTGCCGCTGGCCAGGACCAGCGAGAGCGCCCCCGCGTTGGAGGCGTCCTTGATCACCTGACCGACCCGGGTGATCTTGCCGCCCATGGTCATCGCGGGCGGCAGTGGCGTGCCCTGGTCAGGCACGGTGAGGGTCAGCGAGCGCCCGAGGTTCATCAGGTCCAGCCACACCCCCGGCACGTCGGGGACGTCGACGCCGTCGAGATGCAGGTCGCGACGCAGCGCGCCGACCTTGTCGGCGGGCACGGGATAGCGGGAGTCACCCGCGACCAGCCAGGTCGACCGGCCACTGGTGACAAACAGCCCTGTCGGGGCATCGGTGTCGGGAGCCGACGGAACGGCCGTGCTGCGCAGGGAGGTGACCGTGCGACCAGACACCAGGCAGGAGACCCAGCCGGTCTGCAGCAGGTTGGCCGTGGTCGGCAGGTCGTCGGGGGCACCGAGGATGCCGCGTGCGGCGCCTCGGGGGATGTCATTGAGCAGGTTGTCGTCGACGACGACGATCGGGTATCCGGCCGTCGAGGGGAGCATGAGCCGCGCCGAGGTGGCATTGAGAACCGGATAGAGGGTGCCCTTCTCGGACACATAGCGGGCCGCCGACTGCTTGCCGATGATGACGTGGGCGTCCTCCCACCCGGGGGCGAGGGGGGCTGCGAGCATTCCCGCGATCGCTGTGCCACCGACCAGGAGGGCCGATGCCGCGAGCCCCGCAATGACCGGCCGCACCCGGGAGACGCTCTCGACGTCGCGGCCAGCGGGAGCGCCTGACACGAAGGCGGACACCAACCGTCGCTTGGTATAGCCGTGTGCCTCGACGAGATCGCGTTTGCTGGCCATGCTCAGGTCCGGACCGACCCCAGCAGCCCGAGGGCGAGGACGAGCAGCGGGATGAGCAGGAACAGGGCCAGGCCCTCGGCGACATCCAGCAAGCGTCGCCAGCGCACCGAACCACGTCCCGACGCGGCGAGGCCGGCGAGCACCCCGACGGCGAGGACGGCGATGAGGGCGCCCAGCGGGCCACCCCACTGCGGGTGGGCCAGGACGGCGGACACCGTGCCGGAGACCAGTCCGGCGGTGGCGCCGGCGAGCCCCACGACGACGTCACGGGCGAGCAGAGCCTGGCGGGTGCGCATCGCCTGCGCCAGCCCCGCGGCCCACACCAACGCCAGTCCGGGCCACCCCAGGCGAACGATGACCGGTGCGGTGACCGTGAGCAACACCGCCATCGCCAAGGACAACCCGAGGCTGACCTCGCCCGCCGTGCGTACCGACCGCTGCACCGCGGCGAGGTCGACGGGGTCGGAGGCGGCCTCGATATCGGCGTCGGAGGTCATCGGGTCGGGGATGGCCCGAGCCGTCGACATCGCAAACCACGGGATGAGGCTGGCGAGGATCACCGCAACGACCAAGACGACCGCGATCGCCTTGGGTGGATCGATCCGCGTGAGGGACAGTGCGCCCCCTACCGCCGCGCCGACCGCCCCCAGTACCACGGCGGGCAGGAAGGTCCACCCTCGGGTCGGCAGGACGAACGTGGCAACGACCCCCAGCGCCGCCATCGCGAGCCCGGCACCCACCAAGGGGAGGGTGAGCGGTTCACCCGAGAGGGTTGCATACGCGCCGACCGCTCCGTATGCCGGTGCGCCGGCGAGGACGACCACGGCCACCGAGGTATCACCTCGGCCGCGTCCGAAGACGCCACCGGCCAGGAGGAGCAAGAGCGCGGCGATGCCAGCCACCGTGCTCACCGCGGGGCCGCCCTGCTGAAGGAAGAGCACCAGGGCGCCGAGCGCCAGCAGGACGGCGCTGACCAGGACCGTGGTGGTGCGGGCAGCCGCAGCAGTCCACGGCGCACCGGTGACGTCGACGGCATCCGCGACCGCCTCGACGACGTCGTCGTAGACCTTGGGTGCCACGAGGTCGATGCCGTTGACGAGGGTGAGCAGGGCGCCGTCGGGAACGCCTTGGGCGACGAAGCTCGCGTCGAGGTCCAAGCGGCGTCCGTCGGGGTTGAGCAGGGCGTACCCACCGTGTGCCTCATAGGCGTCCAGCGCCCCGCAGAGAGCTGCCACCTCGGGCAGGATCTCGGCCACCGGCAACCGGGAGGGCAGCACCACATCGGTGGTCCGCTCGCCATTGGCCACGGTAAGCCGCACGACATCCCCGACATCGGATGCCGCCGTGGACCTGCCCGGCACGTGGACCTCCCCTAGCGAACGGCTGCCGTGGACTCGGTGTGGACTCTAGCCCACCACTCCGCGGCCGGGATCGGCCTCGTCGAGCCACTCGTCCTCGCTGGTCAGGGACAACGTGTCGAGATCGCGCTCGTCCTCATTCTGACGACGACCGTCGGTGCGCGATCCGAGAGCGCCCGCCGAGCGTCCGCCCGCGCCCGCCGAGCGTCCGCCCGCGGCCGCCCCACGCGCGCCGGGGCCACCCGCGCGAGAACCAGCCCCGGCGGCCCGCCCGGTCGAACCGGCGGCTCGGGAGTTCGTGCTGGTCGCACCAGCGCCCCGCCCGTTCGCGCCGTTCGCACCAGCGCCCCGCCCGATCGCGGCGTTCGCGCCGTTCGCACCCGTGGCCCGCCCGACGGCTACCGAGCCTCGTCCGGCGCCTCCGGTGACCCGTCCCGACGCTGCGCCTGCGGCCCGAGAGGTGGTGGCCTTGCCTGCCGCGGCGGTGGCCCGACTGGCAGCACCAGAACGTGCTGCCGTGCCTGATCCGCTCTTGCCGCCGGCTGCGCCGGCCCCTGGACGGGCTGGCGCCGCACCCGCGCGACCGCCAGCGCCGCCCGCCGACCCGCCCCGCACAGCTCCACCGGCCGGGCTCGCGCCACCGCCACGGACCATGGCACCGAATCGACCAGCGGCGTTGGCGATGGCGTTGCCTGCCGATCCGCCGGCGAGATTGCGCATGCCGATGATGGCACCCGCACCGCCGACGACGCCGAGGGCACCGCCCACGACGAGGCCGGTGTTGATGCCGCCGCCACCGGTGTCGGTCACCGGCGGGAGCGTCACCGGCGGCAAGCCCGGCAGGCCGGTTGACGGCGGGTCCACCGGCGGCACGACTGGCCAGTTGGGTGGCTTCGGCGGGTCGACCGGGGTCACGACCGGCGGTGGGGTCGGTGGGTGGATCGTCGGCGGGTGGACCGTCGGTGGGGTCACGGTCACCGGGGGATCCACCGGAGGCAGGTAGGGCGGATGGATGGTCGGTGGCACGATGACCGGCGGCGTCACGACAGTCGGCGGGAGGGCCGGCGGTGGGGCTACCGCTGGGACGTGCACGGCTGGAGGCAGGGACGGTGCGTGGACCCCGCCCGCGGGCGCGCCGTTGCCGGACGGCATACCGGAGCCACCGCCCGACGTGTCAGCGGGCACCGGAACGATCGGCAACCCCAGGCTTGCGGCGAGCTTGTCGGCTGCCTGGAACAGGCTGGTCTGGAAATCCTGGTATGCCGCCGCCATCACGGCCTCGCGCGCGTTGACCGCGTTCTGATGGGCCATCACCGCGCGGCTGTAGAGCCGCAGGTTCTCCAGGAAGTCGGTCGGGGAAATGCTGGGGTCTGCCGTCGGCGGAGAACCCGACGGAGCCGGCGGGACCGAGGGGGCGTTGACCACAGCAAGTCGGGCCGTGCCCACAGCCTGGAGCACGACATCAAGGCTGTCGACAGCCTTGCGCAGGCGCTCGAACTTGTCCTCGATCGCGCCGACGAGCGTGTTGGTAGCTTGCTGAGCCAATTCGCCCGTGGCGTCTCGCCACAGGTTGGCGATGACGGGCTGCAGGCGCTGGAGCTCTTCACCCAACAGCGCCAAAGCCGAGCGACCGCTGCTCACCGCGAGAGTGGCATCCGCGATCTTGTCGGGGCTGGCTTGATAGCAGCCGTCGACCAGGCGCCGTTCGTTGGGACCGGCACTCATGACGTGGCCCCTGGCGTTGCGGCTCCGGCGGGCGCCGCACCCGCTGGGGCGCCCGTCGGGGCACCAGTCGCAGCACTCGCCGGGGCTGCGGCCCCAGGCGCCGGAGGTGTGTAGGTAGAGCTTGCCGTCTCAGCGTGGCGCTGCACGCTGGCGAGTTTGTATTCCACGGCCGCTTGCTCCTGCGAGGCATCGGTGAGCTTCGCGGCGTCGAGCATGGCCTCGTGCAGGGCGGCGAGGGACCCCTGCAATTCCGTCAGGATCGTGAGAATCGCCCCTGACGTGTTGTCGAAGTGG
Organism: Actinomycetales bacterium; assembly: GCA_016710645.1. GTDB lineage: Bacteria > Actinomycetota > Actinomycetes > Actinomycetales > Dermatophilaceae > Phosphoribacter. The sequence goes on along the minus strand of JADJVI010000020.1, from coordinate 64,143 downwards.
ACATTGAGCACTTCGCCGGCAGGCGAGGGACCACACAGTCGCGACCCTTTGAGGGGCTTCAGTGGATCGAAGGCCCGCTGCACGCTCGCCATCGCCAGCCCCGTCGTGCTGACGTTGGACAAGACGGCCTTTTGCAGCGGACTGATATCCATATCGATGTCAGCCATCGCCCCTCCTTTCCTGCCGACCGGGGTTTCCCGCGCACCTGTCGGCGTTCATGACTCCCGCAGTCGACGCGAAAACGGCCACCCCCAAGGAGGATGCCGTTTCGCGCCAGCTGGTCTTGCGTGCAGAACTGCTGCGCTCAGCGGAAGAGCGCGGTGTTGCGGTTCTCGGTGCGGCCCGCACTGGCCGCTGCTTCGTTGACCGCACCCGGCATGAGCGCGAGAGCTTCGTTCATCTCGGCGATGCAGCGGTCGACCCGCGCCTTGAAGGCGTTGAAGGCGGCGCGTGACTCCGTGCCCTCGCCCCACTCGGCCAGGGTGCGCTGCAGCTCGGAGGTCATCTGGTCGGCGCTCTCGGTGATGCGGCCGCTGATGTTCTTGACCTGGTCGGCCATCGCTTGGAGACGGCCGACACTGACGACGGTGGTTCCGGAGTCCAACATGGGTGTGCCTCTCCCTCAGATGTGGGTGCGGATCGATCGCGCGTTGCGCGAGAACGTGGAGACCTGCTCGTCCTGGGACGCAGCGGTGTTGGTGTCGGTGTCGACCAGGCGCTGCGCGAAGGCCTCGAACTCGCTGACCAGTCGGTTGGCGTCTTCGGCCCAGTTCTCGACCAGGTTGGTCAGGCCCGCAGCGCCGGCCCCCTGGTAACCGCTGCGCAGGTCGGCATTGGACTGCTGGACCTGACGGATGAGGTTGTGGAATTCGCTCTTCTTGGTCAGCACCTTCTGAGCGGCGTCCCGCTGGGCGCCAATCCGTTGCTGGGTGGTGATGTCGGCCATCGACCCCTCCTCGTCTAGGTGCCCCACACCGGGGCCTGAGTCCAGTCGCGCCGTATGACGCGGTAGCCGAGGAGGCACGAGGGGATGAAGACTCCCCCTGCGTTCCCCTGCTCCCGGCCGAGAATACCCGCTGAATCCCCGACGACAAGGGCTGCGAGGGTGAGCGACGCCCGCCAACGGCAGAAATGAGTGCCCGTACCTAGACGCGTGAGGGCACAGCCAGCACCCGGCGCTGGGACGAGCTACGCCGCTCAGGCAAGCACCCCGCGGGCCCACTCCAGGATTCCCGATGCCCACAGGGCCAGCGGGAAGACGGCCACCAGGGCCAGCCCTTCGAGGGCGTCGGCCAGCCGCCCAGCGCCGAGAGACCGATAGCCGCCGCCCACGGCCGCGGCGACGGGTCCCAGGGCGAGCGCCACCGCAACGGCGGCCGCGGCGACGACGAGGGCGATGCCGGACGGCATACCAGGCAGGAACGCGAGCAGGAGCATCAGGGTGGGTGGACCTGCTGCCGCCCGGACGAGGACCCGGTCCAGCCGAGCGCGATAGGCGCGCGCGGTGAACATCGGCGCTACCGCGGCGGCCGCGAGCGTGAGCCCGATCGGCAACGCGAGTCCGGGTGCCTGGGCACCTGGCGGCAGACCCGTAGCCGGACCGCCGGCCACCCCCCCGGCGAGACTTCCAGCAAGACTCAGGCACGAGAGAGCGCTCAGGACGAGCAGCCCGATCAGGGCCGCCGTCTGGGTGGTGCGGGCCTCGTCGACGAGGTCGTCCACGTGGCGCTGCGTCACCCGCCACAGCCCCGATCGGCCCCGCCGCTCGCGCGGCGACCAGCTGGTCACCGATAGCCGGTCCAGGTCGATGAGCGCCGCATCGTCGACATCAATGACCCAACTCGGCAGCACCCTCGGCAGCAGGGTCAGCAGGGCGAGCAGCACCAGCGCCACCGGCACCAACCCGGCCCCGGACCACATCGCCGCGAGCGCGATTGCACCGACCACCGCGCTGTATGCCGTCCACACCCACGGCACCCGTCGGTCCGGGCCCACGCCAGGGTGACCTGCCAAGGCCACTAAGGCCGCTCCCGAGGCCGCTCCGATGACAGATACGAGGTCCAGCGTCGACAGGGCCGCGGCTGCGACCGCTCCGCCGACCGCCCCCGCTGCCGGGACGAGGTGGCGCACCGGGCCCTCGACGCGCCGCAGTTGCGCCAGCGCAGCCCCGGCCGCAACCAGCAGGACGCCCGTGCCAAGCCCCCACGTGAGGGTGGCTGGTGAGGTGGTGGGGGCGATAGACGCCGACGGCGTGGTCCGGCTCAGCAGCACGGCGACCGCGGAAAGGGCGACCAGAGCGACCGCGAAGGCCGCAGTCACGCCGGCGTCCGGGCTCCCGGACGGCATACCCGTGACACCGGAAGGCGCGCCTGACGGCATACCCGAGGCATGCTCCTGGCTCGCCCCGGAGGGCTGCACGCGCGCCGCGCGCCCGGGACCGGAACCGATCGGAACGGCCATGGCCGCACGGCTCGACCCGCTCCCCGGGGCTGCCGTCTGGCCGAGCGTCGCGAGAACTGGGGGCGCCTCGGCCGCTGCCGCGGGCTGGCCAGCACCGCCCTCCGGTATGCCGTGCGCCTGGGCGCCCGAGCCGGCCGGTCCCACGACAGGGCCGGTCGACCGACGACCCGCACCGGGCTGAGCCAGACCACCCGCCGCTCCAGGACGCCCGGGCCGCAGCATCCCGGCGGGTGCCGGACACACCACCGCACCGGCGGGGATGCGAGCCTGGGCCACGGTCTGGTCGAGATGGACGAGTCGCCCGCCGACAGCAGCCGCGGCCCGATCCACGTCGGCGGGCAAGACCAGGGCGAAAACGTCTGCGACCGTGAGGTTTTCGTCGATGACGACATCGACGGACTGATCACCCCAGGCCACCGTGAGCGGCCGCGCAGAGATGCCTGGTCCGTTGCGACCCCCGGCGGCTCCTCGCGACGACCCAGGGCCGGCCGCGGCTACGGGAGCCGATGCGAAGCCCGCCGACGATGCGGCTGTGCTCACGGCATACCCCCTTCATCCCGGTTGGCGCGGAGCCTCCGCGAGCGCGGCTGCGGTCGCGACGGCCGATACAGTGCCGCTGGATCATCATGCCGAAGGGGAGCAATGACCGCCACGACGCAGACCTACCGGGAGGGTCGGATCGACCCGCCTCCGATGCCGCAGGGGCGCATGGAGATCCAGCCACCTCCGCCACTGTTCGTCGGCGAGAGCATGGCCAGCAATCTCATCATGACCGCCATCCCCATGGTGGGGTCGCTGGCGTCGGTGATCTTCGTCGCGATGTCCAACACCGGGCCCCGCGGCATGCTCATGGCCGGCGGTTTCCTCGTCGCGACGCTGGGCTTTGTCGGCGTGTCGGTGTGGCGCGCACGCACCGGCAAGACCGCCCAGATCACCAGCGACCGGCGCGAATACCTCAACTACCTGCGCACCATCCGCGACGTGGCCCGCACCGCCGGGCAGCAACAACGTCAGGCCCTCGCGTGGATCCACCCGTCCCCCACCGCGCTCGCAGCGATCGCCGAGGACCGCACCCGGGTCTGGGAACGCCGGCCCGAGGACGGCGACTTCCTGCTCGTCCGGTATGCCGTGGGGCCGCAGCAACTCGCGCTGGACCTCGTGCCGCCCGAGTCCGACACCATCGACAAGCTCGACCCGGTCGCCGCGTCGGCACTGCACCGGCTGCTCAATACCCACCGGGTCCTGCAGGATCTGCCGACCGCGGTGGCGCTGCCCTCCTTCGCGCGGATCGAGGTGACCGGCGCCGAGGCCCACGTGCGAGCGCAGGCTCGCGCGATGCTGGCCCAAGCCGCGCTCATGCACGGCCCTGACCAGTTGGTCATTGCCGTGCTGACCACCCCGGCGGCCCTGCCGGAATGGAACTGGGTCAAGTGGCTGCCCCATGCCCACAGCCGGCGGGAGTTCGACGCGGCCGGCCCGCGCCGACTCGTGTGCACCGACCTCGATGACCTCGTCTCTCTGCTGCCGGCCGACCTGACCGAACGGCCGCGCTTTGGCGGGTCGAGCGCGGCAAGCGTCGCGCCGCACATCGTCATTGTCGTCGACAGCGTGGCCGTGCCGCCGGGGCATTCAGTCATCACCGAGGACGGCGTCCAGGGGGTCACCATCCTCGACCTGCCCGACCGGTGGGACGAGGTCGGCGACGAGTCCCGGCTGCGCCTGCACCTGGAACCCGCCGGGGGCGGCCGGGTCCGCGCGACGGCCCTCGTCGTCCGCGCCGATCCGGTACGCGGCTACGCCGACCAACTGAGCATCGCCTCCGCCGAGGCGCTCGCCCGGCGCCTCACCCCCCTGTATGCCGGTGAAGGTCCGGTCCGCGAGGACGCCCTGACGACCACGTCGGAGCTCACCGACCTGCTGGGGATCGGCGACATCCGCACGGTCAACCTCGACCAGACCTGGCGCTCGCGGCCCCCGCGCGACCGGCTAAGGGTGCCGATCGGGGTGGGCGCCGACGGCGGCTCGATCAACCTCGACATTAAGGAATCCGCCCAGCAGGGCATGGGGCCACATGGCCTGGTCATCGGGGCGACCGGTTCGGGTAAGTCCGAGGTGTTGCGGACGCTCGTGCTCGGGCTGGCGCTCACCCACTCCCCGCAGATCCTCAACTTCGTCCTGGTCGACTTCAAGGGTGGGGCGACCTTCGCGGGGATGGCCGACATGCCGCACGTCTCGGCGATCATCACCAACCTGTCCGAGGAACTCACCCTCGTCGACCGCATGCAGGACGCTTTGTCCGGGGAGATGACCCGACGCCAGGAGTTGCTCCGGGCTTCGGGCAATTTTGGGTCGCTGCGCGACTATGAGAAGGCCCGCACCTCGGGTGAGCGGCCCGACCTGGAACCCCTGCCCAGCCTGCTCATCGTCTGTGACGAGTTCTCCGAGTTGCTTTCGGCCAAGCCGGAATTCGTCGACCTCTTCGTCGCCATCGGCCGGCTGGGTCGGTCGCTCGGGATCCACCTGCTGCTGTCCTCCCAGCGACTGGAGGAAGGACGGCTGCGCGGGCTGGACAGCCACTTGTCCTACCGCATCGGGTTGCGGACCTTCTCCGAGTCCGAGTCCCGCTCAGTCATCGGCGTCGGCGATGCCTACACCTTGCCCGCGGTCCCTGGACTGGGCTTCCTCAAGCCCGACCAGTCCTCACTCTGGCGGTTCAAGGCGGCCTACGTCTCGGGGCCTCCGAAGCGGCGGGCTGGTGCGGCCGGCGCAAGTGCGGTGTCGGCACGGCGTGAGGTGCTGCCCTTCCTGCCGGGCCTGGTGACCTCGCGAGCCGAGGTGGAACACGAGGCGGCCGCCTCGGCTGCGGCGCTGGCAGCCGCCGCCCCCGAGACCGACTCACGCTCGACCTTCGACATCGCGGTGGACCGGATGGCCGGACGCGGACCGGCAGCCCACCAGGTCTGGCTGGCCCCGCTCGACGTGCCGGACACGTTCGACGCGCTGCTGCCCGACCTCGCGCCCGACCCCGCACTGGGCCTGGTCTCGCAGGGATGGCGGCACCTCGGTCCGCTGCGCTTCCCCATCGGCACCGTCGACATGCCTCGCGAGCAGAAGCGCGAAGTGCTGCGCTGCGACCTGTCCGGAGCGGCCGGCCATGTCGCGGTCGTCGGGGCACCCCGTAGCGGCAAGTCCACGCTGCTGCGCACCATCGTCACGGGGATCGCGCTCACCCACTCGCCCCGCGAGGCGCAGTTCTACATCCTCGACTTCGGCGGCGGCACCTTCACCGGCCTGCGCGACCTGGCCCATGTCGCCGGGGTGGGCACCCGAGCCGAGCCCGATGTCGTCCGCCGCATCGTCGCGGAGGTCGTCGGCATCACCGACGCCCGTGAGGAGTTCTTCCGAGCCCACGGCATCGACACCATCGAGACCTATCGAGCCCGACGGGCCGCGGGCGAGGGCCCGGACGATGGCTACGGCGACATCTTCCTCGTCGTCGACGGGTGGAGCACCCTGCGGGCCGAATTCGACGCCCTGGAAGGCGAATTGCAGGTGTTGGCCCAGCGTGCCTTGACCTTCGGGGTCCACCTGCTGACCTCGGCGACCCGCTGGATGGACTACCGCACCGGCATACGGGATCTGCTCGGGACGCGGTTCGAACTGCGCCTCGGCGACGCGATGGACTCCGAGATCGACCGCAAGGTCGTCGCCAATATCCCCATGGACCGGCCCGGCCGCGGCGTGACGACGACGAAGTACCACTTCCTCGGCGCGCTCCCGCGGATCGACGGCGACGGTCGACCCGGCACCCTCGGCAGCGGCGTCGCGCACCTCGTTGCAGCCGTGGCTGCCGCGTGGCAGGGACCCACCGGCCCCAAGCTGCGTCTGCTGCCCACGCGGATCCTCGCCGACGACGTGCGCAGCCGGGCACCCCGGTCCGATCTCGTCCTGCTAGGGGTCAACGAGAAGGCCTTGGCCCCGGTCGGCATCGATGTCGCCCGCGAGCCGCATCTGCTGATCTTCGGCGACGGGCAGTCGGGCAAGTCCAACCTGCTGCGCACCTACATGCGCGAGGTCATGCGCAAGTACGGCCCCGACCAGGCGCAGTTGTTCATCGTCGACTACCGCCGCGCGCATCTGGGCGAGTTCCCCGACGAATGGGTCTCGGAGTACTGCACCACCGCCGACCAGACCGCCGATGTCATCGAGGGCGTCACCGAGTTCCTCGCCACCCGCCTGCCCGGCCCCGACGTGACACCGGACCAGTTGCGTTCGCGCTCGTGGTGGACCGGCCGCGAGGCGTTCATCATCGTCGACGACTACGAGCTCGTCGCCACCAGCCAGGGCAACCCGGTCGCCTCGGTCGTGCCCTTGCTCGCCCAGGCGGCCGACATCGGCATGCACGTCGCCGTCGCGCGGCGGGCCGGTGGCGCCGGACGCAGCTACGACCCCTTGGTCACGGCGTTGCGCGACCTGGCCCAGCCGGGCGTCGTACTCGCGGGCGACCCCGGCGAGGGCGCGCTGGTCGGCAACGTGCGCGCCGTGCCAGCCGCACCCGGCCGCGGGCAGTTGGTCACCCGTGCGGGCACCGAGGTCATCCAGGTCTCCTGGTCGCCTTCCGCGCACGACACCCAGGGCTAGGTATGCCGGGTGGTGACCGGCCGGCATACCCGGGGGTGCGTGAGCAGTGAAGTAGGCTCTCTCGCTGGCTGCCCCGCGGGAAATCGCACTCCCGCAGGCCCAGCCGGGGCCTCTAGCTCAATGGCAGAGCTGCGGACTTTTAATCCGTAGGTTGTGGGTTCGAGTCCCACGGGGCCCACCGATGTCTGTGCCGGTGCAGCCAATCGGTCAGGCTATTGAGGGTTCCGCACCGCGTAGCGGAGGTGGACCACGCCGTTGTCGAATCGGTCATAAGCCTGCAGGTCGAGGTCCAGTCGCGCCCCACGAGGCAGCGCCGGCTTGCCGCCGCCAATGAGGACCGGGCACACCATCAGCACGCATTCGTCGACCAGGTCGTGGCGGAACGCTTCGGCCGCAATGCCCGCTCCCCCGATGCTGAGATTGGCGCTGGACTCCGCCTTGAGCCGACGCACCGCCTCGGGATCGAACCGCCGCTCGATGCGCGTGCGTGCCGTCGACACCTCAGCGAGAGAGGTCGAGTAGACAACCTTGTCGGTGTCGCGCCAGATGTCGGCGTACTCGCGGACGACTGGCGGCTGATCTGAGAGCCAGTCGTCGCCTTCCCAGACCCGCATCGTCTCGTACATGCGGCGGCCGTAGAGCGAGGTGCCGATCTTCCGCTCGTGCTCATTCCAGAAGGCGTGCACGGCTTCGTCCGGCACCGACCAATCGAACGCACCCGACTCATCCTCGATGAACCCGTCCAGCGAGATGTTCGCCGCGTAGATCAAGCTGCCCATGGATCGCTCCTCCCTGCCTACCAGCCTGTGCCCGCGCATCGGATCCGTCAATGACGCCGCTCCACAGTGCCGACAACGGTTGACCAGGCAGCTATCCTGGCGATGTGTCGGGCGTGCCAAGAGGGGGCCGCCACCGACCGCCAGGGGGCGGCGACGGTGGAATGCGTGCCATGTCGTCATTCGGTGCCATGGGCATCGTCACGGTCATCGCTGCTCTGGTCACCTGGGCTGCCCTGGCGTTGGCCGCCAACGGCCCGGGACTGACGTCGACGACGACCTTCGGCAGCGTCACCTCCACATCCCCGGGCACGGCAGCCGCGTCAACAAGCCACTCGACGGCGACCTCGACCACAGCCCGCCCCACGGCCTCCACTGCGCCCTCGTCATCCCCCGCACCCACGGCGAGCCAGCCAGCCCCGTCGACCGGCGTGGCCACCAACGCCGCCACCGGGCCCGGCACCGTCACCAAGATCTCGCTCACCTGCGTTCGCAGTGCGGACAAGGTCGTCGCCACCCTGACCTTCGAGAGCCCCACCGACATCATCTCGATGGTGCGAGCCGGCGAGGTCCGCACCGTGACCGACCACGCCGCAGGTCAGAGCACGGCCAGCGCCGAGACGTCTGACCTGCAAGCGACCTGCCTGGGAGTCGTGGGCAGCCGCAGCATTGGCCCGATCCCCGCCACCTGATCTCCCCGGGCGTGACCGTCCTCACCCGAAATCGTGGGGACGTGCGGCTTGCCTATCCGCCGGGACGGTCGGCTATCGTGCGCTGACCGGTCTCGGGGAAGGGATCTGGAGAAAGACAATGGGACGTCATCGACTCTCAGCCACCACCAACCAGGTGGACGAAGGTCGACGGGCGGCCGTCGTTATCGGCTTGGTCGGGCTCCTTGTCGTGGCGATGGTTTTGGGCGTGTGGTGGTTCTTGGCGTCCGGCAGCGGGATTCGGACGCCGAAGGCCACGGCATACGCGACCGTCGGTCAGTCCAGCGGGTCAGGTGCGACGGCTGCGGCAGCCGCACCGACGGCGAGCTTCGTCGTGCCCACGCCCTCCTTCGTCACGCCGTCGCTGACCGCACCCCTGGGCACCCTCGAACCTCCGCTGCCGCCCGATGTCACCAACCCGGTGATCCAGACGACGGCCAAGCCGGCGGTCACCACACCGCCGCCCGCTCCGCCGGCTCCGCCCGCTCCGCCAGCTCCACCCGCCCCTCCCGCGCCGGTTGGCATCTCCAACGTGTCGCTCAGCTGCGCGGCGCAGGGCCCCAAGGTGCGCGCGACCGTGACCTTCACCGCGTCGGGCACTGTGGCTGTCTCGGTGACCGCGGGCACGGTGACAGTGAGCGAGAAACTATCCGGGCCCTACCGGCTCAGCGCCACCGACAACAAGGCCGGCCGCTCGGCATCGTGCTCGGCGGTCGTCAACGGCGTGCAGTACGGCCCGGTCCCCGCTCGCTGACCTGCCCTGGCCGCCAGCTGGCCCCATGGCCCCTGACATAGGGTGAGCCGATGCTCGGGCTCACGGCGTTGACTCCTGGCGCAACCCCCTTGGAAGCGTTGCGCCGCATCGCGCTGCTGCTGGAACGCTCCCGCGCGGGCACCTATCGCGTGCAAGCCTTCCGTTCCGCGGCCGACCTCATCGCCCGTATGCCGTCCGACGAGCTCGCCTCCCGGGTCGAGTCCGGCACGTTGGAGGATCTGCCAGGCATCGGGGCCTCGACGGCCGCCGTGGTGACCGAAGCCGCGCACGGTGAGCTACCGGCATACCTGTCGTCGTTGCAGGAGAAGCACTCCGGCTTCCTCGCGCCAGGCGGTGAGGACCTGTATGCCGTGTTGCGCGGCGACCTGCACAGCCATTCCGACTGGAGCGACGGGGGGTCATCGATTCAGGAGATGGTTTTGGCCGCCGTGGAGTTCGGACAGGACTGGATGGCGCTGACCGACCACTCCCCGCGCCTCAAGGTCGCTCGCGGACTCTCTGCTGAGCGCCTGACTCAGCAGATCGGTGTCGTCGATGCGATCAACAGCGCTCTGGGAGAACGCTTTCGGCTCCTGCGCGGAATCGAGGTCGACATCCTCGACGACGGATCACTCGACCAGGACCCCTCCCTGCTGGAGCGGCTGGACATCGTCACCGCGTCGGTGCACTCGAAGCTACGGATGGCCCGTGGAGCCATGACTACGCGGATGCTGGCTGCCGTCCGGAACCCGCGGGTCAACGTGTTGGGGCATGCCACGGGACGGCTGGTGGAAGGGTCGCGAGGCACGCGGCCGCAGTCGGAGTTCGACGCCGTCACCGTGTTCGGCGAGTGCGCCGCCAATAACGTTGCCGTAGAGATCAATTCGCGTCCTGAGCGGTGCGACCCTCCCGATGACCTGATCCGGGTGGCATTGGACGCCGGCTGTCTGTTCGCCATCGACTCCGACGCGCATGCGCCCGGTCAACTCGACATGAAGGCCTACGGCGCCGAGCGAGCCACCCGATTGGGTGTACCGGTCGATCGCATCGTCACGACCTGGTCTGCTGATCGGGTCGTGGAGTGGGCTGCGGAGCGCTAGGCGTTTGCTGGCTGACGGCTGACCGTCAGCTGTTGTTGGCAGCGTCGCCGATCATCCGCACGTGGTGCGGCGCCAGGTCAGCGGTGTGCGAGACGCCGAGCAGCGCCATGGTGCGGCGCAACTCCCCGGTGAGGATCTGCGCGACCCGCTCGACCCCGGCCTCGCCGCCAGCCATCAACCCATAGAGATAGGCGCGTCCCACCAGCGTGCTGTCGGCACCGAGGGCCAGGGCCGCGACGATGTCGCCTCCAGACCGGATCCCTGAGTCGACGATGATCTCGACGTCGGGGCCGAGCGCGGAGCGCACCTGCGGCAGCAAGGCCAGCGGCACGGGAGCCCGATCCAGTTGCCGCCCACCGTGATTGGACAGCACGATCGCGTCCGCGCCCGCGGCGACCACGGCCTCGGCGTCGGCCACGGTCTGGATTCCTTTGACAATCAAGGGTTTTCGCCAGTGTTGGCGCACCCAGTCGAGATCCGCGAGCGTCATGGTCGGGTCGAAGAGCGCGTTGAGCTTCTCGCCGATCGTGCCGTCCCAGCCGCTGAGCGCCGCGAAATCGATGGCCTCCGTGGTCAATACGTCGAACCACCAGGCCGGGTGACTCGCGATGTCGACCAGCGTGCGAGCGCTGAGCGCGGGCGGCACCGACAGGCCGTTGCGCGCGTCGCGGTGCCGAGCGCCGGCCACCGGCACGTCGACGGTGAGGACCAGCGCCTCGTAACCCGCTGCGTCGGCCCGCGCCATGAGGTCCTCGGCAGCAGCCCGGTCGCGCCATACGTAAAGCTGGAACCACAGCCGGGTGCCCGGCAGGGCGGCCGCCGCGACGGCTTCCGGAGTCGAGGTGCCGAGCGTCGACACGGCATACGGTATGCCGTGCCGCCCCGCCACCCGCGCGACCGCCACCTCCCCCGCTTGGTGCATCAGGCGGGTGAACCCCGTCGGAGCGAACCCGAACGGGACACCAGCGGGGCGACCGAGGATGGTCGTCTCGGTGGACAGATCGGAGACATCGCGCAAGATCTGCGGCTGGAACTCGACCGACTCGAAGGCCGCGCGGGAGCGGTGTAGCGAGGTCTCGCTCTCGGCCGCCCCGTCGACGTAGTCGAAGACCGCACGGGGGGCTCGGCGCCGGGCCAGGCGGGCCAGGTCGGCGATGGTGAGCGCCTGCGCGAGCCGTCGGCGAGTGGCGTTGAGGTCGGGTTTGCGCACTCCGAGCATCGGCTTGAGGTCGTTCCACCGAGGCACCTGCCGCTGGGTCATGGGTCCACTCTGGCCCACGGGCTGACCTCTCGGACAGGGTGTTGCGCGCTCGAATTGGCGCGTCAGCGAGGGTGATGCGCCGGCGTCGACAACGATTTTGCCGGTCGTCCGATCCTCCCCTATGCTTGCCGGGTCCTCAACGGATCCGAGCACGACTGACGGTCACGACTGACGGCGAGGATCCGAGGCAACCCGGGTCCCCATCGTCTAGCGGCCCAGGACTCCGCCCTTTCACGGCGGCAGCACGGGTTCGAATCCCGTTGGGGATACGCAGTACCGGTCTTGCACCGCAAGGCCCCGTAGCGCAGTTGGTTAGCGCGCCGCCCTGTCACGGCGGAGGTCGCGGGTTCGAGTCCCGTCGGGGTCGCCAGCTTCTCTCACGAGGAGAAGCGCCGGGCCAGGTAGCTCAGTTGGTACGAGCGTCCGACTGAAAATCGGAAGGTCGGCGGTTCGACCCCGCCCCTGGCCACCAGCAACACCCACCCCGCAGGCGAGCCGCAATCCGGCCCTGCGGCGTTCGTCTTTCCCGGGCAGCGCACGGGACACCGTCGGGCCGATGACGGTTGACATATCCCGCGCGGGACACGCGGATCGGGCCTGATCAGGGACTGGCCAGGGGCGATTCGGGGCTGGCCCTCATGGCGGCCACGCTGTCACCGGAAGCATGGTGGTGTCATGACCACGAACGCCCAGCACACGTCACTCGACCGCTTCTACGACACCCTGCGGCGCAGCCCGATCCGTCGCTCGACCACCGACCGTGCCATCGCCGGGGTCTGCTCCGGAGTCGCCGCTCACTTCGGCGTCTCGCCGAAGGTCACCCGGCTCGTCACCCTCGGCCTTGTCTTGCTCGGGGTCGGCATCCCGGCATACCTGCTTGCCTGGCTTCTCCTGCCCGACACCGCCGGCAACCTCCACCTAGAGCGCGCCGTGCGTGAGGGAGACACCGGGTCGATCGTTCTGCTCGTCGTCGCGGCGCTCTCGATCCTGCCCGACGTGCATCCCCTGAGCGGGTTCTGGACGCTCGTGCTCGTTGCCGCAGCGGTCATCGCCCTCGTCGGCTTCAGCCGCTCGTCCGGCGCTGGCTCCGCACCTCAGGCCCACTCGTCGGCGGCCACCCCGCAAGACGCCCCGCGCGGGTAAGGCAGAAGTCACCGCACCCCGCCGCCCGCCGCGCACGGACCACTGCGCCCAGACCCCACCGGGCCAGCGAGCGCGCACTGCATCCCCTCCCGGATCCCCTCCCGGATCCCCTGACACAAGCGTCAGGGGCGGCGTTCGTGGCAGCAAATGGCGTCGACTGGATCGCCGACCGGCCACGGGTGAAGGATGGAGTCATGGCTCAGCTCGCGCCACGGCGGATCGCAGTCCTCACCAGCGGCGGCGACGCCCAAGGCATGAATGCCGCCGTGCGGGCGGTGGTGCGGGCGGGGATCGCCTTCGGCGCCGAGGTCTATGGCATCCGGGACGGCTACCAGGGGGCAGTCGACGGCGGCGAGGGCATCGTGCCGCTGTCCTGGGAGAGCGTCGGCGGTATCCAGCACCGCGGCGGCACGGTCATCGGCACCGCGCGCTGCCGGGCTTTCCGCGAGCGCGCCGGGCGGCGCCAAGCGGCCCTGCACCTGGCCGAACGTGGCATCGACCGTCTGGTCGTCATCGGCGGCGACGGCAGCCTCACCGGCGCCGACCAACTCGCCCAGGAGTGGCCCGGGCTGCTCGATGAACTCGTCGCCGACGGCAGCCTCGACCGAGAGACCGCCGCTGCTCACCCTCGCCTGTCCATCGCCGGAGTCGTCGGCTCGATCGACAACGACATGGTCGGCACCGATATGACGATCGGCGCCGACAGCGCGCTGCATCGCATCATCGAGGCCGTCGACGCGATCTCCTCGACCGCGGCCAGCCACCAACGCACCTTCGTCGTCGAGGTGATGGGCCGACGCTGCGGCTACCTCGCGCTCACCGCCGCCATCGCCGGCGGCTGCGACTTCGCCCTCATCCCCGAGGCCCCGCCCGAGGTCGGGTGGCAGGACGAGATGTGCGAGAGCCTGCGCCGCGCCCGCAGCCTCGGCCGCCGCGACTCGATCATCCTCGTCGCCGAGGGCGCCTGCGATCGCAGCGGAGCGCCCATCACTGCCGACGATGTCCGTCGTGAGCTGCAGGAACGACTTGGCGAGCAGGCCCGCGTCACCATTCTCGGGCACGTGCAGCGCGGTGGCACGCCCAGCGCCTTCGACCGCTCGATGGCGACGATGATGGGCTACGACGCGGCGAGCGCGCTGCTCTCGGCCCGCCCCGAGGACGGCCCCCAACTCATCGGCATCCACCGCAACCGGGTGCGCCGCACCCCGCTCATGCGGTCAGTCGCCGACAATCGCGCCATCGCCACCATGCTCGACAGCGGCCGCTACGACCAGGCCCTCGCGGCACGCGGCGACAGCTACGCCGAGTTGTTCGGGCTGCTGCGCGCGCTCTCCCACCCCAGCCCCGACCAGGCCAGCAAGCCGGCGCGCATCGCGATCATGCACGACGGTGGCCTCGCGCCCGGCATGAACGCCGCAGTCCGAGCCGCCGTCCGCCTCGGCCACGACCGAGGCCACGTCATGCTCGGCGTCCAGGACGGGTTCGCCGGGCTGTCCAGCGGCGGCGTCCGGGAACTCAGCCTCGCCGACGTCGAAGGTTGGTCCGGGCTCGGCGGCGCGGACCTCGGCACCAGACGCTTCGACGTCGCCGACGAGCACCTGTATGCCGTGGCCCGCACCATCGAGGACCATCGGATCGACGCGCTCATTCTCATCGGCGGGTTCGCGGGGTACGAGAAGCTCTACCGGCTCTATCGCGAGCGGACCCGCTATCCCGCGCTCGGCATCCCCATGGTCTGCGTCCCGGCGACCATCGACAACAACGTGCCCGGCAGCGAGTTGGCCATCGGCGCCGACACCGCCCTCAACACCATCGTCGACAGCATCGACCGGATCAAGCAGTCGGCGATGGCCGCCAATCGTTGCTTCGTCATCGAGACGATGGGCCGGCGCTGCGGCTACCTCACCCTCCTGGCCGCGCTGTCGGCGGGCGCCGAACAGGCCTACCTGCCCGAGGAGGGCATCGAGCTCGATCAGCTCATGGCTGATATCGAGCGGATGCGCACCCGGTTCCGCAGCGACCGGTCACTGTTCGTCACCCTGCGCACCGAAGGTGCTGACGACCGCTACTCGACCGAGACCGTCTCGCGGATCTTCGCCGCGGAGGGCCAGGGCCTGTTCGACGTGCGCAGCGTCGTGCTCGGCCACGTCCAGCAGGGCGGCAACCCGAGCCCCTTCGACCGGGTGCTCGCGGCGCGCCTCGCGTCGGGAGCGATCGAGGCGGTATGCCGTGCGCTCGAGTCCGGCTCCCACGAAGCCGTGATGATCGGGCTCGTCGACGGACAGCTCCGCCGTACCCCGATGCGCCAGATGTCCGACCTCGTGGATTGGGATGCGCGCCGCCCCGTCGACCAGTGGTGGCTCGGGTTGCGCACAGTGGCCCGCACCCTGGCCGAACCACCCAACTAGCCGCTCGGCTGGGAGGCGACTGCACGGCATACCCGGGTATGCCGTGTGCCCGGATGCCGCGCCTGGCTGTTGCTGCGTCCTCAGGCCAGGCCGTCGCAGTCGATGACCGACACGTCGCCGGGGGTATATTTCACCAGCGCGAAGTTCTCCTTGACCCGCTCGTCGCGTACGACGTCGCCGGTGCGGCGGTCGATGACGGTCCGCCAGATCTCGTTGCGGCGGTAGTACTCGCCGCCGAAGCGCAGGAAGTGCTCGTCCCGTGCGGCAACGCGGTAGGAGTGCGCGGGCTCGCGGTCGGTGCGCAGCTCGCCCTCCAGATAGCGCTCGCCCACCCGCACCAGCAGCTGGAAGGTCGCCGAGGTGTCGTTGCGCACGACGAAGTCGACGTAGTTGTAGGCGATCGAGCAGCCCACCCCCCAGGGCAGCACCCGACCGTTGTCGGGGAAGGGGTCGAAGGAGTGCTCCGAACGCTCGTCCACGGTGAGGTCGGAGTGCAGCACCATCCAGTGCATGAGGTTGGCCAACTGACAGATGCCGCCGCCGACGCCCGGACTCGCGCTGCCGCCGTTCAGCCGCATCCCCTCGACATAGCCCTTGGCGCGGGTGCAGTTGCCGACGATCTGGTTGAACGACAGCGACTCGCCGGGCCGGATGAGCACGGTGTCGACCTGCGCCGACGCCAACCGCAGATTGGTCACCTTGTTGTGCTGCAGCCACATGAGGTCGGGGGCGACCGTCCGCAGCAGCAGCGACTTGTGCCGGTGGACCCGAAAGGGAAGCGGTTCGGCCGCGCGGGTGCGCGCCCACGCGGTGCCACCGCGCCGCCATTCCAGGTGGCGTTTCGCTTGCAGCAGCCGCACCGCGAGCGGGTAGAGCCACGGGTGCCGCTCGGTCAGCCGCGGCGGGGCAAGGAAACGCGCCGGCAGCTCGAAGCCCTCTGGGGCGTCGACGATCTGGGTCATGTATGCCGTGATGCCTCCGGACCGCGGGAAAGTTGCCTCCCGTGGCGTGATCTGTTTCACACTGCTACGGTCTATCCACAGCACCCTGCCAGCTGTGACGTCTCGACCGGACGGAGTGAGTCATGAGTACCTCCCCACCCAGGCCACAACGCACGACCGGAATCTTCCGCACCAAGACCATCGAGCAGTCCATTGCCGAGACGACCGAGGTCGAGTACCAGCTCAAGAAGCGCCTCAGCGCGCTCGACCTCACCGTCTTCGGCATCGGCGTCATCATCGGTGCGGGCATCTTCACCCTCACCGGGCGGGCCGCCGCCACCGTGGCTGGCCCCGCCGTCGTCATCAGCTTCGTCATTGCGGCGGCGGCCTGTGGTCTGGCCGCTCTGTGTTACGCGGAGTTCGCCTCGACCGTGCCGGTGAGCGGCTCGGCATACACCTTCTCCTATGCCACCCTCGGCGAGTTCGTCGCGTGGATCATCGGTTGGGACCTGCTCCTGGAGCTCATGCTCGGAGCGAGCGTCGTCGCCCAAGGCTGGTCGGCCTACCTCGGGGTATTCCTCGGTCACCTCGGCATCAAGATCCCCGAGAGCCTGTCCTACGGATCGAGCTTCGACCTGCCGGCGCTGCTGCTCGTCGTGGTGCTCACCGCGCTCGTTGCCAAGGGCATCAAGGAGTCGATGCGGGTCAACCTCGTGCTCGTCGCGATCAAGTTGTTCATCGTCCTGTTCGTCATCTTCGCGGGCATCGGCTTCATCAACACCAAGAACTACTCGCCGTTCATTCCGCCGGCCGTTCCTGCCGCCGACGCCGGCCACAACGTGTGGACCTCGCCACTGCTGCAGACCCTCTTCGGCATCCAGCCGACGACCTTTGGGGTCATGGGGATCTTCGCCGGGGCGTCGCTGGTGTTCTTCGCCTATATCGGGTTCGATGTCGTCGCCACCACCGCTGAAGAGGCCAAGAACCCGCAGCGTGACCTGCCGATCGGCATCATCGGGTCGCTGATCATCTGCACCCTGCTCTATGTCGGCGTGACCCTCGTCATCACCGGCATGCTCCCCTACAACGAAATCTCGGTGAAGGCTTCGCTGGCCACGGCCTTCGAATCAGTCGGCAAGAGTGGCTACGCCACGCTCATCGCCGCCGGTGCGGTGGCCGGCCTCACGACCGTGGTCATGACCCTGCTCATCGGTGCCAGCCGGGTCGTCTTCGCGATGAGCCGGGACTGGCTGCTGCCGAAGTCGCTCGGGACGACCAACCCGAAGACCGGCACGCCGGTCAAGATCACCGTCATCATCGGCACGCTGGTCGGCTGCATCGCCGCCTTCACCCCGATCGGCAAGCTCGAGGAAATGGTCAACATCGGGACGCTCTCGGCGTTCTGCCTGGTGTCGCTATCCATCCCAGTCCTGCGCCGGCGCCGGCCTGACCTCAAGCGCTCCTTCAAGGTGCCCGGCAACCCGTTCGTCCCCTACCTGGCGGCCGCCGCGTCGTTCTACCTCATGCTCACGCTGCCCGCCGAGACGTGGGTGCGGTTCATCATCTGGATGATCCTGGGCCTGGTCATCTACTTCCTCTACAGCAAGAACAACTCCCGCCTGGCCCAGGGCGTCCACGACATCCCCGCGCCCGACTTCTCGCACCCCGGCCCGCACTCGACCACGGGTGACTCGCCGGTCCATGACTCATAGCCGCGAGTCGCGAGAACAACTCAGATAGCCGCCGTCACCCCGTCACCGTCAGGTGGCGGGGTGACACAATCCCGGCCATGAACTTCACCGAGACGCTGCTGCCCGGAGTCGGGGTTCGTTACGACGCCACGACGCGAGCGGGGGTGGCGCTGTCGATCGTCCTGGACCGGGAGGGCGGCGCCGAGGTCGCGACCTACCTGCGCGAGGATCCGGATGCCGTCGACCGGTGTTTCCGGTTCAGCCCGCACGAGGCCGCCGCCATCGCCGAGATCCTCGGTGGCACCCGCGTCGGCACCCGAGTCGCCGACCTCTCCAAGGAGGTGCCCGGCCTCTGTTCGGGGCGCTTCACGATCGCGCCCGGCAGCCGTTACGACGGGCGGCGACTCGGTGACACCAAGGCGCGCACCCGCACCGGCTGCTCCCTGGTCGCCATCGTGCGCGGCGACACGGTGCTGGCCGCACCCGGCCCCCACGAAGCGCTGCACGGCGGCGACATCGTCGTGGCGATCGGCAGCGAACTCGGCTTGGAGGACCTCGGGGTGATCCTCGGGATGACCCCGGAGGAGGACGCCTTCCCGGTGCCCGCGCCTCAGGGCCGCTGACCGTGAAGGCACCCGAACTGGTCTTCCTCGAACTCGGGGTCATCTTCATCGGGGTGTCGCTGCTGGGCATCATCGCCCGCCGGTTCGGGTTGAGCCCGATCCCGCTATACCTGCTCGCGGGGTTGTTCTTCGGTCAGGGCGGCTTCCTCCCCGTCACCGCCTCGGGGTCCTTCGTCACCGTCGCCGCCGAGATCGGCGTGCTGCTCCTGCTGCTCGCCCTGGGCCTGCAATTCTCCCCCGAGGAACTCTCCGCCTCGCTCGCCAGGCACCGGCCCTCCGGCGTGGTGGACCTGGCCCTCAACGCCATCCCCGGCTTGGTCATCGGCCTGGCGCTACGCTGGCCCTGGCCCGCGATCGTCGCTCTTGCCGGCCTCACCTGGATCTCCTCCTCGGGCATCATCGCCCAGCTCCTCGGCGACCTCGGCCGCACCGCCAACCGCGAGACCCCGGCCATCCTGTCGGTCCTCGTCCTGGAAGACCTGGCGATGGCCGTCTACCTCCCGGTGCTGCTCGTCGTGCTCTCGCGCGGTGGATTCGTGCAGGCGCTCGTCGGCGTCAGCATGGCCGTCGGTGCCGTGACCATGGCCCTCATCACCGCCACGCGCGCCAGCTACCGAGTGGGGCGAGTGCTTTCGCACACCCAGGACGAACAGGTCATGCTCCGCGTCCTCGGGGTGACCCTCCTGGTCGCCGCCGCGACGCAGTCGCTCGGCGCGAGCGCCGCCGTCGGCGCCTTCCTCGTCGGCATCGCCATCCCGGAAGACCTGGCCGAGCGAGCCCGGGCCATCCTCGGCCCCCAGCGCGACCTCTTCGCGGCGATCTTCTTCGTCTCCTTCGGCCTGTCCACCGACCCGCGCCAGTTGGTCCCGCTCCTCGCGCCCGCCAGCGCCCTCGCGCTGCTCTCCATCGCGACCAAGATCGCCACCGGCTGGTATGCCGCCGCGCGCGACGGAGTCGCCCCGCGCGGCCGACTGCGGGCCGGCCTCACCCTCGTTCCCCGCGGCGAGTTCTCGGTCGTCATCGCCGGGATCGCTGTCGCCGGCGGCTACCCCGAGGTGGGACTGCTGGCGACGGCATACGTGCTCATCCTCGCCGTCGTGGGGCCGATCCTCGCGAGGTACAGCGACTCGATTGCCGGTCGACTTCGGCTGGGTGCGGCACCGGGCCACCGCTGACCTGGCCAGGTCGTCACCTCGCGGGCGGATCCCACCAGGTCGGGAGCTCGCGGCGCAGGATCTTGCCGTTGGCCGTGCGGGGCAGCTCTCGCATGATGGCGACCGCGCGCGGCACCTTGTAGGCGGCCAAGTGCTGCCCGGCATAGTCGAGAATCTCCCGCTCGTATGCCGTCCGGTCGCCAAAGCGCGCCTGCCCCGACCCACCTGGGTATGCCGTCCGCTCGCCGCTGCTCTCGGGCTGTCGGCCGCTTGGGCGGGGGACGACGAAGGCGACGATGATCCGCACGCCCGGTCGGACCTCTACCTCGGTCACCCCGACATCGGCCACCCCAGGCGCACCGGCGAGCACCCGCTCGACCTCCTGCGGCGAGACCCGGTAACCCTGGGCGTTCATCACGTCGTCGGCTCGCCCGTGGTGGATGACATAGCCGTCCGGGTCGAGGTGCGCGAGGTCGCCACCGACGAACCAGTCACCGCGATAGGCCCGCGCATCCTCGTCGGGCCGCCGCCAGTAGCCGAGCATCAGCCCCGGGTCGCTGCGATGCACCGCCAACAACCCGGTTTCGCCGCCCGGCAGCGGCTCCGGCGGCCCGTCGACCGGCAGGATCGCGACCCGCCGCCCCTGCTGCGGGCGACCCGGGGAACCCACGCGGGTCGGCACACCCGGCCCGGAGGAGATGTAGGTCGAGATCTCACTCATCCCCAGCGCTTCGTAGAGCGGCTTACCGGTCTGCGCGACCCAGGCAGCGTGCAGGTCCGGACTCAGCGCCTCGCCCGCGGTGAGGCCGTGTCGCAAGGTCGAGAGGTCATGGCCATCGACGCCGTGCTGGGCCAGCAGTTGCCGATAGACACCGGGCACCGCGGCGAAAATCGTTGCGCCACAACGCTCGATCAACCGCCCCCACACCGACGGGTCCTTGGGCCCGTTGTAGATCGCCCCGGTCGCGCCATTGGCCCACGGGTCGGTGAGTCCCACCCCCAGGGTGTAGGTCCAGTTGAAGGCCCCCGCATGCAGCAGGGTGTCGCCCGGGCCGACACCCAGCCACCCGGCATACATCGGCCGTCGTCCCCACGCGGACCGGTGCGCGTGCAGCACGCCCTTGGGCTCGCCCGTCGTGCCGGAGGTGTAGACGAGGAACGCGGGCTCCTCCGGCGACGCCATCCGGTATGCCGTGGGGTCGGCATCGCGCAGCCACCCGGCAATCTCGGCGGGCCCGACGGTGCGTGTACCGGCGGGCAGGGCAGCGGCCAGCTCAGGCGCGACGGCCACGAGAGCGGGCTCGGCATCCGCGACGACGAAGGCCACCTCGTCCGCTGTGAGCATCGAGGAAGTGGGGACGGCGACGATCCCGGCCGCCATGGCGCCGAAGAACAACAGCGCAGCATCGCTGGTATTGCCCAACCGCAAGAGCACGCGCTCGCCGGGCCGCAGCCCCGCTCCGAGCAACCCGGCCGCCACCTGCCGAACCGCTACGTCCAGCCGTCCGAAGGTCCACCGCTCGGCGTCGGCCAGGGGCGCATCGGCGTCGTGGACGACGACCAGACCGATGCGATCGGCGGGACGGTGGGCCGCGGGCGCGAGGCAGTATGCCGTGAGGTTGAACACCTCCGGTACATCGGCTCCCAGCGGCAGCGGCTGCGGCACCTGAGCGCGACCCCCTGACTAGGTCGTGAGGAAGTCGAGCACCAACCGATTGAACGCGCCGGCGTGCTCGATCTGGGTCCAGTGCCCACAGCGGCCGAAGACGTGCAGGCGAGAGTCGTCGATGAGCTGCAGGAAGCGGTAGGCGTTATCGAGCGGGATGACCTGGTCGTCGCGGCCATGGACGATGAGGGTGGGCTGTCGCAACCCCCGGACTTGTTCCTCCGGAGTGGCCAGCCCGTCAACGCCCCGCTGGCGGGGTGCTGGGAACATCGCCGCGAAGGACTCCTGGAAGCCCGGCCGGATCGAGGCGGCATACCGGAGTTGGGCCAATTCGTCGCTGACCAGCGAGCGGTCGTAGGCGAAGATGTCGAGCAGCGCGCGCATCGCTTCCAGCGACGGCTGGTAGCCCCAGACGGCCTCCAGGCCAGGGGTGATGGGGAAGGACACCCCACAGGCCCCCATGAGGACCAGTTTGGACACCCGTTCCGGGTGATGGACCGCCATCGAGACCGCAAGGCCGCCCCCGAACGAGTTGCCGACGATGGCGAAGCGCTCCAGCCCGAGGGCATCGGCCACGCCGATGAGGTGCCGCCGCCAGGCGTTGAGCCCATAGTCAAACCCCTCCGGGCGTTCGGTGAAGCCGAACCCGACGATGTCCGGGGCAATGACATCGAGGCGCTCAGCGAGGTCGGGGATGGTGAGGCGCCAGTTGGCCCAGGCGCTGACGCCGGGGCCGGATCCATGGATGAGCATGACCGGTTCGCCCGCGCCGGCCCGGTGGTAGTTGGTCTGGATGCCCGCGGCGACGACACTCTGGCCGATCTCGGGGTTGTCCATGTGGGGCCTCGTTCTCTCGTTCCCTGGGGTGCAGCTGGGCAGATGTGCAGCTGTGCCGCTGTGCCGCTGGCCGCCCGCGCCGCTTCGCCAAGTAGCGCCGGCGGTTTAGTTCTGCTGGTCGATCACCTTGCTCGTCACTGTCGCGACACTCGCTACGTCTGGGGCCGGCACGTCCTTGACGACCTCGGCCACCTGATCGGATCGAGCGGCCTGATGCGCCTCTTCCAGCTCGATGGTGGCGCGAGCCTCGGCGACCAGCTCGATGACCTCCTCCTGGGTGGGCACGTCGCCGTCGTCGTCTTGGAGGGCCTCCAACTCGGGCATGAGCTCATGCTGGCGGCGCAGCGAGTCGACGATCGCCAGGGCGGCAGCGGTCACCGGGATGCCGATCAGCGCGCCCACCGGGCCGAACAACCCCACGCCGACGAAGACCGCGGCTAGCGCCACCGCCGGGTGGATATCCATGGTCTTGTTGCTCACCTTGGGGGTGAACCAGTAGCTCTCGATCTGCTGGAAGATCGTCGCGAAGATGACGATGTAGACCACCTTGATCGGCTGGTCCAGCAAGGTGAACAGCGCGGGCAGGATCACCCCGATGTAGGTGCCGATGATCGGCACGAACTGGCCGACCACACCCGCGAGCACGCCCAGCGGGAGCCAGAACGGGATCTGGATGGCCCAAAAGAACAGGCAGTGGAACAGCGCGGACAGCAGCGCGAGGATGAGCTTGGAGACGACGTAGCCACCGGTCTTCTCGACCGCGATGGTCCAGATGGTCAGCAACACCGGCTGGTAGCGCTGCGGCAGCCACGACCCGATCGCCTGCCGCAACCGGATGCTGTCGGCGGACAAGTAGTAGGCAAAGACGAGGATGGTCACCAACTGAGCAAAGACCGTCAGGGCGGTGCCGAAGACGCCGAGCAGCCCACCACCGTATTGCTGCGCCAACTGAGCCGCGCGCTCGGGCGTGAGCTGCAGGTTGGCGTAGATCTGCTCGATGTTGAACGACGTGTTGAAGGTCTCGTTGACCCACTGCACGGCCTGGCTCACCGCACCGGGGAAGGCATCCTTGAGCTGCTGAGCTTGACCGACGAAGACCTGGCCGAACAGCGCCCCCACCCCGAGGGACAGCAACATCATCCCGAAGAGCACGATCGCCGAGGCCCCGCCTCGCCTGACCCCGGCCCGAATCAGCCAGGCGACCATCGGCTCCATGGCGATCGACAGCAGCCACGCGAGCAGCAGCAGGAAGAGGAACGAGCTGAGGGCATGGAAAGCCCACAGCACGACCATGACGACCACGGCAGCCATGACCAACACGGTGACCAGTCGCCGAACACTCCCGGCTGCCAGGCCGATCCACAGCGGACGACGCTCCAGATCACCGGCACCAGAAGCAGGAGGGTATGCCGTTCGGGCCCGACCCGTGGGTTCGCTCACGGGCCCACTCTAGGCGTCGCCCCCGACACCCGTCAGGGACAGCCAGCGAGCATCCCGGAGGAAATCCCGAGGACGCACGGCATACCAAAGAGCCCACCGTGCCAGGCCAGTGCGCATGGTGTCATGGCGCCACTACCCCCAACCCGTGGCCGGCCCCCTAAGACCGCCACGGCATACCCCGCGTGGCCCAGGATTCCTTTGGATTCCCAGCCCGACGCGGGGCCCTGACCTAACTAGGCCTCACCCGCGAGCAAGCGATGGACCTCGGCGCTGCGATAGCGCCGATGACCTCCCAGCGTGCGAATGGCCGTGAGCTTCCCTGCTTTGGCCCAGCGAGTTACCGTCTTCGGATCTACGCGAAACAGCGCAGCTACCTCCCCCGGAGTTAGCAGGCTCTCGCGCTCGTCCCCCTGTGACGTCATCTCGTCAGCACCCCCTTCAGTGCAACGGAAATCCGCCGTCTTGCCCCAGACGGCGGTTGTCACACTCTGCCATGAGATCGGGCGATGTGCATAGATTTGTGGCCTTCTCGTGCCGAATGGCGGACACCCGTCGGCGTGTCGTGAGCGACATGTGAGTGAGGCCAGGCTCGGAGGGGGCCACCGCGGACCGCAGGACGGGCGGCACCCCCGACTGTGGCGGACAGAACGGCCAGCGTCGGGTAGCGTTGCCCTCACGATTACACACATTTCCCGGGGCCGCTCCGCGGCGACCCGATGACCACCCGGAACTTCCGGATGGACAACGGGCCTGGCGATGCCGCCCCGGCAGACGCATGAGGGGGTCACGCCATGGGGCGCGGCCGGGCCAAAGCCAAGCAGACCAAGGTTGCCCGGGAGCTCAAGTACAACGCTCCCAACACCGACCTGAGTGCGCTTGAGCGCGAACTGCACAGTGCGACCTTCCGATCGGGGTTCGCAGCCGTCGCGGCTGACGATGCCGACGATGACGAGGAGGACGAGTGGGAGGCGGAGGACGACTCCGACACCGACTCGGTGTACGACGACTACGGGAAGTGGGCCTCGGGCCAGCGTTGAGCTGACCAGCCTCCTGCCGACCTCACTGCGTCTCTTGCAGACGCCAGAGCCCGGAAACCCCTCCGGGCTCTTCGTCGTGCGTTCCTAGGTGCGCTCGGGCGCGCTCTTCGCCGAGCTCAGAGCTCGCTCAGCTAGCGAACTCCCCGACGACCTGAACGCTGCCGCCGTCGACCCCCTTCGCGCCCCGCACGACCTCGTATGCCGGGTCGACCGGCGCATTCTCGGCGCCGGTGATCTCGCCCAGGACCCAGGCCGGTATGCCGTGTGCACGGCATACCTCGATTGCTGCGTCGCTCTGGTGGGCGGGGAGCACGGCCACGAAGCCGACCCCCATGTTGAGCGTGCGTTCGAGGTCGAGCGCCGGCACCCGGCCGAGCTCGCCGATGGTGCGGAAGACGGCGGGCGGGGTCCAGGTGGACCGATCGACCCGCGCAAAGACGCCGTGCGGCAACACTCGGGCCAGGTTGGCCGCGAGCCCGCCGCCCGTGACATGGCTCAGGCCGTGGATGTCGATACCGGGCGTGCGGATGAGGGCAAGCAGGTCGGCGGCGTAAACCCTTGTCGGAGTGAGGAGTTCCTCGCCGACGGTGTGGCCGAAGTCGTCCACGTGCCGGTCGAGGGACCACCCAGCGGCGGCGATGACCCGGCGCACCAGGGAGTAGCCATTGGAGTGCAACCCCGACGAGGCCAGCGCGAGGACGACGTCGCCGGGCTGAACCCGGTGCGGGCCGATGATGTCGGCGTATTCGACGACCCCGGTCGCCGCGCCCGCGACGTCGTACTCGTCGGGCTCCAACAGGCCCGGGTGCTCAGCAGTCTCGCCGCCGATGAGCGCGACGCCGGCTTGCGCACACGCTGCGGCGATCCCCGACACGATCGCAGCGATCCGCTCGGGGACGACCTTGCCGGTGGCGATGTAGTCGGTCATGAAGAGCGGTTCGGCGCCACACACGACGATGTCGTCGACGACCATGCCGACCAGGTCGAACCCGATGGTGTCGTGGCGGTCCAGGGCCTGGGCGATGGCGACCTTGGTGCCGACGCCGTCGGTCGAGGTCGCTAGCACCGGACGGGCCATCCGAGTCAGCGCGCTGGCGTCGAAGAGCCCGGCGAAACCGCCCAAGCCACCGAGCACTTCGGGTCGCTGGGCCCGGCGCACCGACTCCTTCATCAGCTCGACAGCTTTGTCGCCGGCTTCGACGTCAACTCCTGCCGCGGCATACGTGATGGGGGCCTGCACCTGATCGCCAGTCACCCGATCACCCTATTGGGTGCGGTGCGAGCGCGAGGATGGCAACCGTTCGCCAGCGCCAGCCGCTTACTCCAGATGTGCAGACTCTGCCGTTGATGCTGGCCTGCGCCCTCGCGGGCATCGGGTGCGTTGGGCTCGGTGGGTGCGCCGCAGGGACACCCGACGCCGCGCCACCCGCACTCACCACGTCCGCGCGGACCGACACTGCGACGCGACCAGCCGCGACCGGGCGCACCAGCGCCACGAACACCACCAGCCCAGCCGGGTCTCTTGCCCCCACGCGAGCCGAGGTGTCCCTCTACCTGCACTGCTCGCCGCTGGTCTACCTCACCTTTGACGGAGCCTTCTGGGAGGCCCTGGACGCGCCGGATCCGCGGAGGGTCGTCGACCCGGCCTCGGGGCAATGGCACCTGGACAACGACCTGCCCGGTGTGATCACTCGCGAGTCACTCGACCGAGCGGTGTTCGTCTCCACGGCAGAACCGACGGGAGTGACGGTGCACTTCCAGCGGCGCGCCCAGCCCTACCCCGGCTGCGCATAGGCGCTCAAGAACGGGTACCCCAACACATCAGGGCAGGCGCAGGGCGTTCTCTGCGCCGCCGGAGACTCCGAGCGCGACGCCTTCGACGTCGCGGACAAAACTGTTCGGCTCAGGGTCGACATGTCGCTTGGACGGCGTGAGGTCGACCGGCAGGGTCTCGAAGAGATGCTTGCCAATCCGGCCGTCCTCGGGCAGCGGCACCGGATATGAGCCGGTGAAGCAGGCGGTGCACAGCCGCTCGGCCCCCTGCTCGGTCGCCTCGATCATCCCGTCGAGCGAGATATAACCCAGCGAATCGGCGCCGATCGAGGCCCGGATCTCCTCGACCCCGAGGCCGGTGGCGATGAGTTCGGCCCGGGTGGCGAAGTCGATGCCGTAGAAGCACGGCCAATGCACCGGGGGCGACGAGATCCGCACATGCACCTCGGCAGCGCCGGCCTCGCGCAGCATCCGCACCTGGGCCCGCTGGGTGTTGCCCCGCACGATCGAATCGTCCACGACGACAAGGCGTTTGCCCTTGATGGTGTGGGTGAGGGGGTTGAGCTTGAGCCGAATCCCCAACTGCCGCAACGTTTGTGACGGCTGGATGAAGGTCCGCCCGACATAGGCGTTCTTGACGAACCCCTGCCCGAACGGGATCCCCGACTGCTGCGCATAACCCACCGCTGCCGGCACCCCGGAGTCGGGCACCCCGATGACGAGGTCGGCCTCGACCGGGTGCTCGACGGCCAGCCGAGCACCCATCGCGACCCGCGCCTCGTGGACCACGCGATCCCGGATGACCGCATCCGGCCGGGCCAGATAGACGTATTCGAAGATGCAGCCCTTGGGTTCGGGTTCGGCGAAATGGTGCGACCGCAACCCGTCCTCGTCGATGACGAGCAGCTCACCGGGCTCGATCTCGCGGATGACGGCGGCGCCGACGGTCTGCAAGGCCGCAGTCTCCGAGGCGATCACCCAACCACGGTCGAGGCGGCCGAGCGCGAGGGGGCGGATGCCGTGCCGGTCGCGGGCGGCATACAGGGTGTGCTCGTCCATGAAGACGAAACAGAACGCGCCCCGCAGGCGCGGCAGCACGTCGAGCGCGGTGGCTTCCAGCGGCCGGTCGGGGTCGGAGAGCAGCGCGGTGACCAGGGCGGTGTCAGTGGTGTTGCCGCGGCCGAGTTCGCCCGGGTGCCGGTCGGGGTCGCCGTGCCGCTCGGCGACCAGCTCGCGCAGCTCGGCGGAGTTGATCAGGTTGCCGTTGTGGGCCAGGGCCACCGTCGTCGTATCGGTGCCACCGAGGGTGGGCTGGGCGTTCTGCCAGGTCGAGCCGCCGGTCGTGGAGTAGCGGCAGTGCCCGATCGCGACGTGCCCGGTGAGCGAGGACAGCGCGCCCTCGTCGAAGACCTGGCTGACCAGGCCCATGTCCTTGTAGACGAGCACCTTCTGACCGTCGCCGGTCGCGATGCCGGCCGATTCCTGCCCACGGTGCTGCAGCGCATAGAGCCCGAAGTAGGTGAGTTTGGCGACCTCTTCGCCCGGCGCCCAGACGCCGAAGACCCCGCAGGCATCCTGCGGTGCCTTTTCCCCCGGCAGGAGGTCGTGGGTCAGTTTCCCGTCGCCGCGTGCCACGGGCGCGATTCTCCCACAGGTATGCCGCGTCCCTCCCGACGGTGGTGAGTCAGCGCCGGCAGCAGTGCCGTCACCGGCTCACGCTGCCCGGCAGTTCAGGAGGCTCGGCGATCCGCGAGGACGTAGGCGATCGCACCGAGCAGGCTGCCGAGCAAGATCCCGATCGTGCCGAAATAGCCGAGCACCGAGGTGACCGAGTAGCCGGGGATCCGGTCGCCGGTCACTGCCAGCAACCCGCCGACGGCAAAGCCGAGGACGGCCCCAGCGAGCAAGAACGGGACGAGGCGGGGGCTGCGGGGGCGGAGCTTGGCGGTCACGGGGACAAGGGTAAGGGCAGCCACTGCTCCAGGGCGGCGCGCTCCCCTGACGCCAGCACCAGGCCGGTCGCGAGCGCGTCGGCCCAGGCCAGCTCGCCAGTCGCGACCTTCAGCCAGGTCACCGGGTCGGTCTCGACGACCGAGGGCGGTGTGCCACGCCGATGGACCGGTCCGGCGATGCACTGCACGGCGGCATACGGGGGCACTCGCACCTCAACCGAACGCCCCGGGGCGAGGGTCGCGAGTTCCTCCAGGGTGAACCGCACGGCCGTGGCGACCGCCTCCCGGGGGGCGGCCGCGAACCCGGCCGCACGGCATACCTGCAGGGCCGCCAGGCCAGTGGACGGGGAGGTACGGCGGCGGGGAGGCACCCCCTCATGGTGCCACCCGGCGCGGACACGAGAGACTGGGACCATGCGTGCGACGACGATCCATGGTGCTTTCGACATCCGCGTGACCGACGTGCCCGACCCCGAGGTGCTGCGGCCGACCGACGCGCTCGTGGAGGTCAGCGCCACCTGCGTGTGCGGGTCGGACCTGTGGCCCTATCGCGGGATCAACGAGGTGCGGGCGGGGTCGCGGATCGGGCACGAGTTCGTCGGGATCGTGCGCGATGTGGGGTCGGAGGTGACGACCGTGCAGCCGGGTGAGTTTGTCATCGCGCCGTTCGCGTGGGGCGACAACACCTGCCGGGTATGCCGTGCCGGCGTCAACACCTCGTGCGAGAACGGCGGCTGGTGGGGCGCGCGCGACCGCGAATCCTTGCCGGTGGACGGAGGGCAAGGTCAGTGGGTGCGAGTGCCACTGGCCGACGGGACGCTGGTGTCGACGCCTTCTGTGCCTGACGACACGCTGCTGCCGGACCTGTTGACGCTCTCCGACGTCATGGGCACCGGCTGGCACTGTGCGCTGGGGGCGTCGGTGGCTGCCGGCGACACGGTGGCGGTCATCGGCGACGGCGCGGTGGGGCTGTGTGCCGTGTTGTCGGCCAAGCTCATGGGCGCGACGACGATCATCGCGATGTCACGGCATACCGCTCGGCAGGAGATCGCGACCGAGTTTGGGGCGACCCACCTGGTGCCCGAGCGGGGCGCTGACGGGATTGCGCGCGTGCTGGAGATCACCGAAGGGCTCGGCGTCGACGCCGCGCTGGAGTGCGTGGGCACCGACGACGCCATGCAGACGGCGATCGCGGTGGCGCGGCCAGGCGGACGGATCGGCTACGTCGGCGTCCCGCACGACATCGTGCTGCCGATGGAGACGATGTTTGGGCGCAACCTGCGCCTGGGCGGCGGGGTGGCGCCGGTGCGGCAGTACATCCCGGCCTTGCGCGACCTCGTGCTCGCCGGCGAGATCCACCCCGGTCGGGTCTTCGACCTCACCGTGCCGCTGGAGGAGATCCCCGAGGCCTATGCCGCGATGGACCAGCGCCGCGCCATCAAGGCGATGGTGCTGCCGTGAACGCTGCCGGAGAGATCGCCGGCGCCCTCATCGCGCTGGCGTGGCTCGTCATGGGCTGGTGGATGGTCGAGGTGGGTCGGCGGCGCTCGGCCGCGGCTGCGGCGTGGGTGCCAGTCGTGGGGACGATCGTCGACAAGCACGGCGACACCGACGGGCTGCTGCTGCGTAACCCGCACGTGCGCTACGTCGCGCCAGACGGGTCGAAGCACGAGGTGCCGAGCAAGTCGCGCGGCGACATCTGGTCGCCGGGCCAGCCGGTCGACATCGTGGTCAACCCTGCGGCTCCTGGGCAGGCCATGTTGGCCACCCATGCCGGGCGGGCGCAGGTCTATCTGGTCGTCGGATGGTTCATCATCGTGGTCGCGGTGCTGACCTTCATCGGCGCCGCGCTGCTGGCCTGGGCGACGCCTCATTAGTCGGCGTGAGTCGAGGTCTCGGCCTGGGTCGCGCGGACCGAGTCAGGTTGACACCGAGGAGCTGTCCAGCGAGCGAGTGCGATTCGACGAAGACGAGCGCGGCGGGGTGACCGTCGTCGTCGACGGTCACCCGCAGTCCTATGTGTCGGTAGCTGACCCGATGTTGCTGGCCTTCGACTACGTCGAACACCTCGCCCTGGCGATCAACGCTCTCGCTCCGACACCGGCTCCGGCCGCGCTGCGCGTGACCCACATCGGTGGCGCTGGGTTGACCTTGGCTCGCTGGATCACGGCGACCCGGCCTGGCTCACCCCAGATCGTCCTCGAACCCGACGCTCCTCTCACCGCAGCAGTCCGGGCTCGGCTGCCCTTGCCGCGTGGGCATCGGGTGCGCGTCCGACCGGTCGACGGCCGGTCCGGGATCGCGGCTTTGGCCTCCGCTAGCGCGGATGTCGTCGTGCTGGACGCCTTCGCGGCCGGTCGGGTGCCCGCCGATCTCGTGTCGGTCGAGTTCTTCGCACAGGTATGCCGGGTGCTCACCCCCCGCGGGTTGTGCGTAGCCAATCTCGCCGACGAGCCGGGCTTGCGCCATGCCGCCCGCGTGGTCGCCGCTGTGCAGGCTGCCGGATTGGACGCGGTGAGCCTCATCGCCGGTCATGAGGTGCTCAAGGGCAAACGCTTCGGCAACGTCGTGATCGCTGCGCGGGCCGCCTTGGACCCGGAGAGTGGCTCACCAGCCGGAGTCGATGCCCTGCCGAGGCGAGCCGCGAGCGCAAGCCAGCCCGGCGGCATACCCGCCGAGGGTATGGACCCCCTGCCGAGGCGAGCCGCGAGCGCAAGCCAGCCCGGCGGCATACCCGCTGAGGGTATGGACACGCTGCGGAGGCAAGCCGCGAGCGCAAGCCTGCCCACCGGCATACGCGCCGGGGCGGCGCTGACCCGCTGGCTGGCCGGGGCCCGACCCTTCACCGACGCCGACGCCATCCCGTCCCCCGAGCCGCCCGATCCGGGAGCCTGGCGCTTCCGCTAACGCCGGCTCACGCCGTTCTCGCCCTCCACAAGCCCAGCCGTTCGCGAGAGGGCGCAAACTGCGGTTTCAACCCAGGAATTCGCCCTCGAAGCGTGAGTTTGCGCCCTCTCGTGATCAGGCGACCGCCGATCCTTGCCGGGCTCCCGAGCCCATCGTCTCATTTGTCTGATTTGCCCTGGGGATATCTAGCCTCGGGCTGAGCCGACCAGCCCACCATGGGCGACATGCCACCTCACCCCTTGGCGCCGCTCCCACCGAGCCTGATGGGGCGACCCTTCCCGGTGCGACAAGCGATAGCTGAAGGGGTGCCCCTGCGGCGAACGCTCCACGCGAGCCTTGATCGACCTCACCATGGCGCCCGGGCTCCGTGGCCGCCACGCACTCTTGGACAGGCGACGACGGCGCTTGCAGTGGCGCTTCCCACGCCGTGGGCATGGAGCCACGACACGGCGGCGGAAATGCTTGGACTGCCGATTCCGACTCCTTGGGAGCCGGGACGCCCTCTGCATGTGACTCGACCCTCGACGACCACCCGGGTCCGGCGACCGGGCGTCCGGGGCCACATCGGATTGGAGAGCCGCGCGACCATCACCGTCGCCGGTATGCCGGTCGTTCACCCCGTCCCAACGTGGTGCGACCTGGCCGGGGTCTTGCCGCTGATCGACGCCGTGATTCTCGGCGACGCCATCGCTGGGCGCGGCGCCTCGACCACAGATCAGCTGCTGGGCGACACCCCATTGGCGAGGCTGACGCAGGAGGCGAGGACTCGCGCCGGAATGCGCGGAGCCCGGCGTCTGCGCGCTGCCATCGCTTTGGTCCGCGACGGGAGCCGGTCCCCGATGGAGACTCGGGCCCGCTTGTGCTTCATCGGTGCGGGATTGCCGGAACCGGAGCTCAACGGGGAGATCCACGAGGACGGCCAGTGGATCGCGACGGCCGACTTCGTGTGGCGGGCCCAGCGACTGATCGTGGAGTACCAGGGCGACCACCATCGAACCGACCGAGCGCAATGGCAAGCGGATATCCAACGCCTGGCCCGGCTCAACGACCTCGGCTGGCGGGTCGTACAGATGACGGCTGTCGACGTGACCGACCCAGTGGCGCACACACTCTTCATCGACCGACTAGTGCGCTTGCTAGGGCCCGACGAGATCACCGCACCCGTGAGATGACGAGAACTCCCGATTCCAGGCCCCAGTGTCGTCCCGAAAGGGGAGTTTGCGTCATCTCACGAGTGTCGGGGGGCGCGGCGCTGGCCCCACGGAACGTGCCAGCCCTGAGGCGCGGTCCTCGGCGGCCCCGTCAAACCGGGTAGTCGCCCTTGATGACGAAGTAAGACCCGCGGATCACCCCGGCGAGCTTGGACTTCTGCCGCGCCCACTTGAACGCCGCCAACTCGGCAGGCGGCTCCATCCCCTCGGACAGCTTGAACCCGACGGCCCGCTTGCCACCGGCCTCGCGCGTCCACAGCACGTTGACGCCCAACCCGGACTCGTAAAACACGTGCACCCAACGGATGCCGTCGACCTCCGACACCGCGACCTGCAACGGGCGGGCCGCCATGACGATGCCCCGCTCCTCGCGCAGGATCCGCTCCACCCACGCCAAGGTCTCCGGCGCGTCGGCGGCTGCGTCGACGGTGAAGACATGGCCGTATTTGGTGTGGAAATAGCGCGCCTCATTGGCTCGCAGCCCGGCCAGCGCGTCGGCCACCGGCGAGCTCTCCAGACCAACGGTCGAGACATGGGTGAAGTCGACGGGTTCGCTCATGGGGCAGCACGCTACCTCGCCGCTCAGCGCGCCCCGAAAGCGCAAACCACAGCCGGTATGCCGTGCGGCTCACCGCTGCTTCGCAGTTGCCTCGCCGGTGCCTCGCTGCTGCCTCAGTTCTGTCTCAGCCCTGGCTCAGCGCGGCACCAGCCGGTCTGCCACCGCCGGAAGACCGCTGAGCTCGTCGACCAGGGTGACCGTGGCGTCGGCGACCTGACCCGGTCGGGACACCGCACCGACGAAGCCGACACACGGCATACCGGCCGCGAGCGCCGCCGCGACACCGTGGTGCGAGTCCTCGACCACGACGCAGCGCTGCGGCGGCACCCCCATCCGCGCAGCCGCGAGCAGAAAGAGGTCCGGCGCCGGCTTGCCGACCGCGACATCGGCGGCGGTAAAGATCTGCTCGTCGGTGAACCAGCCGTCCAACCCACAGCGCCGCAGCTTGCGCCAGGTCGCGTCGCGCGACCCGCTCGTGCCGACGCACACCTGCCACCCTGCAGCCACGAGGCCAGCGAGCGCGGCGGCAACCCCCGGCACTGCTTCCAACTCCGCGTCGAACACCGTGCGATATGCCTCCCCCCCAGCGCTGAACCCAGTCGGCAGGCACCGGACGCCCGATCACCGACGCGATGTCGGCCAGGGCGTCGGCTTCGGACCGGCCCAGGTGCCGCTCGATGACCTCCTCCCGAGTGATCGGCCAACCCAACTCGCCGATGGCCCGCACGTCGATCTCGACGGCGAGCCGCTCGCTGTCGACAAGCACCCCATCGCAATCGAAGACGACCAACCGCGCCTCAGCTGACCCAGCCGCGCTCACCCGATCCACTCCCGCGCGTTGCGGAACATCCGCAGCCACGGGCTGAACTCGCCCTGCCCGGCCGGCGCCCACGACCACTGCACCGACCGCAACACCCGTTCGGGGTGCGGCATGAGCGCGGTGAACCGCCCGTCCGCTGTGGTCACCGCGGTGAGGCCGTCCGGACTGCCGTTGGGATTGGCCGGGTATGCCGTGGCGACGCGACCCGCGGTGTCGACGAACCGCATCGCGCGCAGCACGGCTCCCGCGTCACCGCGCTGCGAGAAGTCGGCCAACCCCTCACCGTGCGACACCGCGATCGGCAATCGCGAGCCGGCCATCCCGGACAAGAAGATCGACGGGCTGTCGAGGATCTCGACCATCGACAGCCGGGCCTCGAACTGCTCGCTGCGGTTGCGGGTGAACCGCGGCCACGCCTCGGCACCCGGGATGTGGTCGGCGAGGGCGGCGAGCATCTGGCAGCCATTGCAGATGCCGAGGGCGAAGGTGTCGCCGCGGTGGAAGAACTCGTGGAACTGGTCGCGAAGGGCCGGGTTGAAGAGCACCGAGCGGGCCCACCCTTCGCCGGCGCCCAACGTGTCGCCATACGAAAAGCCGCCGCAGGCAACGAAACCCACGACATCGTCCAGGCGCGCTCGGCCACTTTGCAGGTCGGTCATGTGCACGTCGTAGGTCTCGAACCCGGCCCGGTCGAAGGCGAAACTCGTCTCGACGTGCGAGTTGACCCCCTGCTCGCGCAGGATCGCGACCTTGGGCCGGGTGCGCAGCAGCGCCGGAGCCAGCGGTCGC
Source organism: Actinomycetales bacterium (assembly GCA_016710645.1). Classification (GTDB taxonomy): domain Bacteria; phylum Actinomycetota; class Actinomycetes; order Actinomycetales; family Dermatophilaceae; genus Phosphoribacter. Next base: position 29,490 of record JADJVI010000020.1, on the reverse strand, counting down.
TGCAGCTCGCCGGCGTCGAACGACAGCCGCACGTGCAGCCCCGGATCCTCTTGCACCCCAACGCTTTCGTGTTCCTCGTCGGCGCACTCGGGGTTGTCGCGCAGCCCGCTGATTCGCCAGCTCGCCTCGTCCCACGCCTGCGCCAGCTCGCGCACCGGCTCGGACAGCAGGGTCCCCCGCCCGGCGGTGACGGTCACCGTGTGGTCGCCGGTCGGGGCACCGATCAGGTGGGTACACTCCCCCAGCCCGTATGCCGTGAACGTCGCCATCGCAGCGCCCACGTCCGCCGCGGCCACCTCGACCACGACACCCAGCTCTTCGGCGAACAGCGCTCGGAGAGAGGCGAATTCGTCGTCGAGGTCGACTGCTTCAGCGGCCAGCAACGACGACAGGTCGACCGACACGCCGGTGTTGCCGGCGAAGGCCATTTCGCAGAGAGTGGCCCACAACCCGCCGTCGGAGCGGTCGTGATAGGCCAACAGCTTTCCGACGGAACGCAATTGGTTGACGGCATCGACCAGCCGCCGCAGGTCGGCCACGTCATCGAGGTCCGGCACCGCGCCGCCGAAGGCCTCCCCACCATCGACGACCTGGGCGAGGATCGACCCGCCGATCCGGTCCCGCCCACGGCCGAGGTCGACCAACAGCAGGGCCGTGTCGCCAGCCCCAGGCACAACCCGCTCGCCAGCACCCGGCGAGCCGGCCTCGCCACGCGAGCGAGCGGCATCGCGAGCCCGTCCACCCAGCACAGGGGTCAAGGTCGGGCGCACGTCCTCGACCGTCGCGAAGGCCGAGACGACCAGACTCACCGGCGAGGTCACCTGCCGTGCCTCACCCTCGGCCGAGGTCCACTTGGTGCGCATCGACAGCGAGTCCTTGCCGACCGGCACCCCGATCCCGAGCTCCGGGCACACCTGCAGGGCCACGGCGCGCACCGTGTCGAACAGCGCCGCATCCTCGCCGGGCTCGCCGCAGGCCGCCATCCAGTTGCAGGAAAGCTTGACCCGGTCGAGGGTGATCGGTGCGGCCAGCAGGTTAGTCAGCGCCTCGCCGACCGCCATCCGCCCCGACGCCGGAGCGTCCACGGCAGCAAGCGGCGCCCGTTCGCCCATGCTCATCGCCTCGCCGGCGTGCCCGTCAAAGGACGCCAACGTCACGGCGACATCAGCGACCGGCACCTGCCAGGGCCCGACCATCTGGTCGCGGTGCACCAAGCCACCGACGGTGCGGTCGCCGATGGTCACGAGGAAGCGCTTGCTGGCGACCGTGGGGTGCCGCAGCACGGCGTACCCGATCTCGCGCAGCGAGCGAGCGGCCGCCGTGGTGACCTCCAACGCCGACCCAGCCGACCGCGGGACGCGCGTCACGTCGCGGGTCATCCGCGGTGGCTTGCCGAGCAGCACCTCCATGGGCAGCTCGATCGGCCGCTCGCCGCCGGGCCCGTCCTCCAGGACCAGGAGCGGCTCACCTGTGGCGACGCCGACGACGGCATACGGACAGCGCTCGCGCTCGCACAACGCGGCGAACTCGGCCAGCGACGCAGGCGCGATAGCCAGCACATAGCGCTCCTGGCTTTCGTTGCACCAGATCTCCTTGGGCGCCAGGCCGGATTCCTCCAGCGGCACGGCCCGCAGGTCAAACCGCGCCCCCAACCCGGCCCCGTCGACGAGCTCGGGGAAGGCATTGGACAGCCCGCCCGCGCCGACGTCGTGGATCGCGAGGATCGGGTTGTCAGCGCCGAGTGACCAGCAGTGGTTGATGACCTCCTGCGCGCGCCGCTCGATCTCGGGGTTGCCGCGCTGCACGGAGTCGAAGTCCAGGTGCGCGGCGTTCATGCCCGCGGCCATCGAGGACGCCGCCCCGCCGCCCATGCCGATCCGCATCCCGGGCCCGCCGAGCTGCACCAGCAGGGTGCCGGCCGGGAAGGCGATCTTGTGCGTCTGGTCGGCGTCGATGGTGCCCAGCCCACCGGCCGCCATGATCGGCTTGTGGTAGCCGCGGCGCACCCCGTCGACGGTCTGCTCGTAGACCCGGAAGTAGCCGCCCAGCCCCGGCCGCCCGAACTCGTTGTTGAACGACGCCGCCCCGATCGGGCCGTCGATCATGATCTCCAGCGGGCTCGCGATGTGGTCCGGTCGCCCGTATGCCGTGCGCTCCCACGGCTCGTCGGTGCCCGGCAGCGCGAGGTTGGACACCGAGAACCCGGTCAACCCCGCTTTGGGCCGCGACCCGCGGCCCGTCGCGCCCTCGTCGCGGATCTCGCCGCCGGCGCCGGTCGCCGCCCCCGGGAAGGGCGAGATCGCGGTCGGGTGATTGTGCGTCTCGACCTTCATGAGCACGTGCACCTCGCCCGGCCGCGCGGCATACCGGGCCGCCTCGCCCGCGCCAGTGACACCCGCGGGCAGCCACCGCTCGGTGTGCCCGCCGCGCATGATCGACGCGTTGTCGGAGTAGGCCACGACGGTTGTGCCGGGGTTGGTCGCCTCGGTGTGGCGGATCATCCCGAACAGCGTCTGGGTCTGCACCTCGCCGTCGACGACGAAGGTCGCGTTGAAGATCTTGTGCCGGCAGTGCTCGGAGTTGGCCTGCGCGAACATCATCAGCTCGACATCGCTCGGGTTGCGGCCCAGCCCGGTGAAAGCGGCTGCGAGATAGTCGATTTCGTCGTCGGACAGAGCCAGCCCGTATGCCGTGTCGGCCTCTTCCAGCGCGACCCGGCCGCGCCCGATGACATCGACATGCTCGACGGCTTCGGCCTCGCGCTCGTCGAAGAGGACGGCCGATGCCGCGGTGGTCGCGAAGACACTCTCGGTCATCCGGTCGTGGACCAGGTCGGCGACGGCTGCCCACTGCTGCGGGCTCAGGGGTTCCCCGGCCGGATTGAGAGCGAGGTGGTATTCGGTCACCCGCTCGACCCGGCGGATGTCCAGCCCGCAGTTGTGCGCGATATCGGTCGCCTTGGACGACCAGGGCGACACCGTGCCGACCCGGGGGCCGACGACGACCAGCGCCGACGCAGCGGAAGGCGACCCCACGGCATACCCCTGCTCTGGGGCGTGGCCGGGGGTGTGATCTGGCGCGTATCGGGCCCCGTAGTCGAGCAGCCGACCGACGGTCTGGGCGTGCTCGGCGTCCAACTCAGTGGCGCTGGCGACCCAGTGCACAAACCGCGCCGACACGTCCGTCACCGACGGGGCGACGGCCTGGATGCGCGCGAGCAGGCCAGCGGCGCGGAAGTCGGACAGGGCGCGCCCGCCCGCCACGGTGGTGAGAACGAGGGCGGGCGACGAACCCATAAAACAGACTCCTGGTGCGCGACATGGCAGGCCACGCGAGGCGGCCGGGGTCGCTCCCGAGCCTACCCGCCGCAGGTCACCGGCTCTGGAGAGCGTCCAGGGCGACGGCCACCGCGCAGACCATCCGCCAATCGAGCTGGCGACCTGACACGGTCGGCACGGTGAGCTCGTAGACATCCCGCAAGGCCATCCGTTTGGTGCTGCTCAGCACGATCTGTCCGTCCGGCCCCTGGAAGTCGAAGTGGAAGAGGAAGGGCACCGGCACCTCGCTGAGGAGCGGGATGAAGTCCCACACCCGGCGCAAGACCGCAATCTTGGCATTGCGTTCCTGGCCGCGGGCAGTGAAGCCGTCAGCCGTGCCGAGGGTCCACGTCGAGCGGGCCAGGGAGGCCCCGAACTCCTTCTTGAACCACCCGATCGGTATGCCGTGTGGATCCGTCACGTCGTAGGTCGCCCCGAGATCCATGACCTGGCGGGCCTTGAACCCGAACAGCGGAGTCGTCTTGGCGGTGTCGGCGTAGAAGGTGACCTGCTCCTTGAGCGCCATCCGCTTCTGCTCGGCGAAGGCGACCAAGGCGCCCTCGGCACCGGAGGCGTCGACGGCATACAGCTCGTAGCGGTTGATCATCATGGTGAGCCGCTGGCGCATCCGTAGCGCGGTGGTGGCCGGTGGCGTGGCGCCCGGTGGGCGCGAGGGAACGGACATGCAGACCCCTGGTGTATCGATCGGGAGAGTGACCGGACACCAACGACCGGCCGTGACCCGAGCCTACGGGTCAGGCCAGGGTGAAGGCCTCCCGGAAGCGCGCCAGGGCCAGATCGGAATCGGTCTTGGCCCAGCCCTCCAGCCCCACGACTCCGGCATACCCGAGGTCGGCGAGGGCTCGGGCGATGGCCGGGTAGTTGATCTCGCCGGTGCCTGGCTCACATCGCCCGGGGACGTCGGCCACCTGCACCTCGCCGAGGTAGGGCCCGGACGCCCGGAGCAACTCGATGAGGTTCCCCTCGCCGATCTGGGCGTGGTAGACGTCGAACATCATCCGAAGGTGGGGGCTGTCGACGGCCTGGACCAGGGCGAGGACGTCGGCCGCGCGGGCGAAGGGCGTGTGCGGGTGGTCGACCTCCAGGTTGAGGTTCTCCAGCACGAAGACCACCCCCTCGCGTTGGCCGAGCTCGGCGACCCGGGTGAGGGTCTCCCCCGCCTTGAGCCAGTCGGCGCCGGTCACGGCATACGAGGGCACGACCGGGAGCCCGTGCGGGCCGAGACCGGTGCCGTGCAGGTTGAGGACCGGGTTGCCGAGCCGATGCGCCACCGGGATCGAGCGCTCGGCGGTGCGCAACAGCTCATCAGCGCCGTCAGCGTCGGCCAACCGCCCGGTGACATAGCCGGTCATCGAGGTGAACCTCGCTCCGGTCGCCACGAGCGCGTCGATGTCCTTGGTGGACCAGTCCCAGATTTCGACGGCGAAGCCCTGCTCGTGGATCCGGCGCACCCGGTCGAGGTGCGGCAGATCCAGGTAGAGCATCTCGGAGGAGGCCGCGAGGGTGAAGCCCGTGGTCCCGATCATCTCGGTCATGGTGGTCAGGCCCCCTGGGTCATGGGGACAGGCGCCCCGGTGGTGAGTTCCCGCTCCAGCGAGCCGAGTTGGGCGGTGACATCCCAGGCCGTCGTCCCTAGCAGCGCCATCGTGGCCGCCGCCGACATGCTCGTGTCGTAGGGCACCGGCGCGGGGAGGCGGGCCGCATCGGGTGGCGGCGCAAAGTCGAGCAGACCCTCATCGAGCCCGAAGACCGCACAGGTTGCCTCGGCGAGCCATCGCCGGGTGACCGCGGTGCCCCCGGCGAAATGCAGCACCCCGTCGGCACCGCGATCGATGGCCCGGCCGAGCAGGGCGCCGATCTCCGCCGACACGATGGGCGTAGCTACCGAGTTGATGGCGGGGTCCTCCCACACGGTGAACCGGCCACCGGCCCGGAGGGCGTCGACCAAGGACAGCACGAAGTAGCCGAAGCCGACGTCCTGGCTGCGCGGCCCGGCCGGCAACGTCTGGTGGATGCCTTGCACGCCGCCGACTCGCGCCACGAAACCCGCCTGAGCTCGGTGCAGGACGACCAACTCGGAGGCCGCCTTGAGGTAGCCATAGAGGTTGACCGGGTTGGGCGTCTCGGTCTCGGCGACCAGGTGCCCGGTGCCGTCGAAAACCCAGTCGGTCGAGACATAGGCCACCCGAGCACACGCCGCGTTGGCGGCGTCGACGACCCGGCGGGTCAGCCCGACGTAACCGTCGTAGGCCCTGGCCCGGTCGGCATACATGCCGTGGAAGTCGTTGTAGATGGCCAGGTGGGCCACGGCGTCGGTCCCGTCGATGGCCCGGGTGAGCGCCTCGGTGTCGCCGGAGTCGACCACGGTCGCCGGCCACGGGAAGCCAGCCCCCGGATCGCGCCGCACCAGACACCGAACCTCGTGCCCATGTGCCTGCAGGACCGCCGCCACCGTGCCGCCGATGAAGCCAGTCGCCCCGGTCACCGCGATGCGCGCCATGGGTCAGCCGATTTCGGACGTCTTGACCGGTCGGCCCTCCAGCCAGGACTTCTTGGCCGCGAGCGCGGCGAGGGTGCACGCCCGCGCGGCGTCGGTGCCGGCCGGCGACGGACCGCCCGAGACGAGGTAGCTGTGGAAGGCCCGCCACTCGGCGCGGTAGGACTCCATGTAGCGGTCGAGGAAGAACCACGGCAAGGGCTGCCCGGTGCGCCCCTCGCGGTTGATCGCCCAACCCGCGTGGGCCGAGGGGTTGTCCGACACCGCCATGCCGCCGTTGCCGAAGGCCTCGACCCGCTGGTCGAAGCCGTAGACGGCTTCCCGGCTGTTGTCGATCGTCGTCAGCGTCCCGTCGGCGTGGGTGAGGATGCTCACCGCCGTGTCGATGTCACCCGCCTGCCCGATCTGCGGGTCGACCCGGACGGCACCCTTGGCATAGACCTCGACGACGTCGCTGCCGACGACATAGCGGGCCATGTCGAAGTCGTGGATGACCATGTCCAGGAAGATGCCACCGCTGACGGCCACGTATGCCGGTGGCGGCGGCGCGGGGTCGCGGCTGGTGATCCGCAGCGTGTGGATCTCACCGATCCGGCCGGCTGCCACCGCATCGTGGACCGACTTGTGGCCGGGGTCGAAGCGGCGGTTGAACCCGATCATGAAGGGCACCCCGGCGGCCGTCACCGCGTCGAGGGCCTCGTCGACGAGCGCCAGGTCGAGGCTGACCGGCTTCTCGCAGAAGATCGCCTTGCCGGCCGCCGCGGCCCGCTTGACCAGGTCGACATGGGTGTCAGTGCTCGTGCAGATCGCGATGGTGTCGATGTCGTCGGCCGCGAGGAGGTCCTCGATCGAGCTGACCCGGGCGCCGGTGGCAGCGGCCACCCCCTCGGCCGCAGCGGGCACGACATCGGCGACCGCGACCAACTCGAAACCGGGGATGTCCCCGGCGAGGATCTGGGCGTGCAGCCGACCGATCCGGCCGCAGCCCAACACCCCGATTCGACGCACCTGGACCGGTGCTTCAGTGGAGGTGGAGAACCCTGCATCGCGCGTGCTCATGAGAGCGAAACCCACTTTCCTTCGGTGTGTGACGTGACGATCGCATCGAGAGCGGTCGCACTGGCGACCGCGTCATCCAGGGACGCCGGCGCGGGACTCACCTGCTCGCCCGAGATGGCCCGGACGAACTGCATGGCCTCGACGACCTTGGTGTCGTCATAGCCCATCGCGATCCCGGCGCCCGGCTGGAACGCGGCATACTCGCCGTCGCCTGGTTCGCTGAAGACGGTCGCGGTGGGGGCACCGGCATACGTGTTCGTGCTGCAGACCGACAGCTCGCCGGGGCGGCGGAAGTCCCACCGAATGAGCCCCTGGGTCCCGTGGACCTCGAGCGCGTAGTTGTTCTGGTCGCCGACGGCGGCCCGGTTGGCCTCGCAGACCGCCAGCACCCCCGAGCGCATCCGCAGCAGGGCGACGACGTAGTCCTCGTTCTCGACGGCACCGAACTCCAAGCCCGGGGTGCTCGGGTCGATGACCGAGTAGTGTCCCTGCGCGGAGGCGATCGGGCGCTGCGGGATGTGCACGGCGGTCTGGGCCACCAGGGCGTCGATGTCACCGAGCACGAAGCGCACTAGGTCAACGCCGTGCGAGGCGAGGTCGCCGAGGACCCCATGCCCGCCGCGGTCCAGGGCGAATCGCCAACTGAGCGGCGAGCCCGGGTGCGCCGCATAGTCGGTGAAGAGCTGGACGCGCGCGTGGGTCGGGGCGCCGATGGCGCCGGAGGAGATCAGCCGCCGGGCCCGAGCCACCGCGGGGACATTGCGGTAGTTGAACCCGACGATCCCCACGACACCGTTGGCAGCCACCGCATCCCGCACCGCGACGGCGTCCTCCCGGGCCAGGCCGACCGGCTTCTCGATCCACAGGTGCTTCCCCGCCTCCGCGACCGCGACGCCAATCTCGCGGTGCAAGAAGTTGGGGGCGGTGACACTGACCGCCTCGATGCTCGGGTCCGCGAGCAGCTCCCGCCAGTCCGCGTATGCCGTGAGCTCACCGTGCGTGGCCGCGAACGCCCTCGTGAGCGCCTCCGCCGCCGAGGTCACCGAATCGGCGACTGCCGTGAGGATCGGGCGACGGGCCAGGTCCGGGTAGTGATGGGCGACCCGCTGATAGGCGCGCGCGTGGACATGCCCCATCCAGCCGGCGCCGATGACGCCGACTCGCAGTGCGTCGTTCACCGATCGGCCCCCAGCTCGTGGGCGAGGGCCTCCAGCTCGGCGCCGCCGGCCATCGCCTTGACCAATTGCTCGCGGGTCACGGTGGCCTTCTCGAACTCGTTGGTGAGGGCGCCGCGGTTGAGCAAGTAGAAGCGGTCGCCGACCATGTGGGCGTGGTGCGGGTTGTGGGTGATGAAGACGACGCCGATGCCGCGTTCCTTGGCCTGGCGGATGTACTTGAGCACGACGCCCGACTGCTTGACGCCCAGAGCCGAGGTCGGCTCGTCGAGGATGAGCACCTCGGCACCGAAGTAGACCGCCCGGGCGATGGCGACGGCCTGCCGCTCACCACCGGACAGCGTGCCGATCGGCTGCTCCAGGTCGCGCAGGTCGATCCCCATTGCGAGCAGCTCGGCTCGGCAGGTCTCCCTCGCCTTTGCGCTGTCGAGGAACTTCAGGCCTCGTATGCCGCGCTGCGGCTCGTTCCCGAGGAAGAAGTTGCGCCACACCGACATGAGCGGCACGGTCGCGAGGTCCTGGTAAACGGTGGCGATGCCGGCCCCGAGCGCTTCCCGGGGCGAGGCGAAGGTGCGGGCCTGACCCTTGACAAGGAGTTCGCCCGAGCTGGGCTGGTGCACGCCGCTGAGGATCTTGATGAGCGTGGACTTGCCGGCGCCGTTGTCACCGAGGACACAGGTGACGGTGCCTGGGTCCACATGCAGGCTGATGTCGCGCAGGGCCAGAACGCTGCCGAACGACTTCGAGACGTTCTTCAGTTGGAGAGCCGGGACGACGGTGGCGGTGGCCGTGGCGGCCTGCGGCGTGGAGGGCGTCGGGGTCGATCCGGTGGGCTGAGTGTCGGTCACTTCTTCGCTCCTTGAGCACGCCGGCCGATGAAGGTGTTGACAAGGACGGCCGCAAAGAGGATCACGCCGAGGAAGAGGAAGGTCCAGTCGGTGTTCCACCCGGCAAAGGCGATCCCGATGAAGGCCATTCCGATGATCGACGCGCCGATCGTGGCCCCGATCGCCGATCCGAAACCGCCGGTGAGCAGGCAGCCGCCCACGACCGCGGCGATGATGTAGGTGAATTCCTCGCCCACCCCTTGTCCGGCCTGCATGGACTTGAACCGAATGACGTCGATGACGCCGAGCAACGCGGCAGCCAACGAGGTGGTGACGAAGAGGGTGATCTTGGTGCGGCGCACTGGCACACCGGTGTTGCGCGCGGCATTCGAATCGCCACCGACCGCGTAGATCCAGTTGCCGAAGCGCGTCTTGGTGAGGACGAAGGTCGCGATGACCGTGACGACCAGCCACCAGATGACGGCGATCTTGAAGTTGTAGGGCGCCCAGAAGGTCGAGGCGAAGACCGCCTGGGCTGAGGCGAAGCCATCCGCCTTGTCGACACCGGCGACCCGGACCGTGTCGGTCAACACCTTGGTCAGGCCGAGGTTGATGCCGCGCAGCGAGAAGAACATGGCCAGCGTGACGATGAAGGAGGGCAGCCCGGTCAACATCACCAACCAGCCGTTGATCAGCCCGATCGCGGCCGCGAAGACGAAGGTAAGGATGATCGACGGCCAGATCCCGAGATGGTACTGCGTCGCGAGCATGCCGCACAGCAGACCCGAGCTGCCGACCAGGACGCCCGAGCTGAGGTCGAACTCCCCGGCGATCATGAGCAGTGCCACGGGGATGGCGACGATGCCGACCACCGAGGCGGCGTCGGTCCAGTTGGCCGTGCCGGTGATGGTGGCGAAGGTGCCGGTGCGGTCCGACACCGCGAACAGGGTGTACACGACGACGGCGCCGATCAGGGCACCGAGCTCGGGCCGACGCAGCAGGCGGGTCAGACGAGAGGCTTGGACGATTCTTTCGTCGACCTTCGCGGGTGGGGTGGTCACGAGTACTCCCTCGGCTTGCGTGGGTGGGTCAGGCACGGTCGGATCGAGATGGGTCGACGGCCGGTGCCGACGATCATGCTGCTGAACAGCTGTGGCGAGGCGGTTGCCCGCCTCGCCACAGCGTTGTCTCAGCGAGTGCCCGCTGCCGCGAGCTTCTGGACCAGGTCGGCGTTGTCCTTGGTGACGAAGCCGGGGCCGGTGTAGATCGGCTGGCCACCACCGAGCACGTGACCGTTGAGCAGGTACAGGTAGAGCAGGTCGACGGAGAGGTAACCCTGCGCGAACTGCTGCTGGTCGATGGCGAAGGCCATCTTGCCGTCCTTGATCGCCTGGACCGCGTCACCGGACAGGTCGACCGTGCCGATGGTGATCTTGCGGCCGACGGCGGCCGCGGCGGGGATCGCCGCACCGGTGGCGATGTCGGCGTTGAGGGCGAAGACCGCGTCGAAGGAGGTGTCAGCGGTGAGCTTGGCCTGGATCTCGGCCGAGCTCTTGGACATGTCCTTCAGGCCAGAGGACAGCTGGAGGTTCTCGACGTTGCCGAAGGTGTCCTTCAGGCCGTCACAGCGCTCCTGCAGACCGATGTTGCTGGCTTCCTGCAGGGGGCACAGCACCTTGGCCACACCCATGGCCTTGAACTTCTTGCCGGCCTCCTGGCCCGCGATGAACTCGTCCTGGCCGACGTGGGTGAAGGCACCAAGCTCCTTGAAGACCTTGCTGCCCGAGTTCATGGTGACGATCGGGATGTTGGCCGCGGTGGCCTTCTTCAAGGCATCCTTGATCGCGTCGGGGTTGGGTGCCGACACCGCGAGGGCCTTGCACCCGGCCGAGACGCCGGCCTCGATGAGCTGCGCCTGCTTCTGCGCGTCGTTGTTCGACTCCTGGTAATCCAGAGTCACGCCCAGGTCGTCGGCCGCCTTCTGGGCGCCCTTCTTGGCCACCGACCAGAAGCCGCCGCCGTCGCCGTGGGTGTAGACGCAGATCTTCATGGCCTTGTTGTCGCCCCCTGCCGCGGCCGGAGCAGCCGAGCCGGAAGCGTTGGTGGCGGTGGTCGTGGTCGTCCCGCTAGTACACGCGGTCAAGCCGAGGGCCAGTGCCGCGACGGCGGCCAGGGCCAGCTTGGGAGCCTTCATGTCTCTCCTTTGGTCGCGGGACTGGCCCGCCATTGGGTCCCCGCGCCTCGCGACGCGCGGTGTGTCACACATTGTCAAGACTGTCTAAATGTTCTGACAATATCTACTCTGCCGATGTTACCGAACCGTTATGGGGCGGCAACCGGGGTCAGGAACCCGGCTATCGAAGCCCGAGTCCCAGGGAGGCAAGGTACTCCCGAGTGGCGATGGCATTGGGCAATGGGTAGTCCTTGGCGCAGCCGTACATGTCCTGCTCGCAGATCACGTAGAGCTCCTTGTCGAGGTCGGCCAGGGCCTCGATGAGCAGGTTCATGTCCGGCTCACCGGCCGGCGGAGCGACCGAGCACCCGGCGTGCACGGCCTTGACGAACGGCCAGTCCTCCTCGTGCGCCTGCTTGACCAAGATCGGGTCCATCGCCTTGATGTGGACATAGGAGATCCGGTCGGGGTACTTGCGGCACAGCTCCATCGGGTCGCCATTGCCGTAGACGATGTGGCCGGTGTCGAGGCAGAAGCCGACATATTCCGGGTCGGTCGCTTGGAAGATCCGGTCGATGTCTTCGGGCGTCTCGATGTGGCTGTCGCCATGCGGGTGCAGGACCATCTTGAGGCCGTAGTCCTCCTTCATGATCCGGCCCAGCCGGTCGGCGTTCTTGATGTAGAGGTTCCACGCCTCAGTCTTGAGAGTGCGGTCGTCGATGTAGTCCCCGGTCTTCTCGTCGCGGAACATCGGGGGCAGGTGCACGACATACTCGGCCCCGACAGCAGCATGCGTCTGCCCGATGGCGCGGAAGAGCTTCTCGGTGTCGGCCCACGCCTCGGCCTTGTGCAGGATGCCCCAGCCGGTGCCGGCGACGACCCGGAAGCCGTGCTCGTCCATGACGTCCTTGAGCTCGATCGGGTCCTTGGGGAAGTAGCCGAACGGCCCTGTCTCCATGACCGAGAACTCGGCGGACTGCATTTCCGCCAGCGCCGTGCGCCAGTCGATCTGCTTCTCGTCCTCGGGGAACCAGACGCCCCACTGGTCGGGGCAGACCCCGATGGTGAGCTTGCTGTAACGAGGGTCGGTGTTGCGTGCCTTGGACTCGGCCATGGCGCTTCCTTTCGACGATCATGGGGTCTGGTTCGACCCTAGGAGTGTCCTAATGTTCTGTCAATAGACCAAGAGCCACGCCGCGACGGCCCCCATGCAGGGAACACAGCAGAGCGGCACGGCATACCGCCGGGTATGCCGTGCCGCTACTGTCCCCGGGTGAGCCGACCCGGGCGCCGGTGAGCGCTACTTGTTCTGCGGGAAGCCCAGGTTGATGCCGCCGTGGCTGGGGTCGAGCCAGCGCTGGGTGACCGCCTTGGTGCGGGTGTAGAAGTGGACGCCCTCGATGCCGTGGGCGTGGCTGTCGCCGAAGAGCGAGTCCTTCCAGCCGCCGAAGGAGTAGAACGCCATCGGCACCGGAATCGGCACGTTGATGCCTACCATGCCCACCTGCACCTCGTTCTGGAAGCGCCGGGCGGCGCCGCCGTCGTTGGTGAAGATCGCCGTGCCGTTGCCGTAGCGGTTGGCGTTGATGAGGTCCAGGCCCTCGTCATAGCTGTGCACCCGCACGACCGAGAGCACCGGGCCGAAGATCTCGTCGGTGTAGATCGACATGTCCGGCGTGACCCTGTCAAACAAGGTGGGCCCCACGAAGAAGCCGTCCGCCCCACCGTGGAACTCGGTCTCCCGGCCGTCGACGACGAGGGTTGCGCCGGCCGCGACGCCCTGCTCGATGTAGCCGACGATCCGGTCGCGAGCGGCAGCCGTGACGATCGGGCCCATGTCGCAGCCCTGCGAGCCGTCGCCGGTCTTGAGCGAAGCCATCCGCTCGGTGATCTTGGCGATGAGCTCGTCGGCGATGGTGTCGACGGCGACCAGCGCGGAGATGGCCATGCACCGCTCGCCCGCCGAGCCGAAGCCCGCGTTGACCGCGGCGTCGGCAGCGAGGTCGAGGTCGGCGTCGGGCAGCACGAGCATGTGGTTCTTGGCGCCGCCGAGCGCCTGGACGCGCTTGCCGGCCTGAGTGCCGCGCTCGTAGACGTACTTCGCGATCGGGGTCGAGCCGACGAACGAGACCGCGGAGATGCGTGGGTCGTCGAGGATCGCGTCGACGGCCTCCTTGTCGCCGTGGACGACATTCATGACGCCGTCGGGCAGGCCCGCCTCGCGCCACAACTCGGCCACGGCGTTGACGGCCGAGGGGTCCTTCTCGGAGGGCTTGATGACGACGGTGTTGCCGCAGGCGACGGCTACCGGCACGAACCACATCGGCACCATGGCCGGGAAGTTGAACGGCGAGATGACGCCGACCACGCCGAGCGGCTGAAGGATCGAGTAAGTATCGACGGCGTTGGAGACATTCTCGGAGAAGCCACCCTTGAGCAGGTGAGGGATGCCGCAGGCGAACTCGACGACCTCCAGGCCACGGGTGACCTCACCGAGGGCGTCCGAGGTGACCTTGCCGTGCTCAGCGGTGATGAGGGCGGCAATGCGCTCCTTGTTGTCGTTGAGCAACTGCCGGAAGGCGAAGAGCACCTGGGTGCGGCGGGTGAGCGAGGACTGGCCCCACTCCTTGGCGGCGGCGGATGCCTTGGCCACGACATCCCCGACGACCGCGGCGCTGGCGAAGTCGACCTTTCCCGTCACCTCGCCGGTGGCCGGGTTGAAGACGTCTCCGGTGCGCTCCGCGGTGCCCTCCCACGGGGTGTGCCCGACCAGGTGGGTGATGCGACGGGGCGTGCTCATCAAGAAGCTCCTGAACGATCGACGTGACTTTGTGCTTACATATTAACGTAGCTGGGTGGGAAGCGCCAGCCTCTCACGGCGGGGCCCGAATTCCTGAGCGATGGCCCCGGCAGGACGCTGGGCGTCGAGCCCGACCAACGTTCAGCCGCGCATCGGCAGCCGCGGGTCGACCGGCTGGTCGAGCCACGTCCCCCGGACCCAGGCATGGGCGGGGTCGTCGCAGATGACCCAGGCACGTTCTGCACCGGGGCCGGCCATGACGTTGAGGTAGTACATGTCATATCCCGGCGGCGCCATCGCCGGCCCATGCCAGCCATGCGGGATGAGCACGACATCGCCCGAGCGGACCTCCTGCAGGGTGTCGATCGGCCGGTCCGTCGTGCCGTAGTTGCGCAGGTAGCCGATCGGATCTGCCCCACGATCAACCCGATCGGCAACACCAGCCCCCGACGCGCCTCCTGCAGAACGGATTTCGAGGTAGTAGATCTCTTCGAGGGCAGACTCACAGCCGGGCCGGTCCTCGTCGTGCTTGTGCGGCGGGTAGGACGACCAGTTGCCGGCCGGCGTGATGACCTCGCACGCGATGATCGAATCCGCTTGCAGCACACCGGGAGTGCCGAAATTGTTGACCTGCCGGGAGCAGGAGCCGGCACCCCGCAACTCGACGGGCACCGCGGCGGCGGGCACCCGGCATACCGGCTGGGCGGTAGCCGCGCGCGCGAACGGCAACGCGATCCGACCACCCGCGGGACTCGTCACGACGAACGAGCTATCGCGCGGGATATATGCGAGATCGGTCGGCCCGGCGAAGACTTCCGGCCGACCGGTCAGCTCGATGCGCTCCCCCGCAACGTCGACGACCGCAGCCCCCGACAGCGGCAGCACGATCCACTCGCAGTCGCCGGTCTCGACGGTGCGGGACTCGTCGGGAGCGAGGGTCACGGCATACAGGCCGGTGTGCTCCCACCCGGGGTCGCCGGGCGCGATCTTGACGTCCCACTGCGGGTCCGGGCTGGAGCCCGCGGGGCGGAACCACTGGATCATCGGGGACCTCCATGGACGAGGGCGGCGGCAGTGTCGACGGCGGAGCTGACCTCGTCGCCGCGGGGATAGAGCAGCGAGCGCCCCACGACCAGACCGGCCGCGGACGGGTGCGCGAGGGCGTCGGCCCAGGCACGGTAGGTGTCAACGGGGTCGCCGGTCGGGTCGCCGCCGAGCAGCAGCGTGGGCAGCGTCGTCGCGTCGAGCACGCGATGCATGTCGTCGACGACGGGCACCTTGAGCCAGGTGTGGGCGCTCGTCGCGCCGAGCCCAGAGGCGATGTGCATCGAGGTGATGACCGAGTCCGGATCGAGCAGGTTGACGACCCTCCCCTCGCTGCGCACCGACAGGAATGGCTCGACCATGGCCATCCGACCGGCCGACGCGAGCTCGGTGACAGCGCGGCCGCCGGCCTCCAGGGTGGCCACCGACCCGGCGTCCTGTAGGCCGATACGGGCCAGGACCTTGCCACCGTCCAGTCCCAGCCGGGTGATCGTCGCAGCGTCGTATGCCGTGAAGCGATCGTCCAGCTCGAAGCTCGCTCCTTGCAGACCGCCGCGGTTCATCGAGCCGATGACCAGCTTGCCGTCGAGGCAGCCCATGAGCAGGAGGTCTTCCAGGACGTCGGCGGTGCCGAGCACCCCGTCGACACCAGGCCGGGCCAGCGCCTCCGCCAGCCGCCCGAGCAGGTCGGGCCGAGAGGCCATCGCGCGGGGGTTGTCCCGCACGCCGAACGCCCCGCGGGCGGGGTGGTCGGCCGCGATGATCATGAGGCGGTGATCGCTCGACGGAGTGGCGGGCGCGCGCGCGGCCCAGGCCGCGGCGATGGCGCCGGGTTGGGCGATTCGACGGCGCGTGAGCGCAGCGGTGTCGGGACGGCGCCGCGTCACCGGCCGCCCCGATCCACTCGGGCCATCAGCTCGCGGACCTCGGCCTCGGTCGGCATGGCAGTGGAGCACTCCAACCGGCCGGCCACGACGGCACCGGCAGCGCTGCCGAAGCGGATGAGCTCGGGCAAGCCCCAGCCGGCCAGCAGGCCGTGGCAGACCGCGCCGCCGAAGGCATCCCCGGCGCCGAGGCCGTTGACGACATCGACCGGAGTCGGCGGGCACTCGAAGCGCTCGTCGGAGGTCATCGCGAGGACTCCGCGCGGGCCCTGCTTGACGATGGCGAGGTCGACCCCCCGGTCGAGCAGCGCGCGTGCAGCGCGCTCGGGGTCGGTCTCGCCGACCGCGACCCGGCACTCCTCGATATTGCCGATCGCGACGGTCGCGCAGTCGAGGGCAGCGTCGGCGGCCCGGGTGGCGTCGGACTCGTGGACCCAGAACATCGGCCGATAATCCAGGTCGAGCACGGTGTGGGCCTTGCGGCCGCGCATCCCCCAGGCGACGGCATGGGCGGTGCGGCTCGGCTCGGCAGACAGGCCAGTCAGGGTGGCCCAGAAGACCTTGCTCTCGCTGACCGCCACCGGAGGGATCTGCTCGGGGGCGATCCGCAGGTCGGGCGCCTGGGGGTAGCGGTAGAAGTACAGCGGGAAATGATCCGGCGGGAACAGCTCGCAAAACGTGACCGGCGTCGGCAGCCACGGGTCGATGCCGACGAAATCCGTGTTCACCCCCAGCTCCTCCAGCGCCCGCGTGATGAACCGGCCGAACGGGTCGTCGCCAGTGCGGGTGATGATCGCCGAGGTGTGGCCATAGCGCGCCACCGCCACCGACACATTGGTCGCACTGCCCCCGAGGAACTTGCCAAAGGTCCGCACGTCCTCCAGCCCCACGCCGGTGTCCATCGGGTAGAGGTCGACGCCGACCCTCCCGATGCAGACGACGTCGAAGGACTGCGGGGTCATGACGCCAGCGTGCCGCACGCTCGCCGGAGAGTCAAGATTTGTTAGGACATTTGCTTTCCGTGACCTTTTCCCCGTCCTCACATAAGCTCATCCTGTGAGACAAATCCCAGTGCTCATTGATCGCGCTAGTCCCGTGCCGCTGTATCACCAGCTCGCGGAGCAGCTCACCGCGGCCATCGAGGACGGCACGTTGGCTCCGGGAGATCCGTTCGAGAACGAACTCGCGCTCGCCGAGCGCCTGGACCTGTCCCGCCCCACGGTCCGGCGCGCGATCGCCGAACTCGTCAACCGCGGCCTGCTCGTGCGCCGCCGGGGGGTCGGCACCGCCGTCGCAAGCGAGGTCATCCACCGTCGCGACGAGCTGACCAGCCTCTTCGAGGACATGCAGCGCAAGGGTCGCAAGCCGATCACCCGAGTGCTCGACCTGGACCGGCATACCGTCAATCCGCGTGCGGCAGCGGCACTTAACCTGCCCCCCGACACCCCGCTGTTCTATGTCGAGCGGCTGCGCCTGGCCGGCGATATCCCCACCGCGCTCATGCACAACTGGCTCCCGCCGCAGTTCAACGACATCAGCTCCGAGGATCTCGCGGGCGGCAGCCTGTATGCCGTGCTGCTCACCCGCGGCGTGCGCCCCGTCGTGGCCCACCAGACCATCGGCGCCCGGCGTCCCCGGTCGATCGAGCGCAAGCGCCTGGATCTGTCGCCCGGCGACCCGCTGCTGACGATGACCCGCAAGGCCTACGACGCCGCTGGCGTGGCCATCGAATACGGCGACCACTGCTACCGCTACGACCAGTACGCGTTCGACGTCACCGTCCACGAGCGCTGACGTTCACCCGGCCTCAGACCCTCTCGGATTCTGATCAGTTGTCACTTTGTTAGGACAACATATTGACATAGGGGTCAGAGGCGGGATTAGATCAGAGGACGAATCGCGACGCGCGCTGTGTGCCCGCGCCAGGACGCATCGCGTCAACCGCCGTGGAGGACACATGTCAACAGGCGCCTCGCCGCTGCTCACCATGACGCAGTCGACCCCGACCGCGCTCTGGAACGACTCGGCCGACCCGCGCGAGTTGGCCCAGTCGATCGCCTGGGGGGCCGTGGGGGCCACCTGCAACCCGGTCATCGCGGTGAGCTGCATCAAGGCCGACCTGCCGCGCTGGACCGCCCGGATGCGTGAGATCGCTGGGGAGCGTCCGACCGCCACCGAGGCGCAGATCGGGTGGCAGGTCGTCGAGGAGATCTCCGTCGAGGCGGCTCGGCTGCTGGAGCCGGCGTTCACGGCATACGAGGGACACAACGGGCGGCTGTCGATGCAGACCGACCCGCGGCTGCACCGCGACGCGACGGCGCTGGCCGACCAAGCCGTCTACTTCTCCGGGCTGGCGCCCAACATCATCGTCAAGATCCCCGCCACCCACACCGGCATCCTCGCGATCGAAGATGCCGTCGCCCGCGGGGTGTCGATCAACGTCACCGTGTCGTTCTCGGTGCCGCAGGCCCTGGCTGCCGCCGAGGCGATCGAGCGCGGGATGCGCACAAGGGAGGCCGCCGGGCACGACGTGTCGCGGATGGGGCATGTCGTGACGATCATGGTGGGGCGCCTGGACGACTGGCTCAAGGAGGTCGTCGCGCGCGACCGGATCGCCATCGACCCGGCATACCTGGAGTGGGCTGGCGTCGCGGCCTTCAAGCGCGCGTATGCCGTGTTCCAGGAGCGCGGATATCGCTCGCGGCTGCTGTCGGCCGCCTTCCGCAATCAGTTGCAGTGGAGCGAGTTCATCGGCGGGGACGTCGTCATCTCGCCGCCGTTCGCCTGGCAGGAGACGTTCCAGGCCAGTGGTCACGACCCGCTTCCCCGGATGGATGACCCTGTCGACCCGCAGATCGTCGAGGCGTTGCAGACCATCCCCGATTTCGTGCGGGCCTACGAGCCCGACGGGATGTGCACCGCGGATTTCGATAGCTTCGGGGCCACCCGCAAGACGCTGCGCCAGTTCCTCGGCGCCGACGAAGAACTCGACCACCTGGTGCGCGACGTCCTGGTCCCGGCACCCTGAGCGCGTGAGGACGACAGCGATGACCGAAGCGGTGCGACTGACCGTCGGCCAGGCCGTGGTGCGGTTCCTAGCCAACCAGTTCTCCGAGCGCGACGGCGTCGAATATCGGCTCGTGACAGGGATGTTCGGCATCTTCGGGCACGGCAACGTGGCCGGCGTTGGACAGGCGCTGCTCCAGGATCAACTCGCGGCGGAGGCCGGCCAAGGGGTCGACGAACACCTGCCCTACTTCCTGGCCCGTAACGAGCAGGGCGCGGTGCATGCCGCCACGGCATACGCGCGGCAGCGCAACCGCCTGCAGACCATGGCCGTCACCACCTCGATCGGCCCGGGCGCGACCAACATGGTGACCGGCGCGGCGCTGGCCTCGACCAACCGCATCCCGGTGCTGCTCTTCCCCTCCGACCAGTTCGCGACCCGCTTCCCCGACCCGGTCCTGCAGCAACTCGAGGACCCCGGCACCCTCGACGTGTCGGTCAACGACGCCTTCCGGCCCGTGTCGCGCTTCTTCGACCGGATCAACCGGCCCGAGCAACTCATCCCGTCGCTGCTCAACGCCATGCGGGTGCTCACCGACCCGGCGGACACCGGCGCGGTGACGATCTGCCTGCCGCAGGACGTGCAGGCCGAGGCCTTCGACTGGCCGGTCGCGCTCTTCCGCAAGCGGGTCTGGCACATCGGCCGTCCGGTGCCCGAGCCCGCTGCCCTCGCGCGGGCCGTCGAGGTCATCCGCTCAGCCAACCGGCCGCTCGTCGTCGCCGGCGGCGGGGTCGTGTATGCCGAGGCCGCCGAGCAGTTGCGCGCCTTCGCCACGGCGACAGGCATCCCGGTCGCCGACACCCACGCCGGCAAGGGTGCGATCAACTGGGATCACCCCAGCGCGGTCGGTGGGGTCGGCTCGACCGGCACCTCGGCGGCCAATGCGTTGGCGCGCGAGGCCGATGTCGTCATCGGGATCGGCACGCGCTATTCGGATTTCACCACTGCCAGCCACACGATCTTCGCCAACCCGGACGTGCGGTTCGTCAATGTCAACACCCTCGGCTTCGACGCCGCCAAGCACTCGGCGACCATGCTCGTGGCCGATGCGCGGGAGGCCTTGACCGCGCTCACCGAGACGCTGGCTGGGTGGGGCACCGACCCGGCATACCGGGAGCGGGTCCTTGCCCTCGACGCTGCCTGGCAGCGCGACGTCGACGAGTGCTACCACCGTGACCAGACCCCGCTGCCGGCCCAGACCGAGGTCTTCGGCGCGCTCAACGAGCTCATGGGGCCGCAGGACGTGCTCATCAATGCGGCCGGTTCGATGCCCGGTGACCTGCAATGTCTGTGGCGCGCAACGACTCCCGAGCAGTATCACGTGGAGTACGCCTACTCCTGCATGGGCTACGAGATCCCTGCGGCGTTGGGCGTCAAGCTCGCCGTCGGTGACGAGCACCAAGTCGTCGCCATCGTCGGGGACGGCACCTACCAGATGATGCCGATGGAGATCGCGACCATCGTCTCGGAGGGCCTCAAGGTCATCCTCGTGTTGCTGCAGAACCACGGATTCGCTTCTATCGGAGGGCTGTCCGAGTCGCGCGGGTCTCAACGTTTCGGCACGAGCTACCGGATGCGCAACCGGTCGACCGGACGGCTCGACGGCGACTATGCGCCCTTCGACCTGGCCGCCAATGCCGCGAGCTGGGGCGCCGACGTGCTGCGCTGCGCGACGATCGCCGAGTTCCGCGAGAACTACGCCAAGGCCGTGGCCTCCGACCGCACGACCGCGCTCTACATCGAGACCGACCGGATGGGGCCCAACCCGCCTAGCTCGGCCTGGTGGGACGTGCCGGTGTCGCAGGTGTCCGAGTTGGACAGCACGCGCACGGCATACGCGGAGTATCTGGTCGGCAAAGCCGACCAGCGGCACTACCTGTAGCCGCGCGGGGATCAGCCCGCGCTCCCAAGGACGGGCCTAGGCCAGGCCGCGGCCGGTGATCCGCTCGAACGCCTCGATATAGCGCGCCCGAGTCTGAGCGACGACGTCCTCGGGCAGTGCCGGCGGCGCCTCGCCCGACGACTTGGTCCACCCCGACGCCGGTGAGGTGAGCCAGTCGCGGACGTATTGCTTGTCGAAGGAGGGCTGCGGCTGGCCCGGCTTCCACTCGTCGGCCGGCCAGAACCGCGACGAATCGGGGGTGAGCACTTCGTCGGCCAGCACGATGAGGGGCCCGCCGGTGTGGTCCTCGCGACTGCGGTCGATGCCGAACTCCACCTTGGTGTCGGCGATGAGAATGCCCTTCTTGGCGGCAATCTCGTTGCCGCGGGCCAGGATTCGCCGAGTCAACACATCGATGCGGGCGGCGACCTGAGACCCGACCAGGCTCTGCACCTGCTCGATGGTCATCGGTTCGTCGTGCTCACCCACCGGCGCCTTGGTCGACGGCGTGAAGATGGGGGCGGGCAGCTTGGATCCGTCCTCCAGGCCATCGGGCAGCGGCACCCCGGACACCGAGCCGGTCGCGCGGTATTCGGAGAGCCCGCCGCCGGTGAGATAGGCCCGCGCGACGCATTCGACGGGGATCATCTCCAGGCGCCGCACCAGCACGGCCCGTCCGGCGACAGCGGCCGGCACGTCGGTCGACACGACGTGGTTTTCGACCCCGTCGAGCCGGTCGAACCACCACAGCGACAACTGGGTCAGCACCTTGCCCTTGTCGGGGATCGGGGTGTCGAGCACGTGGTCGTAGGCCGAGATCCGGTCGGAGGCCACCAGCAGCATCTGGTCGGAGCGCGTTTGCCCGGTCGCGGGGTCGATCGGCGCGTAGAGGTCACGCACCTTCCCGGAGTAGACGTGGGCATATCCCGGTAGTTCCAGTGCGTCGCTCATCCCGGCCTCCCTACAGGTGGATCTCGCCGCGCGCTGCGGCGAGGGCGATGTCACGGCGGTACTGCATTCCGTCGAAGCTCACGTCCCCCAACACCCGGTATGCCGTGTCCCTCGCCTCCGCGAGGTCGGACCCGGTGGCCAACACGTTGAGCACGCGCCCCCCGGCGGTGACCAGCCGGCCCTCGGTATCCAGCGCGGTGCCGGCGTGCAGCACGACCGCGTCGGGACCCACCGCACCCTCGACCCCCGAGACCGCCGAGACCCCTGAGACGGCCGAGACTCCTGGCACCCCCGAGATGACGTCGCCCGATCGGGACGACGCGGGATAGCCGGCCGACGCCGCGACGAGCACGACGGCAGCCTCGGGCCGGTGGTGCAGGTCGTCCATGTCCTCGAGGCGGCCGGTCGCGGCGGCATACAGCAGCCCGCCCAGCGGGGTGAGCAGCCGCGCGAGCGACACCTGCCCGTCCGGGTCGCCAAAGCGCACGTTGAACTCGACCACCCGCGGGCCGCGCGAGGTCATCGCCAGCCCGACATAGAGCGTGCCGACGAACGGGGTGCCGCGTCGGCGCATCTCGTCGATCACCGGCTGGGCGATCACCTCGATGACCTGGTCGGCCAGGTGCGCAGGCGCCCAGGGCAGCGGCGAATACGCGCCCATGCCACCGGTATTCGGCCCGTGGTCGCCGTCGAAAATGCGCTTGAAATCCTGCGCCGGGGACAACGCCCGCACCGTCGACCCGTCGCAGATGCAGAAGACCGACACCTCGGGTCCGTCGAGGTATTCCTCGACCACGACCTGACCACCGGGCCGGCTCAGGCATGCCTCGGCGTGCGCCAGGGCCGTCTCCCGGTCGTCGGTGACGACGACCCCCTTGCCCGCGGCCAGCCCGTCCTCCTTGACGACATGCGGCGCACCGAGAGCGTCCAACGCGAGAGCCACCTCGGCGACCGTCGTGCAGACGTGGGCCAAGGCGGTCGGCACCCCGGCACTGGCCATGACGTCCTTGGCGAAGGCCTTGCTGCCCTCGAGCCGGGCCGCCGCGGCATCGGGGCCGTAGACGGCATACCCGGCCGCGCGCAGCGCGTCACCCACGCCGGCGACGAGCGGCGCTTCCGGTCCCACGACGACGAGATCGACGGTATGCCGTGCGGCCAGGGCCAGCACGGCGGCTGCATCGGTGACGTCGGCCAGGGAGTCGCACTGAGCATCGCGGGCCATCCCGGGGTTGCCCGGAGCGGCGACGACTGCCGTGACCACCGGATCGGCGAGCAGTCCGCGGACGAGGGCATGTTCCCGAGCGCCGGACCCGATGACCAGAACCTTCACGTCGCCAGCCTAGTCGGGCACTCCGACGGGCGCCTGGGCCGGACACCGGCGGTGGCCCGGACGGCATACCCGAGGCGGCCACGCGGGCGGCAGAACAGACACGGGCCCGGACATATGAAAGCGGTGCCCTCGGGAGGCAGGGGGGACACCCGAGAGCACCGCTGGGCAGCACCGGCAGGGAGGGGGGCCTGCTGGTTAGGCTGCGGTCGGCTTGCGCCGAACATGACAACAATCTCAGAGCCACGCGGCGAGTTCAACCGCGACAGTGTCGGAATAGCGTCAACGGCGGAAATCCGCCAGACTCGGACTCGGCGGCTGGCTCCTGCATGGGGCGAGAGCTGTCGGTGCCGTGAGGAAAGCCATGCCGAAGGACGCCCGATGACCAAGCCCATGTTCCCGACCGCCGAACCCAGTCGCAGCCTGCCCGACGTCACCGACGACCTCGGCGAGCTCTTCACCGCGCTGCCGGAGGTCGGTGATTCCTTCGTCACGTCCACCGGCGAGGTGACCCTGGGGCGGGTCTACCTCACGCTGGTCCAGCAAACCTCACCCGATCGACAGTCGCTGGTCACCGCCGGATTCCGGCCCGCCGTCATTGACGCCTCCCTCACCATCCTCGAGCGGCGCCGATTCCTGGAGGTCAACGCCGACGGGTCGATCACCCTGGCCCCTCCGGACACCGCGCTGCGGGACCACGCGCTGCGCCTGGAACGGCAAGCCGCGACGACGATGTCGATGACCCGCGAGGTGTCCCGGCTGTTCTATACCGCGCGCAGCGGTGAGGCGGTCGCGGGTGATTCGCGGATGCGGCTGCTCTATACCGTCGACGAGGTGCACTCGGCGACCGCCGAACTCGTCGGGTCGACGAGCAACGAACTCATGACCTTGCGGGCGCCGACGCTGCGGGTCTTCGGGCTCTCGACCCAGTCCCGCGAGTCCCAGGCGACGGCCAGCCGCAACGCTGATGGCAAGGTCCTCAAGATGCGCACCGTCTACGACCTGCGCCTGCTGCAGGTCGCCGAAGCGATGGACATCCTGGAGACCCTGCGCCCCATCGAGGGCCAACGGTTCAGCAGTCAACTGCCCTTCTCGCTCGTCGTCGGGGACGAGCGCTGCGCCGTCATCGACGCCTCCTTCCCGGGCCGGCAGGGCCCGCTCGGGCTCTATCTGGAGTCACCCGCGCTCGCCGAGCCGGCCCGCTGGCTGGCCGAGTCGTTCTGGGACGCGGCCCTGCCGGTCACCCGCACCTATCAGCGGATCGAGCTCGACGAGAAGGAGTCCCGGATCCTCGTGCTGTTGTCCAGCGGCATCAGCGATTCAGCCATCGCCCGCCAGATGGATCTCTCGCAGCGCACCGTCGAGCGCCGGATCAAAGCGCTCATGGACCGACTCGGGGCCCAGTCCCGCTTCCAGATGGGGTTGCTGGCCCGCGAGCGCGGCTGGCTCTGACCCCGTCCTCCGGTATGCCGTGGGGTCGGCTGAGCGCCCGGTGCCCCGCGAGGCCCGCGAGGCCCGCGAGGCCCGCGGGACGGCATACCAGGGCTGGTCTAGACTCGTACGTTCCCGGCCGGAGGCGGAGGTCGGGCCGAGAGCGCGCCGAACTGGCCGCATTCGGCGGACGTGACGGAAGGCTCTTGGTGACCACGACGAGCGACAGCTCCCGGGCGAGCGCCCAGGTGGTGGCCGACGAACTGGCCACCGAGCAGTTGCATGTCGACCGGGTATATACGGAGTTGGCCAAGGCCTCCGAGCGCGCCAAACTCGTCGCCGCCGAGGGCATGGCGCGCGGGCGCACCGAACGCACCGGCGAGGCTCGCGACGAGGAGATGACCGGGCTCTTCGAGCGCGACGCCCTGGTCTTCCACGCCGCCCGCCGGCAGCATGCGCTCGACACCCAATATGAAGGCCTGGTCTTCGGCCGGCTCGACCTGGAGCACCCTGCCGCCCCGTCGTCCGAGCAGCCGCCGACGCCGGTCACCGAGCGCGAGGTGCGCTACATCGGCCGCCTGGGGATCCGCGACGAACACTACGAACCGCTGGTCATGGACTGGCGGGCCCCTGCGGCCGCGCCGTTCTATCGGGCCACCCCCGTGGAACCCATGGGCGTGCTGCGCCGTCGGGTGTTGCGCTGCCGTGGCCCACAGGTCATCGGCATCGAGGACGACCTCATGGTTGCCGACCCGCCCGAAGACCTCGTCGTCGTCGGTGACGGTGCGCTCATGGCGGCGCTCACCCGCAGTCGGGGGGCCCAGATGCGCGACATCGTCGCGACCATCCAGCGCCATCAGGACGAAGCCATCCGCGCCCCTGCGCGCGGGGTCACCGAGATCACCGGCGGCCCCGGCACCGGCAAGACGGTCGTCGCCCTGCACCGGGCGGCATACCTGTTGTATTCCGACCGGCGGCGTTACGAAAGCGGCGGCATCCTCGTCGTCGGGCCGTCGGGGGCCTACACGGCATACATCGAGCGGGTCTTGCCCTCGCTCGGCGAGGACAGCGTGAGCCTGCGCGCCCTCGGCGACCTCGTCGATGCCGTCACGACCGAGCGGCACGACGGCCCCGCGACCGCGGCCATCAAGGGTTCCCTGCGGATCCGCGAGGTGCTCGCCCGGGCGGCACGCGACCTCGTGCCCGGCGCGCCGCAGGAGTTGCGGGTCTTCGTCGGCGGGTATGCCGTGCGGCTGGACTCCGCGGTCCTGGACCGGGTGCGGGCGCAGGCGCTGCGCCAGCATCCCCGCAACCTCGCCGGGCCGGCCGTCACCGCGCTGCTGGCCGAGGCGGCATACCGGGCGGTGCATCCCAGCGAACGCGAAGACTTCCTCGCGCGCTTCAGCGACCACAACGACGTCGAGGCATTCCTCGCCGCCTGGTGGCCGCAGGTCGACCCGCGCGAGGTCCTGCTCTGGCTGGCCGATGCCGACCGGATGCAGCGCTATGCCGCGGGGGTGCTGTCGGCGACGGAGGCCGACCTGGTCCGCGCGTCTTTGCAGGTCGCGCTGGAGACCGGCACCTGGTCGATCTCCGACGTGCCCTTGGTCGACGACCTCGCCGCGCGGGTCGGAGCGGTGCAGGAGGTCGCGCCCGAGGAGCGCGGGTTCTACGAGATCGAAGAACTCGAAACGCTGGCCCAGGCCGCCATGCCCGAGGTCTATCGCTCCGTTGACGTGGCGCCGCAGTCGGAGCGGATCTCGGCCGACCCGCGGGAGCGACTGCTGGCCGGCACCATCGGGCGGGTGCCGGAATATGCGCACGTGCTCGTCGACGAGGCCCAGGATCTCTCGCCGATGCAATGGCAGTTGCTGGGGCGGCGGGGGCGCTATGCCTCGTGGACGGTCGTGGGCGACGCCGCCCAGTCGTCCTGGCCCGACCCGGTCGAGGCTGCAGCGGCGCGGGCGCAGGCGTGGGGTGGCCAGGCTTATCGCCGGTTCCATATGACGACCAACTACCGCAACGCGCGGGAGATCTTCCACTACGCGGCGCAGATGATCCGGCGGTTCGTGCCCGACGCCGACATCCCGGATGCGGTGCGCGAGTCAGGCGCGGTGCCCGTCGAGGGGTCGTTGGGCGACGACGTCGTGGGTTCCGTTGCGGCGGCGGTCGAGGGACTCGCGGCTCAGGTCGAGGGCACCATCGCGGTAATCACCTCCGACCGGTATGCCGTGCAGCTGGGTGAGTTGGCCGGCCGCCTGGGTCTGGTGGACACCGGAGTCGCCGAGCGAGTGCGGGTCATCGACCCGTTGTCGACCAAGGGCTTGGAGTACGACGCGACCGTGGTCGTGGACCCGGACGAGATCACGGCGAGTTGCGCCGGCGGTGTCCGCACTTTGTATGTCGTGCTGACGCGGGCTGCACACCGCATGGTGGTCTTGCGCTGAAGCTGTGACCTCGTCGCCTTTCGGGCGGTTTGTCACGAGCGCGTTCCGATTGGAAGGGAATTTTCCCATTCGGCAGGTATGCGGGCGACCGGGGCCCTAGATTCACCAAGGTAAGCCTTCCTCGGGAGGCCAGCGCGTCCCCTCACGTCGCTGGTGGAGGGCTACCGAGTCCGAAGTCTTGGGGTAGGGAGCATCATGAACGCATCTCGTGGTGGGGAATCGTCAGGTCAGGGTCGTCACCGACGGCCACGCCCGTCTTGGCAGGTCGTGCGAGCGCGGACCGCGGCGCTGGCCGCGTTGAGTCTGGGTCTCGTGGGGGCCCTGGTGACCATCCCGACGTCGCAGGCCAATGCGGCGTCCATCCCTCAGCCTGGCGGCGGGACGGTGACGACGCGCTTCGAGATCGATGCCTCTCCCAATGCGAACGTGACCGTCGACGGCACCTCCCCGACCGGAGGCGTCGACTGGAACAACGTGTCGTCAGCCTTCGCGGCGACGCCATACCTCACCAGCCAGAACTACCCGTCGACGGGCATCATGGCCGCCACCTTCATCGGCGACCCCTGCCCCGACACCACGACCGACACCACCAGCATGGGGGGGGTCTCTCAACGACAACCCCTGGATCATTGACAGCAACGCACCGAATGCCAAGGCCGACCTGTGCTCCTACGGCGCGGCCTACGAGTTGGTCAACGTCGACGGTCAGAATCACGCCATCCTCTACGCGGCCGTCTCGCGCTACTCCGAGGGCACCGGCGACCTCGTCGTCTACCAGGAGCTCAAGGGAACCGAGCCCGGTCGCTGTGACGACAAGCTCATCGCGTTCGACTACCACTCCGGCGGCGGGGGCGGGGTGACGGTCTACGTCTACACGTGGACCGGCTCTTGTGCGGTTAACGGCACCGGTTCGTGGGTGTTGTCGGATCCCGGCGGCTACCAAGCGGCCTTCGGGGTCAACCCGATCTCGACTGACAGCAACAAGGGGACGTTCGGCGAGACAGCCGTCGACCTGACCGCCATGGGCGTGCTGCCGGAGAACCAGTGCAAGACCTTCACCACGGGTGCGGTCATCTCGCAGACCGGCAACAGTGCCACCGCCACGCTGCAGGACATCATCATCCCGGCAGCCGCTGACACCATCACCATCAACAACTGCAGCAGCCTCAAGGTGACCAAGGTCGCCAACGGCCCAGTGCCGTCGGGCACCACGTTCACCTACCAAATCCTGCAGAACGACCTGCACCCGGTCGGACAGTCGGTGCACGCCCCGGTGCTGGCCGTCGACTCGACCACCGCCGCTCCGGTCTACACCCTCGACACCGTCAACTTCGGCGATGGGGCCGTGGTGCAGATCGACGCGAAGATTGCCGTCGGCGAGACTCACACGTGGAGCAACGTCATGGCCGAGCCGGACTACCTCGTCAAAGAGGTGCTCCCCACCACGCCAGGCGTCAGCCTCAAGTCGATCAGCTGCGTGGCCTTCGACCGGTTCGGCATCCAGACCTCGCCGATCGTCATCTACGAAAACGGCGCCTACACGGGCGACACCTTCCCCATCTTCCCGTCGAGCACCGGCATCCTGCCCCCGGTCTGCACCATCACCAACCAGGTGACCGCTCTGACGTTGAACAAGGTGCTGCCCAATGACAATGGCGGCACGAAGACCGGCGCGGACTTCGTCCTGTCGGCCACTCCGGCTGCCGGTGGCGCTGCCGTCATCAACAAGGCTGACCCTGCTGTCAACGATCCCGCCGTCGGCGCGTCCGCTCTGGTCACCGCCGGCACCTACACCCTGGCCGAAACCCCTGCTTCGACGACGGGCTACACCACGTCGGCTTGGACGTGTGTCGATGGTGCAACCGGAGCCTCGGTGTCCGTGTCGGCCACCAAGCAGGTCACCATTGCCGAGGGCCAGAACGTCGTCTGCTCGATCACCAACGATGACATTCCGGCCAAGCTCACCCTGGTCAAGACGGTCACCAACGACAACGGCGGCACCGCCGCCGCGTCCGCCTGGACCCTCAGCGCCACCGGCCCGGTGACCCTGTCCGGGCCCACCGGAACCTCCGGTGACGTCAGCGCGGGGACCTACACCCTGTCTGAGTCCGGTGGCCCTGCGGGCTACACCGCCGGCACCTGGTCCTGTGCCCTCACCAACACCCCCGCCACCCCGGTCACCGTGACCTCCGGGGCCGTGAGCCTGACCCTCGGCCAGGACGTCACCTGCACGATCAACAACAACGACCAGCCCTCGACGCTGGTGCTGGACAAGGTCCTGACCAACGACAACGGCGGCACCGCCACCAGTGACCAGTTCGTCCTGACCGCTACCGGCACCGCCGGCACCCCCGCAGCAGCCACCACCTCCAGCGGCGGCGACACCAACCCCGCGGCCGGGTCCAGCCTGTCCTTCACCGTCAACGCCGGCGAATACACCCTCTCCGAAGCCCAACTCGCCGGATACACCGCCGGCACCTGGACCTGCACCGGAGCCACCCTCACCGGCACCACCCTGGTCATCCCCAACGGCGTCACCGTCACCTGCACCATCACCAACAACGACATTCCGGCCAAGCTCACCCTGG
>JADJVI010000019.1 GCA_016710645.1 Actinomycetales bacterium | reverse complement strand
CGCGGAGGTGACCAGACGGCATACCGCCCCATGGCCGAAGCGCGGTTTGGGCGTCGGCACCCGCCACCCGAGCCGTCGCACCGCCGAAAGCGTGGCATCTCAGCCGATGCCGCCGAGGGCGAGGATCGAGCGCAACGACGGCTCGGCGAGGGTGAGATCGCGGTCCAGCCAGGGCGCACAGGTCGCCTTCTCCCGCGTCAAGGCTGGTTTCCCGGCGGAGCGCACCGGCACGGTCGCGACGATCCGCATCCCGGTCAGCGCTTGCCCGTCGCCCGCGGCGACGCCTCGTCGGCAGCGGGCATACCCGGCGCGGTGCAGCGCGGCATACAGCCAATCGCCGCTGCGATCGCGCGAACATCCGCCCGGTGCGGTTGGCTCCGTGGGCTGCGGAGCCAGCCCGACGACCAACACCGCTGGTGCAGGGTCACGTGCCGGGGCCTGGCTGACCCCAATACGGTTGCGTTGCAAAGGAAGCCCGTTTGCCGACCGCGCACTCCTCCCGCCACGCGACCAACCGCGGGCAGGCCCGGCATACCGAGATCCGAGCATCGAGCTCCTCCACCGTGGCAGCCGAGTCCGCCAGAGCCACGACCTCTTCGCCCGAGAACGCGACGGGGGTATGCCGGTCGGCCAGGTCTCCCCGTCACCCTGTGCCTGGTGTGGACAGGCGAGGCGAAGAACCTGCCGGTCACCGGGCGGGGCAGGTCGGTCATGCCACGCCGCTCTCCGTCATCGTGAGTCGATCAGAGTCCGGCGAGCGACAGGGCGATGCCGTCGAGGATGTCGTGCTCGGACGTGACGATCTGCAGGTCCTCGCCGAGGCCGGTGTCGCGTTTGGCCCGCTCGATGACTTCCGTGACCACACCAGGGCGCCGGCACCGATGACGTCGACCCGTCCGGGGGTGCATGAACTCCAACTCGGCCCGCTGCGCGCGCGCGGCATCCGGAGCACTTCGTCGCATGCCTTCTGGGTCGCGTCGGGGCTGGCGATCGACAGGTGGATCGCCCGGGGTCATAAGCCGGCAGTTTGAGCAGGTATGCCGTGACCGTCGTGACGCTGCCGGGCGCCCACCAGGGTGCGCACCGGATGCACGGGTCGACCTCGGTGGCACCGATGTCAATCTGCGCATCGACGTCGACGATCGCCGCGGCGATCTCTTCCAAGCTCGGCGGGTCAGTGACCAGGTGGCGCTCGGTCATCCGGACGCAGCCGATGTCGACCGAGCGAGCGGCCTTCACCTCAGACGCCCCCGGACGAACTCGGTCGACCCACCCCCGATGTCGATGACGAGGTAGGGACCAGGGATCCTGGCGGCGCGCAGGTCGCCGGTGGCCCCGAGGAAGGACAGCCGGGCCTCCTCGGAGCCGGTGATCACCTCGGGCGTGACATCGAGGTCCCCGAAGGCCGCGTGCACCCCGCCACGAACTCATCGGAGCTGCCGGCGTCACGACTGGCCGACGTCGCGACGAACCGGATCGTCGTCACGCCATGATCGCGGCACTGCTGGGCATATTCGCGGGCCTGGGCGAGGGTGCGCGCCATGGCGTCCGGCGCGATCATGCCGGTCTTGTCGACGCCATGGCCGAGCCGGACGATGTCCGTGCGGCGTACGACGTCGGTGAGTGCCCCGGTCTCGGTGTCGACATCGGCGATGAGCAACCGGATCGAGTTGGTGCCGCAGTCGACCGCTGCGACGCGACGAGTGTGGAGGTCACCGGTCTGCTCCTTCGTTTTCGCGGGCGCGCATGGCTGCGTCGTCCACCACTGTGGCAAGAGGGCGAGGGTCTGGTCACCGAGCGGGTTGACGTCTGACCGGCCGCCAGCGCGTGGGCGGCCAGGGACGTGTAGGCACTTGACGCGATCGGGCATTCCCCGCCGAGATCCCGTCGATCTCCTCGGGCACCCCGAGGCAGGGCGCGATCGGCCAGGTATGCCGTGTGCGCCCGGGCGATAGCCCTCGGCCAGGCTCGGGTCCTCGCCCAATCTCCGCTGCATGTCCTTCGACGCCCTCGGACCGAGAGTGCTGAGGGCTGCCGTGAGCCGAGGGCAGGTCGCGTAATAGGTCGTGGGAACAGGGTGCCGTCGGGCAGTTGCGGGAGCGTCGTCACGACGTCAGGTGCGCCGCAGGACACCGGTGGGCCACGGCCACGACGCCCCGCGGAGTGCGCCCGAGTTGCTGCTGGACCATGCTCAGGTCCGCAGCATCGACGGCAACCTCCCGTGATCCGCTCGTCCGCACGATGCCGAGCCTACCGATTCAGGCTGTCAGCGCCGCGGGCATGTGGGCAACGGCAGACCAATGCCAGGTCAACGGCCAGCGACAGAGGCAACCGGTTGATCCGCCAGTTGCACCGACTGCCAGAGCTGGCCGTACCACGGTGCCGAGGCGTCGGCCCGCGG
Organism: Actinomycetales bacterium; assembly: GCA_016710645.1. GTDB lineage: Bacteria > Actinomycetota > Actinomycetes > Actinomycetales > Dermatophilaceae > Phosphoribacter. The sequence goes on along the minus strand of JADJVI010000019.1, from coordinate 93,455 downwards.
AGCGGCCACGGAGACCGACGGCGTCGGGGACTTCGGCGCCGTCGCGTCGATGACGGTGTAGGAGCGATCGCCCGGCTTGACGAACTTGAGTCGCGCGCGCGCCTGCTGCTCGACATAGGCCGGGTCCCCCCAGCGCTCTTCTTCGGCCTTGAGGTCGGCCAACTGCTGTTGCTGAGAGACGATCTTGTCGCGCAAGGCGTCGATCTCGGCGTTCTGCCGGGCCAGGTTGCGAGCGGTCGGCACCAGGGTCACCAAGAGGACGATGACCAGTCCGGCTAGCACGACCCAGCGCCACCATACGGTGCCCGGGGCGGTGTCGGCGGTGGCCTCGCGGGGCCGGGCAGCCGATGCCGGCCGTCAGGCTCCCGCTCGAGCCCCGGGCCGGTATGCCGGGTGGTTGCCCCGGGACGATGCCGCAGCACCCGGCCGGCGGGCGGAGCCCGTCGGCCGGGCGCTCCGAGAGGTCGTCACGTCAGGTCCTGGACGGCATACGGTCCAGTGTGACCGACGCGGCGCTGGGATTACTTGCGCCCCGCCGTGAACCGCGGGAACGCGCCGGCACCGGCATACAGCGGCGTCGTCGAGTTCTTCCTCGATGCGCAGCAGCTGGTTGTACTTGGCCACCCGGTCGGAGCGGGCCGGGGCGCCGGTCTTGATCTGGCCGCGGTTGGTTGCCACCGCGAGGTCGGCGATCGTCGTGTCCTCGGTCTCACCGGAGCGGTGGCTCATCATGCAGGTGTAGCCATTGCGGTGGGCGAGCTCGACGGCGTCGAGGGTCTCGGTGAGCGAGCCGATCTGGTTGACCTTCACCAGCAGCGAGTTGGCGGTGCGGGTGTCGATGCCCCGCTGCAGCCGCTCCGGGTTGGTGACGAACAGGTCGTCGCCCACGAGCTGGACCTTGTCACCGAGCTTGTCGGTGATGGCCTTCCAACCGGCCCAGTCCTCTTCGCTCATCGGGTCCTCGATGGACACGAGCGGGTAGTTGGCGACCAACTCGGCGTAGTAGTCGGCCATCTTGTCGGCCGACTTCTTGGCGCCCTCGAACTCATAGGAGCCGTCCTTGCAGAACTCGGTCGCCGCGACGTCGAGCGCCAGCGCGACGTCCTTGCCCGGGGTGTAGCCGGCCTTCTCGATGGCCTCGACGATGAGGTCGAGGGCCGCCCGGTTGCTCTCCAGGTTGGGGCGAAGCCGCCTCGTCGCCGAGGCCAGTCGACAGTCCGCGGTCCTGAAGCACCTTCTTGAGGGTGTGGTAGACCTCGGCGCCCCAACGCAGCGCCTCCTTGAACGACGGCGCGCCGATCGGGGCGATCATGAACTCCTGGATGTCGACATTGGTGTCCGCGTGGGCGCCACCGTTGAGGATGTTCATCATCGGCACCGGCAGGATGTGGGCGTTGGGGCCACCGACATAGCGGAAGAGCGACAGCCCTGCGGAGTCGGCCGCGGCCCGGGCCACGGCGAGCGAGACGCCGAGGATGGCGTTGGCGCCGAGCTTCTCCTTGTTCTTGGTGCCGTCAAGCGCGATCATCTCGGCGTCGATGAGGCGCTGCTCGGAGGCCTCGAAGCCGATGATCCGCTCGTTGATCTCGTCGAGCACGGCCTCGACGGCCTTCTCGACGCCCTTGCCGAGGTAGCGCTTCTTGTCACCGTCGCGGCGCTCGCACGCCTCGAACGCTCCGGTCGATGCACCCGACGGGACCGCCGCGCGGGCGATGGTGCCGTCGTCGAGAGCCACCTCGACCTCGACCGTGGGGTTGCCGCGGGAGTCGAGGATCTCGCGCGCGCCTACTGCCTCAATGCTGGCCACTGGACTGCCTCCAAGACGTGGTTCGGGGCTGGGCCGATCCCGCCTCACGCCGCATTGCGTCAAGCCGCCGGCCGTCGTGCCAACCCTATCCCTCGGCGTCGGCCAGCGCCCTCACAGCGGCCCGCAGGGCGGCGTCGGGATCGTCACCATCGCGCACCAACCGGGCGACGATTCCCAGGAGTTCGGCCCCCGGCCCTCCGGCGTTCACCTGCGCATCGACGCGGTCGCCGAGACCGGCGCGATCCAGACGGGAGACCACCTTCGCCGCTCGGGCGAGGGACGGCATACCCGCCGGTATGCCGTGCAGCGGCCCGTCCGCGGCCCCTTTGGCCGCCTTCTCGGCGGCCTTGAGCTGCTCCCAGTTGGCCGCGACCTGCTCGGGGGTGTCGGCCTGGACGTCGGCGAAGACGTGGGGGTGGCGACGACGCAGTTTGGCGGTCAGCCCTGCGGCGATGTCGTCGAGGTCGAACGGCACCTCGGGGTGCTCCTGGCCGACCCGGGCTTGGAAGACCACCTGGAGCAGGACGTCGCCGAGTTCTTCGACGATGTGGTCGCGGTCGCCGGACTCGATGGCTTCGGCTGCCTCGTGGGCCTCTTCCAGCAGGTAGGGCACCAGCGACTCGGGGGTCTGCTCGGCGTCCCAGGGGCAGCCGCCCGGCGAGCGGAGCCGGTCCATCACCGCCACCAGTTCGGCAACGGCAGCTCCGGGTTGCGGGGCGGTCGAGGTCACGGGGCCTTGGTGCTCGCCGCGGGCTGGATGATCCAGTCCGGGGTGGTCTTGAGCAGGGTGCCGTCCTTGGGGTTGACCCCGCTGCCGTAGCGCGGGTCGATGATGACCTGCGCGTGGTCGATCTTGGCGAGCACGTCCTGCCAGTCGGCGTCGGTGAAGGTCGCCGCCGCGTTGTTGGCCTTGACGATCGAGACCGTCTCGGCCGTCGGCGAGGCGATCTGCGCCATCATCGCGTTGTAACCGGCATCCGGAGTCCACAACCCCTTGGCATCGCTATGGGCCAGCACGAACGGCGCGACGACCAGCCAGTTGACGGTGGTCTTGTCGCTCAGCGGTTGCGCGGCCAACTCGGCCATGGTGTTGAGCTGGCGGGTGGCCTCGCTCACCTGAGCCTGGCTGTAGGTCGTGCCATCGACGACCAATGCCGTGCCCGGACGGGTGGCACCGCTGCAGCCGGACAAGGCCAGCGCGCCCGACATCACCAGGGCGGTGCCGACAAGGCGCCAGGCGGAACGACGAGTGGTCATCGAGCGGGTCCTTTCCCTCCGTGCCGTGCGGCACCGGAGCTATTCTGCCCCACCGACGTCGTCGCTGTGCCAGCCCCCGCCGTGGCGACCCGAGCGGCGTCGGCGACGTTGTCCAGGAGCACCGCTCGCACCAGGTCCGAGGCCCAGCGCAGCACCGCGGTGTCCCGCAGCGGCTGGCCGCCCACCCGTGCCGTCATCGGCTTGGGCACCAGCAGGACGTCGAGGCTGTCCTTGACGATCGAGCCGGGATAGAGCCGGGCCAGGCGCACCCGGCGGCTGTCCGGGAAGCTCGTTGCTGGCACCGGGCCGAAGCGAACGAAGTTCCCTTGCACCGACACATCGGCCAGGCCGGCAGCCCGCGCCACGGTGCGTAGACGGGCCACCTCGAAAAGGTTGACCACCGGCTCCGGGGGTGCGCCGTAGCGGTCGCGCAGCTCTTCCTCGATTGCAAGGACGCCCGCCTCGGCGCTGACCGAGGCGAGCTTTTGGTATGCCTCCAGCCGCAGCCGCTCCCCAACCTCACGGGGGTAGCCCTTGCCGGGCACGTAGTCGTGCGGCAGGTGGGCATCGACGGGCAGTTCGATCTTCACTTCCGCGGGGGTGGTGTCGGCTTCGCCCTTGTATGCCGCGACAGCCTCGCCGACCAGCCGTACATAGAGGTCGAAGCCCACCCCCTCGATGTGCCCGGACTGCTCCCCGCCCAGGAGGTTGCCCGCCCCACGGATCTCTAGGTCCTTCATCGCCACCGCCATGCCGGCCCCGAGATCGGTATGGCTGGCGATGGTCTCCAGCCGGTCATGGGCGGTCTCGGTGAGCGGCTTCTCCGGCGGGAAGAGGAAGTAGGCATAGGCCCGCTCGCGACTGCGACCAACCCGGCCGCGCAACTGGTGCAACTGCGACAGGCCCAGCAGGTCAGCCCGTTCGACGACGAGGGTGTTGGCGTTGGAGACGTCCAGGCCGGTCTCGACGATGGTCGTGCAGACCAGCACGTCGAAACGCTTCTCCCAGAAGTCGACGACGACCTGTTCGAGGCGCCCCTCGCCCATCTTCCCGTGAGCGGTCGCGATGCGGGCCTCAGGGACGAGTTCGCGCAGCCGGGATGCGGCCTTCTCGATGGACTGCACCCGGTTGTGGACGTAGAAGACCTGACCGTCGCGCAGCATCTCCCGCCGGATAGCCGCCGCGATCTGCTTCTCGTCGAAGGGCCCCACGAAGGTGAGCACCGGGTGGCGCTCCTCCGGTGGGGTGGCCAAGGTCGACATCTCCCGGATGCCCGTGACGGCCATCTCCAGGGTCCGCGGGATCGGCGTGGCCGACATCGACAGCACGTCGACGGCGGTGCGCATGCCCTTGAGGGCTTCCTTGTGCTCGACCCCGAAGCGCTGCTCCTCATCGACGACGACCAGGCCGAGGTCCTTGAACCGGACCTTGTCGGTCAGCAGTCGGTGGGTGCCGATGACGACGTCGACGCTGCCGTCGGCCAACCCCTTGACGACCGCCGCCGCCTCCGTGTCGCTCTGGAACCGCGACAGCGCCTTGACCGTCACGGGGAACTGCAGGTAACGGTCCGAGAAGGTCTGCAGGTGCTGTTGCACCAGCAGGGTCGTCGGCACGAGCACGGCCACCTGCTTGCCGTCCTGCACCGCCTTGAAGGCCGCCCGCACCGCGATCTCGGTCTTGCCGTAGCCGACATCGCCGCAGATGAGCCGGTCCATGGGGACCTCGCGCTCCATGTCGGCCTTGACCTCGTCGATCGAGGACAACTGGTCGGGCGTCTCGACATAGGCGAAGGCGTCCTCGAGCTCACGCTGCCAGGGCGTGTCTGGCCCGAAAGCGTGACCGGTCGTGGCCATCCGCGCCGAGTAGAGCTTGATGAGGTCGGCCGCGATCTGCTTGACGTGCTTGCGGGCCTTGGCCTTGGTCTGGGCCCAGTCCGATCCCCCCAGCCGATGCAGGGTCGGAGACTCACCGCCGACATAGCGGGTCACCTGGTCGAGTTGATCGGTCGGCACGTAGAGCCGGTCCCCGGGCTGGCCACGCTTGCTCGCGGCATACTCCAGCACGACGTATTCGCGGGTGGCGCCGCCGACGGTGCGCTGCATCATCTCGACGAAGCGGCCCACGCCGTGCTGTTCGTGGACGACGAAGTCGCCCGGCCGCAACGCCAGCGGGTCGATTTGGGCCCGGCGCCGGGACGGCATCCGCCGCATGTCGCGCGTCGAGGTCCCCGAGCCGGTCGACCCGGTGAGGTCACTCTCGGTGACGACGACCAGCTGCCCACCTTCGTCGAGGAACCCGGCCCCCAGCGAGGCGGTCGTGACGACGGCCACGCCGGGGGTCGGCACCGCCGTCTCGGCCTCCACCCGCGCGGGGATCCCGAAGTCGTGCAGCACCTCATGCACTCGGCGCGCCAGGCCCGGCCCCTCGGTGACGAGGACAACCGAGCGGCCCTGCTGCAACCACCCGCCGACGTCAGCAATGGCCCGCTCGGTGTCACCGCGGTAGGCCGGGGTGTCGCGCAGCCCGAGGTCCATCCGGGTCACCTCGTCGGGCTCGTCGACGAAGTCGGCCAGCTCCTCGTCGGCCGCGAAGGAAGAGAACTGCCACCACGGCATACCGAGCCCGAGGGCCTGCTCCCGCAGCTGCGCGAGTGAGTGATAGGAGCCCGTGTCGAGCACGCCGCGCAGGTCGACGGGCACCGCTGCGCCCGCTGCGGCCGAGGACCAGCGGGCGTCGAGGAACTCCTCGCTCGTGGCGACCAGGTCGCGAGCGCGCAGTCGGATCCGCTCCGGATCGCACAGGACCACCCGACCGCCGCGCGGGAGCTCGTGCAGGACGGTGCGCAGCTCGCCGGCCACGAGCGCCGGCAGCAGCGACTCCATCCCCTCGACCGCGATGCCCTCGGCGACCTTGGTCAACAGATCGGCGACACCCGGCAACTGCTCGACGAGCTCGGCCGCCCGCGCCCGCACCGCCGGGGTGAGCAGCAACTCGCGACACGGCGGGGCCCACAGCCCATGTTCGACGACCTCCAGCGAACGCTGGTCGGCGACCCGGAACCACCGGATCTCCTCGACCGTGTCGCCCCAGAACTCGATCCGCACCGGGTGCTCGTCGGTCGGGGGGAAGACATCGAGCAGCCCGCCCCGGACGGCGAACTCGCCGCGCTTCTCGACCAGGTCGGTGCGGGTGTATGCCGCCGCGGCCAGGGCCTCGACCACCTCGTCAAGGGGACGTTCGTCGCCGGGCCGAAGCCGCACCGGCACGAGGTCGCCCAGCCCGGGGGCCAGGGGCTGCAGCACCGCCCGCACCGGCGCCACGACCACCTGCACCGGCCCGTATGCCGGGTCGTCCAGATCCGGGTGGGCCCACCGGCGCAGCACGGCCAGGCGCCGCCCAACGGTGTCGGAGCGCGGTGAGAGCCGCTCGTGGGGAAGGGTCTCCCAGCTCGGGAAGACCGTCACGACGTCAGGATCGAGGAAGCACCCGACCGCGGCGGCCAGGTCTTCGGCCTCCCGCGTCGTGGCGGTGACGGCCAGCACGGGTCCGACGCCTTCGGCGGCGACAGCGGCGAGCGCGAGGGCCCGCGCACCACCAGTCATCGCCAGATCGACGCGCAGCACGCCCTGCTCGCGAAGGGAAGAGACGGCTCGACCGGCCGCCGTGTGGGTCCACTCGCGTAGCAGCGGGGCCAATCGACCGGTGGTCCGCAGCGGGGCAGCGGGCGAGGGACGTGACATGCGAGCGGGTTCCTCGTCGGCGAGTGCGGTCAGCGGACGACGCCGCTCCAGCGAGCTCGTCGATCCAGGGTAGGCGAACGAGTTCATTCTCAGTTCACCCCACTAGATTACCGGCCATGACGTCGGTGCCAGGCAGGCCAGACTCACCTGGCCGGCCCAGCCGTCGCCAGGTGCTCGCTGGGCTGGCTGCCCTGTCAGTGGCCCCGGCGGTCGCCGGATGCTCGCTCAGTTGGGCTCCTTCACCAAGCGTCGCCACCTGGTGGCAAAGCCGCGGCTCGCGCTTCTTCATCGCCCACCGCGGCAGCGGTGACGTGTTCCCGGAACACAGCCTCCCGGCATACGAGGGAGCGCTGGCCTGGGGCGCACCCGCGATCGAGATCTCGATCGTGCGCACCTCCGATGGGGTGCTGTTCTGCCAGCACGACCTCGACTTCAAGCGCACAACCACGATCCAAGGGCTGGCGTCGCACGCGACCTGGGCGTCGCTCGCCGACGTGCGCATCCAGATCCCTCGGCTGGGACCCCGCTGGATGGGCGACGGACGCCCATCATTGGCTCGGCTCGACACCGTCATCACCAAGCTGGGTCACAAGACCGTCCAGATCATCGAGGCCAAGGACCCCGAGGCTTTCGAGCCGATGCTGGCGCTCATCTTGGAACTCGGCATGCAGTCTTCGGTCGTGTGCAAACTGCACCAATCCAGCCGCCGGATCCCGCGCGCTCGCGCGGCCGGCCTGCCGGTCTTCTGCTACTTCGGCGCGCCGGACGAGGTCACCGCCGAGCGGCTGGCCCAGGTCGGCGCCGCGCTCAACCGCGAACAAGACTTGCTGGTCATCCCCACCGGAGACGGCGAGACCCCCTTACCCGACGCCCTCGTCGCCGCCGCGGTCGCGACCGGCATACCGGTCTGCGTCTTTCCCGTGCACCGCCGCAGCGAGGTGGACTACTTCGCTGCGCGCGGCGTGCAGGGCTTCATCACCTCGAGTTACGGCTATGTCGCCGGCGCTGTTGCTCCGGTGACCGCCACCGCATGGGACAAGGGAGCGATCGCGCCCGGAGAAATGACGGTGCGCCCCGAGGTCGCCGACTTCGGGTTGCAGTGGCGGGAGCCCGGTGTGGTGCAGCTAGCCATGCAGGACCGGATGGCCTTCCTCACCCTGGGGCAGCTGGCGCCCCTGGCACGGCCCACGGCATACCAGCTGGACCTGCAGGTGCGGGTGGACCGGGCGCCGACCGGCGGCGGGCACGTCGAGGTGGCGTTCGGGCACGCCGACGACCGCTACTACGAGACCGGGCAGGGGCGCCTGGATGGATACCACGCCCTGTTACGGATGGACGGCACGCTCGAACTCGGTCGGCATCAGGCAGGCAAGAGCGAGGGTATGCCGTTGGCGTCCCCCGTGCCGGGCCCGGCCCCCGTGCCAGGCCAGTGGATCCCCCTGCGGCTGGAGGTCACCCCTGACACGGTCACGTGGGGTCGCCTCGACACCGGTGCCCGAATCTCCGGACGCGACGCCACGGTGCGCGGCCCGTACCTGCACATCGGACGGGCGTCGAGCACCGGCCTGGTCTCGCTGCGCGACGTGCGGGTCACCTGACTCGACCCGCTGAGGCGCAGCCTCGATCAGTGCAGCGGGCCGACCTTGGCCGTCCCGGCAGGGACGCCGAGCAGGGTCGCCACCGAGTCGGACAACGGCACCGCGATGGTGGACGCCGCCGCTTGGCGAAGTTCCTCATCGACCGCCGTGCCCGCTGCGACCAGGGCGTTGCGCCAGGTCTTGCCCTTGGCCGCGTTGAATGCCTCACCCGTGTCGTACTTCTCGACCGTGACGTTGTCAGTGCCGCCCCAGCCGATGAAGGTGGCATCGGTCGACAGGGACTTCTTCACCCCGAGGTTGCCATTGAGGGTGATGTTCATGGCGTCTGCGTCGATGCGGGTGGCCTTGTCCAGCACGTAGAACTGGAAGTAGGACGGCGCGGTGTCCTTACCCATGACGTTGTTGATGACGAGGATATTGCGCAACAGCCACGGGTTGGTGGGGTCCGGAACGGGTTGCCGGATATCTCGCCCGACCGAGTAGGTGGCCTGACGACGCTCGTCCTGGGACAGGTAGATGTCGGCGTGCGTCGTGTCGTAGGCGAGGTTGTTGGCGACCGTGAAGTCACCGCTGTCGAACAGATAGATGCCCATCATCCCGCCGGACACCCGGTTGTCGGCGATGACCCCCTTGGCGCTGATCTCCACCTGGATGGCCGCGCGCCCACTGTTGGTCACCGTGTTGCTCAGGATGTTGATGCCATAGCAGGACTCGTCCAGCCAGATGCCCTTGGCCATGTTGGAGTTGGCCACGACATTGCCCTGGATGGTGACGAACCGGCTGGAGGTGTATTTGATGCCACCGGCCTCAGGCAGGTTGTTGAAGTTCTCGTAGTTGTTGTTGCTCGCCACCGAGTTGGTAATCGCCGAGTTGTCGGCGTAGTGCCCCATGTAGGCGACCATGCCGGCGCGGTTGATCGTCACTCGGTCGACCTTGACGTTGCCCGAGATCGAGAGGCCGATGGTCGCTGCGTCGTCGATACGGACGTTCTCGACCCGACTGTTGTCCTTGGCGACCCGGATCAGCCCGTTGGCCATGATCGGGTTGGCATAACGCCGGAACCCGATCCCGCGGATGGTCACCCCCGGCACCTGGGTCTCGATGGCCTGCTCCAGGTCAGCTGCGCGGATGTCCTTCCCGGCGGGGTCCTCCCCGATGATGAGTCGCTTGTTCGTGTAGTCGACCGCGAAGGTGCCTGCCACGACGGCCGACGGTGCGACCTGCTTGAGCTGGGTCCCGTTGACATAGGCCTGGTCCGGCCAAGCAGCCAGCGGATAACCCGGCTGCAGATAGCGAGTGTCGTTCTCCCAGGTGTGGTACCCCAGGGTGTGATCGTGGACGACCGTCCACGGTGCTACCCACGTCGTCCCGCTCTTGGTGAACCCGGTCACCGGGACGGTCCCGTCGAACCACACCACCTCACCGGGGTAGCTCTGCAGGGTGACAGCCTTCGTGATGACCAACTGCTCGTGGTAGTAGCCCGCGCGGATGACCACCGTGCCACCGGCCGGTGCCGCGTTGATGGCCGCCGCCACACTGCCCTTGGGGCTCGTCGCCGTGCCCGGGTTGGCGTTATTGCCACCCTGGGCGACAAAGATGGCTCCGGCCGGGATCGGGTATGCCGTGCTGCCCAGTGCCGCCGCGCCGGCCCCAGATGCCGTCGCGGGCACCGTCGGGGTCACGGTCGCGGTTGCCGTGGCCGTCGCGGTGGACGTTGTCGTGGTGGTGGACGTCGTCGGAGCCGTTGTGGTCGGCTTGGGGGTGCTCGGAGCGCTCGTCGTCGACGTCGCCGTTGCCGTTGCCGTTGGCGTTGGAGGTGGCGGGGTGACGTCTCGGGCCTCGAAGTCGTCCAGCCGCACCGGAGTGGTCACCGTCGAACTGAGTCCGTAGGCCGCCAAGCCCACCGCACCGGCCGTGGTGACCCGGGCGGCCGACGAGTCCGACAGATCGGCCTGGAACGCCGACGGGGTGGCCCCCACGGCATACACGCGGGCCCGAATGCGCACCGGGTTGGTGCCGGTGACGACCAACTGGGTGAACAGCCTGGCGTTGCTGGCGACCAGCCCGGAGACTGTCGCATCGCCGAGGGTCGTATCACTGGTGGCGCCGAGACGCTGGATCCGGATGGTGACGACCCCGTCGTCCCGCATGCGGAACCACGCCCGATAGCCAGCCCCGGAGAGCCGGTCCTTGCGGGCCTCGACTGCGGTCATGACCCGGGCGCCCGTCGGGACAGCGCCGAAGCGCACGGTGGCCGCGACACTCGTGTCGAGTGCCTCGATCGAACGCAGTTCCCCGTTGAAGACAGAGGACGGCGTGCCCGGGAACACCGCGGCCGAGCCGTCGACCGACACGGCGTCGCCGCCCGCGGTCAGGGCATAAGCACCGCCCGCGTCGGCATTGCCGAGCCCGGCGGACACGGTGCGCGTGAAGGCATCGGCTGCCAGAACGGTGCCGGTCGGGATGACATCGGCCGCCTGCATCGCAGCGCGGGATTCGGACACGACGATGCCACCGACGACCACCGCGAAGACGCTGCCGACGGCAGCCAGGCGGTGGAGGGCACGCTTGCTGAGGGAGATTCGGCGCGCGGCCATGAAGTGAGGTCCTTCCTCCGGGCGCGCAGCTACACCTCGCTGCGTGCCGTTGGATCGAGGCGCCGACCGTAGCCGCACTGCCCCATGTCAGGCACGGAGTGTAACGGATTGGCAACGACGGACCCCGGGGTCACGCCGCAACGGTCACCGAGCGTGACGGCCAATTGCGGGCTTACGCCCTGCTTTGTCCCCGTGTGAAGGGCCCCATTTGTCCGCGTGAAAAATCAACTACGACGGTATCCGTAGGTCACTCGCCCGCGAGTCCCCCGCAGGATGCCCTGGCCGGTTGCGACATCCATCGCGGCCTTGGCGTGGCGGACCAGATCAGGTTGCATCCTCGCTCGCAACAGTCCGAGATTGCCGGTGACGACCCGCTTCACCCCACGGGCGGTGAGGACGAGCCGGGTGGCCAGCTCGCGATCCTGCTCTCGGGCGAGGTCGAGCTTCGAACGGGTATAGCTGTTGCTCGTGCGAACGGTGCGTTCGGTCACCCATTCCCGGGTGCAGCGCGATGCCGGGATGTAGTCGAGGACCTCAGCCTCGTCGCACCACTGCAGCACCTCACCGCGACCCACCAGCTGGTGGGTCAGGCGGGTGTCGCTGCCTCCGGACAGTCCGTAGCCCGGGTCGAAGCGCAACCCGTGACGCTGTAGCACCCGCAGATCCAGCAAGAGGTTGTTGGTTGCCGCGCCGGGGATGATGCTCCCCGAGGGCCGGGTGATGCGCTCGAAAACCCCACTGGCGTCGATCCACGGGTCGGGCTGGCCCTCCAGCACGGCGATGACCGGCCCGGCCACTCCGGCGCAGCCCCACGTCACCCAAGCTCCGACAAGAGTGGAAAGCCACCCCGGCAAAGGGACTTCGTCATCGTCGATGAAGATCACCGCATCGGCGCCTTGGGCGAGTGCGGCGTCGATCGCGGCGTTACGGGCCGCCGCGATGCCCGGGGTGGGTTCGTGCACGTAGCTGATGCCGCCGCCCGCTCCAGGGCCGTCGGCTCCGTCTGCGCCCTTGAAGCGCGTGATCGCTGCGGCCACCTGGTCCCGGGCCCCGGCATCCGGGTCGTTGTCGACGACGATGATCGAGGCGGGTGGTGACAGAGCGGCGCGCTGCTCCACCAGGACCGGAAGGATCCGGTCGAGTTCGGCAGGCCGACGGAAGGTCGCCAAACACACCGCGACCCGAGGCCCGCTTAGCTCACTCATTGCTCGTGCTGGAAGAGGTCACGCCGACGCCGACCGCCCGTCGGCGGTCCCGCCGTGAGACCGGGATCGCCTCGGTGGCGTCGCTCGACCCTGCCGGACGGGCACTGGTGCCTTGACCGCGCGGGTCAGGACCGGAGTTGCCCAGCCCACCGGCGGCCCGCACCATGTCGGCCAACAGCACGAACGCGCATCCCAACAACAACCCGAAGGCCGCCCCGATGATCGCGTAATTACGCCGCACCGGTTGGATCGGGCCGTCGGTCACGCGGGGGCCGGACACGACCTGCAGCGCAACCTGCGACTGGGCCGGGTCACTGCCGGCTTCCAGCTCATTGGTCAGCTTGATCATTTGCGTGGCCACCTGCGAGGCCAAGCTCAGCGCCTGGTCCTGGTTCTCGTCAAGGATGTTGGCGGTGAACAGCACCGTGTTGGCGTCAGACTGGCCGCTGATGCGTTTGGCGAGTGCGGTGGGCTCCATGTTGAGGTGGGCGTCCTGAATGATCATGCTCGCCAACCGGTCCGAGCCGAGCAACTGCACGTAGCTGGCCACCCGCTCCTGCGCCAGTTGAGCCGACTCGAACCGGGAAGCCTTGGTCGAAGTCGGGTTCGACACGAAGAAGGTCACCTGGCCCTGGTAGCGGGTAGGGACGAGTGCCGAAAAGCCGAAGCCGGCAAGGATCCCGAGCACGAGCATGGCCGTGATGAGCTTCCAGGCACGCAGTAAAGCAATGACCGAGGAGGACTCTGCCGGCGTAGAGCGCATCGAACTCATGAATGACTGTCCTTCCGGGGCAGTGCTGACGCAGCCGCCGCACGTCCCAGCGCGTGATAGGTCCAGCCCGCGGCCGTCCACGCCGACCCGGGGAGGGCGTTCCGTCCATCGATGATGACAGGTCGACGGACCACGTTGGCCAGTGCGACGGGGTCGGCCGTGCGGAACTCGGGCCATTCGGTGAGAACAGCAACGACGTCGGCGTCAGCGCACGCATCCCACATGTCGGCGGCATACTGCAGTTGCGGTGCGACGTGCTTGGCGTTCGGCATCGCCTTAGGGTCGAAGACCCGGACGTGAGCGCCCCGATCCTGCAACGCAGCCGCGATGGACAGCGCCGGGCTGTCACGCACGTCGTCGCTGTGCGGCTTGAAGGCCGCGCCCAGGATCGCGACGCGCACTCCGGCGTGACCCCCACCGGAGAGCTGGGCAACCAGGTCCACGACCCGGTCCCGACGACGTTGGTTGATGCCGTCGACCTCGTGCAAGAAGGCCAACGACTGGCCCAAGCCCAGCTCTTCGGCTCGCGCCCGGAAGGCTCGAATGTCCTTGGGCAGGCACCCGCCACCGAAACCGACGCCCGCGCCGAGGAACTTACGCCCGATGCGCTCGTCGTGGCCGATCGCCTCGGCCAGCTTGACGACGTCTCCACCCGCCGACTCGCAGATCTCGGCCATCGCGTTGATGAACGAGATCTTGGTCGCGAGGAACGAATTAGCCGCGGTCTTGACCATCTCAGCGGTCACGTAGTCGGTGACGACTCGCGGGGTGCCGTCGGCGAGGCTGGTGGCGTAGACCCGGTCGAGCAGGCCGATGTCGGCCTCAGCTGTCGGCCCCTGGACCCCGTAGACGAACCGATCGGGGTGCAGGGTGTCCTGGATCGCGACCCCTTCGCGAAGGAATTCGGGATTCCACACCAGGCGCACCGTGACCTCCGCGGGTGCGAGCGCCGCCATGGTGTCGCGGACGGCCGCCGCAGTGCCGATCGGCACCGTCGACTTGCCGACAACCAGCGAGTCGGAGGTGAGATACGGCGCGACCGACCGCGCGGCGGCGTAGACGTAGGTCGTGTCGGCGGCATACCCGCCCTGCTGTTGCGGTGTGCCGACGCAGAGGAAGAACACGTCCGATCCGGCCGTCAGCGCGTAGTCGGTGGTAAAAGTGAGGCGCCCCGTGGGAGCCACCTCGGCGAGGAGTTCCTCCAAGCCGGGCTCGAAGAACGGCGGTCTGCCGGCCGCCAGCGCCGCTGCCTTCCCCGCGTCCGCGTCGACCGCCACGACGGAGTGGCCCTGGTAGGCCATACACGCCGCATGGACCGCACCGAGATAGCCGGTGCCGATCACCGCGATGCGCAGCGGCCCGCGGGCCTGCTCAGCGTCAGCCGCAGCCGGCGCGTCGTCGACAGATGTCCCAAATTGCTGATGAGTCAGCATGAATTGCCCCCATGCCCCTGATGAAAAAAACGCCCCTCGGAGTTCCCTTGGCTCCAGCGCCGAGACTAGCAGACGCAGCCGCCGCCAACGTGCCGCTTTCAGAACGTGGACGACTCGTCCTGCCGCTCAGCGTCGCCCGAGCCCCCGTCTGAGGAAACCGAACAACGCGACATTCTCGGCACGCACTGAGGGGATGAACACGGTCGCGATGGCCAGCCACGCGGCCGCACCGCTCACTCCCGCCACCACCTGCGCCACCGACCCAGGCACGAGTTGCGAGACCCCGTATGCCGCGATGCCGGCCGGCCCGGTGACCAGACCGAAACTGCGCAGGGCCTGAGCGTAGAGGGGGGCGGGATCCAGGTCTGCGGCCCGGCCCATCCGGCTCAGCGACACCACCCAGTAGAGCGCAAATGCCACGCTGTGACCGATCGCCACCCCAATGGGTCCCCACGGCAGACCGGACAAGAGCACGAGGATCATCAACGGTCGGGTCCACAGGTAAAGGCGCAACTGATCGCCCGTCTTGCCGACGGCGAGGAAGCACCAGTACGGCAGTTGGACCAGCCCTCGGAAGACTCCGCCGATCGCCAGGGCCGCGAAAATCGGTGCGACAAGCCCCCATTGCGGCCCGAACAGAATGTCCGTGATCGGCCAGGCCAGGCCGGCTGCTACGGCGAACACGAGCCCCAGCCCGTGGGTGCCGACGAGTTGGGCCCGCTGCACATAGCGGGTGAAGGTTTCGCGGTCCTCGCGGGCCCGCGACAACACCGGCAAGACCACCCGAGTCATCGGTGCGTTGATCTGCTCGATCGGCACCATGAGCAGTTGGTAGGCGCGCGAGTAGTTGCCGAGCGGGCCGGCGCCCCAGACCGCACCGAGCGCGATGTTGTCGACATTGTTGGTGGCGAACCCGATGAGCTGAGTGCCCAGGACCCCGCCGCCGTAGCGGAAGAACCGCGTCATCGGCGTATGCCGGTCGGGCCAGCTGGGGATCCATCGACACTGGACGGCGTTCATGACGAAGCCGACGACGACGAAGGCGATCTGCTGTCCGACCACAGCCCAGTAGCCCCACCCCGCGAGCGCCATCGCGATCGCCACAGCCACTGCGCTCACTTGTGCGGTGACGTCGGTGATGACCAAGCTGGAGAAGCGCATACCCCGGCTGAGGTCGGCGCGCAGCTGGGTATTGGCGCCCGAGACGATGACCAGCCCGGACAGGACGAGCGCGATGCCGACCACTCGGTCGTCGTGGTAGACCAGCGACAGCAGCGGCGCGAGCGCGACGATGAAGAAGGTGCACAGGGCGCCGATGCCGGTGTTGATCCACCACAGGTTGGAGCGTTCGGCCTGAGAGAGGGTCTTGGCTTGAATCGCGGCGGACGACAGCCCGAAGTCGCGGATGATCTCGGCAATGCCGACGACAGATGTCACCATGGCGACGACGCCGAAATCATCCGGCGTGAGCAGTCGGGCCAGCAGGATGACCGAGCCGAACTGGACGACGAAACGCACCATCTGCCCGGCCAAGGTCACCGCTGTGCCGCGCAGCGCACGCTGTCCTAACGGCGTCGGCGCCGAGCCTGCAGACGCTCCCGCAGCCGAGTCATCCGGAGCCACGACCCGCTCGGAGAGGCGGGTCGTCGTCGAGGGTCGGGCGGGTCGCCCTCCCACGTCGCTGGGCTCTCACCTGCCCCCACGACGCTGATCGGTTGGGTGATCCCGCGCAGGTCCGGCGCCGGAAGGTCCAGGTCCGGAAGCTCGGGAAGAGGCTGGTATGCCGTCCGGGCCGGCATCGGCTCATCATCTTCCCACCCGCCGTCGTCCTCGCCGTCGTCTGCACGTCGGGAAACGAGGATCGCAGCGACCGGGATGGCGACTACCGGCATGAGGATGGTGTTGTCGACGAAGGTCAACGACACCTCGAACAGACAGGTCGCAAAGAGACTGGCCAAGAAGGCCGCACCGACGAAGGTTGCCCGACTCCGAGCGGCCGCCCGCCACAGGGCGATGAGCGAGTAGGCACTGATGACAATGACCCCGACCAGGCCGCCGGTCGTCAAGGTGTGCACGAATTGGTTGTGTCCGTGGAAGACGGTCGGTCCGAGATTGCCGGCGCTGCTGCCGATGACGCTGTACCACCCCGGCCCCAGACCGAACACCGGCTCCGCAGCCGCGAACTGTCGGCTCACCGCCCAGATGTACCCCCGGTTGGTGAATGCCTCGTACGACGTCGTCACCAACGGGACAGCCACGACAGCCCCCGCCAGAGCGAGCAGCCCCATGCCCACAGGCAGCCGACGGCGTGGCGGAGACCAGGCCATGCTGATGAGGGAGATGAGAACGGCAGCGGCAACGGCGATCTCCGCAGTGCGCGATGAGCTCCACACGATGGCAACCAGGACGATCGCCACGCCGGCCACCCGCACCAGTCCCCGGCGGATCAGGGTGACGAATGGCAACCCGATCGCGAGGTACTGGCCCAGCGAGTTGGGATGCGAGAACATGCCGGTCAGCAGGCCCCACGGCAGATCGCTCTTCGCGGTGACGATGACCTCACCGGTGGGCTTGCGGAAGATGCCAGCCTCGGGAAGGAGAACTCCGAAGGCGATCGCCAGGGCTGCGGTCACCACGACCACCCAACCGATGGCGCCCAGTTCTCGAAGCCGCGGCCGCAGGACCCAGATCGCGATGACGATGAGAGGGTAGGCGACCTTGCGAATGTCCACACCCCCGCCCTCGGCGGTCCCCCGCAACAGCATGTAGATCCACGGCAGGAGCAGCAAGAGCAGCGGTGAGACCGGGTGGTGGGGCAACGATCGCCAGGCGGACACGATCACGACCAACAGGGTGGCCACGAGCAGACCGCCCAGGACCGTGGCCGAGAGCGTGGCGACGGCGGAGTAGGGCACTTCTTGCGTGACGCTGGCGCGGCCGGTGGGGCCGGTTAGCCGCTGCACGATCGGAGGAACCATCGACCAGAGCCACACGGCAAAGACGACGAGACTGACTCGCCCTGCCCGCGTGCGTTCCACCCCGTTTACCCCCTCGATCCCGACGTGAGACTGTATCCCAGCTGCCATGGGCAGGACTCCGCCTCAGGACACTTCGGTCAACGCTGACGCTGCCGTCGACCTGGTGCCGACGCGCACCCACTGCGAGTCACCATCGCGGGCGTACTCCCGGAATCGCCAACCGAGAACTCCGGCCAGCATTCCGACGCCACGACAGGCCGTGCGTAGGCCACGGGCTTGGTGCCGCGGAGAGCGGCCGAGGACCCCCAGCAGTGCGCGCACCCCACCGCCACCCATCCGTGCCACGCCGCCCACCGCGAACCGCATCCTCGCCTGCACGAGCTGAGAGCTTCCCACCAACTGCAGATCGATGAGGCTGGAGCTGTTGCCATGACTGACCGCGCGCATGAGCACCCAACGGCGCCGCAGTCGTGCGGCGGGCACGAGGTCGGTCACGGCGGCCTCGTCACACCAGACGATCCGGCCACCAGCGCGGGTGAGCGCACTGGTGAACAGGCCATCTTCACCACCGGTGAGGCCGAACTGCCCATCGAAACGCAGCCCAAGTCGTCGCACGGCTCGCAGGTCGAGCAACAGGTTGTTGGTGGCGGCGACGGAGACGACCGAACCGGTGCGAAGGGATCGTCGGTCGAAGAAGCGTCCGGCGAGAATCCATGGATCTGGCGTGACGGCATACTCGGGCAACACTCGGGCTGCGACTGCGGTGGCGCGGTGCTCGCGCCAGGTGCCCAGCAAGCGCACCAACCACTGGGCCGTGGGCGTCTCGTCGTCGTCGATGAAGACCAGCGCGTCACTGGAATCAGCTTCTGTCAGAGCCCGATTGCGCGCTGCCGAGATGCCCGGCGTCGCCTCGACCACCCACCTCACGTGCTGCGGTCGCAGCGCGGACAAGACAGCAGCCCCGCTGCCCTGAGGGTCGTTGTCGATGATGAGGACCTCGACCATCGCCTCCGCCGGGTCCACCTCGCGGCGGGCCCGATCCAGAGCCTCGACCAGGGCCGGAAGCAACTGGGGTCGGCGAAAGGTCAGGGCACACACCGTGACCCGCGCAGGGGAAGGCACCGGAGGTGTCGAGAGGACACGCTCTGCCATGGGTTGAGCCGATCTCAGACGCTCAGCGCGGGAAGCCGCAGCATGCCGCAGGCCTCGCATGTGGCCGGCGCGAGGAAGGTGTCGTGTTCGACGGCCTCGGGCAACGGTGCCACCGGTGTGTGAGCGAGCCCTGAGAGCACCTCACGCAGCAGGGAGCTGGAGGTATGGCTGGTGTAGGGGAAGTACTCGACCCGGGCCCCGTGGGCGGCGAGGTCGGACTCGAGCTTGAGTCCTTTCGCCGTGCCGCGCCAGTCATCGCCCTTGAAGATGACGTCGAAGTGCAGCTCTTTCCAGGTGTCGTATTTGTCGGCATACCTGTCGACCACGACCTCGTCGACATCGCGTAGCCCTCGGAGGATCTCCAGGCGCTCTTCCAGCGCGATGATCGGCTTGCGGCCTTTGATCCCTTCGACGACTTCGTCGGTGACCGCACCGACGATCAGCCGGTCGCAGCGGGCTCGTGACTTGACGATGATGTTGAGGTGTCCGATATGGAACATGTCGAACACACCCGAGACGTATCCCGTGATCATGCGCTTTCCCCTCGTTGCTCGCACCCGCCCCGGGTGCGATCCCTGACCGATCTGCCCTCGGTCGCCCCTATTGTTCCCCAAACAGACCAGATGTGGGGCCCCGGTGCTTTCGGGGCCCCACATCCGATCGTCAGTTGCCGGTGAGCCGGGCCGCGAACTCGCTGTACTTCACCGTCACCGGTGCGTTGGTCGCCGAGCCGGAGAGGTAGCTCAGCAGCCCGATCGACCCCGGACCCTGGAAGGCTGCGGTGGTGTCGGACCCGGAGACCAACCAGGTGGTCGGCTCGGTCGTGCCGTCCTTCCACACCTTGGCCCGCAGGTTCGTGGTGCCTGAACCCCAGACCTGTACTCGCATGAGGTAGGTGTCGCCGGGCACGTAGGTGACGCCGGTGACCGCCTTGCTCGAGATCGCGGTCTCAGTGCCTGCGACGACCTTGAGCACCGACAGTGTCATGCCTCCCGTGCTGGAGATGACGACCTTCCCGCGGTAGCCGTTGCTCTTGTCGCCGCGTCCGATGACCGTCACCTGCGTGCCCGTGCCGCCGCCGAGCTTGTCCACCGCGAACTTCACGGACAGATCGGCGTCGGTCGCGGTGACGCCAGCGAGGACCGCACTGGCCGTCTGGCCGGCGTTGATCTTCATGGCGCCCAGGCCAGTAGTCACCGAGAACGGTGCCGAGCTGGAGGCCACCGTCCATGCGCCACCCTGGTTGGCCGAGCCCCAGCCGGTGGCCAGGGTCCGGTCGAAGACGTCCTTGGCGAAGGTCCCGGTGACCCAGACCGCGGTGGTCTTCGTTGCCGTTCCGCCGCGGTTGTCCGTGACGGTGAGGGTGACCTGGTAGGTGCCCGGCAGCGTGTAGCTGTGCGACACGGTCGCTCCGGAGCCAGACGTGCCATCACCGAAGGTCCAGGCATAGCCGACGATGGTGCCATCCGGGTCGCTGGAGCCCGTCGCGTTGTAGCCCATGACGAGTTCCCCGCCGCTCACCGCAAAGGCTGCAGTGGGCAACTGGTTGATCGACTCAACCACGACCGACTGCGCACTCGTCGCGGTCGCCCCCAGATCGTCGGTCACCGTGAGGGTCACCGTGTAGCTGCCGGCTGCCGCATAATCGTGCGCCGCGGTCGCGCCGGTCACCGCGGCAGTGCCGTCACCGAAGTCCCAGCTGTATGCCGTGATGGTGCCGTCGGTGTCGTGCGACGCGCCGGCGTCCACAGCCACATGCTGCGGAGTGGCCGTGGCCGAGAAGCTCGCCACCGGCAGGGCATTGTGAGCGCCCACCAGTTGGGTGGTCATGCCGCTCGCGCCGAGGTCGTCGGTCACCGTGAGCGTCACCGTGTAGTCACCATCGGCGGCGTAGGCGTGGGTCGCGGTGGCGGTGTCGCCGGTCTGCACCGGAGAACCGTCGCCGAAGTCCCAGCTGTATGCCGTGACCGTGCCGTCCAGGTCGTGGGACGTCGAGGCGTCCACCGTGACGGTGCGGGCTGCGGTGGTGGCCGTGAAGGCAGCTATCGGCGCCTTGTTGTCGGTCGAGACGACCTGGCTGGTCGTGCTCACCGCCCCAAGGTCGTCGGTCACCGTCAACGTCACGGTGTAGCTACCCCCGGCGGCGTAGGTGTGGGTGGCGGTCACGCCGGTCTGAACCGGCGAGCCATCACCGAAGTCCCAGCTGTAGGACGCGATGGTGCCGTCGACGTCGGCCGAGGTCGACGCATCGACGCTCAACACGAGCTGCTGGGTGTTGGCCGTGAAGGCCGCCGTAGGCGCCTGGTTGGCGGCCGTCGCCGACCGAGTCGTCGTGGCGGTAGCCCCCAGATCGTCGGTCACCGTCAGGGTGATGGTGTAGGACCCGTCTGCGGCATACGTGTGGGTGGCGGTGATGCCGGTCTCGACTGGCGAGCCGTCACCGAAGTCCCAACTGTAGGACGCGATCGTGCCGTCGCTGTCGGTCGACGTCGCCGCGTCGACAGCCACAACCCGCGCAGCCGGCGTTGCCACGGTGAAGGCCGCAGTGGGCGGCTGGTTGGCCGCACCGGCCAGAGCGATGGCCGTCCCGGTCGCGCCCAGGTCGTCGGTGACCGTCAGCGTCACGGTGTACTGCCCGTCCGTGGCATACGTGTGCATCACGGTGGCACCGGTCGCAGCCGCAGAACCGTCGCCGAAGTCCCAGCTGTACGACGCGATGGTGCCGTCCGGGTCGGACGACGCCGAGGCGTCCAGCTTGACCTTGCGAGCACTCAACTGCTGCAGCGAGACGGACGCGGTGGGCGCCTGGTTGACCGCGACGACCTGATGCGTCGCCGTGGCCGTGGTCCCGACGTTGTCGGTCACGGTCAGCGTGACGGTGTAGGTGCCGTTGGCGGCATACGCGTGGGTCGCCGTCGCACCGCTGACGGCAGGCGTGCCGTCACCGAAGTCCCAGCTGTAGGACGCGATGCTGCCATCCGGGTCGGTGGAGCCAGAGCTGTCGACCGACACCGAGCGCGGGCCGGTCTGCGTGAGCACGAGGGCCGCCGTCGGTGCTGCGTTGCTGACCGTCACCGAGCCCGTGGCCGTGGCCGTACCACCGGCGTTGTCGGTCACCGTCAGCGTGACGGTGTAGGTGCCGTCCACGGCATACGTGTGGTCAGCGGTCTGGCCGCTCACCGCCGCGGTGCCGTCACCGAAGTCCCAGCTGTATGCCGTGATCGTGCCGTCGATGTCGGTGCCCGACCCCGTGGCCGTGACGATGCGGCTGGCCACCGTCGTGGTGAGCGCCGCGGTCGGCAGCGTGTTGGTCACCGTGACCGGAATGGTCTTGGTCCCCGTGCCGCCAGCGTTGTCGGTCACCGTGAGCGTCACCTGGTAGGTGCCCGCCGCGGCGTACCGGTGAGTGGCGGTCGCGCCCGTGACGCCTACCGTGCCGTCGCCGAAGTCCCACACGTAGGACGCGATAGTGCCGTCCTCGTCGATGGAGCCGTCGGCCGTCACGTTCACGTCGAGCCCGGTCGCCGTGGCAGCGGCTGCCGCCGTCGGCATGACGTTTGGCAGAACTCCACCACCGGCGCGGTAGTGCGCCCGGACCTCGGAGGCCGGCATCTCGCGAAGGTAGACCGCGGCCTCGTCGAGGCTGCCGGCGAGGTATCCGCTCGTCGCGCCACTCCAGGGGGTGTCGTAGCCAACCCGCCAGTAGCCCGTGAAGTTCTGGGCAGTGGTCTGCGGGTTGGTGCCCACGAGGACCCCGTCGACGTAGAGCTGCATGCCGGACGGTCCTTGCGTCGCCACGACGTGGTGCCACGCACCGTTGTTGTAGGACGCCGACGAGGTGATCCGGTTCTCCACCCCGGTCCAGGTGCCGAAGACGAGCTTGCCCGCGTTGGTGAGGAACAGGACGCGGTCATTGTTCGTGCTCGCGCCAGTCGTGGAGTTGCCGAAGCCCATCAGGCGGCCGCCGCGGATCGAGGTGGACTTGAACCAGATCTCCTCGGTGTAGACCGAGGGGTTGACGAAGGCGGTCTGCCCACCGACCCAGCCCGAGCTGCCATTGAGCGTGACAGCCGTGCTGCCGGCCACAGCACCGGTCTGGTTGTAGGTGACGCCGCCGCTGGAGTAGGTGCCGTAATTGCCGTTGGCCGTCGTGTCGATCGCCAACCGGCCGGTGGACTCGTCCAGACGCCAGTAGATCGTCGGGCTCGACGCCGTGACAGCCTGACCGTAGGCGTATGCCGGGTCGGTCGGGTTGGGAACGGTCCGGCCGCTGGCGGTGTAGTGCGCCGCGACCTGGGTGGGGGTGAGCGCCGTCGGGTAGACCGCGACCTCGTCGATCGTGCCGTTGAGGTAGCGGCTGCTCGGGTAGTTGGGCCACGTGCCCACGGTGTCACCGCCGATGTGCCAGTAGCCGGTGGTCTGCTCGGGCGTCATCGGTCCGGTCACGGCACCGATGCGACGACCGTCGATGTAGAAGGTCATGCCGGTGTTCTGGTCCACCGCGCCGACGACGTGGTGCCACTGACCGTCGTTGTAACCGGTGCCACTGGTGATCGTCTTGGCCGCCCCGGAGTAGACCCCGAAGGTGACCTGGCCGGTGCCATTGATGTAGATGTGCCGGTCGTAGGACGTGCTCGAAGCCGTGGTGGCGTTGCCCCACCCGACGATCTTGCCGCCGGAGATCGAACTCGTCTTGAACCAGGCCTCGACCGAGAAGGTGCTCGGACCGACAGTGGGCTTGCCCGTGGCGGTCACGGCATACCCCGTGCTCGTGCCGCTGAAGGAGGTCGCGCTGTCGGACTCGTTGAGCAGCGCACCCGCCTGACCCTTGCTCGTGCCTGCGGCGTAGGTGCCGTCCCAGTCACCGACAGCGTCCAGGACCGTGGTGCCGGTGTCGGACATCCGCCAGTAATGCACCGGGGAGTCGGCGAGCAGAGCCTGAGCGTACGGAGCGGAACCCGGCGTCATGGTGACCTGGTTGGAGGTGGTGCTCCATATGGCGTTGCCGTCCGGGTCGGTGATCTTCACCGAGTAGGTGTGCGGCCCGGGGGGCGCAGAGGTATCTGTTGCCCCCAGCATGGGCAGCGTCCAGAAGTTGCTCGGCGCGGTGATCTCGGCGACGGTTGCCCGGCTGGCCAGGTCCTGGTCGCGGATCACCTTGTAGGTGAGCGTCTTGTTGTCCTGGTCCCACGCGCTCGGGAAGGACACTCGGACGATGCCTGGGATGAGTGATGTGGCCGTCACCGCTGGAACGGTCCGCGCCGGGTTGGTGTCCCACTGCGGTGCACGTTGCTTGGGTGCGACGCTGGGCATGGCGAACCGTGCCAGACCCTGCTGCGCGACCCCGTTGATCTTCGGGAATTCACCGCCGAACACGGCATACTGCGCGTTTCCGGACACAGACCAGGCGGCCTGGCCTTGTCCGGTCACCGTGCCGGCTGTGAGGTCGGGGAACCAGTGCAACAGGCCGGCGGCGGGCTGGCCGACGTAGTTCCAGCCGTACATGTCCGGGCCCTTGTTGACCGTCGTGGGGTAGCTCGGCACAGCCAGCGCCCGCTGCCACCGCACCCGCGGGTTGGTGTCCGGGAATTGGTCGATCATCAAGCAGTTGTGAGCGTGGCCCACAAGGTAGGTGACCGGGCCCAGGGGCTGAACGTCGTAGGTATCCCCCTGGCAGTCGTTGAGCCAGCGGATCGATCCGTCGGAGGGGTTGAGGGAGAACGGACCCTCGAAGGTCGCACCCGTGCCGAACGCGTAGCCACTGCCGTAGATGTACGTGCCATCGGTCTTCAACGACGTGATCGCACCGTTGGTGGCGTCCTTGATGGTGGAGTTGGCCACCCAGGTGACGCGAGCGCCGCTCACCGGGTCGAAGGCGGCCATGCCATTGGCGACCGCTCCGTTGGCGTTGGGGAATTGACCACCCGCGACGACCTTGGAGCCGTCCGGAGTCAACACCATCGACCAGACCTCGTTGTCCGCCGTCGGCGCCCAGGGCAGCAGCGCCCCGTTGGCCGCGTTGAAGGCTGCGAACTTGGTGCGGGTCGTCGAGCCCACGGAGGTGATGTTGCCGCCGGCGTACACCGTGGTGTTTGTCGCGGCGATCGCGCGGATCCGGCCGTTGACCTGCGGAGCGAAGGACGTGATGAGCTTGCCGGTCGCGACGTCGATGGCGAAGATCCTCTTCAGCCACAGCCCGTCGACCTGGGTGAACTCACCACCGACGTAGACACGTGAGCCATCTGGGGAAGCTGCGACGGCCATCCCCTGACCGTTGAGGTTGTGGTCGTACTTGGCGATCCGCTCGCCAGTGGTGATGTCGTAGGCGATGAAGTTGGCCAGCGCGATTTCGCCAGCTCCGCCCACGGCAACGCCCGGGGGTCGGGCCGTGTTGAACGCACCCGTCGCGAAGACGGTGTTGCCGACGACAACCTGACTCCACACCACACCGTTGACCTGCCAGGTCGGCAGGACATCGACCGAGACCGTCGGCGGTGTTGCCGGGGTGGTCACCTCTTGTGGTGCCGTGTCGGCCGCCGCCGACGCGGCAGGGATGACGGTCAGTCCGGCAGCCACGACAGCCGTCGAGGCTGCCGACACCACCCACCGAGTGATACGCGAAATACCCACGTTGTAACTCCCCCTACGTCAGCACACGACGCCCCCCGGCGTGTGGCCCTTGTTGAACTCCCTGCGGCCCAGGATAGGGCTCTGGAGCGGAATTGGAATACGTTTCGGCTCATTCTGAGACGGGCAGCAGACTGTCCCGCGTCCACCCGACACAAAATGTCCGATTTGCTGCTATTCAGACGCGACCGGTGAACTCCGCGATCGTGTGAATCCCGTCGAGGTCGACGTACAAGTGAAGATCTGCCTGGTCGGCCGTCGGCACCCCGAAGACATAGGTCGCTTTCTGGTCTGCGCCTGGAGCGAGGATTCCCGACAAATCGACGGCTCCCTCGCTTCCGAAAGCGCGCCCAATACGGCGCGGAGTGCCGGCCTCGAGGCTCACCAAGCTGTGGTCGAGGTCGATGGGCGCGGCGCTGCCGTTGTGCACCACCACGTCGATGATGACCAACGGTGCGCCGGGGAAAGAGCCTGGGCCGGTGCCGCTCATCGCGGCCGACTTCGCCGAGGCGACCGACACTGTCAATCCGTCCGGATAGGTCACCGTCCCGCCAAACGTGGCAGGCGCTGCCGTGACGGTCGGGGCACCCGTCACCGACGGCCGTTGGGCGGGCGAATGCGTTGCCGGAGCAAGGGGTCCCGGGGGCAGCGACGCCGCGGCGGCGCTGGTCGGAGGCTGGGTAGCCACCGGTTCGGCCGATCCCGAAGCCGTCGAGCACCCCGACACCCCGAGCGCCAGGGCGCTCGCCGCAAACAGGCCCACGACGACGCGCCCGGCCATCCTCCTCGGGCGCAGCTCGCGGACCGGCGAAATCCTCGTCCACTCACTCATCCGACCATCCTGCCTTCCCTCGCGGCCCCCGCCACGGCGTTTCCCCCCACAACCTCGTCCCCACCGGACGGGCCTCCCAGCACGGCCGAGACGACTCCCAGCTGATAGCGGCGCACCGACTGTCGTTCGCCGACCTCGCCCACCGCGTGTGCGGCCGCTTGGCGAGCCCGTTCCCACTCGACGACTGTCAGGGCGATCGCCCGAGCCAACTCGACGGCGTCACCCGGGGGCACGATGCGCGCGCTACCCACTCCCGCCACCGCCTCCGGCAGCCCACCGATGTCAGACACGACGACTGGCCGACCCGCGAGCACCGCTTCGACCGCAGTGTTGCCGAACCCCTCCGGCTCGACCGACGGCACCAGGGCGATATCGCAATCCGCCAGTGCCGCAGAGACATTCGCTTGGTAGCCCGCGAATTCCAGTGCGCCGCACGCCAGGAGGTCAGCCCCATCGGCCCGAAGCTGAGCCTCGAACCACTCATAACCTGGGAAGACATTCCCGACCAACCGCAGCCGAGCATCCATGCCCTGCTCACGCAGTCGGCGAAGAGCCGCAACGGCGACATCGACCCCCTTACGTGGCGAGAGCCGCCCGACATAGAGCAACCGCACCGGCGGGTCGAGATGCTCCCGAGTTGGTCGGACGGTCTCGGGTTGGGCCACCCCATTGGTCACGACGATCACACGCCCCCCTACGGCGGGCACGGCAGCCGTATGGGTATCGCGGGTATAGCGGCTGTTGGCCACGATGGTGTGCGCCGCCAGCAAGGGCAGGGACAAAGCGCGGTGCAGCAGGCCAGCATCGGCTTCTGCCTCGTGCACATGCGCCAGAACCCGTCGGCCCAATGCCCTCGCGACGAAGAGCCAGGCGGGGATGGTGACCGTGTTGACGTAGACGACATCGACGCCCTCGGAGCGGACCAGCCGGACCATCGCCGGCAGAGCCGAGAGGGTCCGCGCGGCCAGCCCCACCAATCCACGGGCCGACAGGGCGGACTTGCGCAATACCGGTGTGGGACAACGGCGTACGTCTGCTCCAGCAGTCTCAAGCATGGGCACCAAGGGACCGTCATCGGGCAGCGCGACGATGACTCGCAAGCCAGCGTCGACGAGACCCGATACGGCGGTCACCAGCATCCGGTCCGAGCCGTAGACATCGGCTCCCGGGTGCGCGACCAACACGGTGCGCGGGGGCAGCTGCCCCCTGGAGTGCCTGGGCATGTTCGCTCAGGCCCGCTTCAGCGCCCGCAGCCCGCCGTACCACCGCGGAAGGCCCAGCACGAGATACCCGACGTTACCGAGCAGCATCACGGCATACGCGATGATAAACAGCTGCGGGAGCCCGAAGAGCAGGAACGTGACCGCGAGGAAGCCGTAGTCGGTCGGGATCGTCAGCAGCGACCGCACCACGGACGTCGAGCTGGCGGGCTTCGCGGCGGCCGGCCCCTGGGTGCGACGCATGAGGTCGGTCGCGACGAAGACGAAGAATCCCAGCGAGTCCACCACGGCATACGCGAGGGGCACGAGCAGCCAGACCGTGGGCACCTCGGCGCGGAAGAGGCCGATCAGCGCACCGATGTGCACCGCCGTGCTCTTGAACGCGTCACACACATGATCGAGCCATTCGCCGGCCAGCGACCCGCCGCCACGCAGCCGGGCAAGTTGGCCGTCGGCGGAGTCCAGGGCATACCCCAGGATGAAGAGCACACCCGCGAGCAGGCCGGTGAGCACCGCGGACGGTGCCAGCGCGAGCACGCAGATGCCGGAGAACGTCGTCAGGGCGCTGACGAGGGTCACCTGATCGGGGGTCATGCCCAGGTGGTATGCCGTGGCGGCGAACCACCTCCCGACGGGCCGATTGACGAACCGAGAGTATGCCGGCGCGCCGGCTGCGCTCTTTTGATGGGCTGCCAGCCGGCGGACAGTGTCCGGGATGCTCTCGGTCTGAGGGGTCATGACACTCATCCCGCGCGAACCGCTCCGTCGCTCACCCGGGTCAGCTCGGCGAGGTCGGCGTCGGTCAGGGCCAGGTCGGAGAGGGCATCGGCGTCCGACTCCCGAGCGGCTGGCGCGACCGCGCGGCGACCCGCGCCGATCGGCGTCACGCTGGCGATGTCAGCCAGGTCGGACGACCGGTCGGATGTCACGTCCAAGGGTGCCCCCGGACGCCTCCCGTGCAGCACCGGGGTGGGAATAGGCGTCGCGACCGTGTTCGACCGCAGTGGCACGCCGTGTCGCCGTCCGCTGGCGCCCGAGCGCCGGTGAGACCCGGCCGCCAAACCGAAGCACAACTGCTCGTAGGACTCGGCAACGTCGTCCCAGTCGTAGAGGTCGGCGCGGGCCTCCGACAGCACCGAGCGCCTCAGTGTGAGCTGCGGGTCGGCCTCCCCTGCGTCGATGAGAGCGGCGACGTCTGCGGCGGTAGTGAAGAACTGTCCCGCGCTGCCGAGGACCTCGCGGTTGAAGATGACGTCCAGGCCGTTGGTGGGGGCTCCGGCGCCCAGCGCGCGCAGCAGGGAGGGGTTGGTGCCGCCGACCGAGTGACCGTGCCAGTAGGTGAAGGCCTGCGCGTAGAGCTGGTCGAGCAGGTCCTGGTCCCACACCGGGCCCAGGAAGCGCACGCGGTCGTCGGCCAGGGCCTTGACCTGATTGGTGTAGGCATCGGCGTATGGGGCACCGCCGACGACGACCAGCGGCAGCGTGGAACGGCTGCGGACATATCCCTCGACGATGAGGTGCACATGGTTTTCCGGCTCGAAGCGGGCCACGACCAGGTGGTATCCGCGCGTGGTGAGCCCGAGCTCGGCGAGCTCAGAACCGTCACCGCGAGCAACCCGAGGGGCCCCGTAGCGGATGAGCTCGGTCGGCACGCCAAATTCGTCCCGGTAGTAGTCGGCGATGCCCTGGGCGTCGGCGATGAGGGCATCGGACCAACGCACGGCGAGCGACTCCGCCGCGCGGTAGTACTTCTGGCCGGCGCCGGACCACTTGGCGCGCTTCCACTCCAGTCCGTCGACATGGGTGGCGACCGGGATCCGGCGAGCGCGCAAGGCCGGCAGGAAGGGCGCGTTCGCGGCATTGAAGAGCAGCGCAGCGTCTGGGCGGCGACGCGCGACCACATGACCGACCGAGATGGCGCTGTGGCTGAGGGTCTCGGCGACCTTGTGCGGCACCGCGGGGAGCGTGACCAAATCCATGCCCCGGTAGGACGTGGGCATGTCCTCACCCGTGGTGTTGCGACAGTAGACGGTCACCTCATGGCCCGCGGCGACCAGGCGGCTGCCCACCTCTTCGATGCAGGTCTCGAAGCCGCCGTATCGGGCTGGTACCCCTCGTGTGCCCAACATGACGATGCGCATAGCGCTGATCCCCTTCCCCATTCGGCCCGTTCCTTGAACGGACCGGCCCCACGATGACCGCCGCGAGCCCTTGTGCGACGGCCGGCCGGATCGACACCCACATGTCGATCGCGACCCTTCGATCAATATGCCCCAGACGCCCTCACGACTGCCTTGGCCGTTCTGGCCAGGATTTGCCAATCGAGCATCGGCGTCCAATTATCCACGTACCACAGGTCCAATCGCAGCGATTGTTCCCAATCCAAATCGCTGCGGCCACTAATCTGCCACAAACCAGTCATTCCAGGCAAAACACGCAAACGTTGCATCGCGTCAGACTCATAGTCGGCCACCTCTCGCGCCAACGGCGGGCGAGGGCCGACGAGGGACATGTCCCCCTTGAGGACATTCAACAACTGCGGGAGCTCGTCGAGCGAGTATTTCCGAAGAATTCGTCCGACTCGCGTGATCCGCGGGTCCGATTTGTCCTTAAATAGCATGGTATTAACGTGACCCTCGCGCGACAACTGCGCCAGGCGCGCCTCGGCGTCGGTGACCATCGTCCGGAACTTGATCATCCGGAAGGTGCGTCCGCCCTGGCCCACCCGCTCCTGCAGGAAGAAGGCCGGCCCGCCGTCGCCGAGCCGTACGGCCACGAAGATCGCCGCAAGCACGGGCAGCGCCAGGAGCACAATGCATCCAGCGCCCACGGTGTCGGTGATCCGCTTGAGCAGCAACCGCGCGGTGCCGTCGGCCGGCTGCTCGACGTGGAGCATGGACAGCCCGGCTGCGGGCCGCAGTGACAGGCGCGGCCCGGCCACCTCGACGATGCCGGGTGAGACGAGCAGGTCGATCTTGCGTTCGGCGAGCGACCAGCCAAGCCGCCGCAGCGGCGCCCCGGCGAGATCGGCATCGCTGGAGACCGCGACGACGTCGCAGCCGAGTTGGTCGACGGCGGAAATCGCTGACCCAGGGGTCCCCACCACGGGGACGCCCTCGATCGTCACGGGCCCACGTCCGGTCGTGGCTGCGGGAACGCACGCTCCGACCACTCGGAAACCGGCCTGGGGAGCAGCGTGGAACTCCCGGATCATCGCCGCGACACGGTCCTCGCGGCCCACGACGATGGTGTCCATCAGGTGGCTCGAGCGCTGGCGCAGCCAGGCCAGGCGTTGCCGCATCACTGCGTGATTGGCCAAGGTCCCTACGAACGCCACCGCCACGAACGGCAGCAGCACGGTGCGCGCATCGCGCGAGTCGGCGATCAGGGCCGCTGCGGACACGACGGCCAAGGTGACGACGGCCGCTCGGCCGATCGCGCGGTATTCCTCAGACCCGGTGCCACAGTGGTAGCGGTTGTAGCCGCCGGATCCGGCCAGAGCGGCCAACCAGAGCGTCGCGACGCCACCCAGAACCCACGGTGTCGATGGCTCCCAGCCTCCCGTCAGCCGCAGGCTGACGATGAGGGCCGCCAGGAGGGCGATGCCGAGTGCGACGACGTCACCGACAACCACGCCGGCCGTATGCCGTGGCACCCAGGTAGTGGAAGATCGACCATCCCCGCGCACGTCCAGCGCGCTGAGGGTGTCATCCAGGAATGGCCGCAGCGCCGCCCCCCGGCGCGCTGACAGCAGACGTGCATCCGTCGTCACAATATTGCCCCTTGTTCCCCTAAACCTGACGATGCCTAGTCGTCAGGTGCCCAATGCCCTGCAGGTCACCCCCGTGACCCTTTCCCGGCAAGTGGCAGACGTCGCTGCTCGCGACATCCGACCTGGTGTGACGGACCCCCTCGGCCCGGCCCCCCTTGCTTAGTACCCAGATACTAGAGCCATTCCTGCGGTTCGGTCACCAGATCTCCGACTCTGGTGGGGAAATCCTTCGCAGGTGTCTCGCGATGCGAGATCCCGCGGAGGGACCTATCGGATCATTCCGACATTCACGACAGGCCCGCTGGTCTGCGGCGGTCAGGGCGCGTGAAAGCGCTGCTGTGCAGCGACCAGACCCTGTTGGACGAGCATCTCCACGGCATCGGCGGCCTCGACAACGGCCAGGGCCACCTCGGGTCGCTCGGCTGCGGTGAAGTCGCGCAGCACGAAATCGGCCGGGTCCATCCGGCCCGGGGGTCGACCCACTCCCACTCTCACCCGAAGGTAGTCGCGGGTCCCGAAAGCGCTTGAGAGAGAACGCAATCCGTTGTGGCCGCCTTCGCCGCCACCGAACTTGAGGCGAATCGCCCCGAATGGCAGGTCGATATCGTCGTGGATCACGACCAGTTGTTGCGGCGCAACGGAATAGAAGAGAGCCAGGGCCTTCACCGGCCCTCCCGACTCATTCATGTATGCCGTGGGCACTGCGACCGTCACGGCCGGCCCGGGTGCGCCCCCGGGCAGCATTCCTAGGCGCAGGGACGCGACATGCGCCCGCGCCTTGTGCGCCTTCAACCCGTCCAGCGTCGTCGTCACCGGCACGGGAGACGACGGCGGGGAACCCGACCCACCGGCATACCGGCGGACGAGTTCCCCGACGACAAAGGCTCCGACGTTGTGTCGGTTGGCGGCATACCGAGGACCGGGGTTGCCCAGCCCCACGACCAGCCACGCGGACACGGTCGGTGGTGCTTACTCGGCCTCGATGAGCGGGGCCTCTTCGACGGCCTCGCCCTCGCCGAGTTCGGCGTCGAGCTCGGCCTGCGACATGGTCGCGGACACGTTGACGACGAGGGTGTCGGGGTCACTGGCGAGCTCGGCGCCAGCGGGCAGCTCGATGGCACCGGCGTGGATCTGCGAGCCGGCTTCAAGGCCCTCGACGTTGACGACGACGTTGGCCGGGATGTTGGTGGCCTCGACGAGCAGTTCGACGGTTTGGCTCTCGACGGTGACGATGGTGTCGGGAGCGGCATCGCCCTCGACGTGCACCTGCACGTCGACGGTGACCTTCTCACCCTTGCGGACGATGACCAGGTCGATGTGCTCGATGATCGGCTTGATCGGGTCGCGCTGCACGTCCTTGGCGAGCGCGAGTTGAGCGGTGCCCTCGAGGTCGATGGACAGCAGCGCGTTGGCGGTCTTGAGCGCCATCTGGGTCTCGTGGCCCGGCAGGGTGATGTGCACCGGGTCGGTGCCGTGTCCGTAGAGCACGGCGGGGATCTTGTGGTCGCGGCGGATCTTGCGGGCGGCGCCCTTACCGAACGCGGTGCGGCGCTCGGCGGGCAGCTTGATTTCCGACATCGGGAGTCTCCTGGCAGGCAGTGGGTCGATCGGGCGGCGGGCCTCGACGCGGGACACGACACGCGCGGGCGGAGGATCCACCCACGTCGATCACGGACGGCGCGCGTGGCACGTCCCTCGCCGAGGCAACCCGCTCAGCTTACTCATCGGGTCTGGCGTCGCGAAATCCGCTCCCACGTAGCTCCCCCACCCGCACCGCGACGACGCCCGCGAGGATGAGACCGCCCCCTAGCATCTGGACCGGGCCGGGCAATTCGCCGAGCAACAGCCATGCGAGCAGCACCGCGAAGAGGACCTCGGTGAGGCCGACAAAGGACGCGACGGTCGAGCCGAGCGCGCGTGCGCCAATAGTTCCCAGCAGGTAGGCCGCGGCAGCCGCCACGAGCGCGAGTTCGAGGATCGCGGCATACCAGGGCAGTTGTATGCCGTGAATGGTGACGTCCGCGCTCGCCCAGGCCGATGGCAGGGCACCCACGAGCTGGAGGACGACCAGCGCCACCGTGCCCACCAGCATGCCGAATCCGGCCAAAGCCACGGCGGGCAGCTCGCTGTGGGCGTGCGACGCGAGGACGAAAAAGACGGCCAGGCCGACCGCAGCTCCGAGACCCCAGAGCACCCCGACCAGGTCGACAGCCGCGGAGCCAGACACGTCCAGGACCAGGACCAGACCGGCGATCGCGAGCGCACCCCCGAGGGCGACGGTTGCGGCCGGGCGGCGTCGGGTCCGGAGCCACACCCAGAGCACGACGAAGATGATTCCGAGGTATTCCAGCAGCAGCGCCACCCCGACCGGCATCCGCGCCACGGCATTGAAATAGGCGACCTGGCAGCCGGCCACCGACACGAGGCCGTAGGCGAGGATCATTCCCCGCTCGGCCCGCAGCACCTGCCAGCGGTCGCGCACCGACCACAGGGCCGGCCCCAGCAGCACGAGAGCAGCGATTCCGATCCGTAGCGTGACGATGGTCGGTGGGGCCCAGCCAGTCACCAGCAGCGACTTCGCGAACGGCCCCGAGCTGCCGAAGGCCGCCGCGGAGACGACGGCGGCCAGCAGACCCAGGTCGACCGTCAACGTCGAGCGTTTGAGTCGTGAGGTCGGGGTGACGTCGGCGGCAAACTCACCCGGGCTCATCCGGACACCGGGCTCAAGCGCCAATAGCGCTCGTGGGCCGGTAGTCCGGGGGCGGAGTCCAGCGGGCCGTGGGGCGCATAAAGGTAAGCCAGCTGCGAGGTGTAAGCCCCGATCCGCCTGGCCTTCTCGGCTCGGTCGACCTCGAGGCTGATCGGGAGCGCTACCTGGCCGCACCGACGGGCCAGGCTCCCAGCTTCGTCGTCGGCAGGTGCGCCCCAGAGATAAGGGACTTCCTCGTAGAGCAGGATGTCGAGCCCGGGGCGCGCGGCCAGTCGTCCCGCGATGACGTCGCGGACCAGCAGATGATCGTGCTGCGCCGCAGGCTTGGTATGCCGGGCGACATACCGCGAACGGGCGTCGAGCACAGCGCCGCCGAGCTTGCCGACTGCCTGCCGGATGGCGCGCTTCCGGGCACTGGCCGCACCGCCTCCGATGGTCGCCGCGGGGGCCGGACGCCCGGCACCGGCGGGGACGGCGATCGTGCAGCGCGTTTCACCCTGCGCCTGCACCCAGTCAAGGACAACCGCGAGGATCCGCTCTGACTCGTCGATGCCGCGCGGTGCAGTGAGGTACTGCGAGTCCAGCAGGCCCACAGACAGCTGGGGGACGTCGAGGTCGGCGAAGGCTGCGGCGTTTTCGGCATGCCTGGCCGCCACCGCCTGGTCGGAGTCATCGAACCCGCATAGCCGGTCCCACGTCGTCTCGTGCCGGGGGCTCGGGGCGCCGTCGAAGACGTTGAGCACGGCGGCCCGCTCCCATCGACAGAGCGCGAAGGCCGAGAGGATCGCGTCATCAAGGTGCGGCGAAACCACCAGCACGGGCTGCGTCGAGTCGGGCGCCGGCACGGACAGGGACATGCAGGCGATGGTATGCCGTCCGGTCACCGCGCCCGGGCCGCCGTCCAGCGCCTCAGGCGTGGCCGTTGAACATACTCGTGACGGAGCCGTCCTCGAAGACCTCCCGGATCGCCCGAGACAACAGCGGGGCGATCGGCAGGATGGTGAGCTTGTCGAACATCCGACTCGGCACGATCGGCAGGGTGTCGGTGACGATGACCTCTTTGACCGTGCTCGTGCGCAGGCGGTCGACGGCCGGGCCGGACAGGATCGCGTGGGTGGCCGCCACGACGACGCCGGCGGCCCCTTCGGCCATGATGGCGTCCGCGGCCTTGGTGATCGTGCCGGCCGTGTCGATCATGTCGTCGACGAGGATGCAGATCCGGCCCTTGACGCTGCCGACGACGCGGTTGGCGACGCTTTCGTTGGGCCGGGTGATGTCTCGGGTCTTGTGGACGAAGGCCAGCGGCGCCCCGCCGAGGCGCGCCGACCATTGTTCGGCGACTTTGATCCGGCCGGCGTCGGGCGAGACGACGGCGAGCTTGTGGTCGCCGTATTTCGCGGCGACGTAGTCAGCAAGGATCGGCAGCGCCATGAGGTGGTCGACCGGGCCGTCGAAGAAGCCCTGGATCTGGGCGGTGTGCAGGTCAACGGCGATGAGCCGATCGGCACCAGCGGTGCGGAACAGGTCGGCGATGAGCCGGGCCGAGATCGGCTCCCGGCCGCGGTGTTTCTTGTCCTGGCGGGCGTAGCCGTAGAACGGCAACACCACGGTGATGCGCTTGGCCGAGGCTCGCTTCAACGCATCGACCATGAGCAACTGCTCCATGATCCACTCGTTGATCGGCTCGGTGTGACTCTGGATGACGAAGGCGTCGCAGCCCCGGACCGACTCCTCGTAGCGGACATAGATCTCGCCGTTGGCGAAGGTGTAGGCCTGGGTCGGCACGAGTTCGGTGCCGAGATCGGCCGCCACCGCCTGGGCCAGCGCCGGGTGCGCTCTCCCGGAGAAGAGCATGAGGTGGCGCTTGGGCTTGCGGCGAATGGCACTCACAGCGACTCCCCCGTGGCGCCGGTGGTCCGACCCTCGATCGTGGTATCCCCCAGATAGGTCAGGGGCGGGATGACCGCACCCGTCCCGGCGACGAGGTTTTTCGTCTCGACGAAGCTGCCCACCACCGAGTCAGGCCCGAGCTCGGTGCCCGGCCGCAGGTGCGCCCACGGACCGACCGAGCAGCCCGCCCCGATGACCGACAGCTCGGCATGGGTGCGCACGACGCTCGCGCCGTCGCCGACCTCCATGTCCCGCAGAGTGGTGTCGGGGCCGATGAGGGCCTTGGCACCGATCGTCGTCGCGCCGAGCACCTGCGAGTTGGGGTGGATGACCGTGTCGATGCCCACGCTGACGTCGGCGTCGATCCACGTCGTGGCGGGGTCGATGACGATAGCCCCGGCGCGCATCACCGCCTCGACGGTTCGGCGGTTGAGTTCCGCTCCCAGGCGCGCCAACTGCACCTTGTCGTTGACGCCCTCGCACTGCCACACGTCATCGAGCACAAAGGCCCCGACCCGAGACCCGCCCGAGCGCGCGATCCCCAGCACGTCGGTGAGGTACTTCTCGCCTTGGACATTGGCGGTCGTGAGCTGCGCCAACGCGGCCCGCAGCAGCGTCCCGTCGAAGGCATAGATGCCGGAGTTGATCTCGCAGATGGCCAGTTCGTCCGCCGTGGCGTCCTTGTGCTCGACGATGCGAGCGACCAAGCCGTCGGCGTCCCGCACGATGCGGCCGTAACCCGCTGGGTCGGAGACTTCCGTGGTCACGACGGTCACGGCATACTGGCCGTCTTCGTGTGCGCGCACCACGTCACGCAGGGTGGCGCCAGAGAGCAGCGGCACGTCGCCATAGGTGACGACGACAGTGCCGGACAGGTCGGCGGGCAGCGCGTCGAGCCCGCATTCGACGGCCCGGCCGGTGCCCTTCACTTCGTCCTGGTCGGCGACCACGCAGTCCGGGTCGCACTCGCGGATGTGAGCGGCGACTCGATCGCGCTCGTGCCGCACGACGACCGCCAGATGCACGGGGTCCAAGCCCCGCGCCGCGGCGATCGCGTGGCCAAGCAGCGAGCGCCCCCCAATGGTGTGCAACACCTTGGGGAGGTCGGACTTCATCCGGGTGCCTTCGCCTGCGGCCAGAACGATGACGGCGGCCGGCCGTGAGGTGGTCACGACTGGTGATCCTACCCGGGGCTGCGGGCGCCTCGCCCACCCGTCGCGGGTCACACC
This sequence comes from Actinomycetales bacterium, assembly GCA_016710645.1. Taxonomy (GTDB): domain Bacteria; phylum Actinomycetota; class Actinomycetes; order Actinomycetales; family Dermatophilaceae; genus Phosphoribacter. Next base: position 56,636 of record JADJVI010000019.1, on the reverse strand, counting down.
GACACCGCTCCCCGGGCTGGAATCGAACCAGCGTCGCTAATCCTGATTCAAAGTCAGGCGGGCCCTGCCAGCAGACCAACCGGGGAACGTCCGCGACCGGACCGCCCTAGGGTAGCCGCTCCCGCCGCCTTCCCGATCACGCGCGTCGGTATGCCGTGTCGCCCCGGCCGGCATACCGGCATACCGGCATACCGGCTCGGGTCCACAGCGCGCGGGCAGGCCCGACAATGGAGCGGTGACCCCCCGCGAACCCGCCACCACCAGCCGCCGCCCCCGCATGAGCGGCACCGAACGCCGCGAACAGCTCATCGGGGTGGGGCGGACCATCTTTGCCGCGCGCGGATTCGAGGCAGCGACGGTCGAGGAGATCGCGGCGAAGGCAGGCGTGTCCAAGCCGGTCGTCTACGAGCACTTCGGGGGCAAGGAGGGCCTGTATGCCGTCGTCGTCGACCGCGAGATGGGCACCCTGCTAGGGGCGGTCACCACGGCTCTCAGCGGCGGCGGGACCACCCGGGCGGTGGTCGAGTCGGCCGCCATGGCGCTGCTGGACTACATCGAGAGCTCGACCGACGGGTTCCGGATCCTCGTGCGGGACTCGCCGGCCGGGCAGTCGACGGGATCCTTCGCCAGCCTGATCGGCGATATCGCCACCCAGGTCGAGCACCTGCTGGCCGCCGAGTTCCACGCGCGCAAACTCGATCCCAAGGCCGCGCCGATCTACGCCCAGATGCTCGTGGGCATGGTGGCGCTGACCGGCCAGTGGTGGCTGGAGCATCGCCGCTACAAGAAGGCGGTCGTCGCCGCCCACCTGGTCAACTTGGCGTGGAACGGGCTGACCACTTTGGAGGCCAAGCCAACCCTGCGAACCATGGGCGCCTCATAGCGATGCCCCCGACAGCGCGGGGCGCCGGGGGCATCGCTGGATGGTGAGCCTTACGGCAGCGGCGTGACCGCGGTGGCGACGTCCGTGGCCGCTGCGCCCGTGCCGGCGTCCGCAGTCGGAGCAGCGCCCGCCACGGTGGCCGTAGCCGGGGTGACCGTCGTCGTCGGCGGCGTGACCGTCGTCGTCGGCGGCGTGACCGTCGTCGGCGTGACCGTCGTCGGCGTGACCGCCGTGGTGGGCGTCACCGTGGCCGCCGGAGTGGCTGTGGGCTCGGGGGCCGGATCAGGCGCCGGAGCGGGCGGCTGGGCGACTTTGGTGATGGCGGTGTGGACGACGTTCTTCGGGTCGGTGACCGTCACGGAGATGACCCCGCCGGTCGGTTCAGCTCCCGCTGGCGGCGTCAGCGTCACGTCGAAGGTGCTCGCACCGCGGCCCGTGCACAGCGCCGTCACCAGCACGTACTGGCAGGTCCAGCTGCCCGCGTTGTTGCCCTGACCTTGCTGCGATCCGGGAGTCACGACGATGGTGCCTTGGCTGAGCTGGAAGAACGCGGTGGAGGGAGCATTCGCCGGAACTTGAACGGTGACCGCGAAGGGGTCCGTCCACATCGCGCCGGTGCTCGGGAAGGTGATGGTGTTGTCGGCCGGAGGCACCACGGGGACGGTCGGGGTGACCGGGACGGTTGGGGTCACGGGAACGGTCGGCGTGACCGGAACCGTCGGGGTCACGGGAACGGTGGGCGTGACCGGCACCGTGGGAGTCGCCGGGACGGACGGGATGACCGGAGTTGTCGGGCTGCTCGGCCGGGTCGTGCGGGTGGTCGTCGACCGCGTCGTGCCATTGGTGCCGGCTGAGCCGGAACCGGCCGCGCCGCTACCCGCTGCAGCTCCGCCAGTGCCGCTGGCAGCGCCAGACCCATTGGCGCCACCCGCGGCGGCCGCCGTGTCCGGGGCAGCGTTCGTGGCACCCGGCGCGGCGGTCGGAGCGGGTACCGGAACGACCGGCGCGGCGATGTCGCTACCGCCGCCGCTCTCACCCCCGGCGCCACCGGCTCCGCCTGCAGCACCGCCAGCCCCACCGGCCGCCCCGGCGGTGGCTGAGCCCCCACCCGAGCCCGAGAAGAAGGCAACCCCGGCAGGGGCGGCCACGAAGCCGACGCCGAGCGAGACACCGACGACCAGGGCTGCCGCCTTTCCGCTGACATTGGCCACGAGGGCGGCAGCGAGTGCGGCCTTGGAGTCCTCGCGCGGACCAGCCATCCCGGAATTGGACGCTGCGGCTCCGGCGACACCGGCCCAGGCGGACGCCACCGACGTGCTGGCCAGGAAGATGAGCGGGACCATGACCGCAGGCAGGGCCCGGTTGACCTCGGCCATTTCGTAGGCCAACACCTGTGCATGCCGACACGTGCGCAGGTGCTCGTCCATCCGGGCCTTCTGGCGCACCGGCACCTTGCCCCGGACGTAGCGGCCCATCTGGGAGAGCACCCAACGGCACTCCTCGTCCTCGGCGCGGCTGATCGCGCGGTCGGCGTGGGCATCAAGGTACTTGGCCCGCAGGCTGTCGCGCGCCCGCAGGGCGACGACGCTCACGCCGTTGGCCGTCATCCCCATCGACGAGGCAACAGCTGCCGGCGAGGTGCCCTCGACAGCGGTGTGCCATAGCACCTGCTGGTCGCGGACCGGCAACCGCTTGAAAGCCGAGCGCACCAGGTCGTGGTCGACCGACGTCGTCGCGTCGTAGGCCGGGGTCGCAGGCGCGGCGGCAGCGAGGATCGAGTCCTCGGTCGGCACGGCACGCAATTCGGCCCGGGCCGCGTCGACCGCGGCCGTCTTGACGGTCGACAGGAAATAGGACCGGAAATTGGTCGTGGGCCCTTTGCCAGCGCGGATCAGGTCGTAGACGCGGACGCTCGCCTCGCCGACGATGTCCTCGGCGGACGTGCGGCCGCGGTGCCGATGCGCCACGGCATACGCCGCCGGCAAGTGCCGACGCCACAGCTCGGCGTACGCGTCCGGATCGCCGTCGCGCACCAGACCCAGCAGCACGGAATCATCCGCGTCTGCCCAGGCCTGCCCCCAGATCCCGGCAGTTGCCGACATAACCTTTTCCCCCAGCGTGTCGTGGCACGTGTCGTGCCGTCCGCGGGCACGCTCACGCGCACCACACAGGACTGTGCTCTCCTAGTGTGCCCTGTCAACCCGGCGTCGCGAAAGCCCGAACGACCCGGACCAATGTCTTGACGTCGAGATTCTCGGTGCGAGGGACTACCGTGGCGGGTGTGAAGAGTTCGGCAGGCCAGACCGACGATGTCGATCGCATCGTCGCGGACTGGGCTCGGGAACTCCCCGACACCGACGTCAGCCCGCTGCATGTCCTGTCTCGGGTGACCCGGCTGGCCCGTCGTCTCGATCTCACCCGCGGTGACGTTTTCGCTCGGCATCAACTAGAGGGGTGGGAGTTCGACGTGCTCTCGGCGTTGCGTCGCGCCGGGCGTCCCTACCAACTCTCCCCCGGCCAACTCGTCGCCGAAACGCTGGTCACTTCAGGCACGATGACCAACCGCGTCGACCGGCTGGAACGGCGTGGCCTGGTGCGTCGCCTCCCGGCCCCAAGTGACCGCCGCGGGGTGCTCGTGCGCCTCACGCCGGCCGGGCGCACCGCCGTCGACGCCGCCCTCGCCGACCTGCTGACCTACGAGCACGTGCTGCTCGAACCGCTCACGGCAGCCGAGCGTGACCAACTGGCCGCCTTGCTGCGTCGATTGGGATCCCCGCTGCAGGACTGAGCTCTGAGCTCTCTGCTCGCCGGCTGTCGGCCGCCGCAGTCAGGCCTGGATCAGCTCCAGGCGATTGCCGACCGGGTCGTCGGTGTGCAACCGCCGCACTCCTGGTATGCCGTCGTCCCACCGCACCGGGGCACCGGCGGCTTCCAGCGCGCTCACCAGCGCGTCGAGATCATCGACGAGCAGCGCCGGGTGGGCTTTGCGTGCGGGTCGGAAGTCGGCCTCGACTCCGGTGTGGATGACCGCGTCACCGCTGCGGAACCAGCACCCGCCGCGTGCGGCGAGGATCGGGGGCTTCGGCTCTTCGACCATGCCGAGCACACCGACGTAGAAGCCCCGCATGACGTCGTCGGATCCGGGCGGACTGGAGACCTGGACGTGATCAAGACGAAATGTCATGACCCAATGCTAGAAACCCCGCCGCCAGAGCTGGTCAGCCGACGATCTCAGCGGCCTCCAGCCAGGCGAGCTCAAGATCCTCGCGTTCGTCGACGAGGGCCCGCAGAGTGCGGTTGAGTTCGAGCACCGCGACGTGGTCACTGGCCTTGGCCGCCATGTCGGCGTGCACCCGCTCCTCGCGTTCGGCGATCCGCGACAGCGCCTTCTCGATGCGGGCCAGTTCCTTGCGGGCTTCACGCTGCTGGGCAGGCGTCGGACCCGCAGCGGCAGCCCCAGAGCCAACCCCAGATCCGCTACCCGCCTGCGGAGCGGTCGCCGAGGCGGCACCCGGGCGAGCGGAGACGGCATACCCGGGTTGGCCGTGTAGCAGGGTGAGGTACTCCTCGACTCCGCGGGGCAGGTCGCGGATCCGGCCGTCGCCGAGCAGGGCGATCTGGCGGTCGGTGGCGCGCTCCAAGAGGTAGCGGTCGTGCGAGACGACGATGAGCGTGCCCGCCCAGCCGTCGAGGACGTCCTCCAGCGAGGTGAGCGTCTCGATGTCGAGGTCGTTGGTCGGCTCGTCGAGCAGCAGCACATTGGGTTCGGCCATGAGCAGCCGCAGGATCTGCAGCCGACGCCGCTCCCCACCGGACAGGTCACCAACCCGGGTTTGCTGACGCATCCCGGTGAACCCGAGCCGCTGCGCCAACTGGCTCGCGGTCACCTCGCGGTCGCCGAGGGTGACCACCCGGCCCACCTCCTCGACGGCGTCGATGACCCGGTATGCCGCGAGGGCGTCGAGTTCGCGGACCTCCTGGGTGAGGTGGGCGAGGGCGACGGTCTTGCCGACCTTGCGGCGGCCCGAATCCAGCGGCACGTCGCCGGCGATGGCGCGCAGCAGGGTCGACTTGCCCGACCCGTTGACCCCGACGATGCCGACCCGCTCGCCGGGCGCGAGCCGCCAGGTGACCTTGTCCAGCAGCGGCCGGTCGCCGAGGGTGATCGAGGCATCGACGAGGTCGATGACGTCCTTGCCCAGCCGCCGGGTCGCAAAGCGCACCAGGGCGACGTCGTCGCGGGGCGGGGGGACGTCGGCGATGAGGGCGTTGGCGGCCTCGATGCGGAACTTGGGCTTGGAGGTGCGGGCGGGTGCGCCGCGGCGCAGCCAGGCGAGTTCCTTGCGCAGCAGGTTGTCGCGCTTCTCGGCGGTGACGGCTGCCATCCGGTCGCGTTCGGCTTTGGCGAGCACGTATGCCGCGTAGCCTCCCTCGAACGCGGACACCGACCCGTCGTGGACCTCCCAGGTGAGGGTGGCCATGGCGTCGAGGAACCACCGGTCGTGGGTGACGGCGACGAGGGCGGTTTCGGCCCGGGTGCGGCGGATGGCCAGGTGTTCAGCGAGCCAGGCCACGCCCTCGACGTCGAGGTGGTTGGTCGGTTCGTCCAGGAGCAGCAGGTCGGGGTCGGCGACGAGCAGCGCCGCGAGAGCTAGCCTGCGACGCTCACCGCCCGAGAGCGGGCCGACCAGGGCCGCTAGGCCCCCGACAGCTGGGGCGTCGACCCCGCCGAGCAGACCGCTGAGCACATCGCGGACCCGCGGGTCGCCCGCCCACTCGTGGTCGGGACGGTCACCGACGAGCGCCGTGCGGACCGTGTCGCTCGGGTCGAGTTCGTCGCCCTGGCCGAGCAGCCCGATGGTCGTGCTGCCGGTGCGGGTCACGCGGCCGTCGTCGGGCTCCTGGGTGCCGGCCAGCACTCGCAGCAGGGTGGATTTGCCGCCACCATTACGGCCGACGACGCCGATCCGTTGGCCACCGAGAACGCCTGTGGAGACGGCGTCAAGGACATGGGCCACCCCGTGGACGACGGTCACCTTTTCGAGCGCGACGAGGACACCCATCGCTCAGCAGCCCTTCACTCGCGGGTCGGTCCCGCGATGAGGTGGGCGCCGAGGACCGGGCCGCGGGCTCGGGTGACCTGCGGAGCGACCCCGGATGCAGTGAGGGCGACGCACAGGTCGAGCGCGTGTTCGGCGGAGCCGGTGAGGAAGGCGATGGTCGGGCCGGAGCCACTGACGACGCCCCCGAGGGCGCCGTATTCCAGACCGGCCGAGAGCACCTCCGCGAGGTCGGGACGCAGCGAGAGTGCGGGCTCCTGGAGGTCGTTGTGCAACGCCGCCCCGAGGGCCGTGGCGTCACCGGAGCGCAGCGCCGACATCAGGGCGGGCGAGGCCTCGGGCGTCGGCACCTGCTCGCCGCCGCGCAACCGGTCGCACTCGGCATACACGGCGGGGGTCGACAGTCCCTCCGAGCTCAGCGCGAAGACCCAGTGGTAGGTGCCGCGGGCGAGGACGGGGGTGATGTGTTCGCCGCGCCCGGAACCCATGGCGATGCCGCCGTGCAGGGCGAAGGGCACGTCGCTGCCGATCGCGGCTCCGATGATGTCGAGATGCTCCCGCTCGGCGCGCATCCCCCACAGTGCGTCACACGCGACCAGGGCCGCAGCGGCATCAGCGGAGCCGCCGGCCATCCCGCCGGCGACGGGAATGGCCTTGTCGATCCGGATGTGCACCGGCCCCTGGCGGTAGCGCAACCGGCGGTCCAACAGCCGGGCGGCCTTGAGCGCGAGGTTGTCGGCCGTGTCGGGAACCAGGTCGGCATACGGGCCGGTGGTCTGGACCGACCAGGTGGCCGATTTCGTCACCGTGACCTCGTCGTAGAGGCCGACGGCCATGAACACGGTGGCCAGGTCGTGAAAGCCGTCGTCCCGCAGCGGGCCGACCCGCAGGTCGAGGTTGACCTTCGCCGGCACACGGACGGTGACCGACCGGGTGGGAGTGGCGAGGCTCATCACACCACCCTATGTGGCAGCGCCAGAGCTGTGGGACTCGGCCAGGGCACCGGACTGTGGGTCAGTGCTGGGCCAGGGCCGCCGCCACCGCAGCGAATTGGGCCACGCCAAGGGTCTCGCCGCGCGCCGCCGGGTCGATGCCGGCCCGGCGCAGGGCGGCCTCGGCCTCGGGGGCGCCCCCGGCCAGGCCGGCCAGAGCCGCCCGGAGGGTCTTGCGGCGCTGGGCGAACGCGGCGTCGATGACCGCGAAGACCTGCTGACGGGTCGCGGTGGTCGTCGGCGGCTCGCGGCGGGTCATCGCAACCAACCCTGAGTCGACATTGGGCACTGGCCAGAAGACGCTCCGGGAGACAGTGCCGGCGAGCTGTGCGTCGGCAAACCAGGCCGCCTTGACGCTCGGCACGCCGTAGACCTTGCTGCCCGGCGGGGCCGCCAACCGTTCGGCGACCTCCAGTTGCACCATGACGAGCACTCGGCGCAGGGTCGGGAACCGTTCCAGCAGGGTCAGCACGACGGGCACCGACACGTTGTAGGGCAGGTTGGCCACTAGCGCGACCGGCTGGGGATCGGGCAGGTCGCGCAGGTCGAGGGCGTCCCGGCGGATCACCCGCAGTCGGTCGGCCGCATCCGGAGCGTGCTGCGCGACGGTCTGCGGGAGAGCCTCGGCCAGCGTGGGATCGATCTCCACGGCCGTGACCTCGGCGCCGGTCTCCAGCAGCGCGAGGGTGAGCGACCCCAGACCGGGACCCACCTCGATGACCGCGTCTCCGGCGTCGACACCGGCCCGCCGGACGATGCGCCGCACGGTGTTGGCGTCGACGACGAAGTTCTGCCCCCAGGACTTGGTCGGCCGGACACCCAGCCGTTGCGCCAGTTCGCGGATCTGGGCCGGACCGAGCAAGGGTGGTTGCTGGGCTGCCGTCACGGGCGCCAGCCTATGCGTCCGGTGGGACCGTTCATGTGCGGGCCCAGAGACGCCGCTGCACGGCATACCCGTGGGGTATGCCGTGCAGCGGTCAGATGATCAGTGCCCGAGGCTCAGGCGGCCCAGCGGCAGCCCCACGGCTGCAGGCCGCGCTTGGCGTAGAGCCGGTTGGCGACGGTGATCTGCTCCTCGCGGCTGGCCAGGTCGGCCCGCGGGGCGAAGTCGGCACCGCCGACGGACAGCCAGGTCGTGTAGTTGAACTGCAGGCCGCCGTAGTAGCCGTTGCCGGTGTTGATGTTCCAGCGACCACCGGACTCGCACTTGGCGATGCGGTCCCACATCGCGGCGTTGGCGAGGTTGATGCCGGCGCCGGAGGTGTTGCCGGCCGAGATGGGAGCCTTCGGCGCAGCCGGAGCGGCCGGGGCGGCAGCAACCGCCTTGGTGCCGACGAGGACGACCTTGTCGGTGGCGGGCTTGGTGACCTTGGTGTCGGAGGCGGTCTTGCCTTCCAGCACGCCGTCGACCCAGGTCTCCGTGTAGGTGACGACCCGCTCGCCGGCCACGCCGGGGGTCTGGACCTTGGTCTTGCCCTTATCGAGGGTGGCGTCGTCCTTCTTGACCGTGGCGAAGGCGACCTTCTCGGTGGCCGTCGTGGACTTGGTCTGCACGCGCTTGACCGCAACGGCCAGGCCTTCGGTGACGGCGGTGTCGACCGCCGGGCTGACCCGGTCGTTGGCGCCGACGGTGACGCCGAGCGCGGTGAGCAAGTCACCAACGGTCGCTGCGTGGGTGGCCTCGGTGCGGCTGGCCCCGTCGACCGTCACAGTCACCGAGTGCGGGGTGACGACGGTGAGCGCGAGACCGTCACGCCCCAGCACCTGCGACCGCGACACCGACAGCTGCGCGTTGTCAGGGGTGCGGATGCCGAGCGCGGCGAGCGCCTCGTCGACGGTGCTGGCGGTCGTCCAGTAGTCGGTCGACGTGCCGTCGGCGGTCACGGTGAGCTTGCGCCCGTACCGCACAGTGATCTGGGTGCCGTCGGAGATGGGCTGGTCAGCGGCCGGGACCACGAGGTCCTTGGCGCCGACGGTGATGCCGGCGGCCGACAGCGCGTCGGCGACGGTGCTGCCCATGACGTGCATCTCGGACTGCTGGCCTTCGACGCTCAGAGCGACGGCCTTGTCGATCGAGGCGACCATGAGGCCGGTGGCGGCGAAAACAGTGGCGACCCCAGCAGCGGCGACGCGACGACGAACGGTTGAGAACACAGTGCTCCAGACGTTGAACTGTCCGGTTCGGCGGCCCCATGGGCCCCCCAGAGCACACCCGGAGGGGTCCTTGGGGGAGGGCGCCTCCCGGCTTGTTGGTGACTACGGTGCCCTGGGATTCACGCAAAGGTCAAGTTTTGGTAACGACGCCAGCGTGCGACGTGACTCAGGTCACATCCCAGGAGCCACAGTTGTCACACGCGTCTCGGGGGTCACGGGAGGGGCGACACATGCAACGCCGTTATGCCGTCCCACTCGCCATAGACGGCTCGCCGGTTGGCCTCCAATGCCTCGCAGAGCGCCTCCACCGAGACCCCCTTGACCTCCGCCATGAGGCGCACGGTCACCGGGATGAGATAGGACGCGTTGACCGCTCCCCGCCACGGATGAGGGGCGAGATAGGGCGCATCGGTCTCCACCAGCAGCTGGTCCACCGGGGTGATCGCGAGCGCCTCGCGGAGCACTCCCGCGCTGCGGAAGGTGACCGTGCCGGCATACGAGAGGTAGTAGCCGCGCCACACCGCCTCCCGCGCGACCTCGACGTCCCCGGAGAAGCAGTGCAGCACGGTCCGCTCTGGCGCACCCTCGTCGGCCAGGACTCGCAGCACATCGGCGTGCGCGTCGCGGTCGTGGATCTGCAGTGCGCGGCCGGTGCGCTTGGCCAGGTCGATGTGCCACCGGAAGGAGTCTTCCTGCGCGCCACGCCACGGCGGCTCGGTGCGGAAGTAGTCCAGGCCGGTCTCCCCCACCGCGCGCACCCGCGGGTCGGCCAGGGCCGCCTCCACCACCTGGTATGCCGTGTCGAGGTCACCGGCCGCGGCATGCCGCGCGGCGTCGTTCGGATGGATCGCGACGGCACCGACCACCGAGGGGTGGGCGTCGAGCAGGGCGGGCAGCGCGCGGATCGACTCGACATCACAGGCCACCTGGATGACCCGCGTGACGCCGACCGCAGCCGCTGCCACGAGCGCGGCACCGACCGGCATACCGGCAGTGTCGCCGTGCCGGACGATGTCGAGGTGGGCGTGGTTGTCGGTGACCGGCAGCGGCAGCGGCTCCGGGGCCGGCGGACGATCGGGGACGGCCATGGTCAGCGCGCCTCAGCCGTCCGCGCGCATCCGCGCGATCTCCTCGTCGACGACGCTCGGGTCGAACTTGGTGAAGACCGGCGTCGGCGGCCCGATCGAGGTGCCCGGCACGACGGGCCGCGACGCCCACCGCGGGGTCGAGCTGTAGTCGCCCATGATGACCGGGTATGCCCTGCCGTCATCGAGGTCCGCGACCTCGCGCAGCTCGGGCATCGGCACGAGGTCGCCCTCGCCGCCCATGATCCGGTGGATGCGGTTGGCGCCGTGCGGCAAGAAGGGTGCCGACAGGGTCGCGAGGTCGACCACCGCCTGAGCGAGCACGTGCAGCACGGTGCCGAGGCGCTCGCGCTGGTCGTCACCCTTGAGCTTGAACGGCTCGGTGGCCGAGACGTAGGCATTGGCCAAGCCCACCAGGCGCATGACCTCGCCGATCCCGGCCTTGAACCGCTGCCGTTCGATGAGCGCACCGACGGTGTCGAAGCCGCCGCGGATCGCCGAGAGCAATTCCTCGTCGATCGGCTCCAGCGGCCCGGCCGCGGGGATCTCGCCGAAGCGCTTGTGGATCATCGAGGCCGTGCGGTTGACCAGGTTGCCCCACCCGGCGACGAGTTCAGAGTTGTTGCGCTGGATGAACTCGGCCCAGGTAAAGTCGGCGTCCTGACTTTCCGGCCCAGCGGCGCAGATGAAATAGCGCAACGGGTCGGGGCCATAGCGCTCCAGCACGTCGCGCACATAGATGACGTGTCCCCGCGAGGTGGAGAACTGCTTGCCCTCCATCGTCATGAACTCGCTCGCGACCACCTCGGTCGGGAGGTTCAACACCCCGTATGCCGTCCCCGGCTCGCCCCCGCGAGCCCCGCGACCGGCATACCCGAGCAGTTCTGCCGGCCAGATCTGGGCGTGGAAGGTGATGTTGTCCTTGCCCTGGAAGTAATAGGAGAGCGCGGCGGGGTCGTTCCACCACTCACGCCAGCGCTCCGGGTCGCCGGTGCGCCGCGCCCACTCGATCGACGCCGAGAGGTAACCGATGACCGCGTCGAACCACACGTAAAGCTTCTTGCTCGGGTTGTCCTCCCAGCCCGGCAGCGGCACCGGGATGCCCCAGTCGATGTCGCGGGTCATCGGGCGAGGCCGGACGTCGTCGAGGAGGTTCTTGGAGAACTTGATGACATTGGGCCGCCAGGTGCCCGACGCCTCACGCCCGTCGAGCCACTCCCCGAGCGCCTCGGCGAGCGCCGGCAGGTCGAGGAAGAAGTGGCTGGTCTCCTCGAATCTCGGTGTCTCGCCGTCGATCTTGGATCGCGGGTTGATCAGGTCGACCGGGTCCATCTGGTTGCCGCAGTTGTCGCACTGGTCGCCGCGGGCCTCGCCGTAACCACAGATCGGGCAGGTGCCCTCGATGTAGCGGTCGGGCAAGGTGCGCCCGGTCGACGGGCTGATCGCCACGAGCTGGGTCTGCTCGATCATGTAGCCGTTGGCGTAGTTGCCCCGAAAGAGCTCCTGCGCGACCGCGTAGTGGTTGCCCGTCGTCGTCCGGGTGAACAGGTCATAGGCGAGGCCCAGCCCGACGAGGTCTTCGGCGATGACCCGGTTGAACCGGTCGGCCAGCTCGCGAGCGGTGACGCCCTCCTTGTCGGCTTGGACGAGGATCGGGGTGCCGTGTTCGTCGGTGCCCGACACCATGAGCACGTCGTGGCCGGCCATCCGCATGTACCTGCTGAACACGTCGGAGGGCACGCCGAAACCGGCGACATGGCCGATGTGGCGGGGGCCGTTGGCATACGGCCAGGCGACGGCAGACAGGACCTTGCTCATGGCCCCGATCCTAGGGGGGTGGTGCAACGGGGTATGCCGCCCACCGCCGGGTATGCCGTCCACCGAGGGGTATGCCGTCCGCCCACCTCCCAGCCAACTCCCGCCTCACCCCTCACGGCTCAACCGCCTCCGGCCCTCGGGCGCGACTACGCTGCGGCCGTGTCCGCAACTCCCGGCCCAACCCCCAGTCCCGGCCCAACCCCCAGTCCCGGCCCAACCCCCAGTCCCGGCCCAACCCCCAGTCCTGCCGCTCCCGACCCCGAACCAGCTGCGGTGGCGATGGCTGCTCCCGAGGACCGTCGTGAGGTGGGCCGGTGGTTCTTGCGGCGGGGGCTGGGCGCGATGGTGGCCGACACGGCATACCACTCGACCGCGACCGTGCGCGCCGCACCCGCCCTGGTGCTGCTCTTTCTCGTCGTGATGTTCTGGGTGGTGCCGTCGCTGACCGCGACACCGGCGGTGAGCGTGGCCATCGTCCTGGTTGTCGTGCTGCTGACCTGGGTGGGTGGCAATCTCGGGCGCGGGCGGCGGCCGTTCGCCGCGATCGAGCGGGTGGGCTGGCCGGAACGAGTGGCCTTTGTCGTCGTGCCGGTGTTGGCCGTGTTGCTGTCCCCGCACGAGACCGAGGTCTTCGAGGGGTTCGTGGCCACCGCCACCGAGAATCGACTGCTCAACGCCAGCGGGATCGCGATGATCCAGATCTTGGTGTTGGCCGTCGTCGTCTTCGTCGTCAACACCGGGATGGTCTCGGTCGCGACCTACTTGAGCCGTGAGGTGACCCGATCGTTTCTGGCCACCAGCGCTGCGCTGGCGCGGACCTTGCCGCTGCTGCTCGGCGTCGTGTTCTTCTTCTTCTTCACTGCGGAGATGTGGCAGTCGATCGGTCGGCTTGACTCGTTGGCCTATACCGGGGTGATCGTCGGGTTCGTCGTCATGTCGCTGCTCTTCCTCTCCAGCCGGGACCACCTCGACGTCGCGGCCCTGTCGACTTTTGCCACGCGCGACGAGATCGACGCGGCACTCGAGCACGGGCCGTTCCGGGGTGGGGCGTGCACCCCCACTCCGGCTCGCTGTCCGCTCGACCCGGTGCAGGAACGCAGCCTGCGGCTGGTGGCGGCGATGTCTCGCCTCGTCGTCGCGGGAGTCATCGCCCTGGCCGTGCTCGCCTTCTTCCTCGTCTTCGCGATTGCGACGACCAACGTCGAGGCGATCAAGACCTGGAGCCAGGCCGACCCGGATGTCATCGCCCGCTGGTCCACCTCGCGGCATGCCTACGCCTTCACCTGGGAACAGGTGCGGGTGTCCGGCTTCCTCGCGGCGTTCTCGGGGTTCTACTACGCCGTCGTGTCGGCGACCGACCCGAGCCTGCGTGAGGGGGTGCAGGACACGGCCGAGGACACCGTCCGCGAGGCCTGCGCAGCTCGGTTGGAGGCGTTGGCGCGGACGCGAGCAGCCTCCGCGGGCAGCGTCACCTGACGCGGCTCGGGCGCGCTATGCCCGCAGGGTGAAGTGGACAGTCTTCGCCCCGCGCGCGTTCCCATATGAGTGCGCCTCTCGGGTGATCTCGTGCTGGTATGCCGGGTCGTGCATCTTGCGGTGGTGGAAACCGCACAACGGGATCGCTCGGTCGAGGTCAGTCAATCCGCCCTTCGACCACGGATCCTCGTGATGCAGCTCCGACCAGGCGTACGGTCGGTCGCAATCTTGGGCGGCACACGTCTCGTAGATCGTCGCCAGCGCGGTGCGTTGATGCTCGGTGAAGAACCGTTCCTGTCTGCCGATGTCGAGGACATAGCCTGGTCCGCCCAACACCACCGGCAAGATCCCCGCGTTACACGCGATCCGCCTCGCGGCACTCGCGGAGATCAACACGCCGGTGTCGGTGGTCGCTGCCCCGGCGCTCGGGGCCATGTCGATCAGCGCGCCGGTCGCGTCCAGGATGGTCTGCTGGAGTTGGGCGGCTTTCGCGGCGCCCATCACTTGCTCGGCGGTCATCGTGATGATGACGGTGGAGGCCACCTTCCCGGTCAGCCGCTCGGTGTCCAAATGCTCGATCAACTCGGTCAACGCCCGGCCACGACGGTGCGCCCAATCAATGTCGGCCCAGTCAGCATTCCGACCCTCAACACCGGCACCGTTGGCCCCGGACGCGCGGTTGGCGCCGGTGCCGAAGGACGGGTGCTCGTGCGTGCCCGTGGCGCTCAACAAGTCAGCAGCGACCGATCCGTCGTCCAGACACCCGGCGAGGGTTTGACCGTCGGCCAGGGCCTTCTCGGCAGCTTTGCGCAGGTGGTCACGTCGGGGGGCGGTCATCGTCTGCAACACCTTGCCCAGCGCCTTCGCTGCTGGGGTCGGCAACGTCGCAGCCAACTTCGTCGTGCCAGCGCCCAGGTCCTGCATGGTGACCGTCGCCAACCGGTAGGCCCGACGCTCCTCATCCAGCAGTTGCTGCTCAAGGTGATCCGCGACTTCAGCCGCGGTCTTCTCCGCAGCTGCCAGAGCGACCTTCGCGGCCCGATCCAGCAGGCCCGGGTTCATGTGCGCGGCGTCGCGCACCAGCGCCGACTCGACCCGCTCCCGGTCGGCCAGCGTCACACCCTCCGGCAGCTTGTCCATCGCCTTGACAATGATCCCCGCGTTCCGCTTCGACACCCGGCCAGACTCGAAGGCCTCCCGCGTGCGGTCCAACCCACCAGCCAGAGCAGTCGCCAGAACCACCTCCTGCTGGGCCGCCGCACCACCCGAGCGGGTCGCAGCTGCCATCCACGCCGACGTCGACGAATGACCCCACTGCCGATGCACCTGCTGCCGATCGGCGGCAGCAACCAGAGCCAACCGCACCGCCTCAGCCCGCCGCACCACCCGGTCGACCTCCTGAACATCCGCCGACGAGATCACCACACCAACCTCAAGAGCAGACACCTGAGCCAGGATCCGGTCGAACGCCGCATGCACCAGCGAGGTCGCCACCCCCACCACCATCGGCGACACCGCCACACCACCCAAAACCCCACCCACCGCCGCCCCAGCAGGCAGCCCACCGGACGGCATACCGCCGGTGGGTGCTGGGTCGAGGTGAGTGATCGTCACCCCTTCATAGTACTCGAACATATGTCGGATGTAAAGAGCAGATACGCAACTTTGTTAGGAACCTTCGTCGCAGTCCGAGCGGCGACCGAAATGAGAAGCTTGCGGGATGAGGTCGACCACGAGGGTGTCCGCAACGGGCGCGGGGGCATCGAGCACGGCATACCCCTGCCGTCCGGCCGCCGTCGCGGCGACGACGGTCGCGACCCCGGCCCGGCGCTGGAAGTAGGACTCCCGCACCACCACCCCGATGATCCCGTCCCGTGCCACCGCCACCCGCCGCCGATAGACGCTCCCCTCTTGAGTCACGAGGTACCGCGCGAGCAGAGCGTGGCCGAGGCCGGCATACCGGTCGGCCGCGAGGAAGGGTGCGGCGAGCAAGGGCAGCAACGCCGCGCCGAACAGCACCCGCGGCAGACCGACCCGCCATTCCAACAGGCCCGCGACGACGACCAACACCAGCGCGGGCCACACCGCCCGGACGTAGCGCCGACGCCGTGCCGCCGGTCCATGCGGCTGCAGCGGGACCGCCAACGGCTCGGGATCACCCAGCACGGCCGCCCCCACGCCGAGCGACGCCTGCTGCGGCGCCGGCGGCACGAGCGGGGCAACTCCCCCGCCGCCGCCGGGCTCGGCGTGATGCAGCCCGGTCGTGATCGCCGACAGGTGGGCGGCCCCCGCGAGGCGGAGCAACAGCGGCTGCGACAGCTCGACCCCCCGCAGGCGGGCCTCCTCGATGCTCGTGGACCGGGTGGTCAGCAGTCCGCGAGTGGTCTGCAAGGTGCCGCCCACGTGCCGGGTCAGTCGGAAACCCCAATACGCCAGCACGTATGCCGTGACGGCCAGCAACGCGATGCCCACCGTGGCGGCCACGACGAGGACGACGACGGTGATCCACAGTCCCCACGCCTCGAACTGATTGACCGCCGCCTCGATCGGCCCGATGACGTCGCCAAGGAACTGCAGGGCGAAACCCCACACGGCGAGCGCGGTCAGCAGGCCACTGGTCGTCAACGGGGCATAGCGGACCCACTTCGGATCTAGGTGCAGCAGAACCGTTTCCGGTATCGCTGCGACGGAATCCGTTGCCCTCTCGGGACGGTCGGCCACATCCGCGCCGGTTTCGGTCAGGTCGGGCCCGGCTGCGTCGTGCCGGGCCGCGACTGGGTCCACACCGGATGCATCGGCGGGCCGGGCCGCCCTGCCGTGCAACAACTCTGCCCGCAACGCCTCTGCGACCGGCGCTGCGAGCGCGTCGAGGACGATCCGGTCGCTATGCGTGCCGGATGCCGTGCCGATCTCGACCCGGGTCAGCCCGAGCAGCCGGTGCCAGATCGGCGCGGTGACATCGACCGTCCGCACCCGGTCGGCGGGGGTGGCCAACAGTTTGCGGTTGAGCAACCCAGTGCGCAGCTCGATCTGGCCACCGCTGATCCGGTAGCGAGTGGTGAACCAGCGCGACATGCCCAGCAGGACGACGACGACCAGCGCCCCGAGGTCCCACCACGGACTGCGGCCGGACGTGCGGCCCGTGATGAACACCGCCGCCAGCGCCGGGAAGAAGCGCACCGCCTCCTGCACCGGGTGCACCAGCAGCATCCGAACGTCGAGCCGCCGGAACTCGCCCTCGCTCATCGCAGGAGCCCCAGCCACCGCGCACACCCCGTCATCGCCGACGCCCCGTCGTCACGTCGCGTCCCCGGGATCGGAGACGGTGAGCTCGGTGAGCTGCTCGACCAGACTCACGGCGAGCGCGTGGTCGAGCCCGTGGATGCGCAACGGGCCAGCCGACGATGCGGTCGTCACCCGCACCGATGCCAACCCGAGCAGTTGCGCGACAGGGCCACGCGCCAGGTCGACGGTCTGGATCCGCACGATCGGGGCGATCCGCCGCTCCTGGTTGAACCAGCCGGTCTGGGTATAGACCGCCTCCGGGGTCACCTCCCAGCGGTGCACTCGATAGCGCCACTGCGGCATGACCACGAGGTATGCCGTTTCAGTCACCACCGTGGCGGCCAACACCCACCACTGCAGGGGCTGTGGCGAGGCCGGGTCGCGCCACCACCAGATGCCCTGGGCGGCGAGGATCGACATCATCGAGCCAATCCCCTCGATGCGCCAGAGCCACCGGGCACGCGGGGACACTCGCTGCGTCGGCGGCCGCAATCGCTGCGAAACAGGCTCGAATTCGCTCACGTGGTCAAGCAAACCACCCCCAGGGCACCACTGCCCGGCCGGAAGGGCCAGGATGGAGGCATGGCCGATCTGCGCGACACGATCCACATCGACGCGCCCGCACCCCTCGTCTACGACCTCGTCTCGGACCTCACCCGGATGGGCGAGTGGTCACCCGAGTGCGAACGAGTGAGTTGGCGGGGCGGCGCGACAGAGGCAGTCAAGGGCGCGCAGTTCGTCGGCTACAACCGCCGCGGCACCCTGCGCTGGATCACCTTCGGCAAGGTGACAGCTGCCGAAAAGGGCCGGCACCTGGCCTTCGACGTGTTCATCGGTCCGGCGGCGATCTCGCACTGGGAGTACTTCATCGTCCCCGACGTCGACGGCCCAGGCTGCACCGTCGCCGAGGAGTGGACCGACCGTCGGGCGGCGGCCTCGAGGGCGATCTCCGAGCGCATCCTCGGCGACCGGCGTTCGCTCAACAAGAGCGGCATTCGCCAAACCCTGGCCGCTCTCAAACGGTCGGCCGAGGGCCAGCA
Organism: Actinomycetales bacterium; assembly: GCA_016710645.1. Classification (GTDB taxonomy): domain Bacteria; phylum Actinomycetota; class Actinomycetes; order Actinomycetales; family Dermatophilaceae; genus Phosphoribacter. Next base: position 38,843 of record JADJVI010000019.1, on the reverse strand, counting down.
CCACCGCTGAGTCGGTACCGCACAGGCATCGTCAGCGCCGCTGCGCCACCACTGCGTCGTATAACACCTTGCGCGACAACCCGGTTCGCGCGGCTTCCGCAGCACAGACGTCTTTGAGCCGCTCGCCTGCAGCGACCCGCTCCTGTATGCCGGTGACGACCTCTCCCAGGGCGGCCGGGGCGGCCGGCGAGGCACCAGCGACGACGATGGTGATTTCGCCCTTCACCCCGCCTACGGCCCACTCTGCCAACTCCAAGAGCCCACCGCGGCGGACCTCTTCGTAGGTCTTGGTGAGCTCACGGCATACCGCCGCCTCGCGGTCGGGCCCGAACGCGGCGGCCAGCGTCCCCAGGGACTCGGCCAGCCGGTGCGGCGCCTCGAAGAAGACCATGGTGCGCGGTTCCGCAGCCAGGCCAGCCGCGACTCGGGCTCGATCCCCCGGCTTGCGCGGCAGGAACCCCTCGAAGCAGAACCGGTCGACCGGCAGGCCGCTCACTGCGAGCGCCATGAGCACGGCGCTGGGCCCGGGCACGGCGGTGACCCGAATGTCAGCAGCGACCGCAGCAGCGACCAGGCGGTAGCCCGGGTCGGAGACGGACGGCATCCCGGCGTCGGTCACGAGCACGACCCGAGCGCCCTCGCGCAGAAGGGCGACGAGCTCGGCGGTCTGGGTGGCCTCGTTGTGTTCGTGGTAGCTGCGGATGCGGCCGGTCGGCTCGACGCCGAGCGCACTGGTCAGGCGACGCAGCCGGCGAGTGTCCTCGGCCGCGATGACGTCGGCTGCGACCAACTCGTCGGCGAGGCGTGGGGCAGCATCGCGCGGGTCGCCGATGGGCGTGGCCGCCAGGACGAGCACTCCGCCAGCGGTCCGCCCAGTCATGCCGGTCATTGTCGCAGGGGTTCGCCCGGCCCGGCCCGCTTGGGAGGGTGGCTACAGCGCGAGCACCGGACAGTCGACTGCGGCACCCGATCGAGCCAAGCGCGCGTCCGAGGTGACCAGCGGCTGGCGATGCCGTTCCGCCGAGGCGAGGTAGATGCCATCCGAATAGCGCACCGAACCCGCCGCCAGGTCCCACGCACGGGTGACGTCCGGCCAGGGCGTCGGGTCGATATCGATGCCGAAATCCGCGAGCGACCGCACCGCATCCGCGATGTCGGAGTCGGCGAAGCTCGTCGCGGGGCGCCGGGCGACGGCCACCAGCGCCGACAAGACCTCGATGGCGAAGTGCCCCGGGGCGTGCAGCGGCTCGCCAGCGGGGATGGCGGCGAGGAAAGACCGAGCCACCTGACCGCGCTCGCCAGGGTCGGTGACAGCGTCGACCGCGACGGATGCATCAATGATCACGCGAGCGAGCTCCGGTCGGTCTGGCGCATCTGCTCGAACACCTCGGCGCGAACCTCATCGGGGACAGGAGCCTTGCCGTCAAGCCGGGCTCCGACCTCCGCCAGGGCTCGACGTCGGGCGAGCATGACGACATGCGCGTGTAGCGCGGCGCTGAGGTAACTCTGCAGCGAGCTGCCCTCGTCCTCGGCTGCCGCGCGGAGCATTCGCAGGTCTTCGGCCGGCACCCCGCGGATGAGCACATCGGTCATGCTTCGATGATAGCGCCCCGTGATAGCGCCTGTGATAGCGCCATGCTCTGCCGGTTGCTGCACTCAGGTGCCGAGGGTCTCGACGGTCGTCGCCACCGTGGTGATCGACGGTGTCCGCGGGGTCGAGGAGAACCCGAAGCGGCAGGGCGGGTCGACCGGGGCAAGAGACCCCAGCGGTATGCCGTCGAACTCGCCTTCCAGCACGACGACGCGGCGGATGTCGGTGGCGCCATAGCTCTCCCGGCGTCCCGCCAGGGCGGTGCCACGGGTGCGCACGCCCGACATGAGAACGCGGGCAATCGGGTCGATAAGGCCGGCCCACGTCGGACTGGTCGCCAGCGGGCGGGGCACGAGGCGCAGGAGGTGACCCAACGGCATACGCGGGCCTGCCTGAAGACGCGCTCGCAGCGACGCCGAGGCGATCTCCCACACCGCGCCGGCACCCTCACCCGTCACGTGCACGGCGAACGGCTCGATCCGCACCTCGTCGAATTCATAAGTGTGCGAGACGAATTCGGCGACCTGCTCGGTCGAGGCGAGGAGGAACCGGCGGCCGTCCGGGCGCTCGACCATCGCGTCCGCGAACGGGCCGAACGGGGATCGCGGCCAGTGCCCCACGACGACGCGGATGCCGCTAGTCGAACCCACCCCGGCGATCTGGCCGTTGAACCGCTGCCTCACTCGCGCGCTCCCCATCGGAGCCCACCCGAAGCGACATGAACCCGCATCGCTCCGGGCGCTTGCGGATCGGGTATGCCGTCCACGATGAGATCCGCTCTCTCCCAAGGCTTTTCCTGCTCAAGGAAGGGAAGCTCATGCATATCCCAGGTGTCCCAGAACTCCTCGGCCTCAGATCTCGTCCGACCCAGCGAGACGTCGCGCACGAGGCCGCGTTCCCGCGCCAGGGCTCGGTCGGCCTGCACCCAGACGACGACCTGGGCCAGCTCGGCCACCGAGGCTCGGGCGGCACCCACGCCCTCCACGACCAGCCACGGTGTTGCCGCAGGCACCTGGACCGCCCCCTCACGTCCCCGCGCGATCCACGCATCGGGTCGGTACCGCACCCCCCGCCCCGCCCGCCAGGGCGTGATCACGTGCTCGATGAGGACGTCGTCCCAGGCGATCGGGTCGAGGTGCCAGGCGATGTCGTCGGTGTGCACGAGCGGCGCATCGAGCACCTGCGCGATCCGAGTCGCCGCGGTCGTCTTGCCGGTGCCGCTGCCCCCATCAACGAGAACCAGCGCCGGCCGCGTCGGCCCCGCGGCAGCGCCGAGAAGTTCGGCGAGGGCTGCGTCGTCGACGGTCAACCAATCGGTGACGAGGAGTTCGCCGCGGTGCAGGGCCATGCCGGCGATTCTCGCCCACATAAGGTGAGGCCGTGATCGAGCGCCGGGTGCTGCATCGCGAGATCGCCATCGTCATGGGCCTCTCGCTCGGGGCGTCGGCGATCTGGTCGGTGCTGCGGATCATCGAGCGGCTCACCCGCGAGGTGCCGCTCTCGGCGCAGACCTCCGCGCTCAACACCTCGGTCACTCCCGATCGACCCTGGCTGGACCTCGCCTACCAACTCGTCGGGATCGCGCTCGCCGTGGTGCCGGTCGCCCTCGCGCTGCACCTGCTGGCGACCTCGCTCCCGCCGGCCAGACCCGGCATACGGAACGCACTGCGCACGCTGGGACTGGACCGCAGCCACCCCTGGCGCGACCTCGGGCAGGGGGCCCTGCTGGCGGCTCTCATCGGCATCCCCGGATTGGGGTTCTACCTTGCGGCGCGCGCCCTCGGGTTCAACACCCAGATCGCTGCGGCCAACCTCGGCCAGACCTGGTGGGCCGTGCCGGTGCTGATCCTGTCGGCGTTACAGAACGGCCTGCTCGAGGAAGCCCTGGTCGTCGGCTATCTGCTGACCCGGCTCGACCAGGCGGGCTGGCCGTGGCGCTGGGCGCTCGCGGCGTCGGCACTGCTGCGCGGGGCCTACCACCTCTATCAAGGGTTCGGCGGGTTCCTCGGCAATGTCGTCATGGGCGTGGTGTTCGCGCTGGTGTGGCGGCGGACCCGCCGGGTCGCCCCCTTGGTCGTCGCGCACACCCTCATCGACGTGGTCGCCTTCCTCGGGTATGCCGTGCTGCACGGCCGCGTGGGCTGGCTCTAGCCATCCCACAGCCGGCCCGCTCTTACTCGGTCGCGGCGTCGGGGGGCTGCGGCGCGGATGACGGCGACGCCTCGACGAAGGTCGGCACGTCGTCGTAGGAGCGGGGGTCCTCGATCGGTTCGAGGTGGGTGTCGACCGTGATGTGGTCGAACTCGCGTCGGAACGCGTCTTCGACCTCTTCGAGCACGTCGTGGCCCTGCTGCACGGTCCAGTGACCCGGCACGAGCACGTGCATAGCCACGTGGTTCTGGTGCCCCGACACGCGGCCACGCACGCCGTGGAACTTCACCTCGTCAGTCGTGTGCTCGTCGATGATCGCCTGGATCTTGGCCTGGCACTCGGGGCTCGGAGCGGCATCCATCAACCCGTCAACCGATTCGCGGACGAGGTGCCAGCCGGTCCAGATGATGTTGCAGCCCACGAGGAAGGCGATGATCGGGTCCAGGCGCAGCCAGCCGGTGAGCGCCACGAGCAGCACGCCGACGACGACGCCCGCTGAGGTCCACACGTCGGTGAGCAGGTGCTTGCCGTCGGCGGTCAACGTGATCGACCTGTGCTTCCGGCCCGCGCGCATGAGCACGAAGGCCACCGCCCCGTTGAGCGCCGACGCGACGACGGAGATGCCCAGACCCAACCCGACCTGCTCCAGTGGCTCGGGCGCGAGGAAACGCTGCACCGAGCTGTAGATGATGAAGGTCGCGGCGACGAAGATCATGACGCCCTCGACGGCGGCCGAGAAGTACTCCGCTTTGCTGTGCCCGAACTGATGCTCGGCGTCGGCCGGCTTGGCCGCCACGTGCAACGCGATGAGCGCGACGAAGGCCGCCACGAGGTTGACCACGGACTCGGCGGCGTCCGAGAGCAGACCCACCGACCCGGTGACCAGGTAGGCCCCGCTCTTGAGGGCGATGGTGCACACGGCTGCCGCGATGGACAGCCAGGCGAAACGGGTCAAGTTCTCGCGCGGCATACGACCGAGTGTGCTCCGGTATGCCGTCCGGTCGCCAGCAAGGAAAGGCTCACCAACCCGCGGGCGGGACCCCGGCAGACTCAGTCGACCGGCCTACGATGGCGGCCATGTCCCACGCCGTCCCGGTCGCCCCGCAGGCACGCCAGGAGCGTGCCGCGACGGCTCGTGCGGCGTTGGTGCAGACCCTGCGCGACCGGCTGGTTGGGGGTCCGATCGGCCAGCCCTTGCTCGGCTGGCTGGGGCCGCTGCTGGCCGCTCTGGTCGGCGGGATCCTGCGGTTCTGGGACCTGGGCTATCCGCACAAGCTGATCTTCGACGAGACGTATTACGTCAAGCAGGGCTGGTCGATGATCCAGTACGGCGTCGAGCTGCGAAACACCGACAAGTACGGCGAGCTCATCGACAAGGCATTCACCGAGGGCACCCTCGACGTCTTCAACACCGAGGTCGGCGACCTCGTCGTCCACGGCCCAGTCGGCAAGTGGATCATCGGCGCGGGCGAGGGGTTGTTCGGCGGCGATTCGTCCTTCGGGTGGAGGTTCTCGGTCTGTGTCATCGGGGTGTTGTCGATCGTCATGATCGGACGCATCGCCCGCCGACTCTTTCGCTCGTCGGTCCTCGGCACCATCGCCGCGATCCTCGTCACCATCGAGGGGCACCACTTCGTCCACTCGCGCACCGGCCTGCTCGACATCATCCTCATGTTCTTTGCCCTGGCCGGCTTTGGCGCCCTCCTGCTCGATCGTGACCGCACCCGCGAGATTCTCGCCACCCGGGCCGCCGCCCAGATTCCGTTGGCTCCCACCGCCCGTGCCCTCCCGCAGACCCACTCCTGGCGCGGGCCGTCGCTGGGGTGGCGGCCGTGGCGTTGGGTCGCCGGGGTCAGCCTCGGCCTGGCCGCCGGTACCAAGTGGTCCGGTCTCTACTTCCTCGTCGTCTTCGGTCTGATGACCGTGCTCTGGGACATCGGTGCCCGCCGGACCATCGGGGTGCACCGGTGGATCAGCACGGGAGTGTGGCGGGACGGCATACCGGCCTTTGTCGCGATGGTGCCGACCGCCGTGGTGACCTATGTGGCGTCCTGGACCGGATGGTTCCGCTCCGACACCGGCTACAACCGCAGTTGGGCCCTCACCCACCCGGCCGACTCGCGCTGGACCTGGGTGCCCGACGCCGTGCGCTCGTGGTGGAACTACCACGCGCAGATCCTCGACTTCCACCGCGGGCTGTCGACGCCGCACGCCTATCAATCCAATCCCTGGTCGTGGATGGTCATGGGGCGGCCGACGTCGATGTTCGCGGAGTACCCCAAGCTCGGCCAGGACGGCTGTGACATCGACATGTGCGCCCGGATCATCACCCCGATCGGCACCGTGACGATCTGGTGGCTGGCCACCGCCTCGCTCGCGGTCCTCGCCTTCCGCTGGGCACTGCGGCGCGACTGGCGCGCCGGCGCGATCCTCGCGGGGTATGCCGGTGGCTACTTCCCGTGGTTCCTGCTCGGCGACCGGACGATTTACCAGTTCTATGCGGTCGCGTTCGTTCCCTATGTCATCTTCGGCGTGACCTATGTGCTCGGGATGATCCTCGGACCGCCCGACGCGAACGCTCAACGGCGGCAGGTCGGGGTGACGATCGTCGGCTGCTACCTCATCGTCTCGGCGCTGGTGTTCGCCTGGTTCATCCCGATCTACACCGCGCAGCTCATCCCGTATCAGCAGTGGTGGATCCACATGTGGTTCCCGTCATGGGTTTAGCCTGCGGTCTGCCGACCGTGGCGGGGTCGGCGCTGGAAGAATGAGCCTCATGTGGCCGAAGGGGCGGACCGCGTCGCGCTGCGGCGCCGGCAGGCGGTCCCCGCTGACCGGGCTCGGCCACCTCGCACGCGTGGTCATCGCGCTGCTCAGCGTCGCCATGGTGGTCGCCTGCACGACCACCCCCAACCCCGCACCGAGTCCGAGCACCGCGGCCACGCCATCGCGCACCAAGACCGGCCCCGGGGGCCTGGACCTCGCGGCACTCCCGGTTGGCTCCAGCGAACACGCCCTCACCGTCGGCGGGCTGATCCGGATGTACCGCGTCTACCGTCCGGCCCAGGTGCTCAGCCCACCACCGGTCGTCGTCATGCTGCACGGCGGACTGGGCACTGCTCGGATCGCCGAACAGGCCTACGGCTGGGATCCGGTGGCCGATCGGGAGGGCTTCCTCGTCATCTATCCCGACGCTGTCGGTCAGGCCTGGAATGTCGGCAACGGATGCTGTGGCATCGCCCCGGCCTCTGGAGTCGACGATGTCGATTTCGTCAGCAAGGTCATGGCCGACGTGGGCAAGGCCCTCCCCTACGACAAAACCCGGGTCTACGCCACGGGGATGTCCACCGGCGGCATGATGGCCTACCGCCTGGCCTGCGACACCACCCTCTTCGCCGCCATCGCCCCGGTGTCGGCGACCCTCGTCGGCGACTGCACCAATCCCGCCCCGTTGTCGGTCCTGCACATCCACGGCACGGCCGACACGACAGTTCCGTATGCCGGCGCGCCCGACCCCGCCGCGGTCGAACCTGGCGCGACCGAACCATCCGCAACCGACCCTGTGACAGCACCGCCCAGCGGACCGCCCGAGGCACCGACGCCCACCAAGCCGCCTGCGGGCCTGGCCTCGTTCCAGGGCAAGAGCATCCCCGACCTCATGACGCTGTGGCGCAATGTCGACCGGTGCGGCGGCACCATCTCGCATACCGAGGGGTTGACCACCATCGAAACCGCCCAGTGCGCCGTGGGCCGGACCGTCTCGCTCGTGCTCATCGAGGGCGGCGGGCACGATTGGCCGGGCGTGCGGCGGACCGGGCCACTGGATGCCAGCCCAGCCCCGACGTCCCTCGGCAGTTCGACGATCTCAGGAGCCACGTCGGCGTCGACCGCACCCTCGCCCTCGGCGGGGACCACGACAGCGGACAGCACCGGGACGGCATACGCGGCGACTCCGGCGATCTGGACGTTCTTCGCGGCACATGTGAAGTAGCCACCCCCGCAGCCAGGCGACGGCGGAGAATGCCGGGTGATGACCCATCGGCACGTAGTCCTTCCCCGTGCCATCAACCTCGGCAACCTCAACAAGGTGCCGATGCCTGCCTTGCGCGAGCGCCTGACCGAACGGGGGTTCGGGCAGGTGCGCACCCTGCTGCAGTCGGGCAACATCGTGCTCGACTCGGACGAGCCCGACGGTGAGCGGGTCGCCGCGCTGGTGCGAGCCGTCATGGTCGACGCGTTCGGCGTCGACGTGCCGTGTGTGGTGCGCTCCCCCGACAAGATCCGTGCGGTCTTGGCGCTGAATCCGTTGGGCGCGGTGGCGACTGACCTGTCGCGCTATCTGGTCACCTTCCTCACCGCCCAGCCATCGGCCGAGGCCATCGAACGGCTGCTCGCCACCGATCGGTTGCCGGAAGCGTTCACCATCGACGGGCGCGAGGCCTACATCTGGGCACCCGACGGGGTCGCCACGCTCAAGCTCACCAACACCGTCCTGGAGCGCAAACTCGGCGTCACCGGCACTGCTCGCAACTGGCGCACCGTCACAGCGATCGCCGCCCTGCTCTAGCGGCCCCGTCTCGCCGATTCGTCGCGGACGACCTTCTTCGACGACCCGGACGTCATCGCCTCGCGCCAGCCGCACGGTTCTCAGCGGCCGCGCCGGCTGCTCCGGTCAGCGATCGGCCTGCTCGGCCAGGTCGTTGAGTTCGAAACTCGTCTTGCCGTCGATGGTCTCGCGAATGATGTCGGCATGCCCGGTATGCCGTGCCACCTCGGTGCTGATGTGGGCCAGGCACCAGCGGGCCTGCCAGTGGGTGAGGTCGGCGGGATACCACGGCGCATCGGGGACCGGGACCAGGACGTCGAGGTCACCGACGGCGTCGATATTGGCCGTCGTGACCTCGACGCACCGGTCGAAGAAGGCCAACACCTCGGGGAGCGACCGCCCATCGGCCAACAGGGAGTCGAAGGTCGGATCGGTCCGGAGGTCTTCGGGCAGCACCGGAGTGCCGGGAGCCCCGGCTGCGCTGGCCGACCAGCCGACCGCGACCGCTCCCCCGTGCATGACGAGCGCGGCGAGAGTCAGCGACGATGCCGTCGGCGCAAGCCGGGCCTGTTCGGTCGTGAGCCCGTGGACGGTCGTGCGCAACTGGGCGAGCTGTTGCAGGGCGAAGGTCTTGAGGATGGCGTGCTCGCCGAACGCATTGGGGGTGAGAAAGCCCATCGTTGCCTCCTGATCGGGCGCCCGCGGATCGGGCTGCCTCCACCACCACGCACTGTATGGACGAGCTCTGACACCCCTCGGCCGTGCGCAGCCGGCGCGGCAGCCGACCCGGCCTGACCCTCCTGAGATTCAGTGCAGATACTCCGACAGGGTCACCGTGCGCAGGCCCCGCGCGAGCAGCGCCGGCAGCCCCACGGCATACCCCTCGGCTGTTTCCCGCGGTGGCCGGTTGAAGTGGCTGATGACAATGTCGCCGGCCTTCGCCGTGCGCAACGACGCGACGACCTGCGCGGCCGTGAAGGTGGTGCCGGCATCACCGTTGACCGAGAAGTTGACCACGGACTCGCCCAGGTCGGCGACGATCCTGACGGCGATCTCGTCGCAGTGCGCCGTGCCCGAGCGGAAGAAGCGCGGCGGTTTGCCCACAAGGCGGGTGAGCTTGTCGTGATTGCCGGCGACCTCGTCGTAGACCTCGCCGACATCGTGGGTGCCCTGCTCGGCATACCCCTTGCGGCCGTTGACCGACAGCGGCAGGTGATGCAGCCCGTGGTTGCCGATCTCGAAGAGCGGGTCGGCGATGAGTTCGGCCGTGACGGCCGGGTTGGCGTCGATCCAGCGGGCGTTGAGGAAGAGCGTGGCCTTGGCCCGATGCTTGCGCAGCAACTCGATGAGGTCGCGGTCGTAGCCGCAGCCGCCACTGGTCGGCGTCGGGCCCCCGCACGCGTCGAAGGTCAGCGCCACGACCTTGTCGGTGGTGCCCAGGCGCTGGATGACCCCAGTGGTGGTGAGCCCCCACTCGCTCGGGGTCTGCCCGGCATACCGTGCGATGACGGCGGCGCGGGTGGGGCGTCCGTTGGCGAGCTCGGACGGCCCGTATGCCGTGCCACTCACCTTCGTGGGGCCGGCGCTGGGCTGGGTCGCCGTCGTGCCGGTGGCCGTGGGGGCAGACGTCGCGCTGGGCTGGGCCGGCGTGGAGACGAAGCTTGTGGAGGGGGAGGACAATCCCGAAGCCGATGACGATCGTGGCGGGCTCGTGGGCACGGCCACCGGCGGTTCAGAGCCGCTGCAGTCAGTGAGCACCCCCACTACGGCCGTGACGCCGGCGCTGAGAATGGCACGCCGGGTGGCCTGAACTGGTGCATGACCCACGACCCGAGAAGCCACCCCGTTCTCCGTCAACGCATGGGCAACTTGAGAAATGAGGTGACAGAGCCGACCTGGCTGGGTTGACTCGCTGTCATGGCACCACGAGTCACGTCCCGGACGCCGGGCAGGACCTCCGGTGGCATTGCGTACGACTACACCCCTGGGCCGACCAGCGGGCCGGTGCTGCTGTTCCTGCATGCCGGGATTGCCGATCGGCGCATGTGGGACGACCAGGTCGTGGCGTTGACACCGCGGTACGGGCTGCTGCGGATCGACTTGCGCGGCTTTGGTGACAGCGACCGCGACGCCGACCACTGGACTCATGTCGAGGACGTGGTCGATGTCCTCGACGCCGTGGGCGTGCCTGCGGTCCATGTGGTGGCCGCCTCGTTCGGTTCTGGGGTGGCGACGCAACTGGCGATCGCACATCCGGACCGCGTGCTTTCGATGGTCCTGGCCCCGGTCGGCGGGGCGATGCTGTTGACCATGACGCCCAGCCTGAGCGCGTTCATCGAAACGGAGGAGGCGGCGCTGGCCGTTGGCGGCCTGGACTCCGCCATGGAAGCGAACATCTCGGCGTGGGTGGTCGGCGCCGACCGGACCGAGTCCGATGTCCCGGCAGGGGTGTGCGACCTGGTGCGCACGATGCAGCGACGGGCCTTCGAGCTGGCTGACCGAATCAGCGCACCTGCCGACGAAGAGGACGAGCCGTTCGACCGGGTGTCACAGGTGACCGCGCCCACGCTGATCATCGTCGGGGCGCACGATCTGGACGCGAGCCTTGACGCTGCGACGCGATGGGCGGACGCCCTCCCCCACGCCGACCTGGAACGGTGGGAGGACGTGGCCCACCTCCTGTCACTGGAGAGGCCCGAGCGATTCACCGAACGACTCACCTCGTGGGTCAACGAGCACCACCCCTGAGGACGTTGCGCACCGTTGACGAGTAGCCGACGTCAGCGTCAGCGGGAGCCCTCGCCGAAGCGCTGCTGCGCTGCCTGCCGCGTCGTGTCCAACGCGGCTCCAATGATCGTCCATGAGTCGCCGGCCGCGCGCGCCGCGCGCACCGCGTCATGCAGTTCCTGCTCCGCCGCGGCGAGGTGTCGCCTCGCCGCGAGAATGCGCCGGAAGTGTGCAGCGTCGCGCGCCGGATGGGCGGCGACATCGAGGCCATCAAGGCCGGTCCGGTCGTGCTGTGCCTTCAGCGTGGCCATGGCGTGTCACCTCATCTCAGGTAGTCGTAGAACTTCGGCCGAAGTTGGTCTGCATGAATGATCGTGGTTGGCGTCCTCGCCGGGACTGCAACCAATTCGAGCAACCGACCGTGGCGATCTGGTCCGATGACCAACAACCGGTCCTCACCCTGGTACTCGTACTCCACCAGGCGGATGGCCTGATCCCAGGCGTGTTGGATGTCGGCATCAAGCACGCCATGCTTGCGTGCCGAGGTCGCCACCTCCACATGTCAAGACTACCTTGACACGGAGCCCTGTCAAGTTTTGCTTGACGCGCAGTCTCGGGGAGCCCCCCTCAGCCCCCGCGCGTCCCGCGTACTGAGGCAGAAGCGCGGGCTAGGACTAAGCGGGCTCCAGAGAGCACAAAGGCCGGCTTTCGCCGGCCTTCGTGTTTCGGTGGAGCTGAGGGGATTCGAACCCCTGACCTTCTCATTGCGAACGAGACGCGCTACCAACTGCGCCACAGCCCCAGGATGCGACGGACACTCTAACACCGCTGCCCCGCAGGGGCGCCAATCGGGCGCCTGACCCTCGCGCAGCCGAGCGTAAGAGCGACGACGGGAGCGCACATTAACGGCATACCGGCTTTGCGTAAATGTTGCAGAGCCGCCGGAACGTCCTCTAGCATCCTCGCCACGAGGGGAGTACTTCCCAGACCTGACCCGGTCAATACGAGCGTCCAGTGGCGCTCTCGGGCAGGGCCGGCGTAGCCGGTGAAGGAGACCTCAGGCCGACCGAAAGTGTCTCCTGTGCCCCTCGCGTCCCTTGCCTCCCTGGCTGCCCAGCCGCCCGCTGCGGCGACGACATCCCTCGCCTCACCCACCCTGTGGTGGGTCACCATCGGCGGCATCGTCGCGCTCTTCATCCTCGACTTCCTCATCACCCGCCGCCCCCACGAGGTCACCATGGCCGAGGCGTGGCGCTGGTCCGCCTTCTACCTCGCCATCCCCACGGCCTTCGGGATGTGGCTCTGGCAGCGCTTCGGCGGCGACCAGGGACTGGAGTTCTTCACCGGCTATCTCGTCGAGAAGTCGCTCTCGGTCGACAACCTCTTTGTCTTCCTCCTGCTGCTCGGCGCCTTCGCGGTGCCTCGCGAGCTGCAGCAACGCGTTCTGCTCATCGGCGTCGCGGGCGCGCTCGTGCTGCGGGGAATCTTCATCGCCCTCGGGGCCGGACTCATCGCGACCTTCTCGTGGACCTTCCTGCTCTTCGGCGTCATCCTGCTCGCCACAGCGATCAAGGTCGGTCGCGACGCGGTACGCGGCGCCGACCACGCGGTCGACATCGATTCGCTCCGTACGGTGCGGCTGCTGCGCCGCTTCTGGCCAGTGCAGAGCGAGTATGCCGGGACGCGTCTTTCGGTCCGCCGCGTTGGCACGCGGGTCCTCACCCCCATGGCACTGGTCATCGTCGCCATCCTCGCCACCGACATCGTCTTCGCCGTCGACTCGGTCCCCGCCGTCTACGGCATCACTGGGGATCCTTACCTGGTCTTCGCGACCAACGCCTTCGCTCTGCTCGGCCTGCGTGCGCTCTACTTCGTGCTGGCCGGGGCCTTGGCATCGCTAGCTCACCTCGGTCACGGGCTGGCGCTGATCCTGGCCTTCATCGGGGTCAAGTTGGTGCTGCACTGGGCCCACGACGTGTGGCCGGGAGTGCCGACCGTGCCCACTCTGGCGAGCCTGGGCGTGATCGTCGGCATCCTCGCGACGGTCACGGTGACAAGTCTGCTGACCGCGCGACGCCAGCGGCAGCGGGGGTTGCACGAGTCGCGAGAGGCGCACGAGTCCTCTCAGTCTTCCGCGGCTGCGAACTGAGCCACAGCGCACCGCCGACGACCAGGGCCCAGAAGGCACTCCCCACGCCGTGGACCACGATGCCTGACGCCGTGATGGCGAGCGTGGCGACGGCGGGGATGTGTGCCTGCGCAGGCCCACTGATCGTGGCCGTCAGCGCCCCGACGACCGACGGCAGGAGAGCAACCGCAGCAAGCGCGGCGATCATCGCCGCCGGCAGCACGGCATACGCGCTGACCAGGGACGCGGCGAATACCCCGGCGACGACATTGGCGACCCCGCATACGACCCCCGCGACATAGCGGCGACGCCGATCTGGGTGACTGTCCGAGCCGGTGCAGATCGCCGCGGTGATTGCGGCCAGGTTGATGGCGTGCCCACCGAACGGCGTGAGCAGCGCCGACACGGCCGAGACACCACCGACGAGGACCCGGTCGTCCGGCTGATAGCCCGCCTGGCGCAGCACGGTGAGGCCGGGCGCGTTCTGCCCGGCCATGGTGATGAGCAGCAGCGGCACGCCGATCGAGAGCACCGCTTGCGGGTCGAAGGTCGGCAGGGTGAGGATCGGCGCAGTCACGGTGAGGGACAGGCCAGCGGTCGTCGCTGAGCCGGTCAGTGCCGTGACCACAGCACCCGCGACGAGCGCGAGCACCACGGCATACCGCTCGGCGAAGCGGCGCGCGGCGACGAAGGCGACCACGACGGTCCCGGCCACGAGCGGCGCACGGGTGACGGCCGCGCTTCCGGCGATGACAAACGGCAGGAGTATGCCGGCCAGCAGCGCCGACGTGATGGCGCCGGGGACCACCGCAATGATCTTCCCGAACCACCCGGTCACCCCGAGCACGGTCGCCGCCAGGCTCGCGAGGAGGAAGGCGCCGACCGCGTCCGAGAAGCGGTAGCCACCGATCGAGGCCAGCAAGAGCGCCGCACCGGGCGTCGACCAGGCGACGATGACCGGCATGCGGGTCGCCAGGCTGAGGACGATGCCGCTGACGCCGCTGCCGATGGCGAGGGCCCAGACCCAGGATGCCGTGTGGCCAGCGTCGAGGCCGGCTGCATGAGTGGCCTGCAGCACGACCGCGAACGGACCGGCATACGAGACGATCGCGGCGACCAGACCCGCGGCGGTGGCGGTGAGCGACCACTCTCGGTGTAACGCTCTCAATCGGCCGAATGTAACGCTATAGTGATTCTTCATGAATGACGGTAGCAGATACGAGGTCGTCCTCCGTCATCTCACCCACCTCGTCGAGGCCGCCACCCCCGGGGCGCCGCTGCCGTCGACCCGTTCGCTCTCTCGCACCCTGGGCGCCAGCCCGGTGACCATCGGCCGGGCGATCAGCGCGCTGGCCTCCCGAGGCCTGGTGCACACCGAACCCGGCCGCGGCACGTTCGTCACCCGAGCCACCCAGACCCGCTCGGCGGATGTCGGCTGGCAGCCCATGGCCCTGCCTCCCGCCTCGGTTGCCCTCGGCAGCGTCGAACCCCTGGACCCGGCGCACGGCGATCCCGGACTGGTGCCGCTGTCCAGCGGCTACCTCGGCGCCGACCTGCAACCTCGGCAGGCGCTGCAGGCGGCGGCCTCGCGCACGGTGCGCCGCCAAGAGATCTGGTCGCCAGCGCCCGCGGCCGGGCTCACCGAGTTGCGGGCCGTTTTCGCCGCCCAGATCGGCGCCGACTCCGACCAGGTCATCGTCACTCAGGGCTCGCAATCCGGGCTGGCTCTCGCCTTGCGGGCCCTTGGCACGCCCGGGGACGCCATCGCGGTCGAGAACCCGACCTATCCCGGCGCCCTCGCGGCCGCACGCGCCGCGGGCCTTCGTCCGGTCGCGGTGCCGATGGATCGCCACGGCATCCGCCCCGACGACCTCGACCGCGTGCTCGCCCGCTCGCAGGCCCGCCTGGTCTACCTCCAGACCGCAGTCAACAACCCGGCCGGCGTCACCCTCTCCCCCGATCGACGGCAGGAGATCCTCGCGGTCGCGGCAGACCACCAGGTGTTGCTCATCGATGACGACTGGGCTCGCTTCCTACCGCTGGACCGGCCGGTGGCTCCACCACTGATCGCCGATGACCTCGGCGGTCACGTCGTCCACCTCTCCTCGCTGGCCAAGCCAGTGGCACCCAGCCTGCGGATCGGCTTCCTCGCTGCCACTGGACCGGCGCTGGTCCGGCTGCGGACGGCGACGATCACCGACGCCCTCTTCGTCGCCCGGCCGATGCAGGAGATCGCCCTCGAACTGCTCACCTCACCGCAGTGGCCGCAGCACCTCAAACGGATGCGCCGCGTGCTGGTCGCCCGCCGCGACCACCTCCTGGCCGAGGTGGCCCGCACCTGGCCGAGCCCCGACCCTTCCACCACCCGGCCCACCGCCGGCTACCACCTCTGGGTCCGCTGCCCCGACTCGCTCACGTCGGGTGAGGTGACCCAACGGGCCCGGGCCGCGGGGATTGTCGTCCTCGACGGCGCGCTCGCCTTTGCCGACGAGCCGCCCACCCAGCACGTGCGGATGAGCTTCGGGGCGATCAACGAGGTCGCCGCCACGGCTGCGCTCCAGACCCTGGCGGCGGCGCTGCGCTCCTGAGGAGCGCAGGCGAGTTCGCGACCACGGCAATACGCTGGCCCGTATGCCGTCCCACACCTCCACCGTGCCGCCCACCATCCGTGCCGCCAGCGAGTGGGCCTGGCGCCTGCTGGCCATCGCCGCGGCACTGGTGGCCACGGCATACCTGTTGGGGTTTGTCTCCGAAGCGGTCATCCCCGTCGTCGTCGCGACCCTGCTGGC
The DNA here is from genome assembly GCA_016710645.1 of Actinomycetales bacterium. Taxonomy (GTDB): domain Bacteria; phylum Actinomycetota; class Actinomycetes; order Actinomycetales; family Dermatophilaceae; genus Phosphoribacter. Next base: position 22,911 of record JADJVI010000019.1, on the reverse strand, counting down.
CGCCCTGCTCGACCCCGTCAAGCGGGCGCTGGGGCGGCGGCTCAAGCCGGCCGCGGCTGCGGGCGTCACCGTGCTCGGGACGATGGCCGCCATCGGGCTGCTGCTCTTCCTCATCGGCAGCCAGATCACCGGCGGATTCTCCGAGATGGCCGGGCAGGTCGGTCAGGGTCTCGACCAGATCCGCACGTGGATCCGCGACACCCTGCACATCAGCGACAGCCAGTTCGCGACCTATCTGGAGGAGGCCAAGCAGGCGCTGTCCTCCAGTGAGGGCCTGCGCGGGTCGCTCACCAAGGCCGGTCTCGGCGCCACCCATGTGCTGGCCGGCACCTTCATCAGCCTCTTCGCGCTGTTCTTCTTCCTCTACGAGGGCGATCGCATCTGGTCCTGGGTGGTCCGGCTGTTCCCCACAGCCGCGCGCGAACGGGTGGCGTCATCCGGTGAGGTGGCGTGGGGACAGCTCACCGCCTTCACCCGAGCCACCCTGCTCGTCGCGCTGGTCGACGCTGCCGGCATCACCCTGGTGGCCCTCATCCTGCGGGTGCCGTTTGCCTTGGCCATCGGCGCGCTGGTCTTCCTCGGCGCGTTCATCCCCATCGTCGGTGCGCTGATGTCTGGCCTGGTGGCCGTGCTCATCGCCCTCGTCGCGCACGGGCCCATCGTCGCCCTGCTCATGCTGGCCGGAGTCATCGCCGTTCAGCAGCTGGAATCCCATGTGCTGCAACCGTTCCTGCTCGGGCGCGCGGTCAGCGTCCACCCCCTCGCGGTGGTCCTGGCGATCACCGCCGGGGTCGTGGTCGCCGGCATCGTCGGAGCGCTCGTGGCCGTGCCGGTCGCTGCCGTGCTCAATGGTGTCTTCAAACACCTGCACGGCGCGTCGGTCGCGGAAGCGGCAGTCGGCCCCAGTGGTGAGCTGCCGCCGCTGGACCCCGCCGTACGCGAAGCCGCCGCAGAACTCGACGCCGAATCGCACCGCGCAGCGGTCACCGAGCGGATCGAGCTCGACGGTCCGAACGGTTCAAACGGTCCGAACGACTCGGCCTGAGGCCGGAGGGACGACGGCTCAGCCGCCGACGACCCACCGCGCGGGCACGTCGTCGTCCTCGACGTCGATGACGTCCAAGGCGGTCGGGCCGGTTGACGTGGCGCCCGTCTCGGCGACGGACGCGCCGAGCGGATAGGTGGCCTTCGCCTTGAGGGTGTAGGTCGGCGGCGGCACGTCGACAGGGCTCCATTGACCGTGCAACGCGTCCTCGTCCGGCGGACCCAGGGTGACGCTGGTCGGGTCGACGCCGAAGTCGGCGAATGCCACGATCTCGGGCCGCACGACGGATTGCCGTTCGGGACCGGGCTCAGTAGCAGGTGCCGACACCAGCTCGGACTGCACCGCACCCGCGTTGAGACCAGGCGTAGCGGCAACCACCGGGGACTCGACGCCAGCCGCCGGGGCGACACCAGCCGTCGCGGCGTCTGTGGGAGGGCGGCTCACCGGCCGGGCGGAGCGAGGGGCAGACCGCGGGGTGGCTGCCTCGCGTCGTCGGCTCGGGTCGGTGGCCCGCAACTGCGCTGCGGTATGCCGTCGCGTCCGCTCCCGCACGGCCGCGGCCCGCAGCGAGACCAGGAGGGTCGCGAGCACCCCGGCCCACACCAGCAGACTGGTCCACAAGAGCAGGCCAAGGGCTGCGGCGGTGACGATGACCGGCAGGGCCACGAGAGTGAGGACCAGAGCGACGCCGCGCGCAGCCCGACCGATTCGGGGGGTCACCCGCGGCAAGCTGCTCCGACCGGCGACAGCCGAGCGCTGTCGCGCCGCGACGGGCGCAGTAGCCGGGGCAGGCGCAGTAGCCGGGGCAGGCGCAGTAGCCGGGGCAGGCGCAGACACAGTCGGCGAGGCGAGAACCGGAGCGGCTGCTCGGGTGCCCCGGGCCACGAGAGGTGACCCTGCGGCATACACGGCGAAGGGCGGTCGAGGATCGGCGGCGGCGAGCACCGGGCGGCGCTCCAGGACGTGCATCGCCTCGCTGAACCGGTCGGCGGAGCGGGCGGTGGCGACGTCCTCGCGGCGACGCACCCAGTACTGCACGAGGAAGGCGCCCCAGATCGCGATGACGGCGAGGAAGATCAGGGACGAAGGCTGCACCGCTCTAAGGTAAGGACCCCGCTCGCGCGGTCGGCGGACCTCTTGCGGTGTGTCGCGCCTGAGGCTGCTGTGACAGGTGTTAAATGCCCTCCGTCGCCGACATCGGCCCGGTCGAGAGCGACGCGATCATCCCGGAAGGGGTCGCTCCGCCCACCTCTGAATGACCGGTTGGCCGGCTGTGTCCTCGGTGGTGAGGGCGAAACTGCGGTGGTCGCGCCAGGCCCCGGCGATATGCATATAGCGTTCGCGCACCCCCTCCTCGCGGAAGCGCAGATGGGCGACGACGGCGAGCGAGGCAGCGTTCTCGGGTCGGATATTGACCTCGACCCGGTGCAGCCCTCCCGGACCGAGCGCATAGTCACAGACCGCAGCGAGAGCCCTGGTCGTGATCCCGCGTCCGGCATCGGCTCGCCCCACCCAGTAACCGACCGATCCCGACAGCAGCGACCCGCGCCCGATGCCAAAGACATGGATCTGACCGGCCAGCCGCCCCTCCACCTCGATGGCGAGCGGCAGGAGGGTGCCTTCGCGGGCATCGCGCGCCATCCCGCGCAGGTACTGCGCATACCCCACCCGCGTCGTCGCCCCGCTCGGCGAGGTGGGGTCCCACGGCTGCAGGTATGCCGTGTTGTCCCGTCGCAGCGCCTCCCACTCCGAGCGGTCGCGGCGGCCCAGCGGACGCAACACCAGGCGGGGCATGAGCCCGTCGTTGACGGACAGGCTCACCGGCCACCGCGCCAGACCGGTCACGCGGGCGCCTCGGGGTGGTCGGCTGTGGGCTCCAGCCCGGTCGTCGGGTCGGCATGATCGCCCCCGCGGAGTTGGTCGACGATGTGCGCGAGGACCGGCTCCAGCACTCCGAGTGCATCGCTCACGCCGCCCCGGGATCCGGGCAGGTTGACGATGACGCTGCGACCGTTGACGCCGGCCAGTCCGCGCGAGATCGCGGCCAGCGGCAGCCCGCGGCGGAGCCCCACGCCACGGACCAGCTCGGGTATGCCGGGCAGCTCCCGCTCCAGGAACGGCCGGGTCTGCTCCGGGGTGACGTCGCTCGGGCTGACCCCGGTGCCCCCGGTCGTGATGACGACGGCCACCCCGTCTGCCAACGCCCGCCCGATCGCTGCTCCGACCGCAGGTCCGTCGGGCACGACCACCGGGCCGGACACGGCATACCCCCACTCCGCCAGGGCGGTGACCAACAGCGGCCCGGTGCGGTCCTCGTAGCTGCCATCGGCCGCCCGAGTCGACGCGACGATCACCCATGCTGTGTGTCGTGGGCTGCCCTGCCCACCAACAGCATTCACGATCCCTCGACCCAATCTCCGCTTCTGCCGCCGGATTTCGCGGTGACCCGGATGTCGGTGATGCGCGCGTGCTTGTCGACGGCCTTGACCATGTCGACCAGGGCCAGGGCCGCGACAGCGACGGCCGTGAGGGCTTCCATCTCGATCCCGGTGCGGTCGGCGGTGCGCACGGTGGCCGTGATCTCCACCGCGGTGTCGGTAACGACGAGGTCGACCGAGGCCCCATGCACGGCGATGGGATGTGCCAGCGGGATGAGATCGGGGGTGCGCTTGACCGCCTGCAAGCCCGCGATCCGGGCGACCGCCAGGGCGTCGCCCTTGGGCACGGTGCCTGCACGCAGGGCAGTGATCACGGCTGCAGAGACGAGCACCCGGCCCGCGGCCGACGCCTCCCGCGCAGTGACAGCCTTGCCCGAGACGTCGACCATGTGAGCGCTGCCGTCGGCGCGGACATGGGTCAGCGTGGGCTCGGGTTGGCTCATCGAGCGGTCACACCGCCGTCGTCGTCCTCGAGCAGGATCGCATGGACCACGTCCCCCGCGCTGAGCTCGGTCGTGTCGGGCGGGATGATCAGCAGCAGGTTGGCCTCGGCCAGGTCGGCGACGAAGTGCGACCCCTGCCCTGCGAGCGGTTCGGCACCGAGGCGATCGTTGGGCAACATCCGGGCTCGGGCCCGGGCGAACTGCACCTTGCCCGCCGGCGAGCGCATCCCCGCCGTGAGTTCTGCGCTCACCGTCGTCGTCTCGGGCTGCTCCAGTCCGAGCATGCGTCTGAGCACCGGGCGCACGAAAATGGTGAAACTCACCGCGGCTGACACCGGATTGCCCGGCAGTCCGAAGAACGGCACCCTCCGCTCGCCATCCAGGAGCACGCCCAGCCCCTGCGGCTTGCCCGGTTGCATCGCCACCTGGACGAACTCGACCGTGCCGCTGTCGCGCAGGACGTCCTTGATCACGTCGTGGACCCCCATGCTCACCCCGCCCGAGGTGATGATGACATCCACCTGGGTGACCAGCCGGGCCAGTTCGGCGCGCACCAGTTCAGGGTCGTCGCCGATACTGCCCCGGTATGCCGTGAGCCCACCGACCGCGGTCACAGCGGCGGCGAGCAGGTGGCTGTTGGAGTCGTAGATCTGGCCCGGGGCGAGGTCTGCGCCCGGGGCGACGAGCTCGGCGCCGGTGGACACCACGGCCACCCGAGGCCGAGGGTGAACCAGGACCTCGCCGTGGCCCGCAGCCGCGACCAGACCGATCCGCCGGGCGGTCAACAGGTCACCCGGCGACACGACGACGGACCCGGCGGCCAGGTCTTCGCCCTGGCGGCGGATGTGTCGACCAGCCGGGACAGTCTTCGTGATCGTCACCAGCTTCGCCCCGCCGTAGGTGTCTTCGACCGGGACCACAGCATCGGCGCCGGGTGGCAGCGGAGCTCCGGTCATGATCTGGATCGCCGTCCCCGGGCGCACTGCTTCCGTCGGGGCATCGCCCGCGGCCAGGTGCCCGATCACCTGCAGGCGCACACCGCGCCCCCGACCTGCACCGGCCCGGACGAGATCCGCAGCCTGCACGGCATACCCGTCCATCGCCGAGTTGTCGAAGCCGGGCAAGTCGACCCGCGACACCAATCTCTCGGCCGCAACCAGGCCGACGCACTCGGCAACCGGCAGGCGCTCGCCCGGCAGCGGCGCGACCCCCTCCATGGCTGCTGCCATGTGCTCGTGCACCTCGCGCATCTCCGCATCGCCGCTCATGAGACCCCGAGAACCGCTCCGTCGGGGATCTGCAGCGGGCCGGTCGACCCGCCACCGGGGTCCGTGTCGGCAGAGACCGTCACGTCTCCGCGACACACCACGTCGGCGCCGAAGACGACGTCCCCGATCACTCGTAGTGAGGTGCACTCCCGCAGCGACGGCACCCCGTGAGCAAAGCGGCGCTCGAAATCGGGCACCAGCGCGAAGGCCTTCCCGAGGTCGACATACGGCTCGGGGGCATCGGTGGTCGTGACGACGTGGGAGTCGGCGTCGAGGCGATAGCGATCCGAGCGCAGCAGGGCCAGCTCGTTGGTCGTCTTGACCGGCCGGAACCGGGTGCGAGGCACGAGCAACGCCTGCGAGCCGTCGACGGCCTCGATAGCTGCCCCCATGGCCGTCTCCAGCTGGATGACCGGGGTGGAATCGGGACGGGTGGGGTCGACGGTCTTGCGGTTGACGATGATCGGCAGGCCGAGATGGCCGTCGCCCTCGGTGAGCAGCCGCGCCACCACGTCGAGGTCGACCCAGAGGTTGTTGGCGTGGAAGGTGCGGTGGCGATCGATGTCGCCGAAGAACTCCTCCTCGCCGGGCACAACCATCGCGCTGTCGCGCAAGACGATCCGGCCGTCGGAAACCCGCCGCGCCAAGTGGCCGCCCTTGCGGTCGTTGACGGTGCGCTCGCAGACCTCAGCCAGATAGGGCACGTCATGACGCAACAGCCAGGCGGCGATATCGGGATCGCAGGTCGCACCGAGGTTGTCGGCATTGGACAAGAACGCGTAGCGAATACCCTTCTCCCGCAATCGATCCAGCAGCCCAGTTGTCGACAACGCGAGATAGACATCACCGTGCCCGGGCGGGCACCACTCCAGCTCCGGGTCCTGCGGCCAGTCGACCGGGCTGAGGTCGTCGGCGCACAGCTTAGGCTCGGCCCCTTGCAGGAAATCCAGCGGCAGACCGTCGACGGCCAGATCCGGATACGCCGACAACACCGCGAGCGTGTCGGCCTGGGTGCGGAAGCTGTCCATGAACAGCACCGGCAGCTCGACGGCATACCGGGCGCGCAACGCCAGCACCTGACGGGCAATGACGTCCAGGAAGGTGAGCCCCTCGCGCACGACGAGCGCGCTCTTGGGGCCATCCAGGCCCATGCTCGTGCCCAAGCCGCCGTTGAGTTTGATCATGGCGGTGCGGCGCAGCGCCTCGGCGCGCTCGGCCTCGGTCGCCGAGAACGCCTCCAGCTGCGGCAGGTCGGCCAGGGGGGTGATGCCCGCCTCGGGAATCGTGCCGCGCGCGCCGGCCTCGACATCGCGGTAATAACGGGCGAAGACCTCGATAGCAGCGGGGTGGATGCCCCGGTTGGTCATCCGCCGACGGGCTTCGGCGAGTCCGGATGCGCTCATGGGCGAGCCCCAGCAACGGCGTTCACAGCGCCCACCCTAGTAGCCCTGCCTGACAGCCCGCCCTCGTCACTCGGTCGCCGGACGCCTAGCCTGGAGGGGTGCACCACGACGACGCGGCCGAGCCGGCGGACCAGAGCAACGTGCTCAATCAGGTCAGCCGGGCCAAGGCGGCCTTGCGCTCGCAGGTGCGAGCTCGACGCCGGGCCCGCGCGACCGTTGTCGACGCCAGCGCGCAGCGGGCTGCGGCGGGTGCCGCGCTCGCTGACGCCGTCGAGACGCTCGTCGCCGGACTCGCGCTCGCGGCCATGGGCGAGGTATGTCGGGTGGCCGCCTACGAGTCTCGGCCCACCGAACCGCCGACCGAGGCGCTCATCGCGAGGCTGCAGGCGGCCGGTCACGACGTCATCGTGCCGATCACCGGGCCACTGGATGAACGGACCCTGTCCTGGCGGACGCCCGAGGGCAACGACCTCGGGGTCGACGCCATCGCCGCGGCGCAGCTCGTCCTCACCCCCGGGCTCGCCGTCGATCGATCGGGGCTGCGACTGGGTCAGGGCGGCGGCTACTACGACACGGCGCTGGGACTGGTGGCGGACGGCATACCGGTCCTCACCCTGCTCTGGGACGACGAGCTGACCGGCGCTCCCCTGCCGGCCCATCCGCACGACCGCCACGTCGACGGCGTGGTGACCCCAGGCTGCGGGGTGCAGTGGCTGCCCGCCGGAGCCCCCGACTGACAACCTGACCCGTCGCGCACGCCTGCGGTCAGGGCTTGGGGAGCAGGGTCAGGCGGTCGGTCGTCGCGGCCTCGACGGCAGCCGAGGAGAACGGCCAGGCGAAGCTGCCGCCGGAGTTCCACGTGTCCAGTTGGTCGATGTAATGGGAGTGGCCGGCATGGCCGCTCTGACCGGTCTGCAACACCCAGGTCGAGGAGTCGAGGGCGCCGAGATCGACGATGAGTCGCGCTGCCGGCGCCGAGGTCACCCGGAAACCCTTGGCCGCGTCGAAAGCGGTGGCGAGCACGACCGCCGACCCACCGGCGACGGGCACCGAACCACGGTCGAAGAGTCGGGCGATCAACCCGGAGTCACTTGGCGCTCCGAGCACGGGGTGAACCAGGTCCAGGAGGTGGACCTTCCCCCAGGACCAGGCCGACGTGTTGGACCCCATCGAGCGAGTCAGGTCGAGGCGGGCCTGGACCAGCGCGCGGTGCAGGATCTCGTCGCGGTTCTCCACGACGCCCGGGGTGCGCTTGTCGTCCCACCACACGTTGGCCGGATCGTCGAGCAGCTTGATGACCGCCTGCCGCCACCGCGGGCCTCCGTCGGAGCGCAGGTCGGCCGGGAGTTGGTCATCGAAGGTGCCCTGGACGATCCGCGACCACACCGCGTAGAAGTAGACCGCCGCGGCCGAGGCGTCCGAACGATCCGCCGGGGTCGTGAGGTCCCAGGCGCGCAACAGCTGCTGAGCCTCCTCGGTGAATCCGTCGGAGGACAGATCCACCCCGAGCAGGACCGGCACCACGGTGCGGGCGAAAGCATCGAAGGTGTCCTGCTGCAGCTTCGCGGTGTCGGGGAGCGTGACCTTGGGTCCGGTGGCGATGACCTGGCTGATCCGGGCGGCTCGCCAACCGTTGTCCCAATCCGACCCCAGGTAGGGCGCCGGAACCGGAGTGACCTTGTTGTTGGCCGCGACGATGAACCCCTCCTGGGGGTCCAGGGCCCACGGCAGGTCGGCCGTCGGCACGACATCGCGCCAGTCCCAGGTGCTCTGCCAGCCCGGCGCCGGGAGGTAGCCGGGAGCCCATCCCGCCGAGGCGGCCGAGCGCACCGGGATCATCCCGGGTGCCACGTAGCCGATGTGACCGTCCACGTCGGCGTAGACCAGGCTGAGGGCAGGCACGGCATACCCGGTCGCTGCCGCCCGGAACTCGGCGAAGCTCCCCGCGGTGCTGATCCCGAAAATCGCGTCGGCCGTGCGCGAGGGGGTGAACCCGGTCCAGGCGAGCGACACGGCATACCGCTGGCGTTCCGCGACGCCGTTGACCACCGCGCGCCGACCGGCCTCGTCGACCGCGGGCATCGCGTCGCTGAGGATCGGGCCGTGCGTGGTGCGGCGCACCGTCATCGGGATGTCGCTGCCGCCGCGCACCTTGATCGTTTCTGCGCTGAGCTGCAACGGCACGAGCGCGCCGTCACGCACTGCTGAATCGCCGGTGACTTGCTCGTAGAAGAAGTCGCTGACATCGGCACCGAGCGCCGCGGTCGCCCACGCGATCGTGCCGTTGTGCCCAGCCAGCACCCCCGGGAAGCCAGGCAGCGTGAGGCCGCTGACGTCGAAGGGGCACTCAGGCGTCACCGTGCGGCAGCGCAGCCCGACCTGGGTGTAGGCCCCTGGCTGCGATGGCGCCAGGTGTGGGTCGGCCGCGAGGATCGGCTTGCCGCTGGCGGTGCGAGAGCCGGCGATGACCCAAGCATTGGACCCGAGCCCCTCTCCCGCGCCGACCAACGCCGACGTGGAGCGGGCAGCCAAAGCGGCCTGCACAGCGGCCAGGGCGACGGCTGAATCGGCGGGGTCGACACCGTCGGCCCCCGTCGCGCTGGTGCGCTGGTGTCCCCACGCGGTCGCCGGCAGCACGGTGGGGTGCTGACTCGGGTAGTCGGGGTAGATGGCCCGAAGCTGCGCAGCATCCATCATCGCGGCCAGCCGGCCGCGGGCGAGTTCAGCGGCATCCAGACCGGCGACGTCGAAGGCATAGGCCTTGAGCCAGACCAGCGAGTCGACGGCGGTCCACTTCTCCGGGCGGTAGTCACCCAAGCGTGCGCCGAGGACCTCGTACTCCAGGCCCAGGGCCATCGGGTCGCCGGCCCGGGTGAGCAGGTCGTTGACGCCGTCGGCGTAGGCATTGAGGTAGAGGCGGGTGCTGGGGGCCAGCAGGGGCAGTTCCTCCTCGGCAACCCGACGCAACCCGAGGGTGCGCATGACGGAATCAGAGGCGACGCCCGCGCCACCGACGAGTTCCGCCGAGCGCCCGGAGGCGACCTTGCGGCGCAGGTCCATCTGGAAGAAGCGGTCCTGCGCCGTGACGAAACCCTGCGCGCGGAACAGGTCGGCGACATTGTCGGCGTAGATCGTCGGCACGCCCTGCGCGTCTCGGGTGACGTCCACCCGCGCGGTCAGTGAGTCGAGGGTGAGCTCGCCGGAGGTCTGCGGCCAAGAACGCCGCAACACCCCGGTCCCGAACACCACTGCACCGACCAGCGAGACCACGAGGACGAGAAGGACTCCCAGCCCCACTCTGCGTCCGACCTTCCACCGTGCCACCCTGCGAGACTAGGCCACGTCCGCGACTCACCGTGGGAACGACAGGAGGATGAGGTATGCCGTTTCCGCCCGGTCTGGTCGATGGCTACACCCTGGCCGACCTCACCCGGTGGTTGCTGCTCGGTGCTCTCGTCGTGCTCTTGTCGCTGGTCGCGGTGCGGATCTCGGCCCGGTCGGGTCTGCCGACCATGCTCCTTTACCTCGGCATCGGCCTCGCCTTCGGTGACGGGGGCGCCGGGATCGCCTTCGACAACGCCGCGCTCACGCAGGTGTTGGGGTATGCCGCGCTGATCCTCATCCTCGCCGAGGGTGGGCTCACCACCCCGTGGAACGGCATACGCCGCGCGGTCTTTCCCGCGATCGTGCTGTCGACGGTCGGGGTGTTCGTGTCGATCGGCGTCGTCGCCGTCGCCTGCCATCTGGTGCTCGGTCTGACTTGGCCGATGGCGCTGCTCATGGGGGCGATCCTGTCCTCGACCGACGCCGCAGCGGTCTTCTCCGTACTGCGCGACGTGCCCCTCCCGACTCGCCTGCGCGGCATCCTCGAGGCCGAGTCGGGCTTCAACGACGCGCCCGTCGTCATCATCACGACCGCTTTCGCCCTGCAACTGGTCGAGAACGACGCGCCCGACCCAGCCTGGCAACTGGCCCTGCTGGCGCTGGTCGAACTCGGCGTCGGAGCCGTCGTCGGGATCGCCATCGGCTGGCTCGGCGGCAAGGGCGTGCGCCTGCTCGCGCGAGGAGCCTCGGGCATCTTCGCTATCGGCGTCATCGCGGTGCCGGTGCTCGGGTATGCCGTGGCCGCGACAGTTCACGCGTCGGGGTTCATCGCGGCATACCTCGCTGCTCTCGTGCTCGGGAACATGCGGCTGCCGCACCGGGCCGCGGTCAACGGGTTCGTCCAAGCGCTCGGGACGATCGCCCAAGTGGGTCTGTTCTTCTTGCTCGGGCTGCTCGCCTCGCCCTCGCGGCTGCCCGTCGAGGCGTGGCCGGCGCTGCTCATCGGTCTGGTGTTGCTCGTGGTCGCGCGGCCCCTGTCGGTGGCCGCGAGCCTCACGCCGTTCCGGGTGCCCTGGCGCGACCAACTGTTCGTGTCCTGGGCCGGGTTGCGCGGTGCGGTGCCCGTCGTGCTGGCCACGGTGCCGGCGACCCTGGGCGCGACCGGCACCCGGTGGATCTTCGACTTCGTCTTCGTCCTCGTGCTCATCTACACCGTTGTGCAGGGGCCGAGCTTGCCCTGGGTCGCCCGCAAGCTCGGCGTCGTCGAATCCGTGACTCAGGTGCCCCTCGAGGTCGAGACCACCGCGCTGGACCGGATGAATGCAGAAGTCGTCATGGTGAGCATCGGGCCGGACTCCAAGCTGGCCGGGGTCGAGGTCTTCGAATTGCGGCTGCCCCCCGGAGCCAATGTCACCCTGGTGCTGCGCGAGGGCGGCTCGTTCGTGCCGGAACTGGAGACCCGGCTGCGCACCGGCGACGAGTTGCTCATCGTGTCGCCGTCCGATGCCGTCGAGGCCGTGCACGAGCGCCTGGTCGCCGTAAGCCGGGCCGGGCGGTTGGCCGGGTGGGTGCCCGATCCGTCCGAGCCGCCGTCCCGGGCCGATCGGGCCAAGGCTAAGGCTCGTCGGATCGCGCACAAGGCCGGGTCGGTGCTTCCGCCGCACTCGTCCTGACCGGGAGTCGTGACGGGATAGGCACGGCCCGAGGGATTGGGAGCGGTGGCAGCCCGCCGCATAGAATCCGGACGCTCGCCGATCAGGAGGACCCGTGCCCACCTACGCCTACCGCTGCACCGAGTGCGACCACGCATTCGACTTTGTGCAGTCCTTCAGCGACGACCCGCTCACCATGTGCCCGGAGTGTTCTGGTCGGCTGCGCAAGGTCTACGGCTCGATCGGCGTCACCTTCAAGGGGTCGGGCTTCTACCGGACTGACTCGCGGGCCAGCTCGGGCAAGACGGGCTCGTCGTCTGGGTCTGCCTCCGGGTCGTCGTCTGGGTCTTCGTCCGGGTCGTCCTCGTCAGCAGCCTCGGCGGCGGGCGGCTCCGGATCGACGTCTGGATCTGACTCCGGTTCGTCCGCTGGGTCGTCAAGCTCGGGTGGGTCGAATGCCGGGTCGAACGGGTCGGCAACCACGGGCTCAACTGGCTCGGCTGCGACGAGTTCGGCCGGCGCCGGCAGCACGCCCGCCAGCTGATCGGGACACTCCCCAGCGGCTCGGTCCACATCCTGTCGCCGGTTGTCCCAGAATCCACAGGCTTCGAGGATGGGTGACCACACGGCATACCGGCGTCCTACCCTTGCCGTCATGACCGCCCAACCCGGCCCGTCCGAGTCCGCCGCCCCGCTGCCCGAGCCGTTCCGGCAAGACCACGCCGAGATCGGCGTCATCGGCGGGTCGGGGTTCTACAGCTTCCTCACGGACGCACGCCGGGTGGCCGTGTCGACCCCCTTCGGGGCGCCCAGTGACGACGTGGTGTTGGGCGAGCTGCACGGCCGGCGGGTGGCCTTCCTGGCCCGGCACGGGCACGACCACCGGTTTCCACCTCATCGGGTCAACTACCGAGCCAACCTCTGGGCGCTGCGCTCCCTCGGGGTGCGGCAGGTGCTCTCGCCGTGCGCGGTCGGGTCGCTTCGCCCGGAGTTCGGTCCGGGCACGGTCGTCGTCCCCGATCAGATCATCGACCGCACCTGGGGGCGCGAGCACACCGTCTACGACGAGGTCGGTGCGGTCGTCCACGTGGGTTTCGCCGACCCCTACTGCGTCCGAGGGCGGGCTGCCGTGGCTGCCGCGCTGGCCGAGGGCGACCTGCCGTATGCCGTCGGCGGCACCTTGGTCGTCATCAACGGCCCACGGTTCTCGACTCGGGCCGAGAGCCAGTGGCACCAAACCGCTGGGGGCACGCTCGTCGGGATGACCGCGATGCCCGAGGCAGCCATCGCCCGTGAGCTGGCCATGTGTTTCACCACGGTGGCCCTGGTCACCGATCTCGACGCGGGCGTCGAGCATGGCGAGGGGGTGACCCACGACGAGGTCGTGGCGGTCTTCGCCAGCACCATGCCCCCGTTCAAGGCGTTGATCGGCGCCGCCATCGAGCGGCTGCCGGCCGCCGAGCCGGACAGCGAGGCCACCTGCGCCTGTCGACGTGCGGTCGATGGGCTCGCCTTGCCGTTCGCGTTGCCATGAGGTCCATCCCCCGACTCGGGGCGGCCTCGCGCCGTCCCGGGTCCCGACGGCATGCCTATTGGCGCCGGCAAGGGCGCAGGCTCGCGGCGGCAGCCCTGGCTGCCCTGGCCGTCCTCATCGCCGCTGCGACGCTGCGAGCGGCAGCGGCGGACGCCAGCCCAGTCACCGTGGTCGTGGTCAGCGCCGACTTGCCGGCCGGCCACCGGCTCACGGTCGACGACCTCCAACTGCACCACGTGCCGTCCGGTGCCCGACCGCCCGGGGCGTTGACCGCTGTGGACGCGGTCGTCGGCAGGTCGTTGGCTGGGCCGATCACGGCCGGAGAAGTGGTCACATCCAGTCGAATAGCACCCGCCAAGGGGCCGGCAGGTGTGCTGGCCGGACGTGTCGCGATCGCCCTGCCCTTGGCAAATCCGGCTGTGTTGCAGATGATTTCGGCAGGCGATGAAGTTCTCGTCCTCGAAGCAGGCACCGGGACACGAGTGACCGACGCGATCGTCCTACAGGCACCGACGGCGGCCTCAGCAGGGTCGGGCGGTGCGTCATCGGCCGGGCTGGGCACGCTGTCGATGGCTGCTGAGCAGGATCCCGCCCTCTTCGTCGCCGTCCCCGAGAGTGACGCGTCGCGGGTGGCATCAGCCTTTGGACCGGCCGGCGCAGGAAGCGGATTCGTCGTGGCGGTGCGACCCTGACTGGGCCGCATCGACGCTCGGTGACGACCAGTTACCCCGCCCGTCCTCGGCCCCGCCACCGCGAATCGGCGCCCGTCAAGACCTCCGTGAGTGACCTGCGACACGCGGGGCCGGGTCCTCCGATTGGCCGACTCGACGCGCTTTCGGTACCGTTGGTGCGCCTGCCTGGGGGGGACGCGGTGACGCACCACCCCGCCGAGCAGGCCAGCTACACACCAGTCAATGGCTCCCCGGGGGCGAACTACCCGCCCGTCCACCCCTCACGCGAGGGGAGTTAACCCTCCCAGTGTCGGGAGCAACCCCCACAGAAAAGGACAACAACCCATGCTCAAGGGTTTCAAAGACTTCCTCATGCGCGGAAACGTCGTCGACCTCGCGGTCGCCGTCGTCATCGGTGGCGCATTCGGCAAGGTCATCGAGTCGTTCGTGACGATCATCATGGACCTCATCGGCAAGCTCGGTGGCACCCCCAACTTCTCCGGCTGGGTGCCCGAGGGCGTCCACGTCGGTGCCTTCCTCACGACGCTGATCTCGTTCGTCATCGTCGCCGCGGCCGTCTACTTCATGGTCGTCGCCCCGCTCAACAAGCTGGCCGAGCGCCGCGCCAAGGGCGAGGAGGCCGCGACCGACGCTCCGTCCGAAGAGGTCGCCCTGCTCACCGAAATCCGCGACGCGCTGCGCGCTCGCTGATCTTCGCCGCAGATCCGCCAAGGGGCGGGAGCCGATCGGCTCCCGCCCCTTGTCGTTGCCCGTCTGGGGAGCATCACTCCCAGTGTGGTGGGCGTTGTTCCTGCAGCCAGCGGTCGTGAGCGTCGTCATCGCGGCGCTCCCCCCAACCGGCGTCGGTGTCGTCGCGGGTCTGCTCAGGACGCCGCCGCGGGGCTGCCTTCGGCGTTGGTTCAGGGGTCGCCTCCGCATCAGCCGCGGCCTCGGCATCCTGGCCGGCCGTGACGGCCTCACCTGGCTGCGCATCCGCAGTGGTGGCCTCCTCGACTACCTCGGGCGTGGATTCGCCGGGGACGGGGCCGCCATCTGCGCCGCTTTCCGCGCCGATCTCAGAGACCAAGGCTGGGGCCGGCACCCGCTGGGCTCGCTCGGCCCGGACGATCTCGCGAACTACCCCGACGATCCGAGCCACCTCGCGAGCCGGATCACGGTAGAGGTCGGTGGACCAGACCCGCACGAACCGCCACCCGGCACGTTCGACCTGGTCAGGGCGCAGACGATCCCGTGAGCGCACGCCCTGGCGGGCGGCATACCGGGGTCCGTCGCTTTCGACCGCGACGAGATAGCGGTCAGGCAGGTCCGGGTGACCGACGGCGAGCTCGACGACGTGAGCGCCGACCCCCACCTCGTGAGCGACGATGAGCCCTTCCTCGCGCAGTCGTGCGGCGAGGTAAGCCATCAGCGCGCTGTCGGACCGGCCCACATCAGCCTGCCCCGCGACCGCCGGGACCTCAGCCGTGGCACCGGCGTCAGCGCCCGTCGCGGCTTCGACGGCCACCAGGAGGTCGCGCAGAGCCCGAGCACCCGGGCTCTTGAGCCGACTCGAGACAATTTCCGACGAGCTCAGCGCGGTCACCACGACGAGCCGATGCCGGGGCGCGCGGCGCACTGCCGCCAGGGCCGAGGCAGCAGCCGGCGCATCCACGGACGGGAAGCGGTGCAGCACGCGGCCGTGCGGGGTCCGGCCGTATCCCATCGCGAGGATGACGACGTCCCGCTCCAACCCAGCCGCCCGCTCGAAGCTCGTCACCACGAACGGCTCGTCGCCCGCTCCGGCCAGGAACGCCACCGCAGCATCGTCATCGGCAATCTCGGCCACGGCCTCGCGCAACCGGGCCCGCACGCCGTCGACGACCGCGCCGGTGAGCCCGACGACGGCTAGACTCTGCTCCGGTCGCGCCCGAGCGTGATCGAGCACCGCGGCGACGACCGCAGCGACCTCCGACTCCGATGACTCGATCGGCTGGTCCGCTCCCGGCGCGTAGGCCACGACTCCTTCGACCGTGACCAGGTCGACCGGATCGGCCAGCACAGGCGCGGGCACCCCTTCGACGGTGCCGGCGAGATCGTCCGGGCGCAGTCGGGGGTCTGCGGTGCTGTGCCACCAGGTGAGGTCGGCTGCGCTGAGCAAGCCCTGCGCGCGGGCAGCCAAAGACGCAGTCGGCCCCAGCGCCGATCCCTCGCCCGACGCATCAACGGATTGGCCGACCCGGAACGGCTCCGGCTGCGGGCCGTAGGGGTCGCTGGCCACGACGACCTGGCGGCCCCGGGAGAGGGCGGAGATCGCTTCGGCGACCGTGAGGCTGGTCGCGTCGTCGATGATGACCAGGTCGAACGACGTGCCGGGCGCGAGCAGCTGTGCGACGGCATACGGGCTCATCGCCAGGCAGGGACGGGCAGCCGCGACGAGATCCTCCCCCTCGCGGACGACGTCGGCGAAGGCCAGTCGCGCGCGAGCGCTGACCCCCGGTCCCTGAGAACGCAGCAGTTGCGCCTGCCGCTGGTTGTCGCGCGCGCGGCGGCGGATCAAGGCATCGGTATGCCGGTGGATCCGCTCGCGCGCGGCGGCCCGCGCCGTGGTCTCATGCTCGGCGAGTTGGCCGGCCCGATCGCGCAACCGCACCCCGTCGTGTCCGGAGTAGCGCCGGTCGGAGGAGGTGATGTCCTGACCGATCGAGGCCCACCAGATGTGATCGAGCTCGTGGCGCACCTGATCGGCCGCGACCCCGCGGCGAGCGAAGTCATCGATGACCGCGCCCATGCCGGCGGCCCGCAGCTCCTCGACCACGGCGGTGACCTTGGGCAGGATCTCCAGTCGCTCCAGCCGTTCGGCCAGCCGGTTGATCCGGCCGCGGACGAGCGGCATCGAGGTGCCGAGCAGGTTGCCGCCGGCCTCGGTCGGCTCGAGCCGCGCCTGCAGCCAGGTGAGGTCGCTGGCGATGTTGTCGTATAACGCCTGCGCCTCGTCGAGCCGAGGGGAGATCTCCGGACGACCACCGGCACCCACCAGGTCGTGCCAGGCGTTGCGCTGCTCGCGCGCCGAGACGAGCTCGGCGTGCAGGTCCTGCGGCGGGCGGCCAGGACGCAACAACCGCCGAGCCTGGCGCCGCACCCGCGAGCGGGTGACCAGACCGAGGTCGGCCTCGCCGTCCTGGTCGCGGAAGTCACGCGTGCCGGTCGCGGCGACATGCTCGTCCAGCGGGATGTCGAAGATCTCGGGGCGGAAGACTTCCAGCGTCTCGCGCACACCGCTCATGGTGCGCAGCGCGCGGTCCCAGTCCAGTGGCGTGCGGGCTGCCTTGAGCGAGGACTCAGCGAGTATGCCGTCGAGTTCCTTTGCGGCAGAAGCGAATCCGTCGCCGGCGAAGCGTTGGACGATCGCCTTGGCCCGGACGACCTCGTCCTCGGTGCGGATGTCGGCGGCATACCAAGGGTCGTTGCCGTCGCCGACGGCCCATGCCCCGGCCGCTGCGGCATCCGCGAGGTGAGCGGCGAGTTCGTCGATGCGCTCACGGCTAAGCGCCCGCAGCGCAGCTCCGGCGATCCGCACCCGGGAGCCCGGCGCGGGAGCCTGGGTCGCGAGCGCGGCCATCGCCTCCTGCACCTGGTATGCCGTGACCCCCCAGGGCTGGCGGACCTTGTGCAACGCCGCGACGTGACCGGCGAGTTCGTCGCGGGCCTCGGCGACGGCGAAGGCCCGCGCGAAGGCGCCCCGCGCATCGGGAAGCAGAGAGGTGCTCTCGTCGCGCGCGGTGGCCATCGCCACTGCAGCCGCCAACTCCTCCAGGGCGCCCCCGCGACCGGCATCGGAGCCGGTGAGGTCCAGGACGAGGTCTCCCAGCCCGGCCGATGCCAGTCGCGCGCGCAGATCGCGCACGCTTTGCCGGTGGCGCGTGACGTAGAGGACCCGCCGCTCGTCGAAGGCAGCCGCGGCAACGACGGCGGCGAGAGTTTGGGTGCGGCCGGTGCCGCGCGGCGCGCGTAGCGCCACTCCGGTGTCGCGTCGAGTGGCCTCGACAACGGCGTGCTGCATGGGGTCTAGGTCCAGCGGGAGGACCTCACGCTCGGGGTCAGGGTCGACCAGGGGCTCCAGCGGGGCATGCGACAGTCGGGTTGTGGCACCCTCGTCACCGGCCAGCGCCGCGATGAAGTCGACCTGGGACAGCCAGCGAGTGTTGCCGCTGACGTCGGCGACCATGGCGAGCTTGACGTAGGGATAGGTGGCCAGCGCCAATCGCGGGGTGACCGAGAACCCTGGGACGTCGGCGCAGAGCCGAGCCAGCGCGGCATACACGGGGTAGGGGTCAAAACCGTAGGCGCCATCGGCGAGCGCGGCGAGCGCCGTGGGGTCGACCTCGATGCCGGCGACCGAACGCAGGTAATTGACCAGCGCCGGGTTGACCTCGACGGTCGGCCCGAGGTCGAGTTCGAAATCGCTCTCGGCCACCGTGGTCGGGCGCAGCGTGCAGGTGCGCAGCAGCACCGGCGCCTCGACGACGGCCCGCGCGCGCGGCGGGTCCCAGGTCGCCACGCCCATGGCGACGAATCCGCAGGCCAGTCCCCGGTGCTCGAGCAGGTCGACGGCCTGCTGGTGCACCCGTCGGGCCACGTCCAGCGCGTCGTCGAAGGCACCCGGTTCGCGGACCAGATCGCTCAGCCGGGTCGGTCGGCCAGCGAGGAGCATGGAGACCCCGCCCGGGTGGGCTGTGGTGAGTTCGAGGAACCCGTCGCGCCGCGTCGGCGCCCACAGCAGGGTGTTGGGTCCGCCCACGTCGGACAGCTCCCGGGCCCAGCCGGCAATGGTTTCCACGACAGTCACGCCAGCAGGCTAACCAGTCGGGTCCGTCACTCCCCGGACCCGCGCCGGGTGCTGCGCCCCTTTTGTCGCCGCCTCCCACATCGGGTATGCCGTGCGGCCGCTAGGCGGTCGGGGCGCCGCTGCGATCGGTGCCGCTGCGGTAGGAGTCATAGAGCGCCGACTCCTGGCGCAGTGTCTCGGCAATCCGACCGGCCAGCGCCTTCTCGATCAGGCCACCGACCAGCGGAAGGTCGACCCGCAGGCGCACCTCGTGGTGCAGCACGCACCCACCCAGCTCTCCGGAGCCGCCGGACGCAGGCTCGATCCGCATGGTCGCCGAGGCGCTGGCGGGCACCCCGAAACCGGAGAACTCGGTGCGCCCGGCGCCGCTGCGTCGGTCCCAGGTCTCGACGCGGGTGATCGTCGGCAGCGTGCTTGCGGCGGCCGCAACCTTGCGTGGCAGCCAGTCCGCACCGATGGCGGCGGTGGTGTGGATGGTGATCTCGTCGGTCGTCAGCTGATGGTCGACCAGGTCGCTGGGCAGCGTCGCGTTGGCCGTGCCACGCCACACGACGAAACCACGGTCGGCCAACCGCGCCATCACCTCGTCGCGGGTGAGTCGCAGCGGCACGCTCTCGCGGATCGTCGTGGTCATGCGCGCGCCCCGCCCGCTCGGGCGCGGATGTCGTGCAGGATCCCGCGTTGCCACCCGGGCACGGTGCGCACCAGCACGTCGGTGAACCCGGCCTCCGTCATCGCGGCCGCGATGCGCGCGGGCGACCAGTTGGTCACGACGCTCTCCTCCAGGTAGTCATACAGCTCCGCGTTGCCGTCGACCGCGGTCGCGAGCGGCTTGATGACGGTCCGGCAGACCAGGCGCCAGGTCGCGAGCGGGCGGCGGCCGGGCGCGAGGGAGTAGTCCTGCAGGACGACGGTGGCACCGGGCCGCAGCGCGGCGTGGAGGGCGCGCAGGAAGTCGAGGCGCTGCGCCTCGGGCACATTCCGAAGCAGGTATGCCGCGAACGCACCGTCCAGGGGCCCCTCGCCGCGGTCGCGCAGCACCTGGGCGAGGTCCTGGGCGGGCGAGTGGAGGAAGCGCACTCCGCCGGGCCACGATTTGGCCTGGGCGGCCCGCAGCATCCCTGCGGAAGCGTCGACGCCCATGACCTGGGTGGCGCCAGCCTGCAGCAGAGCGCGTGTCGACAGCCCTGAGCCGCAGCCGAGGTCGGCGATCAGCCCGCCGGCGGGCGTCTGCTCGACGAGCGTGCGGGCTGCCGAGCGCAGGTGACGGTGGTAGCCAGGGTTGAGCCCGACCAGCAGGTCGTAGCGGCGGGCGCCCGCGTCGAATGCCTCGTCCAACTCGTCCACGTCAGTCGTCCTGGCCTTTCAGATTCTTCGGCGCCGGGTCGTCGGCCGAGCGCGCACCGGGCTGGGAGGTGCGCTGCCACGGCATACGGGGCAGTGTCGGCAGCTTCGGCAGTGTCGGCAATGTCGGCAGCTTCGGCAGGCGGGTGAGGGCAGTTCGGGCCGGACCGACGCCGGGCAGCACCGCCCCGGTCGGCACCGACCAGAGCTCCTGGCCTTCGTGGCCGTGGGAGGCGAGCAGGGCGTTGGCCGCGAGCATGCCGGTGGTCGCCGCGCGCTCCATCAGCGCGATCGGCAGGTCGCAGCGCACCAGGTCGCCGGCGAGGGTGACGCGCGGGTCGGGGGTCTGCACCGTGGGGCGCCGCTCCCACGGCGAGGTGTCGACCAGCGGGCAGTCCTCGTGGACCAGCCACTCCTCGTGCACGATCGGCGCGCCGGCGGATTCGGGGTGCAGCCGCAGATATTCGTCCCAGAGCTGCGCCTTGACCTGCTCGGCTGGCGCATCCATGGCGTAGGCGTGCAGCTCGATGACGGTGCCGCCGGTGGCGTCGGCCCATGCCTTGGCGCCGGCTTCGAGCGACTCGAAACGGGAGATGTTGTCCAGGGGGCCGAACGCGGCCGTGCCGAGGAAGGGCGGGGAGTCGTCGGCGACCGGGCGGGCCAGCCAGCGCCGCAGCACCCCGAAGGGCGGCGCGGCGCGCAACGCCGAGATCCGCTCGCGCCAGTCGGCATCGCCCAGCCACGGCGAAGCGGTGACGATGCTCTGCAGGGCCTGGGTGGGCAGGGCGAGCACGACGAGCCCCGGGTCGGTGCGACCCGCTGCCGTGCCTTCCGAGGTGTGGACGATGATGCCGTCGTCAGTCTCGGTGAGTGCTGTGGCGCGCACGCCGGTGCGGATCGTCACCCCAAGCTTTTGCAGGTATGCCGCGAGCGGCGCCCACAGTGCGGTGTCGAAGTCGTCGGTGGCGCAATCGAAAAGCAGCCCCTCGGACGAGCCGAGGAAGTAGGTGTGGAACATCCCCACCATCTCCCCGCCGGAGAACTCCCGCGGGTCGGCGAAGAAGCTGCGCGCGAAGACCTCCAGCGCCAGATGCCGCGCCGAGGCCGGGAAGTGCAGCCGGTCGAGCACCTCGGCCGCACTCACCCCGTCGTATGCCGTGAACGTCGCCGGAAAGTCGACATCGAGCAATCCCATGGCCTCGGCCACGTCGACCTTGAGCAGATCGCGCCAGCGGAACGACGGCGAACGGGCGACAAAGGCCATGACGTTGAGCGGGGGTTGCCGCGGGATCTTGGCAAACGAATCCCGCTGGCCGGAGGCATGGACCAAGGGGTAGTCCTCGACGGGGGCCAGCGCACGCAGGTCGGGATCGGCGCGGCGCAGCAGGGCGCGCAGGTTGTAGTACTGCCGGAAGAAGGCGTGGAAGCCCCGCGACATGGTGAGCGTCTGGCCATCGGCGCTGGTCACCGGCCAGGAGCGGACCCGACCGCCGAGCGTGTCCTCGGCCTCCAGGATGGTGACGTGGGCGCCGCGTTCGGCCAGGACGGTCGCTGCCGCAAGGCCCGCGATGCCGCCGCCGACGACGGTGACCGGCGGCATCTGCCGTGGCGCTCCGATGGGGGCGGCGGGAGCCCAGCGCTCGGCGCGACGGTCGAGGCCAGGACGCGTCGTGCGGGCGGGGGGCGAGAGGGACGGCATACCCGTCCGTGCGGTGGTGCTATTCGGGCTGGTCACGGCGTGCCTCCCACAGCAGCAGGGCGAGGGTCACCATCGCGAAACCGAAGGCGAAGTCCTCGACGGGGATGTCCCAGGGCGCCCGCACGCCGAGCATTTGGTCCTCGGTATACAGGACAATCGGCGCCGAGAGCTTGGTGAGCCAGCCATCCACGAGGCACTGGAAGAAGAAGACGATCGCCATGGCGATCCAGAACTGCAGCCTGCGGAAGAGCCCGGTGCGCAGCCACAGCAGTTCGAGCGCGACGACGGCGAGCACCGCGATGGCGCTCCACACGGTGTACTCCCTCATGCCGCGCCGCCCTTCCCCGCGCCGCGTCGGGCTCGGGAGCGCCACTGGCGCGCCCAGCCGAGCACGGTGCCGACCGCTTCGTAGGTGAGCAGCCCGCAGGTCGGGATGACCACGAAGAAGACGAGTTCCTCCAGCGGCAGCCCGGCCGGCAGGATCACATCGGTCGTGTATGCCGGGGAGTACCACCAGTGCCCGCGAGCGATCGCGACGACGTCCCAGATGGAGAAGATGACGACCACCGGCAGCAGCGCCGCGAGGTAGCGGCGCGGTCGGCGGTAGATCCGCGCGCGCAGCACGAACTCCAGCGGCAGCGTGATGAGCACGCACGCGGCCATGAGGACGAGGTATTGATAGCGGTCAGCCACGACGATCCTTGCCGGAGCCGAGCTCGCCGCGGCGCACGGCATACCGGCGTTCGGCGTAGTCCTGGTCGTCGCGCCACAGCCCCGCCGCGGTGTGCACGATGAGCGGGCGCACCAGCCGCGCGGCCGGCCGCAGCAGCCGGAACCCGAGCCGCTCGGAGGTGGCGATGGTCGCCTCGGTGAGCACGGTGATGGCGGCGCCGTCGCGATCGGTGCCCAGCGGGGTGGCGTGGGTCTCGACGACGCTGCCGGTGCCTTCGCCGTGCAGGATGGTCATGACGATGGTGCGGCTGTCGGGGGTCTCGAAGGACGCGCGGACCGGCACGCCGAAGGTCCGCCCCAGCCGGAAGGTGACGTCGAGCACCAATCGGTCTGCGTCAGAGGCAGATTCGTCGACGGTGAGGTGCGAGAAGGCATAGGGGTGGAACCACGCGCCGTGCCACGGGTCGAGGCGGTTGGCGATGACATCGGCGGGTTCGCAGCGCATCCGCCCGACGTAGACCGCGGCGATCGCGGTCTCGGGGTCGGGCCGCTGCGGCAGGCGCGGGCCGGAC